>SVSH01000004.1 GCA_015064395.1 Oscillospiraceae bacterium
GGATGCCCTCCAACTCCTCGATCTCCTTTTGCAGAGCCTCGATCTCGCTGATGCGGTCGAGAATATAGCGGCGGTTGAGGTTACGCAGCTTGATGTCGGCGATATAATTGGCCTGGATCTCGTCGATGGAGAAGCCCGCCATCAGGTTGGGGATGACCATGTCGTCATCCTCCGTCTTGCGGATGATGCGGATGGCCTTGTCAATGTCGAGTAAGATCTTGCCCAGACCCTTAAGCAAGTGAAGCTTGTCCTTCTTCTTGCCCAGATCGAAGGTCAACTCCCGATGCAAGCATCCCATACGGAAGCGGATCCATTCGGTCAGGATCTCCTTGACACCCATGCGTCGGGGCGCACCGTCAACCAGAATGTTGAAGTTGCACTTGAAGTTGCTCTCCAAGGGGGTGTAGTGGAACAGCTTGAGCATGAGCTTGTCGGGATCGACACCGCGGCGCAGATCCAGCGTCAGCTTGAAGCCGTGCAGGTCGGTCTCATCGCGGAAGTCAGTGATCTCCTTGAGCTTGCTTGCTTTGATCATCTCGGTCAGCTTTTTCATGATCAGCTCAATGCTGGTCGAATAGGGGATCTGCACAATGTCAATGCAGTTGTTGGCCTTATCATAGACGTAGCGGGCGCGCAGACGAACACTGCCTTGTCCCGTCTCAAAGACCTCACGCATCGATGCTTCATCATACAGAAGAAGGGCGCCGCCCGAAAAATCGGGAGCCTTGATGATCTCCATGAGCTTGTCCGTGGACAGATTCGGCTTTTTGAGAAGCGCGATGGTGCCGTCACAGATCTCACCCAGATTGAAGGAGCAAATATCCGATGCCATACCGACGGCGATACCCGAGTTGGGCATGACCAATACGTTGGGGTAGGTCGTGGGGAGCAGGCGGGGCTCCTTCATGGTGCCGTCATAGTTGTCCACCATATCGACAGCGTTTTTGTCAATACCGCGGAACAGCTCGTTGCTGAACTCCTCCAGCTTGACCTCGGTGTAACGCGAAGCGGCGGGCGCGGTATCGGAGGAATATTGCTTGCCAAACGTACCCTTGGAGTCGACGAGGGGGTGAAGTAGCGTTTCGTTGTCGCGCGTCAAGCGCACCAGCGTGTCGTAAATCGAGGCGTCACCGTGAGGATTGAGCTTCATCGTCTGTCCCACGACGTTGGTGCTCTTGGTGCGGTTGCCCGTCAGAAGCCCCATTTTATACATCGTGTAGAGCAGCTTGCGGTGGGAGGGCTTGAGGCCGTCGATCTCGGGAATGGCACGCGAGAGAATGACGGTCATAACGTAAGGCATGTAGTTCTTTTCGATCGTCTCGGTGATGGGCTGCGGCCGCGCGGGCGCGTGCACGATCTCCTTTTTTTCGTCTGCCTTGCTTTTTTTGGTTCTTGCCATGTGTTTGACCAAATATCCTTTCTTCAACTGTTATCGGGAAGGAATGTGCTGTACGGTATGGGCGGCGGCGCGGATCATGCGATTGTACAGTGCCAGGCCCAGGCCTTCCTTGGGGGGCAAATGAGCGTAAATGATATCGGGCTGATCCCGGTCTGCCTCGCGCAGAAGCCGGAACAGTGAATGCGCCTGGGAGGCAAGATCGTCCTTGCCGCCGACGGGATAGAGAAGTGCTCCGGGGAGGAAGTCTACCTCCTCGTCATAGCATAACACAGCGCAACGGCGAGTCGATTGCTGTTGCTGGAGATAGGCAAGCACGTCGTATTCCTCGCCCTCTAACAGCACCAAGGGAGCATCGGGGGCGTAGTGCCGATATTTCATGCCGGGGGAGAGGGGGCGCTCGTTCTCGCCCAAGCGCTCCGAGACAGCCGCGGCGACCTTGACGTCGGCAACGACCATGCAGAGCGCATCGTAGGTGATGGCTCCGGGACGAAGCAGGGTAACGGTGTCCTCGTCCTCGATCTTGACGATGGTGGACTCAAGGCCGATGTCACATTCGCCACCGTCGATGATGGCGTCCACCCGCCCCATCATGTCGTCCACCACGTGGGCGGCGCAGGTGGGAGAGGGCTTGCCCGACCGGTTGGCCGAGGGAGCGGCGATGGCCACACCGGCGGCCTCGATCAAGGCGTGCGCGACCGGATGGGAGGGACACCGCACAGCGACGGTATCAAGCCCGCCCGTCGTCTCCGTCGGGATGATGTCGCGGCGGGGTAGAATGACGGTCAGGGGTCCCGGCATAAACGCCTTTGCCAGCCGCCCATAACAGGGGCAGGTAACGGCGTAGCGCTCGGCGTCATCGGGGTTTGCTATATGTATGATGAGGGGGTTGTCCGAGGGACGACCCTTGGCCTCATATATGTTTCGAGAGGAAGCGGCACTTGTGGCGTCACCGCCCAGGCCGTAAACGGTTTCGGTAGGGAAGACAACGAGGCCTCCGTGGCGAATGATATCGGCGGCGCACTCGATTTCTTCCTTTTGTGCCACGGGATCGTGGATGCACATCAGTTTGGTGTCCAAAGGCATTGCTTCGTTCCTTTGCAGTTAAGTTTCGTTTTGACGCTGAAGACGTTCGGCGGTATCGGCGCTGATGAGGGCTTCGATCATTTCGCTGATGTTGCCGTTGAGAAAGGCGTCAAGGGAATACAGGGTAAGGCCGATGCGGTGATCGGTGACACGACCCTGGGGAAAGTTATAGGTGCGGATGCGCCCGGAGCGGTCGCCCGAGCCCACCTGCGAGCGGCGGGAGGCGGCGATCTCATCCTCCTTTTGTCTCTGCTCAATATCGTAAAGCTTGGTCTTGAGCATTTTGAGCGCCATATCCTTGTTTTTGAATTGCGAGCGCTCCTGGTCACACTCGACTACGATACCGGATGGCTTGTGCGTCAGACGCACCGCCGACTCGGTCTTGTTGACGTGCTGGCCGCCGGCACCCGAGGATTTACAGCTCTCAAACACCAGATCCGCGGGATTGATCTCAATATGCACGTCCTCGGCCTCGGGAAGCACCGCCACGGTGGCCGCCGAGGTTTGAATGCGCCCCTGCGATTCGGTCTCGGGCACGCGCTGAACGCGATGCGTGCCGCTTTCAAAGCGAAAACGGGAATAGGCCCCGTCGCCCTCGACCATAAATACGATCTCGCGATAGCCGCCAAGCTCGGTCTCGTTGGCGCTGGTCACGCTGACGCGAAAGCCTGCCGAGGCGGCGTACATGCTGTACATACGGAACAGGTCAGCCGCAAAGAGTGCTGCCTCCTCGCCGCCCGTTCCTGCACGGATCTCGACGAGCACGTTCTTGTCGTCGTTGGGGTCGCGGGGAATGAGCAGAACCGTCAACTCGCGGCGGATGCTCTGCTCCGCCTCTTTGCATTCTCGGAGCTCCGCCGCCGCCAGTGCCTTGATGTCGGCGTCGGTGCCGGCGGTGCGCAGCAGCTCCTCGGCATCGGCCATGGCCGCAAGGACCTCGCATAGCTCACGGTATTTGAGTACCGTCGGCTCCAGCGCGCGATACTCCTTCATGCGCCTGGCATATTCCGCCGGATTGGCGAGAAGAGAGGGATCGGCGAAGGATTCCTCCAGATTGCGATATTTTTGTTCAATGGCAAATAATTTGTCCTGCATCAGAAGGAATCCTCCTTTCCGTTCGTGTAATGGTTCGTGATTACTTATGCGCGAAGAAAGGCGCAGAAGGCTCTGTGAGCCTCATACAGGTCAGCCTTGGAGATGAGCTCGTAGGGCGCGTGCATTGCGGTCACGCCGACACCGATGTCGATGGTGTCGATGTTGTGCTTGGACAGGAACTTGGCGACTGTTCCGCCGCCGCCTGCATCAACGGCACCCAGCTCGGCGATCTGCCATACGACACCTGCCGCATCCAGAACGTTGCGCAACCAGCTTGCGTATTCGGCGGTGGCATCGTTGGTGCCGCCCTTGCCGCCCGAACCGGTGTATTTAGCAACGGAAACGCCGCAGTTGATGATGGAGGCGTTGCGCAGCTCGAAGGGCTCGGGGAAGTTGGGCTCAAAGTTGGCAGTGACGTCGGAGGACAGGCACTTGGAGTTGGCGCGAACCACACAGGACTTGCCGCCCAGCGATTCAGCGATGCAGTCGATCAGATCGAGAATGACCTCACCCTGCATACCCGTAGCGCCGTCGCTGCCCGTCTCTTCCTTGTCGGCAAGAATGACGATGTCAGTGTGAGCGGTATCATTGCACTCAAACAGAGCGGTCATCGCGGGGTAAGCGCACACGCGGTCGTCGTGACCGTAGCCGGCGATCATGGAGCGGTCGAAGCCGACGTCGCGGGCCTTGAGAGCGGGAACGACGCACAGCTCTGCCGTGGTCAGGTCGCGCTCGGTGATGCCGTACTTATCGTTGAGCATTTTGAGAACGTTGACCTTCACGCCATCCTTTTCGGCATCCGTCAGAGGGCGGCTGCCAACGAGCACGTTGAGCTTTTCGCCGGCAATGGCGGTGTTCAGCGGCTTCTCACCCTGCGCGCGGCCCAGGTGGGGAAGAAGGTCATTGATATAGAAGATAGGATCGGTATCCTCCTCACCGACCGTGACGTTGACCGTCGTGCCGTCATTGAGAATGACAACGCCGTGCAGAGCCAGCGGTACGGTCACCCACTGATATTTACGGACGCCGCCGTAGTAGTGAGTCTTGAAGAAGGACATGCCGTGATCCTCATACAGAGGGCAGGGCTTGAGGTCGAGGCGGGGAGAGTCAACGTGAGCCGCGATGATGCGGATGCCGTTGTTGACATCCTCGGTACCGGCCTTGATCAAAAACAGATTCTTGCCGCGGTTGTTGTAGTACAGACGATCGCCCGCCTCGATCTTGTCACCCAGGCGGTAGGGACGGTAGCCCTGTGCCTCGGCCAATGCGATGGCGGCGGTCACAGCCTCACGCTCCGTCTTGGCGGCGTCGAGGTAGGTCACGTAGTCCTTGGCATAAGCGTATGCGCTTTCGATCATTGCCTCGTTCTCGGCAAAGATCTCGTAAAAGGACTTTTTCTGATAGGTCAGATTTTCATAGTTGTTCTTGTTCTCGGACATGGCTTGGTTCCTTTCTTGGATATATATGATTTTTTGATTACAACAGGGGTGAGAGGTCGGCGGTAGGATACAGCCGCTCATAGGCAAGATATGCCTTTTGTATTTTGCGAACGTAAGCCCGCGTCTCACCGATGGGAATGCGGCTTGCGATCAGATTTCCTTGCAGGTCGGTCAAGGTCTTATCCTTGAGCCAACCGTCCACACGGCCGCTTCCTGCATTATAGGCCGCACAGGCCGTCATCCAATCGTCATACCGATCATACAGCCGCCGCAGGTAATATACGCCGTAGCGGATGTTGGTCTCGGCATCGTACAGCATTTCGTCCTCCAGGCACTCGCCCAGCATATCGTCGCTGAGCCAACGGAAGGTCGCGGGCATCATTTGCATCAGCCCGATCGCCCCGGCCGAGGAAACGGCGTCGGACCTGAAATCACTCTCGGTGCGCATGACGGCATACACTAAATTGACGGGAACGTCATATTGCTTGGCGTATTTTTCGACCGTCTCCTGATATTTGCGAGGATACAGAGCCTCGTCAATACCGGGAGCGATGAGAAAGCCCAGGGCAATGCAAACACCCAGCAATACGGCGATCACAGCCAACAGTGTGATGCGTTTTTGGCGCTTTGTCTTTTCTTGTTTCATGCGAGCACCTCCGGTAGCAGCGACGCAACGGCGGATCGCAGCTCTTGCTCGGTGCCCTCATTGTAAATGAGAGCATTCGCGTGCTCGATATAGAAGGAGACGTCGGGCTGTGCGTCCAGCCTTTGACCAATCTGCTCGCGGCTGAGGTTGTCGCGTAGCATTAAGCGATCCATGCGGATCTCTCGATCAGCCAAGACCGCGATCACGCAGTCACACCTGGTGTGAAGACCTGCTTCGATAAGCAACGGTGCGTCTATGATAGCTGCCGCATATCCTTGTTTTTCATATTCGGAGAGAAGGGCAAAGGTCCGCTTTGAGACGTAGCGGTGGGTGATCTCATTGAGCCGTTGATGGCGCCGGTGCCCCTCCTCACTTGGCTCGAACACCAACGCGGCCAGCGCGGGTCTGCTCAGCGTGCCGTCTGCGTTCAGGATAGCGTCGGTAAATTCGGCCGTCAGCTCGTCAAGACAAGCAGACGGAGGGATAAGCAGCTCGTGATAAACAGCATCGGTGTCAACCGAGGGGATACCGTGCTCGGCAAACAAAGCCGCGACAGCGCCCTTGCCGGCGCCGCTCTGTCCCGTCAGTCCAAGGATCTTCATGGCGCGATTACCTCCCGGCGCGCGCCGCCATTGAGGTCGGACTCCAGCGCCGCCTGCATCACGGCCTGCACGTAAGCACCGTCGTACAGCGAGGGAGAAAAGGGAGTACCGTTTGCCACCGCTGACAGATATTGAACCATGGATTCAATGTGGCAACGTAGCCAGCCTACGCTCGCCTTGGGAGAGGGGAAGCTGCCGCCCGGCGCGGGATAGCGACCGCCGCATTCGATGCGGGTAAAGCCGCGCTCACCGCCAATAGGAGAGGCGGGGCGGTCGTTGTCGTAAAAATACAACCACTCGGGCTCCATCAATTCGTATTTGATGCTGCCGCGCTCGCCGAAGATGGCAAGCGAGAGATCGTCGTTCACCCCCGTCGCCAGCTTGTTGGCCACGATGGTGCCGCAAGCACCGCCTTTGAGCTTGGCCGTGATATAAAAGGCTTCGTCGGCATCCGTTTGCCAATCCCCGTGGGTGGGAAACGCGATCTGAGATAGCCCCTGCACGCTTTCAAAATCGCCGCACAGATGACGGATCAGATCAATGACGTGCGAGCCGAGATCAAACAAGACACCACCGCCTGCCGCGGCCGTTTGCTTCCAACCGGGCGCCTTGTCAGGGAAGGTGCTGGAGTTGTGCTCGTACGTGACGCGGAAGGACAGGATGCGCCCCAGTCGCCCCTCGTCGATCAGCTGCTTGGCGCGCAGCATAGGCGCCATGAAGCGGTTGTTGAATACCATGCCGCAGATGCGGTCGCTTTGCCGCTGTGCTTCGACGATGCGCGCGGCCTCGTCCGGCGTGACGCATAGCGGTTTTTCGCACAGCACGTGCTTGCCGGCGGCAAGAGCCTGGCAAATCATATCGCAATGGAGGGTGTTGGGCGTGCAGATGTCTATGATATCCACGTCGTCGCGGGAGAGAAGCTCGTCAAAGCTTGCCACCGGCGTCCCAAGTCCGTACTCGTCGGCAAAACGGGCGGATCGCTCGGGCGAGGTGGTGCAAATCGCACGAACCTCGGCTAAAAAGGGGAGGGAGCTGAAATAGTAGGGCAAATTGCGGATGGCGTATGCATGGGTCTTGCCCATACTGCCAAAGCCGACCATGCCGATGCGTAGCTGTTTGCGAGAAGACAATCCGTTCACACTCCTTTCGCGCGGATATAGTACACCTATTATATTATTATACAACGATTGCGCCTTTTTTTCAAGGGCTATTGCGATTGTTTTGATAAAAAAACGAAAAACTTTTTTCCAAAAACAGGAAAAAATCTCGCCAAACGCTTGCTTTTTTGGGCAGCTTGCTTTATAATGGAAAAAACACGTTGGGAAAGGGGGAGAGAGGACCGTGAAAAAGGAATTGATCTGTCGTATCTTTTCGCATATGCCGGAGCTTCAGACCGAGCGACTTTTGCTCCGTCGGATGCGTCTTGGGGACGCCGAGGATATGTACGAATATGCCCGGCAGACCGAGGTGACGCGCTATCTTCTCTGGTCGCCTCACCCCGACATCTCGCACACCCGTGACTATCTCCGTTACATTGCCTCACGCTACGCCACAGGAAGCTTTTACGACTGGGCGATGGTGCTCAAAAAGAGCGGCAAAATGATCGGAACGTGTGGCTTTACCGCCTTTGATTGCCCCCACGACTCGGCCGAGATCGGCTACGTGCTCAACCCCGCCTGGCGCGGGATGGGTCTTGCTCCCGAGGCAGTGCAGGCCGTGCTTGCCTTTGGCTTTGACCGCCTGCTGCTCCATCGCATCGAGGCGCGTTTTATGGAGGGAAATGCGGCATCCTTGCGGGTCATGGAGAAGGTGGGTATGCACTTTGAGGGCTACCAAAGAGAGAGTATGCTGGTCAAGGGGAGCTATCGCACCATCGGCTGCTGCTCCTTGCTGTCCTCTGAATACAAGCGCATAAAAGCGGAAAAGATGCCCGAATAGGGATCATATTGCCCGTTTTTTTGTAATTCCCGCTTCTTTTTTACAAAATTCCTATTGCCAACGGGAAAAATATATGTTAAAATAGTAAGTAATATTGAGATAAACCAACTGTGCCGCGTGCTTGCGCGGACAGAAAGAAGGATGTAACCATGCAAAAAAGAACCAACCCCTTGGCTCTGAAAAACGATGCGATACCCGAAGAGGTAAGTACAGAGCCGTCGATCGAGGCGAAGGCGCCGGTAAGGGCTGAGACAGCCGCCCCCCGTCGGGAAGCCCCGATCCATAACGGCATCACTGCCTCGCAGGTCAAAAAGGCATCAGAATTCACAGCAGCGGGATCGGTCGCAACGTCGGCACCCAAAGCGCCGGCGGCCACACCTTCTTATGCAAAGCCTATCTATGACAGATCGGCTTATCCGTCCCCCACATCCAGCCTCTATGCTGAGGCCGAGGACGAGCTGGACGACGAGCACATCGACCTGTATGGCGACGAGCCGGTCGCTCCTGCACCGGCCGCAGACAAGCATCGCCTGTATACCAAGCAAGACGAGCCCGCGCAGGACGTGATCGAGGACGAAGTGCCGTTCCCGACCCTGCACGACTTTGAATTGGCCACCAACTTTTCCTTGCGCGGCCGCAATTCCCGCAAGCTGGTCGTGGGCAAGATCAGCCGCGACGTATGCCGACTGGCACAGCTGCTCCATCCGGATCAAAGCATGTCTACTATCATGGAAAATGCGCTACTGACCCGCATTTTCCTCGAAAACCCCGAGGCGTTTGACGCCATGGCGGAGGTCATTGAAGAAAAGGGAGGACGTATCAAATGTTAATCAGCTTTTTCTGTAAAAAGGGCGGCGTCGGTAAGACGACCGTGACCGGTGAGTTTGCCGGCTACCTGACCACCCTGGGCAAGCGCGTGCTTGTCATCAGCATCGACGACCAAAACTCGCTCTTTGAGATGTTCGGTCTTTCTTCCAAGGTGTTTGAGCGCGATGATAACTATCTGGAGCATTTTGTGGCCGATAACTGCACCGAGGAGGACGTTCTGATCCCCCTGCGTGAGAATCTGTACGGCGTCAAGACGCTCAATACCGATATGCTGTCCAAGAAGCTGACGCTGGAGCGCTCCTTCGAGCGTAACTTTGTGGGCGCGATCATGCAGCTGCAGGCCGGCTTTGATTTCGTGTTCTTCGATCTGCCGCCTTCCTCTAACCGCACCACCGAGATCCTGCTTGAGAGAACCGATCTGCTCATGCTGATCGTCGAGCTCAACAAGCTGGGTGTCAACGGCTTCTACAATACGCTGCAGTATTTCGTCGATAACGACCTGCCCCTGGAGAAGATCCGCTACATACTGCCCAATGGCTATTCCAAGACCAAGTCGGTCCCCGGCGTGGCCCTCAAGGAGCTCAAGGCCCTCATCCGTGAGAACGTGCCGGAGGCAGTGCTCCTGCCCCTGATGCCTGAGAAGACCATCATCAAGTCGCTCCAGCAGAAGGGCGTGACCGCCTTTGACGAGGACAACTCCCGCCTGACCAACTACGAAAAGGTGCAAAAGCGCAATATTATGGATACCTTCTCGAACATCTTTGATGCCATCGAGATCGAGGTCTGATATACGGAAAAACAAGAGAACCGCAGATGATTCTGCGGTTCTCTTGTTCTATTACAGTTCCAACCCATGCTCCTTGGCCATCTTGGCAATCAGGCAAGCAATGCGGTCGGGGGTTTCTTCGAGCGGTGCGTTGTTGTCGTAGTAGTAATCGTAGGGGTAGGACTCCACGTCGTCGTCCGATACGTTGCCGTAGCGACCGACGGGCGTGCCGTCATCGCGGCGGACGAGCAGAGTGAGTACGGTATGTCCCTCCATCAGCTTGACAAACGAGGCGATCTGGTCGCTCTCGCGGATGTGAACGAACAAGATCTGCTCGTCCGTCGTGAGAAACTCGGCGTGCTGTGCCATCATGTAGCGATTGGGCAGGTCGTTGTATTCGGTGAACACCCGCTTCAGATCAGACAGAAACTTGCGCGATTTCAGATCCTTTTCTCCGTTCCAGCCGTGCAGGCGAGCAATCTCCTTGATGGGATCTACGGACGAGATGTTGCGCACGCGGTAAAACTGCGATGCGAAGTCGCACAGCGTGTCCTTGCCGACGCCGCCGCGCCCGTTGATGACGATGGTCAATTTATCCTTGCGTTGCATGATAAAACCTCACAGTACAAAAGTCTTGATGGATTTGAGGGCGAGCCCCTCGTCGGTCGATACGACCTCGCCCAGTGCGAAAAAGCGGCCGTCGGGGTGGTACAGGCGCACGCGCGTGCCAAGCGGAAAGCAGACCTTCAATTTGGTCAGCGCAACGGCACAGCCGTTGCCTATCAAACGGTCATAAAACGAGGGAAGGGTGAGGGAGAGAAGGTGAGAAAACAGGCTTTCGGTCGGGCGCAAAAGGAAAAGTCGCGCCTCCCGTTCCATGGCCTCCAGCTCCTCGATCGTCACGCTCTCCTCCAAGGAAAATCCACAGGCCGTGGCTCTGCACAGAGAAGCCATCGCGCCGCCACAGCCCAGCGCTTGCCCGATGTCCTCACATAGCGTGCGAATGTAGGTGCCGCCCGAGCAGGTCACGTCCAGCGTGTAGTCGGTAGGGGTCTCGGTCGGTGTCGCCGTCAACGAGTGCACCGTCACAGGGCGGGCTTGGCGCTCGACGGTGACCCCTTGCCGTGCCAGATCGACCAGCTTGTGACCGCCGACCTTGAGGGCACTGTACATAGGGGGCATCTGCAAAATCTCGCCGCGGAACTTGGCCAGAACGGCTTGCACATCAGCCTCACTTGGAATATGATCCGAGGTGGCCAGCACCGTGCCCGTCGTATCCTGCGTGTCGGTGGTTAACCCCAGGCGCAGTGTGGCAATATACCTCTTGTCGCCGCCGCTGAGATATTCGATCGCCTTGGCGGCGCGTCCCAAAAGGACGACCAAAACACCGGTTGCCATGGGATCCAGCGTGCCCGCATGACCAACGGCGCGGGTGCCATACAGGCGGCGTACCATACCGACGATGTCGTGCGAGGTCACGCCGGCGTGTTTATTTACGATCAAAACGCCATCAGGGGCGAGTGTCTCTATCGACATATCGGTCTCCTTTTTTTATTTTCAGAAACGAACCAAAGCCGCGTGGATGGGCATGCCCTTGGCGGTGAAGTTGCTTTCGTATTCCGTCATGACATTGCCCTCGGCATAAGGGGAATTGTGCAGGTCGTCCGTCTGCCATTCGATGACCAGATTGGCCGCGGCGAACTCCTCCAGCGAGAAGGCGAACAGATCCGCATTGTCCGTCTTGAAGCGCAGGACGCCGCCGTCCTTGAGCAACAAGCGATATTGCTCCAAAAACGCGCGATAGGTCAGTCTGCGCTTGTGGTAGCCCGACTTGGGCCAGGGATCACTGAAATTTAAGTAAATGCAATCAAAGGTTTTGGGAGGGAACATCTCAGTAAGCCCGCGCGCGTCACCAATGAGGAATCGGAGGTTATCAGGACGCTCATCCTCACGCGACTTGGCCTTCTCCAAAGCGAGACAAGCCACGTCGGATACGCGCTCCATGGCGATGAAGTTGACGTCGGGGTGCTGTGCGGCCATGCCGCAGGCAAAGGCACCCTTGCCGCAGCCGATCTCCAGGTGAAGGGGACGCTCGACAGGGAAGTATGCTCCGGGATTTTCCAGTACACTCTCGGGCAGGGGAATCAGGAGTGACGCACAGGCGGCAATTCTCTCGCTGCCGTGCTTTTTTCTGCGCATTCTCATGATGCGACCTCCGATTATACGTTGAACAGGAACTGCACGATGTCGCCGTCCTGCATGACGTATTCCTTACCTTCGGATCGATAGCGACCGGCCTCACGAACGGCGGCCATGCTGCCGTACTTTTCCAGATCGTCAAACGCCATGACCTCGGCGCGGATAAAGCCTCTCTCAAAATCGGAGTGGATCTTACCGGCCGCGCGGGGGGCCTTGGTGCCTCTTATGATGGTCCAGGCGCGAACCTCGTCAGGACCTGCCGTCAGGAAGGAGATCAGACCCAAAAGGGTGTAGCTTGCCTTGATCAGACGGTCAAGACCGCTCTCGGCAATGCCCATCTCCTCCAGGAACATTGCTTTTTCTTCGGGGGGGAGCTCGGAAATTTCAGCCTCAATGCCGGCGCAAACGGGCATCACCTGTGCGTTTTCCTCGGCGGCAAAGGCCTTGAGCTTCTGATATCCTGCGTTGTTGACGGGTTCGCTTGCGGCCTCGTCCTCGCTGACGTTGGCAACGTAGATGACGGGCTTCATGGTAAGCAGAGGGGTGTCGTTGAACCAGGCCAGATCGTCATCAGTTAGCTCTACCGTGCGGGCGCACTTGCCCTCGGCCAGGGCGTCGTATACGCGCTTGAATACCTCGATAGAGGGAGCCACGCTCTTGTCCGACTTGAGGGCCTTGTTGGCGCGCTCCATGCGGCGCTCCAGCATCTCCATGTCCGAGAAGATGAGCTCCATGTTGATGGTCTCCAGGTCGCGCATGGGATCGATCGCGCCGTCGACGTGAAGGATGTTTTCATCCTCGAAGCAACGGACAACGTGCAGAATGGCATCGACCTCGCGGATGTGCGACAGAAATTTATTGCCCAGACCCTCGCCCTGTGCCGCACCGCGGACAAGACCTGCGATGTCAACGAATTCGATAATAGCAGGCGTGGTCTTCTTGGGGGAGTGCATCTTGGTCAGATAGTCCAGACGTGAGTCGGGAACGGCAACAATGCCCACGTTGGGGTCAATGGTGCAAAAAGGGTAGTTTGCGCTCTCCGCGCCCGCACCCGTCAGGGCGTTGAACAGCGTGCTCTTTCCTACGTTGGGAAGGCCTACGATACCTAATTTCATATTGTTTCTCCTATATCTTTATTGACAAATAAATTCACAACCCATATTATATATCAAATTTTTATTTTTCGCAAGGGTTAAATCCAAATTGAGAAAATTTTTCTTGTAATATTTACAAAAACTTCTTGGTTTTTCGCTTGAGATGTGCTATAATAAACTGAATGGGTGTCATTTTATGGAAAAACAGGCGATGTTTCCGCAAACGTTCATGCTTCAATCACCCAACCGTCGAAGGACGGAGGTAGGATAAAATGACAGCCCGCGTATAGAAGATGAAAAATAAGTAAAAATAAAACGGAGGATTGTGTCATGCTGGATAAGAAGATCCTGGTCGTGGATGACGACCCCAATATCAGCGATCTGCTCAAGATCTATCTGGAGAAGGAAGGCTACGAGGTCAAGTTGGCCTCTGACGGCGTGGAGGGCGTGAACTTTTTCAAAATGTACTCGCCTGATCTGGTGCTGCTTGACATTATGCTGCCCAAGAAGGACGGCTGGCAGGTGTGCCGCGAGATCCGCGAGATGTCCTCAAAGCCCATTATCATGATCACGGCCAAGGGCGAGGCATTCGATACGGTGCTGGGACTGGAGCTGGGCGCGGACGACTACGTCACCAAGCCCTTTGACATGAAGGTGCTGTCTGCCCGCGTGAAGGCAGTTTTGCGCCGCTCTCAGACCTATGCGGGTCAGGGTGACAGCAAGGAGACCATCAAATTTGATAACATTGAGATCAGCAAGGAGAAGTACGAGCTGAAGCTGTGCGGCAAGGCGATTGACATCCCCCCCAAGGAGCTGGAGCTGCTGTATTTCCTCGCCTCCAACTGCAACCGCGTGTTCAGCCGCGACCAGCTGCTCGATAAGGTATGGGGCTTTGACTATCTGGGCGACTCCCGCACGGTCGACGTCCACGTCAAGCGCCTGAGAGAAAAGCTGGAGGGCGTGTCGGATAAGTGGATGCTCAAGACGGTCTGGGGCGTCGGCTATAAGTTCGAGATCCTCGGCTGATCGGATCCTTTATGTTCAAAAGCTTATTCAGTAAATTTTTAACGGCCTTTATCCTGATCATCACCATTTGCCTGTCCATGCTTCTGATCATCGTGTACGGCATCGTCAACAACTATGCCGCAGACGTTAAGATGGACAGCGCACGTCAGGTTGCCACGGCGGTGCGAGACTATTTGCAGGAGGACTTCAGCCAAAAAGACCTGCAGGAGGAGGCCGCCCGCGAGGAGATCGGCTGGATGCTTCGCCTTGCTGCGACCAGTACCGACCAGATGGTCATTATCCTGACGGATGCCGATGGTGTTCCCGTGGTTACGGAGAGCAACTTTGAGATGGATATTCCGTCCGATTTCAAGGTGCCGGATAACGTTCTGTCTATGTTGAGGAATGGCACGGAAATCACCAATGCGGCTTATTTTCAGGTGTTGCTCAGAGAAAATCAGCTGGCATATGCCGTCCCCATTATGCAGGAGGGACAGATGAAGGCGGCCGTTTTGGTCACCTCGCCCAGCGACCGTTGGACGGGACTGCTCAACGTCATGTCCCACACCATCGTTATGGCCTGTCTGTGGATCATGCTGGCAGCCCTGATCGCCGTGTACTTTATCTCCGAGCGCGTCAGCGCGCCCTTGAAGGAAATGCGACGAGCGGCCAAGGATTTTGCCAAGGGAGATTTCGATCGCCGTGTCGTGGTGCAGGGGAGCGACGAGGTCGCGGAGCTGGGTATCGCCTTTAACCAGATGGCACAGTCACTGGAAAATCTGGAAAAGACGCGCAACAGCTTCATGGCCAACGTATCGCACGATCTGCGCTCTCCCATGACGACCATCGCCGGCTTTATCGATGCCATTCGCGACGGGGTCATTCCGCCCGAAAAACAGGATCATTACCTGGAGATCGTATCGGGCGAGGTGCACCGTCTTTCCCGTCTGGTATCGGATCTGCTCGACGTGACCCGCATTCAGGCGGGCGAGCGTAAATTTATGATGAAGCCGTTTGACGTCTGTGAGATGGGACGGCAGATCCTGATCTCGCTGGAACAACAGATCGATGCCAAGGGACTTCGAGTCGAGTTTGTCTGTGACGAGGACAGCATGATGGCACTGGCAGATTACGACGCTATCTATCAGACCTTTTATAATATTTGTGACAACGCCGTAAAATTCTCGTGCGACGGTGGTATTTTCCGCGTCAGCATCGGTCGTTTGACGGATAAAAATCAAAAGAACAAGCTACAGGTATCGATCTACAACCAAGGGCAAGGCATTAGTGAAGACGATCTGCCCCTGGTATTTGAACGCTTTTATAAGGGCGACAAGAGCCGCGGACTTGACCGTCGCGGCACGGGACTTGGCCTTTATATCTGCAAGACCATCATCACCGCTCACGGAGAGGAGATCTGGGCAACCAGCATTGAGGGCAAGGATTGCCAATTCAGCTTTACCTTGACGGAGCAGGTGCTGTGAGTCGGTCGTTCGATACACATTTTTCAAGGAGTACCTTGCATCATGAATGAAAAAGAAAACGAAATCATAGATCCTTCACAAGAACAGGATGACAAGGACAACACGGTATCGACTGAGGTATCCCCGGAGAGCGAGGCGGATACGGTGACCTCGGAGACAGAGGAAGAGAGTGTTGATCCCACTCCCACTGCAGGTGAGAATGAGGGGACTGCCGATGAGCCGGAGGTCGTCTATCGCTGGAGCTACGCCGAGCAGCTCGCGGCGGACCGCTCGGAAAAAGCATCCTCTCGCCGCCGCGGCGTCGTGACTTACGCCATCGTGATGACGGCTTGCTTCGCCGTCAGCTTTGGTATTTTGCTTGCTGCGCTATTTACCGGCTGGGACGGGCCTCTTTCCTTTGGCCCTGTGTTGGGAAATTCGAGCAATCAGAACGGCTCTGACCGCATCATCTACGTCAAGGATGATTATGAGGGAAGCGGCGTTCTGACCGAGCAGGAAATCTCCACGGCAGGCAATCCCGTCGTGGTGGGCATTACCGTAAAGACCACGCTGGGTGGTGGTGTCGGCACGGGAATTATCCTGACAGAGGACGGATATATTGCGACCAACAGTCACGTAGTAAACGGTGCAAAAAGCATAACTGTCCGACTCTACAACGGCCAGGAGTGCACCGCGACGCTGGTCGGCGAGAGCGAGATGGACGACTTGGCTGTTATCAAGATCCAAGCCAAGGGATTGCCTACCGCCAAGCTCGGAGACTCTTCCAAGGTTTTGGTTGGGGATCGCGTGACAGCGATCGGTCACCCGGCAGGACTGGAATTTGGTTGGACGGCGACCTACGGCCGCTTGTCCGCGGTCAACCGTATGGTCAAGATCCGTGACAATGACGGTACGATGTCCAAAAAGATGCTTTTGTTGCAAACAGATGCCGACGTCAACTCGGGCAACTCGGGCGGGCCCTTGTTCAACGACCGCGGTGAGGTCATCGGTATCATTACCATGAAGCTGGCAGGGGACTATGAGGGGCTTGGCTTTGCCATTCCCATCTCAACCGCCGTGCCGCTTTTGAATGCGCTGATAAACAACGGAACGGTAGCTGACGTGCAGTCGCAGGTCTCCTTTGCTCGCGCAACGCTGGGTGTTACGGGCGTGTACGTGGAAAAAGAGTACTTTTACGTGCTGACCGAAACGGGAATTGCCAGACTGACCGAGGAGCAGGCGGCGCAGACCGAGGGTAGCTTCCGCCCGGGCGCAACGGGCGTGCTGGTTACGGGAACGGCGCCGGGGACGGATGCCGTCGGAAAATTTCAGCAATACGACGTGATCACAGCCATCGACGGCAAGGCCATCGATTCCTTTGATGCGATGCGCGAATATCTGTACGACCGCTTTGTGGGCGACACGGTAACCCTGACTTATGACAGAGAAGGCCAATCGGCGCAAGCAAGCGTTGTTTTGGTGAAAACAGAATAAAAAAACCATACCAGAGAAGGCGAAAGATGCTATGATCTTTCGCCTTCTTTTACGGCATTTCCTTGAGTGCTTGGTACAGCAGATCCACCTCGCGCGCTCGGTTGAAGGGGCCAAAGCTGACCCGCACACCGCCGCCGTCGGGCGTGTGAAGCGTGCGATGCCCGAGTGCCGCGCAGTGATACCCCGTGCGAACGCATATGCCGCGCTGTGAGAGATATTGCCCAATGTGCTCCGAGGGCACGCCCTCTCGGTGGAACATCAGGGTAGAGCCCTCGAATTCGGGTAGATACAGATGATACCCGGCAAGGGAATCCAGGCGGTCACGCAGACGGCAGAACAAAGCACTCTCGTGCTGTCTGATGTGCTCAAGCGTTACCCCCTCCAGGTATTGCAGTCCCGCACACAAGCCGGCGATGGCGGGGGTGGGAAGCGTTCCGGCCTCGCCTCGTTCGGGCAGTGTTTCGGGCATATCAGGGTCAAGCGAGGCATAGCCGCTTCCGCCCTCAATGATGGTGCCAAGGTGGAGGTCACGGTCTACGATGGCAGCGCCGCAGCCCTGAATGCCCAAAAGGCCCTTGTGTCCCGGCACGCACAGCCCGTCGATGCTCATCGCCTGCATATCAATGGGCAAATGTCCCGCCGATTGTGAGGCATCGACGATAAAATACAGATGGTGACGGCGGCAAAAGGCGCCGATCTCACATAAGGGCAGGGTAGCAGAGCATAGATTGGATTGATGGGAGCAAATGACGGCACGGGTATTGGGCTTGATCTTGGCGGCAATACGGGCGCAAATGCGGGTGGCATTGCGCAGGCGACGTTCACCCTCCGTTTCCAGCATGGTGGAAAACACGTCGTATTCAATGCCACCGCAGCCGGTACAACGTACCACGGGGCGCAGGACCGCGTTGTGCTCCATATCCGAGATCACAACGTGATCTCCCGGGCGTAACAGTCCCTTGATCAGAAAATTGAGAGCATAGGTGGCGTTGAGCGTGAATATGACGCCCTCGGGCGAGGGGGCGTTGAACAGACGGGCCAGGCGATGGCGACATTCAAATATTTTTTCGCCGGCCGCCAGCGCCAGAGGGTGTGACCCGCGACCGGGATTTCCGCCATATTGCCGGATACAGCGATCGACCTCCTCGTAGACTGCTGTGGGCTTGGGAAAGCTGGTGGCGGCATTGTCGAAATAAATGATACTCATAACGGTCTCTTTCTTTGGTTAGATGGGGTCCCAGGTGGCTTGATCCGCATAGCGCCTGACGTTGATGTGAGCGGCTGTGAGGATGGCTTTTACGTTGGCCCTTTGTGAGGCGGCAAACAGGACGCCAAAGCCACAGCCGCGTTCCTTCTCCGAATCGGATTTGACGATCTCTGAACGAACGGCGGCCGCCGATAAAACCTCGCGGGCGTGCAAGGCGCTCGTCATTGACCCCAGAACGGCAACCTGCATGCCGCCCGATATCGAACGATCTCGTTGTCGCATGATAGCACCTCCTTCCTCTTTCAGTGTATGTCAAAGGCCGTCGTGGGGTGTCGAATAAAAAGGCGTGCGGAGGAGATCCGCACGCCCAGGCTTCCGTTATTTATCCGTGACCACGTGGATCTCCACGTAGATCGTTCTTGTGTTGAGATTGGTGGAATAGGTGAATTTGACGTTGGTATGCTGGGACAGATTCGTGCCCAGCCGATAGCAAAAGACCAGAACTTCTTTACCCGACCGCTCGCACAGGCTGTCCATCTCACCCGAGGGGGAGGCCAGCAGATTGACCGTCGAGCCCTCTGCCGTCATAGAGAGATTTTTCAAATCTACGGTGTATTCGGTTCCGTCGATGACGATGCGAGTGACGTCGGAGGAGACGCGCTCCACCTCATACCCGCAAGCGGCAAAGGTCGCAGCCAAGGGGATGAGCGGATATTCGCCGTGTAAATAAGCCTGTGCCTTTTCTACCGTCGTGCCGTTGACGATCAGAGTAGCCTTGCGTCGTGCGGATCGGTTGCCACCGCACATCGTCAGAGTCAATATCAAAAAGAGCGCCAGCACTGTCGTGCACAGGCGTAGGATCCATATCTTGCCTTTCATGCCGTGACCTCCAATTTTTCTGCACAATATTATACCACACAGGGCGATTTTTGTCAACGGTGGGGAGGGCGAAAAGGAATATGTTGACAGAACGGGGGAAGTGTGGTAGAATGATGACTGTATAACAGTTCAAAGGAGCGCCCTATGTCAGATACAAAATCAAACAACCCTCATCAAGGACACCGCGAGCGGATGCGCGAACGCTTTATCAAGGAGAGCGGAGAGCATTTCGAGACGCATCAACTCCTGGAGATGTATTTGTTTCCTCTCTTGCCGCGCCGCAATACCAACGAGATCGCCCATCGACTCCTTGGGCGCTTTGGCTCGCTGGAGGATATTTTCCTGGCCGATCCTTTGGAATTGACAGAGGTGGAGGGCATCAGCGAAAAGACGGCCACTGCGATCAAGGTGACTGCCGCCCTTATGAGACGCATGGCACAGGAGAGCTATCATCCGCCCAAGAGATACGATCATTTCGAGGACGTCGTCCGCTACCTGCAAAGCCTGTATACCGGAATTACCGTTGAGCGCGTGTATCTGCTGCTGTTCGATAACGGCATGAAGCTGCTCGATTGCATCCTGCTGGACGAGGGAACGGTCAATCAAGCCAATATCACCCCGCGCAAGGTTCTTGAGCACGCCATCAAGCGAGGCGCTTCTTCCGTTTTGCTTGCCCACAACCATCCTCGCGGCGTCGCGATCCCGTCCTCGGAGGATATAGCAACGACCAATTTTCTGCAGAATAACCTCAGAGGTATGGGGGTAACTCTCATCGATCACGTCATCGTGGGACGGGATACCGTCATGCCCATTCTTAACCATCAGATCGGAAATCTGCGCCCCTCGCCCATTTCGGGAGAGGTGGATGAGAAGTTCTATCGCTCCTTCTACGGCCGATTTGACGCACGCGGATCAAGATCCGATGAATGATAAAATAACGAAAAAACCGCCCGGGACGTAAGTCTTGGGCGGTTGATCTTTTTACGTGGGGTCGAATTGGCTGTTGTACAGGTCAGCATAGAAGCCGCCGCGAGCGAGTAGCTCCTCGTGCTTGCCTTGCTCGATGACGTTGCCGTCCCTCATGACGAGAATGACGTCCGCGTCGCGAATGGTCGAGAGTCGGTGAGCAACGATAAAGCTGGTGCGGCCCTTCATCATGCGGGCAAACGCATCCTGAATTTTGAGCTCGGTTCGGGTGTCGATCGAGGAGGTCGCCTCGTCGAGAATGAGCATGGGAGGCAGACACAGCATGATGCGGGTGATGCAAAGCAGCTGCTTCTGTCCTTGCGACAAACTTCCGCCGTCCTCGCCGATGACGGTGTCGTATCCGTTGGGTAATTTGCGAATAAAGCTGTGGGCGTGAGCCGCACGCGCGGCCGTCTCGATCTCCTCTTGGGTGGCGTTGGGCCTGCCCATGGTGATGTTCTCGCGGATCGTTCCTGAGCGAAGCCAGGTGTCCTGCAAGACCATGCCGTAGCTCTGACGCAGAGAGCGGCGGGGGATCTGACGAATATCCTGTCCGTCGACCGAAATACTGCCTGCCTTGACGTCGTAGAAACGCATGAGTAGGTTGATCAGAGTTGTCTTGCCGCAACCCGTCGGACCGACGATGGCCACACGCTGGCCCGGCTTGACGTCCAGGGAAAAACCACGGATCAAGGGGCGGTCCTCGTCATAGGAGAAATGCACGTCCGCAAGGGAAACGTTGCCCTGTGTCTTGTCAATGTCCGTAGCGTCCTCAGCATCCGCAGACTCGGTGGGCTGCTCGATCAGATCGAAGATGCGGGAGGCGCAGGTCAGTGCGTTTTGCAGCTCGGTCAGAACGCCCGAGATCTCATTGAAGGGCTTGGTGTATTGGTTGGCATAGCTGAGGAAGCAGGACAGCCGACCGACCGAAAATCCGATGGGATCAGCCATGACGGCGAAGGCGCCCGACAGCGCAACGCCGGCATATACCATCGAGTTGATAAAGCGGGTACAGGGGTTGACCAGGGAGGAAAAGAAGATCGCCTTGAGCGAGTATGTTTTGAGTCGCTCGTTGACCTTATCAAAGTCGCGCACCGCCTCGTCCTCGTGGGCAAAGGCCTTGACGACCTTTTGGTTTCCGATCATCTCCTCGATCAGTGCGGTCTGCTCGCCCCGTGTCTCGGATTGCTTTTTGAACATGTCGTGGGTGTGGGTGGCGATATAGCGCGCCACAAACAGCGACAGAGGCGTCAGCACGACCACCAAAAGGGTGATCAAGGGATGAAGCGTCAGCATGAAGATAAGCGTGCCGAGAATGGTCAGAATGCCGGTAAACAGCTGGGTAAATCCCAGGAGTAGTCCGTCAGCAAACTGATCCACGTCGGCGATGACACGGCTGACGATATCGCCCACCGGCTGCTTGTCAAGATAGGAAAGGGGCAAGCGCTGGATGCGGCGGAAGGCGGCGTTTCTCGTGTCGTGAACGACGCGGAAGGCGATCTTGTTGTTGAGCGTGCTCATCAGCCATTGCGACAGAGCGATCACGAGCGCGCACACGGCGACACGCACAAGAAGGGGAATGATGACAGGGAAGTTGACGTTGCCCTTTGCGATGATATGATCGATGGCGTCGCCAATGACGATGGGGATATATAGCGTAAGTCCGACCGAGAGTGCGGCCAGAAGTGCTGACAGAATGATCTGCAGGCGGTAGCGCTTCAGATAACGAAGAACGGTCGCAAGTGTTTTGCGGGTCTGTCCGGAGGAGAGCTTTTGGTTTGCCATATCACACACTCTCCTTTCTGAACTGCGACTCATAGATCTCGCGATAGGTCTCGCAATTCGAAAGTAGCTCGTCGTGGCGTCCAATGCCTGCGACCTCGCCGTTGTCCAGTACGATAATACGGTCGGCGTGAGTCAGCGAGGTGGCGCGCTGGGAGACGATAAACACCGTAGGCGCGTCCTCCATGCGGCGCAGTGCCTGGCGCAGGGCTGAGTCGGTGGCATAGTCCAGCGCGGAGGAGCTGTCATCCAAAATCAGGATCTCTGGCTTGCGGACAAGGGCACGGGCGATGGTCAATCTCTGGCGCTGACCGCCCGAGAAGTTGCGTCCGTTTTGCTCGACGGGAGCATCCAGCCCACCCTCTTTGTCAAGGACGACCTGCTCTGCCTGCGCAATGCGAAGCGCCTCGAACATCTGCTCCTCGGTGGCGTTCTCGTTGCCCCATAACAGATTGTCGCGGATGGTGCCGCGGAACAGCACAGCCTTTTGCGGAACGACACCGATCCGCTCGCGCAGTCGCTCGGCGGACCATTCGGTCACAGGGGTGCCTTGCACGTATACTTGACCCTCGCTGGCGTCGTAAAAGCGGGGGATGAGATTGACCAGCGTGGTCTTGCCCGAGCCCGTACCGCCGATGACGCCGATGACCTCGCCCCGACGGGCAACGAAGCTGACGTCACGCAGTACCACATCCGCGGCATTGGCATACGCCATGCTGACGTGATCAAAGCGCACCACCTCGTCCGAAGGAGGCGGATTTTGCCCGTTCTCGGGCATTTGCATGGTGGGTCTGACCTCCAACATCGCCTGTACGCGGCGGCCGCAGGCGACAGCCTTGGTCAGCGTGATGATGAGGCTAGCCAGCTTGATCAGCTCGACCAAAATTTGTGACATATAGTTGTACAGCGCGATGACCTCGCCCTGCAAAAGGTTGCCCCCGTTGACCTGCAGAGCACCTGCGTAGACGAGAACGACGATGGCCAGATTGACCAGAGCGTAGGACAGGGGATTGAGCAGCGAGGAAAGACGTCCCACCCGGTTTTGCGTCGCCGTCAGAAGATCGTTGCGCTCGCGGAAGGTGTCCATCTCGTCCTGCTCCTTACAAAAGGCGCGGATGACACGCACGCCCGTCAGGTTTTCACGCGTTGTGCCCGTGATGTTGTCCAAGCGCTCCTGCACCTTTTTGTACAGTGGGAGGCACAACAGCATGATGCCGAATACCGCAACGGACAAAACCGGAATGGTCACGGCGAAGATGATCGAGCATTCAGGGTCCACGACGTAGGCCATGACCATCGCGCCCAACACCACAAAGGGGGAGCGCAACACCAGGCGCAGGGTCAGATTGATGCCCGATTGTACTTGTCCTACGTCGCTTGTCATGCGGGTGATCATGGTCGACGTTCCCACCCGATCGAGATCGGAGTAGGACAGCTTGCCGATGTGCGAGAACAGCGAGTGTCGCACCTGCGACGCAAAGCCCACGGCGGCGCGGGCGGCAAAATATTGGGCCGTTACCGCGCAGACAAGTCCGATGATGCCGAGTGCCACCAAAATCAGGCAGTTCTTCACGATCATGCCCGTGTCACCCTGTGCAATGCCAACGTCGACGATGCGAGCGACCACCAGGGGAACAAGCAATTCAAAGGAGGCCTCCAGCAGCTTGAACAGCGGCCCTAAGATCGCCTCCTTGGTATACGGTTTCAAAAATCTCAACAGCTTTCTCATACGATGCCTTTCCGTTTCTGATTTCCACATCCCATATTATAGCATAAATTCATTCTTTTGAAAAGCCCCTTTATTATTTTTCTTCAGCGCATGCCAAAAGGGCATAAAACCCCTTGCTTTTTCATACACTGCAATGTCGCCGGCTTTGGGCGACCGAAAAGATCGGATGTGCCATGGAAAGGAGAAAAACACGCATGAATGAACGCTATATGCCCGAGGGGGCGCGTCTTGCCACACAGGAAAACCGAGAGGCGACGGCAAGCCTTGCCGCCCTGGAGCGGGCCATGAATACGGGAATGATACTGGAGGGCATCGCCACGCTGTGCGATCATTCGCTCAATCTGCACGTGGATGTAGGAGGCTTTGAGGGCTTTATGCCGTACGGGGAGACGGTGTTCAACCCCGACGGACAGCCCATCAAGGATATTGCCGTCATCTCGCGCGTCGGTAAGCCCGTCTGCTTTCGGGTACTGGGGGTGCTACGGGATGCCGAACGGGGAAAACCGCAGCTGTTGCTTTCCCGCCGCGCGGCACAGATGGATTGCTATCGGGAATTTTTGAGCGCACTCGTCCCGGGTGACATCATCCCAGCCAAGGTCACCCACCTGGAAAGCTTTGGGGCGTTCGTCGATATCGGATGCGGTGTGGTGTCTCTTCTGGCCGTGGATTGCCTGTCCGTTTCCCGCATCAACCATCCGCGCGAGCGCCTGGCCCCCGGGGCACGCCTTCGCGTGGTCGTCAAAAACATTGACGCGCCCAATAACCGCATTTTCGTCAGCCTGCGCGAGCTGCTGGGCACCTGGGAGCAAAACGCCGCCCGCTTCGAGGCAGGGCAGACGGTCACGGGCATCGTCCGCAGTGTCGAGGACTACGGTATGTTCATCGAACTCGCCCCTAACCTTGCGGGGCTGACCGAGCTGCGTGAGGAAACGCGCGAGATCGCTTCGTCCTGGATCGGGCAAAACGCGGCCGTGTTTATCAAAAGCATCGTGCCCGAGCGCATGAAGATCAAGCTGGTGCTCATCGATACCTTTGCCGCTACCCGCACACCTGCGCCGCTGACTTATTACATAGGCGAGGAGGTCGAGCACATCGACCGCTGGATCTATTCGCCCACGGGGTGCAGAAAACGGGTGGAGACGGTGTTTGGGGAATAACAGGTAAAAAACAAAAAATCCACCGAGGGTGGATTTTTGTTTTTTAAAATAAAGATATGAAATGGTTGGAAGATTGTTACAGAAGTTTGCTTGGAAACTTGGAGCTGCTCTTGGATGGTGGATTCTTTTTTGCAAATACCAAATGGAATATAAAGCCGATGCCAAAAGAAACAAGGCCGATAACCTCGATGATTTTTGCATATAAATAGCTGGCGTAAGAGACTTCTGTGTACACTCCGTGAGAATCCAGGTAGTAGTGTCCCGCTTGATATAACTCGTAATCCGTGGCGGCATTATTGAACGCACTTCCGCCGAGAATCAAGGTTGAAATAAAAAACACAAAAAAAGGAAGATAGAAAAGAGTAGAGAACAACTGGGTATATTTTTTAGCAATGATGGCATTTTTAATTTCAATAATGGTTTTGATTAATATCAAACCAAAGACGATGTAAGCTAAAATCATTCAGTTACTCCTTTTGTCAATTTTTATTTTCTGTATTCAAAAATTTCAGCGTATCGTAGATCGTCCGAATGGGAATGAGCTCAATGCCCTCGCACTTGAT
This sequence comes from Oscillospiraceae bacterium, assembly GCA_015064395.1. Taxonomy (GTDB): domain Bacteria; phylum Bacillota; class Clostridia; order Oscillospirales; family CAG-272; genus SIG644. The sequence goes on from SVSH01000004.1 coordinate 25,335, forward strand.
GGCCCGCTTTTCAATGTTGCGATAGGGCACGATGGCGCGGCGGAAACCGAGTCGGGCCGCCTCACGAACGCGCAGCTCCAGATTGGACACGGCGCGGCATTCGCCCGAAAGACCAAGCTCACCCACGGCGATGAGGTCATCGGGAATGATGCGGTCGGTGTGCGACGAGATGAGGGCCAGCGCCATCGCCACGTCGGACGCCGGCTCGTCGATGTGCAAGCCGCCGACAACGTTGATATAAACGTCATTTTGGGAAAATCTGAGTCCCATACGCTTCTCCAGTACGGCCAAAATAAGGCACAGACGGTTGTAGTCCATACCGTTGTTCGTTCGGCGTGGAGCGGGGAAGACGGTAGGGGAAACGAGGGCTTGTACCTCGGCAATCAAGGGACGAGTGCCCTCCATGGTGCACACGGCGCAGTTGCCCGAGATGTTTTTTGGACGTCCGGCCAACAGCATTTCGGAGGGATTGGTGACCTCGCACAGCCCCGTGTCGGTCATTTCAAACACGCCGATCTCGTTGGTCGAGCCGTAGCGGTTTTTGATGGCGCGAATGATGCGGTAGGATTGCTGACGCTCACCCTCAAAATACAGCACCGCGTCCACCATATGCTCCAGCACCTTGGGGCCGGCAATGCCGCCCTCTTTGTTGACGTGACCGACGAGCATGATGGAAATGCCCTCGCTCTTGGCCTTGGCAATGAGTGCCAGCGTGCATTCCTTGACTTGCGACACACTGCCCTGGGTCGAGTTGGCCGTGTCGGAATAGATGGTCTGAATGGAGTCGATGATGATGACGTCGGGCTTGACCTTGTCGGTCTGTGCCATGATGCGCTCCAGGTTGGTCTCGGTCAGAATGAACAGATTGGTGCCCATAACACCAAGCCTCTTGGCGCGCAGCTTGAGCTGTCCGCCCGATTCCTCACCCGATACGTACAGCACGCGATGCCCCTGTCCGAGAGAGTCGCAGATCTGCATGAGCAGAGTGGATTTACCGATACCCGGCTCGCCCGAGAGAAGAATAACGGAGCCGGTGACAAGTCCGCCACCGCCCAGCACCCGGTCAAGCTCGCTCATGCCGGTCGGAAACCGCATATAGGAGGGCATGTCCAGCTGCTCGTAGGGAAGTGCCTCGCTCTCGGTCACAGCCCGCAAGGCGGCTCGCTTGTTGGCAGTCGCGCCGGCGGCGGGAGTCGTCTCGATGACGTCCTCAACAAAGGAATTCCACGCGCCGCAAGAGGGGCATTTGCCCAGCCACTTGGGGCTCTTCATTTCGCATTCCGAGCAGATATAGATGGTTTTGGTTCCTTTCATGCTGTGTGTCCTCCGTTTTAGAGCAGTGATCGGTCATCTCTCGTTTTATTATACGGTATTTTTTATCGAAAATCAAGTCCTTGTCGGCGAAAAGCTCAACTTTTGACCAAAGAGGGGCGCTTTCCTTCGTTTGCTCGCACAGCGCCTGTCGAATGGCGCAAAACAGCAAAAAGGCAAGCTTTTGCTGATAGTCTGCCTGCTCCAACAGCCGGCACTCGTCCTCGTTGGATAAAAAGCCGCACTCGACCAAGACAGCCGGGCATTTCAGATGCTCCAACAGAAAAATGTCCGACCCCGCTTTTTTAATGTGCCTGTGATTGTCCGGCTGCAGCTGCTCCTGCGTTCTGTCTTGTATGTGCGCGGCGAGCGTCTGTGATAGGGCGTGGTTGGGGGAGTAGTAGACCTGCAGACCGTGATACTTGGCTTGCGTAAAGGCATTCATGTGGATACTGACGAACAGTGCCCCCGGGGTGCTTTGCCCAACGTGCAGGCGAGCCGCGAGATCGAGTACCTTTTTTCGCCCTTGATAGTCGGTGTTCCGATCGTACAGGAGAACGTCCTTCTCGCGGGTCAGAATGACGTTGATGCCTTCAGCCTCCAGCAGGTCGCGCAGGGTCAGCGTGATGGCAAGATTGATGTCCTTTTCGTATACCTCTCGCCCGTCGATATGACCGATAGCGCCCCCGTCCTCACCCCCGTGTCCCGCGTCCAGGATGACGGTGTGGTAGGCCGGTGTCTCATCAGTCGCTCCAAAGGAGGGAAGCGGCGTAAGGCTTCCTTGCCGCAAAAACAAAAACAGAGCGACCATGCCTGCGACGGATAGGAGCAAAAGCAGAACAAAGGCGGCATATTCAGCAAAGCAGAGCAATATCTTTCGCTTTTCGCACATGACGGGACCTCCCCAAAAGCCTTGGATTTATTTTATCATATGCGAGGTGCCGAAAAATATGAAACAGAAAAGGTGCCCACACGGGCACCTTTTACGGGAAACATTCGATTACTTGTGTGCTTCGAGATAGTTGACAACGTCGCCGATGGTGACGAACTTGTGGAATTCCTCGTCCTCGATCTCAACGCCGAATTTGTCCTCGCACATCATAGCCAGGTCGTAAAGCTCGATGGAATTGATGTTCAAGTCGCCCTTCAGCTCTGCCTCCATGGTGATGGTGCTCTCGTCCAGCTGCAGCTCCTCAACCAGGAGATTCTTGAAAGTTTCAAACATTGGTTTGTCCTCCACGTTTTCTCTTTTTATCGTATGTAATATGACTTTTGCCTCATATTCTTGTCTATTATAGCGTATGCTCCTGCGTTTGTCAATGGTATTTTACAATCTTTTCAAAAAAGTTGACCTGTCACCATCTATGGGTTTGGCATCTCCGACGTAAAAGACAAAAGAAGGAATGATGAATTTTTGCAAAAACACTTGCAAAACGGTTTATAATCTGTTATAATAATCAAAGTGAGCAGCGTCGGGCTGCGAAACGAGGTCATACCAGTCGGGGGAGTAGCGGAGCCCTGTACCTGAAATCCGCTATAGCAGGGATGGATTCCTCTGTTGAGGGCCGACCGTTTACGGTTTGAGTCGCATCGCTCGTGTTGAGAGATGGGTCTTGCGCAATCGGTGGCTGTGAACCATGTCAGGTGGGGAACCAAGCAGCATTAAGCAGTTTAGCCGGTGTGCCGCGAGGGTGCCTGTTTTGAGCGAGAGGTGCGTGCCTCGCGTAGGCGTGACGTTCGATTCAGAGGTGTATGGTCTCGTTTTACAGCCCGGGTTGCTCTATTTTTATATCTCTCGTGGAGGATACCCATGAAGATCGGTGTCAGCTCTTATAGCTTCCGTCGTTATCGAAACGCCACCGGCGCGACGCTGGCAGACGTATGCCGCAAGGCGCGCGAGATCGGCTTTGATGCCGTTGAATTCATTGCCTTAGGCGGCGACGATCCCATCGCACAGGCAAATGAATTGCGAGCCCTGTGCGCGGAATTGGGGCTGGAGATCAGTGCGTATACCGTAGGCGCCGATTTGATGGCAGAGGACGTAGAGGCGGTGGTGAAGCAGCTTTGCCGTTGCGTTGACGTGACCGAGGCTTTGGGCGCTTCCATCATGCGCCACGACGTGTGCTACTCCTTGCCCGAGGGCGTGAGCTGGGAAGCGGCTGTCGAGCAAATGGCGCCCCATATCCGCCGCGTGACCGAATACGCAAAGGCCAAAGGCATTCGCACCTGTACGGAGAACCACGGCTTTATTTTCCAGGACAGTGTGCGCGTCAAAGCGCTGATCGACGCGGTGGGCGATGAAAACTATCGCTGGTTGGTTGACCTTGGCAACTTTTTATGTGTGGACGAGCCTCCTCTTGAGGCGGTCAGAACGGCGGTGCCATACGCCATTCACGTCCACGCAAAAGACTTTATTTTCCGCCCCGCCGATATGCCGACACCGGAAGGGTTTATTTGCACCCGAGGGGGCAACTTTATCCGAGGGACGATCCTCGGTCATGGTGTCGTTCCGCTGGAGGCGTGTGTCAAGGCACTCAAGGAGAGTGGCTACGACGGTACGCTTTCGCTGGAATTTGAAGGATTTGAAGACAACCTGTTGGCGCTTGAGATGGGGTATCGAACGCTTGGGCGACTGGTTGAAGCTTAATTTTGTGATAAGGAGACGTGAAAAGTATGCATCAGGCATTATACCGCAAATGGAGACCGCAGACGTTTGACGACGTGTGCGGACAGGAGCATATCACGTCTATTTTGAAATACGAGGCGGATCACGGTGCGTTCAGCCACGCGTATCTCTTCTGTGGCTCGCGCGGTACGGGGAAAACGACCTGCGCCAAGATCCTTGCCAAGGTGGTCAACTGCGAGCATCCGGTAAACGGCTCGCCCTGCGGCGAGTGTGCCGCCTGCCGTGCCATCGACAACGGGGCTGCGACTGACGTTTTGGAAATGGACGCCGCCTCCAACAACGGCGTCGATAACATCCGCGATATCCGTGACGAGGTCGTGTTCGCACCCAACGCGCTCAAATACCGCGTGTACATCATCGACGAGGTGCATATGCTGTCGGGAAGTGCCTTCAACGCACTGCTCAAAACGCTGGAGGAGCCGCCCGCCCACGTGGTGTTTATTCTCGCGACCACCGAGCTGCAAAAGCTGCCCGCGACCATCATTTCGCGCTGTCAGCGCTTTGATTTCCGCCGGATCGCCACGCCCGTGCTTCGTGACCGCCTGTTGCACATCGCAAAGGTCGAGGGCATCACTCTTGACGAGGACGCCGCGACCCTTTTGGGCAAGCTCGCCCAGGGCGGTATGCGCGATGCTATCTCACTGCTGGAGCTTTGTGCCGGCGCGCGTCGCCCCATTACTCCCGCGCTCGTCAATGAAACGGTAGGACTGACGGGCAGAGAAGCCCTGCTTTCCACCGTCCGTGCCATCGCCTCCCGCGACTACGATGCCCTGTACGCTCGCATCGCCGAGGTGGTGCAATCCTCTATGGATCTTGGCGTGTTCTGGCAGGATCTGATTTCGATCTACCGCGATATGTTGGTGGTCAAGACAACGCCTCGCCATGCCGAATATCTGGATCTGACCGACGCCGAATGCCAGCAGCTTCGCGAGGTCAGCGGACTCTTTTCCAAGGAGACCATCCTCTACCATCGTCAGCTTTTGGATAGTGCCTACGTTATCATGCAAAGCGCCAATGCCCTCAAGCGTGTGACAGCAGAGCTGACGCTCACCCGTATGTGCGATGAGTCGCTCAGCACCTCCAACGAGGCGCTTCTGTCCCGCATGGCAAGGCTTGAGGAAATGCTGCTGTCGGGTCAATTCAGCGCCCCCAAAGCGCAAGATGAGCCTGCCGAGCAACCGACACCCACGCCTGCGCCGCAGCCCAAGGCAGAGCCCGTGACAGCACCCGAACAAAAGCCAACGGTCCAAGCCTCCACCCCTGCGCCCAAGGCACCGGCCGCAGATACCGAGGGCAAGCGAGTGCTGCGTCCTCTGCGCGCCTGGCCCGAGGTGGTCGAGCGTGTCACCAAGCAGAGCGGCATGGCCGCCTCCTTCCTCAAGACGGCCGCTTGCTATACCGAGGGCGAGAGCACGGTGATCGTCCGCTTTGACAACGACTTTGCCCTGATGATGATCGACCGCGGCGATGCCAAGGATATTTTGCGCGGCGCGCTGTCTGTCTGTCTCCAGCGTGAGGTCAGGGAAAGGGACCTTGTTTGCGAGGTCAAGCCTAAAGCCACCGAGGCAAGCGCGATCGATGAGATCATCGAGGAATTGGAACAGGATTTTTAATCAATTTACATAAAAACAAAAGGAGAGATCACTATGAGAGCAAACATCCCCAAGGGTATGGGCGGTGCCGGTAATATGCAGGCTATGCTGCGCCAGGCACAGAAGATGCAGGAGGATATGGCCAATCTGCAGGCCGAGCTGGACGAAAAGGTTTATGACGTCAGCGCGGGTGGCGGCATGGTCAAGGTGAGCATCAACGGTAAAAAGGAGATCCTCGCCATCGATATCAAGCCCGATATCGTCGATCCCGACGACATCGAAACGCTGTCTGACATTCTCGTCGCGGCCGTCAACCAGGCCATCACCCAGGTCGAAACCACCAACACCACGGAAATGGGCAAGATCACGGGCGGCATGAATATGCCCGGACTCTTCTGATATGGCTGAATATATGGAATCCCTCCAGCACCTGGCCGAGCAATTCGGCAAGCTGGAGGGGGTCGGCCGTAAAACAGCCATGAGATTGGCTTATTCCGTTGTGGATATGTCGGTCGAGGATGCAACCGCCTTTGCCGACGCCATCCGCGTCGCCAAGGAGCGGATACACTTGTGTCCCGTGTGCCAGAATCTGACCGACAGGGAGCTGTGTCCCGTCTGTCGCGACGACTCGCGCGACCGCTCTACCGTCTGTGTCGTGGCCGACGCCAAGGCTGTGCTGGCGATGGAGAAGGTCAGGGAATACCGCGGTGTCTATCACGTCCTGCACGGGCTGATCTCGCCCATGAACGGCGTCACGCCCGACAATATCAAGATCCGCGAGCTGCTCACCCGTGTGGGCGAGGGAGAGGTGGAGGAGCTCATCATCGCCACCAACCCCACCATCGAGGGCGAGGCGACGGCTATGTACATCTCGCGCCTCATGAAGCCGCTGGGCGTCAAGGTCACACGACTTGCCTACGGTATCCCCGTGGGCGCCGACCTCGAATATGCTGACGAGGTCACCCTCTGCCGCGCGCTGGAGGGCAGACGGAGCGTGGAGGATTGAGCGAAATAGAAGCATCTCGATGGCATACGAATGCCGCCGGGATGCTTTTTCTTATCTTTTTTTGAAAAATATGTTGTAATTTTTCAAATTCTATGATATACTACTTAATCGACCATTTGATCGATAATCTATCGCATATGAAAGGGGGTATTTTATCCCATGTTGGAATTAAAACACGTATCTTATGCCGTTCCCGCGGAAAATGATTCTACGGAAACGAAGGAAATATTACATGACGTCAGTTTGACCATTGACGAGCGCTTTGTGGCCATCACCGGCCCCAACGGCGGCGGTAAGTCGACGCTGGCCCGCGTCATCGCGGGCATTGCACAGCCCACCTCGGGTGAGATCTGGCTGGACGGTCAGAACATCACAAGTCTCGGTATCACCGAGCGCGCCCGTCTTGGTATCAGCTTTGCGTTTCAGCAGCCTGTCCGCTTCAAGGGCATCACGGTCAACGACCTGATCAACCTGGCGGCCGGCAAGCCGCTGACCATCGCCCAGGCCTGTGAATACCTCAGCGAAGTCGGCTTGTGTGCTCGCGATTATATTAACCGTGAGGTGAATGCAAGCCTTTCGGGCGGCGAGCTCAAGCGGATTGAGATCGCGACCGTGCTGGCAAGAGGCACCAAGCTGTCCGTCTTCGACGAGCCCGAAGCGGGCATCGACCTGTGGAGCTTTGGCAACCTCATCAACGTCTTTGAGAATATGCACGAGCGCCAGGGCGGCTCCATTCTGATCATTTCGCACCAGGAGCGTATCCTCAATATCGCGGACAAGATCATCGTCATCGCCGACGGTAACATCACGGCAGTCGGCGGTAAGGACGAGGTTTTGCCCGAACTGCTCCGTTCCTCTGCGGCGTGCCCCACGCTGCTCCAAAAGCTGTCGTAAGGAGGGATGAGATATGAGCTTGAATGACATTCAAAAGCAGCTTCTGCGCGAGATCGCAGATCTGGAAACGGTTCCCAAGGGAGCGTATAACATCCGTGCCAACGGCGAGAGCGCCGGTCGCTCTACTACCGCCAATATCGACATCGTGACCAAAACGGACAAGCCCGGCATCGATATCATCATCGCGCCCGGCACCAAAAACGAAAGCGTCCATATTCCCGTTATCATCAGCCAGCACGGTCTGAAGGAAATGGTGTACAACGATTTCATCATCGGCGAGGACGCCGACGTGACCATTATCGCGGGCTGTGGCATTCACAACTGCGGCGACCAGGACTCCTCCCACGACGGTATCCACTCCTTCTTCGTGGGTAAGAACGCCCGCATCCGCTACATTGAAAAGCATTACGGCGAGGGTGACGGAATCGGTGGCAAGATCATGAACCCCACGACAGTCATTGAGCTGGCCGAGGGCGCGGTCATGGAGATGGAATCCACCCAGATCAAGGGCATCGATTCCACCTCGCGCAAGACGGAAGCAAAGCTGGCAGACGGCGCGTCGCTGACCGTGCGCGAGAAGATCATGACGCACGGCGAGCAGCTGGCCGAGACCGACTTTGTGATCGACATGGACGGCGAGGATTGCGCTTGTCACTTGATTTCCCGTTCGGTCGCAAAGGACAAGTCGCGCCAGATCTTCCGTTCCAACGTCAAGGGCAACAACCGTTGCACGGGACATTCGGAATGCGATGCCATTATTATGGACGATGCACTGGTCAGTGCTATCCCCGAGATCACGGCCAGCCACGTGGACGCAAGCCTCATTCACGAGGCCGCCATCGGTAAGATCGCCGGCGAGCAGCTCATGAAGCTGATGACGCTGGGTCTGACCGAAAAAGAGGCAGAGGAACAGATCGTAAACGGTTTCTTGAAATAACAAAAAAATGAAGGGCGGATGCACCTCGGTGCATCCGCCCGTTTTTTGTTTTGGTGAATTATTTTTCTTCTTTGGTGTATTCCATGACAAATCTAGAGATGCAACCGCCGAATCCCTTGGAGGGATAGCAATTACGGATACGAACGTAGAACACGCCGCCCTCCTTTGCACCGTAGGTGAAGGGATCGAGGGTAAAGGTCGTGTCGTTTCCGCCGCCGGGCAGGTGAGGCACCTTGCCGCCCTCGGAGTAGTCGGCGACCATGGTATAATTCTCGCCGTCCGTGCTCACCTCCAGAATATAGTTCTGCGCCAAATAGAAGGTAAATTTGGCACTGAGCATATCACTGAGGTCAAAGGCGTAGATCAGAATACCGCCATTGTCGCAGAAGCGAACGCCGCTGTTGACGCCTGCGCTGCTGAAATCAAGGAATTCGTAGTCTTCGTTGCTGCTGTTGGTACGAACGGTTCGCTGATACGAGGCGATGCCGTTCTTGACGGAGACCAGAAAATCGCTCTCATTGGTGCTGTTGTCGTCACGTTCGGGGATGAACTCGGTGGTCGTGTTGTTCTTACCGGGTGCCCGATTGGGCTTTACGGCAGTGGTGGTCGTGTGGCGAATGACGATACGGGAAACAGCAGCGCCGTGGCTGCCGATCGTTGCCGTGTTACGGATACGGATGTACAGGTCGTTGCCGATCTCTTCGTATGCCGTGGGATCGATCGTGATGACGGTGGCGTTGTCTGCGTTTGTCACACGGTCGACCGTTCCGCCCTTGGAATAGTCGGCTATCAGCGTCCAATTCTGACCGTCTCCGGAAACCTCAATGATATAGTTTTGTGCGATGTAGACCTGATATACAGGGGAGTCATAGTCACGCGTGTCAAACTTGTAGATCAACTCGCGGTTGTCGTCGCAAAAGCGGACAGATGCACTGACCCCGGCGGTATTCTTGACGAGGTATTTTTCGTCAGCCCCCGACTCGTTGGTCAGAATATTGACCTCGCCAAGGCCTCCTGTGATGTCCTTGATGGCATTCTTGTCGTCGCCCCACTTGATGGTGACGGTGATGGGCTCCATGCCACCGTCAAACAGGAAGAAGATGGAATTGCTTGCCTCATCATAATCGTATTGGAGCAGGGAAAGATCCAGCTCGTCCTCGCCCTTGGTGATGCTGATGCTCTTGGGATATACACCGGCGGGGAGCAGGATGCGGTTGGAAAGCAGCGTGTTGCCGGCACTGGTGACGGTGTAGGTCATGCTATCCGCCGTTTCGACCAAAGAGCCGCTCTGGATCGTGCCGGCGGTGAAGCCCAAGCGGGGAACGGAGAGGTCAAAGCCGGAGACGTCATACAAAACGACGCTGTCGTCCTTGGGAACGACGGGATTTTTGAGAATACTCAGCTGTGCGCTGTAGAGGTTGATGTAAGTACCCTTCAGCGTTTGCGCGGAATGGTAAGCGTGAGCCGCTACGACGTTGCCGCGGCGAACGGTCATCAGATCGGTGGTGACGTAATCATAGTCGGTGTAGTTCAGCGCGTATTCGGTCAGGGCGCGCATCATTTCAGGACCGAAGGAATGGCCGCCGAAGAAGGCGGAGGAAAGACCGATGGCGATGACGCGGCCGTCCTCGACTCGCTCGTCGATGCCGACAGCCTTTCCGCTGACTGTCAAAATGGGATTGCTTGCGCCCTCAAAGGTGATGGCAAATCTGCGATAAGAGGCAGAAAGTCTCTGATCGTTAAAGGCACTCTTCAGCGTGGGATCGCTTGCCGAGATGCTGTTGCCGCCGGCAAGAGAGGAGACCTTGATATCATCAAGCTCCAGATGCTTGAAGAGGTTGTTCAGGGGAGAGCCGTCCTCTTGCCAGAAGAAGTAATCATCAACGCTCCAGTACTGATTGGAGCCGGAAATGAACAAGAGAGTACCGCCCGCCTTGACCCAATCGGCAATGGCGATATTGATCTTTTCATTCAGCGGCACGTTGGAATCAAAGCTGACGATGAGAACGGTAACGCCCTCCAGGTCAGCGGCGGATTCGATCTGATCCATCGACTTCATCTTAGTGGGGATACCCTCGCGGACGAGAGAAGCAGTGACACCGTACAGGCCGTCGGTGGTGCCCAGCGCCCAGCCCGAGCCCGGATTCATCCAGGACAAGGAGTCGGAGATCAGATAGGTGATACCGGGTGTGCCGGCCTCGATCTTGACGTCCTCACCGCCGACATTGTTGAGCATCTCGTAGATCTGGGACTGAATGGTGCGGTAGTTGTTGGATACGTTAGCAAAGGCGCGGTTGACCCAGGGAAGGATCTGGAAACGATTGATCTCGGGCTGCATCAGGATTGCCGCGATGGACTGACGGTAAAGATACTGGCAGTCCTCCTCGGTGAAGCTGGCGTTGTCCATCATCGGGTCGGCAAGGGCGTAAAAGTTCAGTCCTTCGACCGAATCAACGTAAGAGGAATACTCGATAAAGGCATTGGTAAAGTTATCGGTAAAGGCACCGCCGCGATAGAGAAAAGCGGTATTTTGGGTATCCGACCAGGTCTGCCCGATGACACCGTCAAGCGCCCCTGTGGCGACGTAATGGTTCAGTCCTGCATCAATGCCCCAGTCGGAGTAGTTGACCGTGCTGTGAGTGGCAATATAGACCTGAGTGGTGGGGGAGAGCTCCTTGATGCGGGAGGAGAGCTCTACGATGATACGCTCAAACAGATAGGTCTTGAGCAGATTTGCCTTGAGCATATTCTCGGGAGAGGAGGCGGGATCCTGCCATTCCTCACCGTAGTAGGCCTTCCATTCTGCCTTGAAGGACTTGGAGTAGCCGGAGGCCGCCCACATTTCGGGCTCCTCCAGAGCGATGGTCTGGGGGTGGCAGGCAATAATAACGGGCTTGACCCTGTTTTCCCATACGTAATCGATCCAGCGCTCTGTGGGCACCATATAGTAGTCGGTGCCTGCGCTATGCTCCAGGAAGCTGCCTGAGCTGTTGGTCTGAACGTCATCCTGACGCTTATACTGAGAGACGTAGGTTTTGCTGGCACGGTTGATGGCGAGCATCATATCCACGACGTAAGTGCCGGGCTCATACCAATCGGCAAAATGCTTGTAGTCGTTGGCGTAGACCATAACGGAATCCGAGTTGACGGCGTACAGATCCGAGAACATCGTTCCTGTCTGGAAGGTGGTCATAACACCCTCCAGCTTCATACCCTGATACTCCTGAACGTACATACCGCCCGAGAGGGTGTAGGTGGGCTTTGGGTAGGAGAGGGGGGTGGTAGTGGGCTTGTTTTGCTCGGGGAAGATGGGCAGATCGGGGTCAAAGGGATTGACCACAGGTGGGGTATAAGAATTTTTCATAGAAAAGTTAGCAGCCATAGCGAATGCTCCCGTCGTTGCATTGGTTTCCAGTATGTTGGTAACGAAATAATCCACCGCCTCCACGGTCGCGGCGTCATCGTAGCCGATGATGACGAGTCGCTTGTTCATAATAGCGATGACGTATTCGTTTTCGGACAGCTGTGCGTGTGCCTCGATGCTCTCGGCGCGGTTGGTCATGCCGACTAAGATCTCCAGCGTATCGGTGGGAACGGGCTCACCGCGCTTGACGTAGTCTTCGTTGATAGGCATATCCTTAAGTCCTGTTTTTTCTTTCAGGACAGCGCAGACACGGACGGCCGCCTTGCGAATGTCTACGTTGGCCGTCTCCGAGCGGACGACCGTGTAGGAGGTCGCACCGTTGGCGATCAGATGCAGCATTTCCACCGGGGGCTCTTTGGGCTTACAAGCCACGATGCTGCCGCCGATCAGTGCCAAAAGGGCAACGCATACCAGAATGCGAAGTGTTTTTTTCATAATAACGTCTCCTTGTCGTAGGACTTGCGGCAAAACAGCCGCAGGCTTTCATAGTACATATTATACAAATTTTGTCATTCAAAGTCAATAGAATATTTCATTTTTGGCACATTCACCAAAGGCATCACAACTTTTTCTGTTAGAGAAAACGAATGAATGTTTGAATTTTTTATAAAAGTTTGTGATTTTGTTTGACTTATCTGTATTTTTGTGGTATTATATTACATTGGAAAGGTATGATAGTTGACAGAGGGAGGCGATGTGTGTGATCATATTGGGAATTGACCCCGGAATTGCCATCGTTGGATGGGGTGTTGTCGATTATACCGGCAACAAATTCACGCCCATCGCTTACGGCTCGATCCAAACGCCCAAGGAATTGACGACTGAGCGAAGACTGGAGCGCATCTATCACGAGCTGACCGACATCATCAAGACCTATCACCCGCAATCCATGGCGGTGGAGGAGCTGTTTTTCAACACCAACCAAACCACGGGTATCCGTGTGGCAGAGGCGCGCGGCGTCATCCTGCTGGCAGGACAGCTGTGCGGACTTCCCATCGCGGAGTATACCCCTCTGCAGGTCAAGCAGGCGGTGGTCGGCTACGGCCGGGCGGAGAAAAAGCAGGTCATCACCATGGTGACCATGATGTTAGGATTGCCCAAGCCCCCCAAGCCGGACGACACGGCCGACGCCCTGGCACTGGCCATCACCCATGCGCACAGCGGGTGCTCGCGGCTGGCCTCGTACTACAATCTGAAATAAACGGAGAACGAAAATATGTGGACATCGGAACACTGGAAGGACTATGAATTGCTCGATACCAATGACGGCGAGCGACTGGAGCGGTGGGGAGACTATATCCTGATCCGTCCCGACCCGCAGGTCATCTGGCACGGCGTTGCCAAGCACCCCGCCTGGCAACGAGCAGACGGCATCTATCGTCGCTCCAACACGGGCGGCGGCCGTTGGGTCAAAAATAAAATGCCCGAGAGCTGGAACATCCGCTATGGCGAGCTCGGCTTTGTCCTTCGTCCCATGGGCTTTAAGCATACGGGACTGTTTCCCGAGCAGGCCGCCAACTGGGATTGGTTCTCGGGACTGATCCGCAAGGCGGACCGCCCCATCCGTGTGCTCAATCTGTTTGCCTATACCGGCGGCGCTACCGTTGCCGCTGCCAAAGCGGGTGCGAGCGTCGTTCACGTCGACGCGGCCAAGGGCATGGTCGCCCAAGCCAAGGAAAACGCGGCACTGTCGGGTCTTGCCGACGCACCCATCCGCTATATTGTGGATGATTGTAAAAAGTTTGTTGAACGCGAGATCCGTCGCGGCAATCACTACGAGGGTATCATCATGGACCCGCCCTCCTACGGCAGAGGACCGGGAGGCGAGGTGTGGAAGCTGGAGGATTGCGTGGATGAGCTGATCGCTCTGACTGCACAGCTGCTCTCGGACCGTCCCTTGTTTTTCCTTGTAAATTCGTATACCACAGGACTGTCCCCTCTGACCATGAGCTACCTGATCGAGCTGAAGGTCAGATCCCGCTTTGGTGGGCACGTCGAGTCGGGTGAATTGGGACTCCGCGTCACGCAGACGGGCGCGTATCTGCCCTGCGGGGCAAGCTCGCGCTGGACGTGTGAGTATTGATCGGTCTGCATCAAACGCAAACGAAAAGGAGGATGCTGTATGTCACAGGGCTGGATCCGAACGGAGGGCTTGACCTACGCTTACACGGATGACACCACAGGCGAAGAGCAGCCCGCTTTGCACTGCATTGATCTGAACATTGAAAAGGGCGAATATATCGCCATCATTGGTCACAACGGTTCGGGTAAATCCACACTGGCCAAGCTGCTCAATCTGGTGCTGGAGCCGACGGGCGGCGCCATCTATGTGGACGGCAAGAACGTCTGCGCCCCCGATATGACGGACGAGGACGTGTTTGCTCTGCGTCAAAAGGTGGGTATGGTCTTCCAAAACCCCGATAACCAGCTGGTTGCTACCATCGTGGAGGAGGACGTGGCCTTTGGACCCGAAAACCTCGGCGTTCCCTCGCAGGAGATCCGCCGTCGGGTGGACGAGGCGCTGGCCATGGTCGGCATGAGCGAGTACGCTCGTCACGAGCCGCACCGACTGTCGGGCGGACAAAAGCAGCGTGTTGCCATTGCCGGTATTATCGCCATGATGCCCGAATGCATGATCTTTGACGAGTCCACCGCCATGCTTGACCCTCTGGGACGGCAGGAGGTGTTGGATACCATGGAGATGCTGCATCGGGACAAGAATATTACCATCATCACCATCACACACCATATGGACGAGGCGGCGCGCGCCGACCGTATCGTCGTCTTGGACGACGGACGCATTCTGCGCGACGGAACGCCTGAGGAGATCTTCTCCGATCCCGAGCCGCTGCTCGCGGCAGGGCTTGACGTCCCTCAGTCGGCGTCGCTCATTCATCGCCTGCGTAAAAGAGGCCTTGCGCTTGAGGGGCAGGTCGGGACGCCGGGGGCGTGTGTGGATGCTATTTGCCGTATGTATGAGGCGCGGCACAAATCTTTGTAAGACGGGTTGGTTATGTCGAAAATAAGATTAGAAAATATCAGTTACGTGTACGGGGCGGGCACGCCGTTTGAGATGCATGCACTCGACGACGTCACGCTGGATATCCGCGAAAATGCGGTCACGGGACTCATTGGGCACACCGGGTCGGGTAAATCCACCCTGGTGCAGCTGCTTAATGGCTTGAGCCGCCCCACAAGCGGCCGCGTGCTGCTGGACGGCGTGGATATCTGGCAAAAGCCCAAGGAGATCAAGCAGGTTCGCTTTCGCGTCGGCTTGGTTATGCAGTATCCCGAGTACCAGCTGTTTGAGGAAACGGTACGGGCAGACATTGCGTTCGGCCCTAAAAATATGGGGCTATCCCAAGAGGAGATCGCCCAGCGTGTTGCCGAAGCGGCGGCTCTGACCGGCTCGGATGCGTCATTGCTTGACCATTCACCCTTCGATCTGTCGGGGGGACAAAAGCGCCGCGTGGCCATTGCAGGCGTGATCGCCATGCGCCCCGAGGTGCTGGTGCTGGATGAACCGGCGGCAGGGCTTGACCCCCGCGGACGGGATATGATCCTGAACCAGATCTGCAACTATCAGAAACAGACGGGTGCTACCGTCATCATCGTCAGCCACAGCATGGAGGACATGGCCCGCTACTGCGACGACATTGTCGTTCTGTCCCGCGGCCGATGCATCATGCAGGGAACTACCCCCGAGGTGTTCGCACGCTCGGAGGAGCTGTCCTCCGTTGGCCTTAACGTCCCCGAGATCTCCCGCGTTTGCTCGATGCTCCGCGCACGCGGCGTTCCTATGGACGAGGGGATTTTCACCGTCGAGCAGGCCGAGGCGTGCCTTTGCCGTTTGCTTGCCGCGGACGGAAAGGAGGGGCGGATATGAAAAGCATTACGCTCGGTCAGTTTTATCCTGCCGATTCGATCCTCCACCGCGCCGATCCCCGTATGAAGGTCATTCTGACGGTCTTGTATATCGTCGCGACCTTCCTGGCAAAGAACGTTCTTTCCTTTGCACTGCTGCTTTTGTCGGCGCTGTTCCTCATTCTGATCAGTAAGATCCCGATGAAGCTCGTCATCAAAAGCATTCGCCCGATTTTGTTTATTATGGCGTTCACGGCCTTGATCAACGTTTTCTTCACGGGCGGCGAGACGGTGCTCGTCGAGTGGAAATTCATCCACATCTACCTGGAAGGCGTGTATCAAGCGCTGTTTATGGTCACTCGCATCGTCGTGCTCATTCTCGGCACGAGTATGCTTCTGACCTATACGACCACTCCCATTATGTTGACCGATGCACTGGAGCAGCTGCTCTCGCCGTTGCGCGTCCTTCACGTGCCGGTGCACGAGTTTGCTATGATGATGACCATCGCCCTGCGCTTTATCCCGACACTGGTCGAGGAAACGGACAAGATCATGTCGGCGCAAAAGGCACGAGGTGCCGATTTCACCAGTGGCTCGCTCATCTCGCGTGCCAAAGCACTCGTTCCCATTCTCATTCCTCTGTTCGTTTCGGCCTTCCGCCGGGCGGACGAATTGGCAACCGCGATGGAGTGCCGTTGCTATCACGGCGGTACGGGACGCACCCGCATGACGGTGCTGCATTACCACCCGCTTGACTTTGTGATTCTCTGTGCCATGCTGGCGTTTGGGGCGGCTATTGTCGTCCTCAACCGCTTGGGGCTTGGCTTTACCCTGTAAATGCTACGAAAGGAAACGGACGCATGAAAGCGATGATCAAATTCCGCTTTGTCGGAACAGCGTATAACGGCTATCAGGTGCAGCCGGGGAGTATCCCGACTGTCCAGCGTGCCCTCAATGAAGCGACACGTGCGCTGTTTGGCTACGACTGTGACGTCATGGGCTGCAGCCGCACCGATGCGGGCGTCCATGCGCGCGCCTTTTGTGCCGCCGTTTCCAAAAAAGGACAGTACGATCTGCCCACGACGATCGCGGCGGCCAATATCCCGCGGGCACTGTGCAACTACCTGCCGGGCGATATTGCCGTGACGGACGCCTGCTTTGTGCCGGATGATTTTCATCCCCGCTATTCGGTGTCGGCCAAGGAGTACGAGTATCGCTACTATTCCTCGCCGATCCGTGATCCGTTTGAGGAATATCGCAGCTGGCACATTCCGTGTCCGCTCATGCCCGATGCGGTCGACCGCATGAACCGGGCGGCCCAGGCTTTTGTGGGAACGCATGATTTTGCCTCCTACATGGCACAGGGCTCCAAGATCACGGAGCCGACCCGTACCGTCAACTATGCCACGGTGGAACGGCAGGGAAGCATTTTGTCCTTCCGCGTCTGTGCAGACGGATTTTTGTACAACATGGTGCGCATTATGGCGGGAACGCTGTATGAGGTTGCGGTGGGGCGCAGGGAGCCCGAAAGCATCGTCGATACGGTGCTGGCGCAAAACCGCACGGCGGCCGGCTTGACAGCCCCTCCGCACGGTCTGTACCTGTCGCGCGTCTTTTATTGCCGCCCGGACGTTCTGCCGGCGCACTGGGATTAATTCATCCCCCAAAAAACATTGAACTACCGAGAGGAGGGATCGCATGAGCCGAAAGTGGCGTTTTGACGTGTTGTGGCGCGCGTTGCGCCTGCGTCGCGGTGTCTCCGACGAGAAACAAGCCCCTCCCATCCGCGAAGTTCTGACGGACGAGGGCTACTACCGTGAGATCTCTCTGCGCTACGGTACGGCACAGATCGTGTGTATCATGCTGCTTGCCGTCTTTGTTGCCGTTTCGCTGGTGACCAATACCGAGCTGCTCTCGGCTAATAATCTGATCTATTTTGCCAAGGATCTGACCAGATCTATCGCCATGAGGGAGACCGAAGCACGGGATACGCTGGTCTATTCGGCCGATTCGGATAATCAGTTTGCTCTGTACCGTGACGGCCTTGCTACGCTCGGCAAGAATAAACTCACCGTATTTACCGCCACGGGCCGCGAGGCGCATTCGCACCTGCTGTCCTATGCGACGCCCCGCCTTGTGACCTCGGGTCGCTATCTGTTAGCCTACAACCTCGGGGGCAGAGAGTTTGGCTTGTATAATTCCTTTACCAGCGTCAAGCAGGCGACCGTGTCTCAAAACATCCGTGGGGCGGCGATGTGCAACAAGGGCTACTATTGCTTGATCACCGACGGGGAGGCGAGTGAGAGCCAAGTCCTTTTGTACAACGACAGCCACCGTATGATCTCGCGCTACTCCTTGCAGGAATATACTGTATGCGCCGATATCCGGGACGATGGTAAAGAGATGGCCATCGTGTCCGTCTCCGCGCAAAACGGACGCATGGTGACGCACGTGGCGCTCGTCACGCCCGGGGCTACTGAATGGGGTGCTTCCTGGACGATCCCCGACGTCTATGCCGTGCAGTGCCATTACACGAGTGATGGCAATCTTCTCCTGCTTTCCACCAATGCCGTGTATTGGTTTGACGCCTCCGGACAAATGCTGCAAACACACGCCTTTTCGCCGGATGACGTGCTCTCCTTCCGCGCCGACGGCGAGAGCTGTCTGCTTTTGTCGCGTGCCAACGCCTATGACAATTCCACCCGCGTGGAAGCGTTTGACAAAGCGGGAAATCGGGTGTATAATATGACTGTTGAAGAGGCAGTGCTGGACGCCGCTTGGGACGGCGGGGCACTGGCGGTCCTGACCCGAGACCGGCTGACGGTTTACCCGGCGGATTCCGCACAGGACAGTGTAAGTGTGTCCTTGAAGGAAGGCTATCGCACGCTTTTGATCTGCGAAAACAATGAATTCATGCTCTGCGGAGATGCCAAGGCGATCACCGTACAGCCGAATTGACCGTCATAAGCTTTTTATTTTCGAAACGAGGGAACCTTTGTTATGAAATATTTTCTCGATATATCGCTCGTGCTGCTGATCGTGCTGACGGTGATCCTTTGCTGGAAAAAAGGATTTATCCGTTCCGTGTTTGGCGTAGCAAAAAACCTTGCGGCAATTATCATCACCTATATGCTGGGCTCGACGGCTTCTGCCTGGATCTCCGAGCATCTGGTCACCCATCGGGTCACGGATTATGTCCATGATCGCCTGCTTTCCATGTTTGAAGCAGGCGCTGAAACCTTCGACCTCACCCACATCTTGGATAACATCCCCTCCTGGGTCGAAATCTTTTTCCAAAAGGGCGGCCTGGATGCCGATGCGCTGGCAGGACAGCTGGGAAGCCTGACGGAGGCAGATGCCACATCCTTGGAGGCCCTGGCCACCTCGCTGGCTTCCCCCATTACCCAAATGATCTCGGATTTTCTTGGATACACGTTGGTCTTTTTGGTATCGCTTTTGGTGCTGACCATTTTAGCACGTCTTTTGTACAAGGTTGCCGAGCTGCCCGTGATCCGTAACGTTGACCATTTGCTTGGATTGGCGCTTGGTGTTTTGTGTGCTGTTTTGTACGCCTCCGCCTATACGTTGCTTTTGTTCGCTTTGCTCAGCATGATCGAGGGCGTTCAACCTGATTTTGCTTTCCACGAAGCGTATGAGCAAACGATTATTTTCCAAAAAATATACAGCATCAACCTGTTCCGCTTCATATTCGGCATCGGTTGAGGTTGCATCAGACAGAAAGGATAGGCCAGCGTTGGCCGTGGTAAATAGATGATCAAATGTGCAAGATGCCGGAAGCGTCCGGCGATGATCTTTGTGACCAAGGTGGAAAACGGTCAGAAAAGCAGCGAGGGACTCTGTATCGTCTGCGCCAAGGAGATCGGACTGCCCCTGGAGAACATGATGGGTGGCGCCCTGGATAAGCTGGGATTGACCCCCGAGCAGCTGGCCGGCATGAGTGAGGAAATGGAGCAAATGCTGGAGTCCGGCATGGGGATGGAGTCCGAGGGGCTTGACGAGATGGAGGATTCCGACGACAACGAAGAGGGCACAGATGCCGCCGAATCCAAAAAGAAGGGAAGCGAGCACGTCGTTCCCACCTTTGACTTCCGCAAGCTGTTTGAGCAGGCGGGACTGATCTCGGCGCAAAAGCCCAACGTTCCCACCCCCGGCGAGGAACAAAAGGGCGAGGGCAAGCCCAAGGGCGAGCGCGCCCCCAAGGATCATGACAAAAAGTATAAATATCTGCCGGCATACTGCCGCAATCTGACCAAGAGCGCAAAGGAGGGCAAGCTCGACCGCATCATCGGCCGTGACAAGGAGCTTTCCCGCGTCATTCAGATCCTTTGCCGCAGACAAAAGAATAACCCCTGCCTGATCGGCGAGCCGGGTGTCGGTAAGACGGCCATCGCAGAAGCCTTGGCTTTGCGCATTGCCGAGGGCAACGTGCCGTATAAGCTCAAAAACAAGGTGATCTACCTGTTGGATCTGACCTCGCTCGTTGCGGGCACGCAGTTCCGCGGCCAGTTTGAGGCGCGCATCCAGGGCTTGATCAATGAGATCAAGGACGCGGGCAACGTGCTGCTGGTCATCGACGAGGTGCATAACCTGGTCGGCACCGGTAACTCGGAGGGCAGCATGAACGCCGCCAATATCCTCAAGCCCGCCCTGTCGCGCGGCGAGATCCAGGTGATTGGCGCGACTACCCTTAACGAGTACCGTAAATTCATCGAAAAGGATGCAGCCCTTGAGCGCCGCTTCCAGCCCGTCATCGTTGACGAGCCCTCGGTGGACGATACGGTGGATATGCTGCGTGGGATCAAGCATTATTACGAGGAGTTCCACGGTATCATCATTCCCGACGACCTTTTGCGGCGCACCGTCGTGCTGTCCGAGCGCTATATCACCGACCGCTACCTGCCCGATAAGGCCATTGACCTGCTCGACGAGGCGGCTTCGTACTTGTCGCTCAATACGGCGGTCATCAACGAATCGTATGATATTCGGGATCAGCTCCTTAAGCTCAAGGCTGAGCGCGAAGCACTGGAGGCCCAGACCGGCTCGCTTGAGGGGGCGGACGCCCAGCGCAATTACGAGCAGATCGCGCAGATCCGCGCCAAGGAGCTCAAGCTCTCTGACCGCCTGCACAAGATCGAACCCGAATGCGCCAAGGTATACCTGACGGTCGAGCAACTGGCCGCTGTGATCGAGGTGTGGACGGGCGTTCCCGCCAGCACCATCGGAGAGAACGAATTTGAAAAGCTGTCCCGCCTGGAGGATAACCTCAAGACCCGTATCGTCGGTCAGGACGAGGCCGTTCGCGCCGTCGTTCGCGCCATCAAGCGCAACCGCGCGGGCATTTCCTATAAGAGAAAGCCGGTGTCCTTCATTTTTGCAGGTCCTACCGGTGTGGGTAAGACGGAGCTGGTCAAGACCATTGCCGCCGAGCTGTTCCACACGCCCGAGACGCTGATCCGACTGGATATGTCCGAGTTTATGGAGAAGCACTCTGTTTCCAGAATCATCGGAGCGCCTCCCGGATACGTGGGCTACGACGAGGCCGGGCAGTTGACCGAAAAGATCCGCCGCCATCCCTATTCCGTCGTGTTGTTCGACGAGATCGAAAAGGCACACCCTGACGTGCTCAACATTCTGCTTCAGATCCTGGACGACGGCCGTATCACCGACGCCGGCGGCAAGACGGTCAACTTTGAGAACGTCATTCTCATCATGACCACCAACGCAGGCTCCGACCGCACTTCCTCCGCTATCGGCTTTTTCGAGGACGGAAAGTCGCTTGCAGAAAGCAAGACGGAAAAGGCACTGTCGAGCTTTTTGCGCCCCGAGTTTATCAACCGCGTGGACGAGATCATCACCTTCCGTTCGCTCGACGAAAAGGATTTTGCCCGCATCGCAGGTATCATGCTGGGGGATCTGGCCAAGGCTTTGAAGGAAAAGGACATGAACTTCACCTATACGCCTGCGGCCGCATCTCTTATTGCCCAAAGATCCTTCTCGCAAAAGTTTGGCGCACGCCATATGCGCCGCTTCATTCAGCGTGAGGTGGAGGATATGCTGGCAGAGAAGATCTTAGCCGACCAAAAGCACGCCATCACCCAGATCCGACTGTCTGTCAGCGGTGGTCAGCTCGTGCTTGACTGTATGTGATTTTGTTTGAATAGCCCGTAAAATTCAGCAAGAAAGGAGGACGAATATGCAACAACCGATGGAGCAGTGGCATACCATGTCGATCGACGAAGTACAAGCACGCTTGAAAACCGACGCTGAGCACGGACTCAGCCCCAAGATCGCGCGCAGACGCCTTGAACGCTTTGGACGCAACGAACTGTTTTTGCCCGAGCCGTGTAGCCTCAAGGCCTGCATTCTGCGTATTTTGTCCGATACCTCCTTGCTCGTTCTTGCCTTTATCTGCCTGATCGCCCTGTTCTTTGGACGCTTTGCCACCTCGCTGACGGTGCTGTTCGTCCTGGCGGTCAGTTGTGCGGTCAGCGTGGCCGCTTATCTCAAGACCAATCGCATCAAGGAGGCGATGAGCAGCTATTCTGCGCCTCGCGTCCGCGTTGTGCGGGGAGACCGCGTCCTGCTTTGCGATGCGGCGAGCATCGTCCCCGGAGACGTTTTGCTGTTGCGGGAGGGGGACGTCGTTCCTTGTGACGCCCGCCTGGTCTCTTCCTCGCCCGACTTTTGCGTGCTGACCTATCACTGTGACGAGCGAGGCAAGGTCAGCTATTATCCTTCCCCCAAGGATGCCGGTGTCGTCTATAGCCGCCAAGATAATGAGCCTATCCTCAAACGGGCCAATATGGTCTTTGCGGCCGCTGTGGTGCATCAGGGCGAGGCGCGCGCCATCGTCACCGAAACGGGCGAAGCAACACTGATCGCCTCCGAGCAAGGTCCGCACCCGCTGGCCATGCCGGTGGGAGATCCCGGCTATCTCTCCCCCATGCGTAAGTACATGAACCGCTACAGCATCATTATGTGCGCCCTGATCCTTCCCGTGACCATCATCGGCATCTTTGCGGGCAGGGGAAGCGTTGACATTTTGGACGTGCTGCTCTTGACGGTGTCGCTCGTGGTGTCCTCCATGAATGAGCAGCTGCTTTCCATGGGACGCATCGTTTGCGCCTGTGCGGTCATTCGTGCATCCTATGCATCCAATAAGGAAAACGCGGCGATCATTAAAAACTATGCCGCACTGGATTCGCTTTGCCACGTAGACGATCTGTTTTTGCTTGGCAGAACGGCACTGTCCGACGGACATTTGCACCCTTACGCCGCCTATACCGCCCAGGGCCTGTTTATCGGTCACAAGCTGAAAAACCCGGCGGTCTCTCAAATGTATGAAACGGTGTATCGCTACGAGCGCTGTATTGAACAAAACGGCCTGATCTACGAACAGCAGGAAAATGCAGAGGAGTGGATCTCGGGCGTGCATCAGCTGGGAGATCTTTTGTCCTTTGACCGCGCGTCTGCCGATATCCGAACGCTGTCTCTGCGTCCCGTTGAGGTAGCTCCCGAATGGGTGGAGGTCGTGATGCGCCCGACAGCGGAGAATGCGGCCGAGCGCCGCTTCCGTATCCATCGCTGTACCCAGCCGGAGCCTCTGTTGCGCTGCAACGCAAGCAATAAGGGCGGCAAAACGGTAGCCTTGGAGGAATCCGAGCGCAAGATGCTGTTTGATATTTTCTGCCGCCTGAAAAACCAGGGGACAGAGGTGTGCGCTTACCTTCGTGAGGAGCGAGGATACGTCATCTTTGAGGGTATTTTGTCCTTCCGTGAGGCGTTTGATCCCGGCTTGCGGGAAACGCGCCGCCAGTTGGACGAAAGCCACGTCCGCATTTCGCTGTTTTTGCCGGAGGAGGGCAACTATTATTTGAATTATCTGCTGTCCGCAGGATGGATCGATTCGGAGTCAGAGGTAGTCTCGGCTTCCCGCGTGGCGGCCGTCGGTAAGACGCTGGCTGATGTTTTCGATAAGAAGAGAGTCTTTTTGGGCTTCTCGGACGAGGAGATCGCAGAACAGATCCGTCTTTGCCGTGACATGGGTCGGACGACGGCGAGCCTGGGACTTCGCCACGGCGATTCTCCCGCCATGACACCGGCGAATATCTGCTTTAGCTGTGAGAGCCGCCAGTATAGCTCGGATGCCCCCAACGAGGCGAGCATCGAGCCGCTCTCACTCCAGACGATCGACGAGTGCGACCAGTCCGTCCGCCGCAACGCTGACGTTCTGATCCGCCGCGCAGGGCCGGATGGCGGCGGGCTTTCGGGCATCGCCAACGCCATATACACCGCCCGCGCCATCAGCTTTCGTATGATGCTGACCATGCAATACCTGCTGGTCGCTCAACTGTTGCGTGTGACGCTGGTCGCCTTGCCGCTTTTGCTTGGCTGGTTGACTATCTCTCCCGCCTTGCTGCTCATCAGCGGCGTGTGGGTCGATCTCGCCTATATTTTGGTTTGCGCGTTCCATCATTGCAGCCTTGACGTGCTACGCGATGCACCCGACTATGACCGTTTCTTCAAGTCTCCCTTGCGTAGCCGCCCCGACTGGGTGTGCGCGACGCTGATCTGTGGCGCCTTTACTACGCTGGCAGGCTGGATTTTGAAGGGAACCGGTGTAGCACCGCAAGGAAACGGACTGCAGCTGTACATCTTCTTGGCACTGCTTGCCGCGCAGACCTGCCTGCTCCTGTGTCTCTTGCGCGTGGCGGGATCGTTTGCGGGGAATTGGAAGGCACACGCATCGTCCCTCTTGATCCTTTTGGCCTTGCTGGGTATCCTTTGCCCGATCCTCTTGATCTCGCCCATTGCCGCTTGGTTCGGCGCGGGCGGTATGTCCGTCCTGATCGTCGTGTTCTCGCTGTTTGCGCCGCTGTATTTGTTGGGTAGCTACTTTATCTCGCTGTCCTATCGACCGAGATTCATGCGCATCATTCGTGATACTTTTGGAAAAATCGGAAGAAATTCCGGAAAGAATGACACCCCCCGTGAATAAAATGAAGCAAGCAGGCTTTGATTTGACCGAGCTTGCTGAATACTGGGAGGTGGGGAAGTGTCGCGTTGTACGACGGTATCATTAAAAAAGAAGGAAATCATCAATCTTTGCGACGGCTCGCGTCTGGGATTTGCGACCGATTTTGAGTTCGATCCCAAGTGCGCGACACTGACGGCTTTGCTCGTGCCGCGCGGCGGATGTGGATTTTTGGGGCTTGGCAAACCGGAATATCTGTTCATCCCTTGGTGTAAGATCGAATGCATCGGGGAGGATACGATCCTTGTGCGTATATCACACGAAGAGGAACGAGCGTTGACGAGTTCCATTTGCAATGATTCGTGTGAGAGTAAGAAAAGTAAAACCAATTGTTAACAAATTGTAAATTATAGCACATTCTGTTGAAAGTTGGAACGGGATGTGCTATAATTTCTTGTAATTGCGGAAATTGCCAAAAGTGCGTCCGCAATACAAAAAATACACACACATAACGGCGTGCGTTCGGTGCCTTTCGGGGTGATGAGCACGAGACTTATGTGGTGGAAAAAACCGAAGGAGGACATTGAAATGTCTATCATTACCATCAAGCAGCTGCTTGAAGCAGGTGTTCATTTCGGACACCACACCAGAAGATGGAACCCCAAGATGCAGGAGTACATCTTTACCGAGAGAAACGGCATCTATATCATCGACCTGCAGAAGACGGTCAAGAAGTTCGAGGAAGCTTATATGTTTGTCCGCGAGCTGTCTGCGCAGGGCGGCACCCTTCTGTTCGTCGGCACCAAGAAGCAGGCGGCAGAGGCCATCAAGGAAGAGGCTACCCGCTGCGGTATGTACTACGTGAACAACCGTTGGCCCGGCGGCATGATGACCAACTTCAAGACCATCAAAAAGTCCATCGCTCGTCTGAACAGCCTGAACAAGATGCAGGAGGACGGCACCTTCAATCTGCTGCCTAAGAAAGAGGTTGCAGGTCTGCAGAAGGAAGCCTTCGACCTGGAGAAGAACCTGGGCGGTATCAAGACCATGGATACGCTGCCTTCCGCGATCTTCATCGTTGACCCCCACAAGGAAAGAAACGCAGTTCTCGAGGCAAAGAAGCTGGGTATCCCGGTTATCGCTATCGTTGACACCAACTGCGATCCCGACGACGCTGACTACGTGATCCCCGGTAACGACGACGCGATCCGCGCCATCAAGCTGATCTCCTCCGTTCTGGCTGACGCTATGATCGAGGGCAGACAGGGCGAGCAGAACGCTCCCGAGGCTACCGAAGAGACCGCATCCGAGGAATAATTTTCACATTCCGAGTTTCCCAACAAAATAATCAGAAAAGAGGATTTTGAACATGGCTAACATTACGGCAAAAGACGTAGCTGAACTTCGTGCAAAGACCGGTCTGGGTATGATGGACTGCAAGAAGGCACTGGTTGAGGCTGACGGTGATATGGATAAGGCAGTAACCATCCTTCGTGAGAAGGGCCTGGCTACCGCTGCTAAAAAGGAAAGCAGAATCGCAGCTGACGGTATCGTTAAGCTGATGAACAAGGGCGACGCTTACGCTATGATCGAGGTCAACTCCGAGACCGACTTCGTTGCTAAGAACGCTTCCTTCCAGGAGTTTGTTGATGGCGTTCTGGCTACCATCCTGGAGAGCAAGCCCGCTGACGTTGACGCGCTGCTCAAGGCTACCTACGTTGGTACCGACAGCACCGTTGAGAGCGTTCTCGTCGAGAAGATCGCTCAGATCGGTGAGAAGCTGAGCATCCGCCGCTTCGTCATCGTTGAGGGTAACGCTGTTTCCACCTACGTTCACGGTAACGGCTCCATCGGCGTTTTGGTTAAGTTCGACACCGACGTGGCTGACAAGGACGGCTTCGCTGCATTTGCAAAGAACATCGCTCTGCAGATCGGCGCATACCCCACTCCTTACCTGTGCCGCGAAGAGGTTCCCGCTTCCGTTCTGGAGGAGGAGAAGAACATTCTGCTGGCTCAGATCGCAAACGATCCCGCCAACGCAAAGAAGCCCGATGCTATCAAGGAAAAGATGGTTCAGGGTCGTATCAGCAAGTTCTACGACAACAACTGCCTGGTTGACATGACCTACGTCAAGGACGAGGACATGAAGGTCGGCAAGTACGTCGAGTCCGTTGCTAAGGAGCTGGGCGGCAATATCGCTATCGCCGGCTTCTTCCGCTTCGAAAAGGGCGAGGGCATCCAGAAGAGAGAAGAGAACTTCGCTGAGGAGATCGCGAAGATGACCGCTGGCAAGTAAACTTGCCAGCAGAAGAAATCTCGCTTCGCGAAATTTCTTCCCGCGACAAGAAACTTTGCCGGCAAAAGAATTTTGCTTTTCAAAATTCTTCCTGTAGCGGGTATTCTTACTCTGCACAAACAAAGGACATTCCGCATGGGATGTCCTTTGTTGTATTATGGTACCAATATTTTTTGAAAAACTGGAAAAATCCGAGATAAATTTACAAAATGCTGTTTACAAAATCGGTGTTTTGTAGTAAAATATATGCGAGTTAGGCAAACGGCGCACTTTGTGCGCTTATTTTGAGGAGTTCTATATGGAAATGAATCAAGGGTCCCCTAAGTATCGTCGCATTTTACTTAAGCTGTCGGGCGAGGCGTTGGCCGCCGGCGGGAATGATATCCTGAATTTTGAGTTTATCCGAGAGATCGCCGGCGTTGTCCGCAAATGCCAAGCGGCAGGTGTTCAAGTCGCTCTTTTGTGCGGTGCCGGTAACATTTGGCGCGGCAGACAGGGCGGCAAGATGAACCGTTGCCGAGCGGACCATATGGGCATGCTTGCGACCACCATCAACGCCTTGGCCATCAAGGACACCTTCGAGCAGGAGGGAATTGACGCCGTGGTCATGAGTGCCGTCAAGATGGACACGTTTGCCGATTATTACACCTCGCGCGATGCTATCACGGCCCTGCAAGCCGGCAAGGTCGTCATTCTCGGGGGAGGCACCGGCCTGCCCTACTTCTCGACCGATACTGCCGCCGCGCTTCGTGCCGCTGAAATCGAGGCCGACGTCGTGCTGATGGCGAAAAACATCGACGCGGTCTACAGCGCAGACCCCAAGCTGGATCCCACGGCGACTCGCTACGAGGAGCTGACTTACATGGAGATCCTGGAGAAAAACCTGCGCGCGCTGGATATGAGCGCCGCCACCTTCTGCCAGGATAATCACATTCGTTGCTATGCCTTTGGTCTCTCTGACCCCGAGAACATCTACCGTGTGGTCATGGGCGAGCGCATCGGGACGGAGATACACAATTAATTTGAGTTTTATTAAAGTTAACATATTACAAGTGGCGCCTTGCCCACACATAGGAGGATTATTATGAAGTTTGATACCAAGCCGATGGAAGAAAGAACCGCAAAAGCGATCGCGTCCTTTGAAGCTACCCTGGCTACCGTTCGTGCATCCCAGGCCAACGCAGGTGTATTGTCCCGCGTCAATTTTGATTATTACGGATCTCCCACGCCCCTGAACACCATGGCAGACGTTCGTGTTGCTGATGCCAGAACGCTGGTCATCACGCCCTACGACTCCACCACGCTCAAGGCAATGGAGAAGGCCATTCAGATGTCCGATATCGGCATCAACCCCATGAACGACGGTAAGGTCATTCGCCTGTCCTTCCCCCAGCTGACCGAGGAGCGCCGCCGCGAGATCAAGAAGCAGGTCCAGAAGTATGCGGAGGATGCCAAGGTTGCCATCCGTAACATTCGTCGTGATGCCAACGAGGATTCCAAGAAGCAGAAGAAGGACGGCATCCTGACCGAGGATGAGCAGAAGGCAGCGGAGAAGTCCATCCAGGATATCACCGATAAGTGCATCAAGAAGATCGAGGAGATCCTGGCAAAGAAGGAAAAGGAAATCATGGAGATCTGATCTCTCCTGATTTTGCATACGAGGGGCGAAATGTGACTGTCATATTTCGCCCGCTTTCCTATCCTCAAAAAGAGACGTGAAAGGAGACCTGTTATGGCATTGAAGATCATAAAGAAAGAGTCCGTCGTGTTGGACGAGCGCCTGTCTCATATTGCCTTTATCATGGACGGTAACGGGCGTTGGGCAACCTCCAGGGGACTGCCGCGTGAGCAGGGACACCGTGCAGGGGCTAAGGCCTTTCAGCGCATCGCCACCCATTGCGAGGAGCTGGGACTGCGTGCCATGACGGTCTACGCCTTTTCTACCGAAAACTGGAAGCGCCCTGCGCGCGAGGTCGAAGCCATCATGGATCTTTTGGAGGACTATATCGACTCCTGTGAGAAAGAATTGAAAAAGCATAGCGTTCGTTTCCGCTTTATCGGGGACAGAACACCGCTTCGCCCCGTGCTTCGCCAGAAGATGGATCGCCTGGAGGCGATCACCAAGGATAACCGTATGATCTTGAATATTGCCGTCAATTACGGTGCCCGCTCTGAGCTGTGTCGGGCCATGCAGACGGTGGCAGATGGCGGTCTTCCGATCAGCGAGGACAGTATCAGCGGAGCGCTATATACCGCGGAATGCGGAGATCCCGATATGATCGTCCGCACGGGCGGGGATATGCGCATCTCCAACTTCCTTTTGTGGCAGGCGGCGTATGCCGAGCTGTATTTTACCGACAAGCTGTGGCCTGATTTTTCCCCCGCTGACGTAGACGAGGCTATTCGCGTCTTTTACTCCAGACAGCGCCGCTACGGTGGCGTATCAAACGTCTGACCCAAGGAGGCTTTATGCTCAAACGAATTTTAACGGCAATCGTCGCCATCGCGATCTTTTTGCCTATTTTGATTTGGTCTGACACCGTGATCTTTGCCATTGCTATGGCTATCCTTTGCGCCATCGCTTGCGCCGAGATGCTTCGTTGCGTGGAGCTGTTGCGCCTGTATCCCATCTCACTGCCTATGATCGCCACGGGCGCAGTCCTGCCTCTGTTGCCTTATTGGCTGGAGAGAAGTGCGCTTGAACATATTGGTATGATGGTTCTGGTGGTAGCGGCACTGTATCTGTTCGCCGTGATGACCTTTTCTCGTGGCAAGATCACGCTGCAAAACGTCGGAAACGCGTGCCTGACCGGCTTTTATATCATCGCCGCCTTTTGTGCCATGTCCGCGCTGCGCTATCGCACGGCGGCAGGCGAATACGTGTACCTGATCTGCTTTATTGGCGCATGGGTCACGGATACCTTTGCCTATTTCAGCGGATATTTGTTTGGTAAGCATAAGCTGATCCCCGACGTCAGCCCCAAGAAAACGGTGGAGGGAAGCATCGGCGGTACACTCTTCTGCGTGCTGGCCATGCTGCTCTACGGCTTTATCGTGCAGACCGTTTCGGGCGGTGCGCTCACGGCCAATTACCTTGTTTTAGGGGTGAGCGGACTTGCGATCGCCATTGTCTCGCAGGTGGGCGACCTTTTGATGTCGGCCATCAAGAGAACGTATGGCATCAAGGACTATGGCAAGCTGTTTCCCGGACACGGCGGCGTGCTCGACCGCTTTGACTCGGTCATGGCCGTAGCACTTGTGTTGCTTGTGATTACTGCTTATTTTGGATTGTTCACGGTGGCTTGATATGCAAGAAAAGCAACGTGATTCATTGATACTTTTAGGCTCGACCGGCTCGATCGGCGTGCAGACATTGGACGTAGCGTCGCGCCTGGACGTGCCCGTGGATGCTCTCTGCGCCCATCGTGACGTAGATAGGATCGAAGCACAAGCGCGCGCCTTCGGCGTCCGTGCCTGTGCGATGGGCGACGAGCAAGCGGCCAAGGAGCTGAAGGTTCGATTGGCGGACACCCCGACCCGCGTCTATGGCGGAGAACAAGGGATTTTGGATATGGTTCGGGAAAGCCCTGCCAAGATCGCACTCAACTCCATCATTGGCGAGGCGGGACTTTTGCCCACGCTCGCTGTCCTTGACAGCGACAAGCAGTTGGCGCTGGCCAATAAAGAGTCCTTGGTGGTGGCGGGCGAGATCGTAATGGCCCGTGCCAAGCAAAAGGGCATACACATTCGTCCCGTGGACAGCGAGCACTGCGCCGTTGCCCAATGTCTGATGGCGGGACGATCGCGCGAGGTGCGTAAGATCATTCTCACGGCATCGGGCGGTCCCTTCTTTGGCAAGACGAGGGAGGAGCTGCGTTTTGTTCGCGCCAAGGATGCGCTGGCCCATCCGACCTGGAGCATGGGACAAAAGATCACCATCGACAGTGCTACTATGATGAATAAGGGCTTTGAGATCATCGAGGCGTCTTATTTGTTTGACCTGCCGCAATCGTCCATCGACGTCGTGGTGCACAGAGAGAGCATAATTCACTCTATGGTGGAATATATTGACTATAGCATAATGGCCCAGATGGCAGTGCCTGATATGCGCCACTGCATTCAGCACGCCCTGACCGATCCGACAAGAGAGCCGGGCGTCATCAAGCCTCTCGATCTTGCCGACGTGGGGAGCTTGACCTTTGCCCGCCCCGACGAGGAGACCTTCTCCATGCTTCGCCTGGCGCGAGAGGCCATGCAGGCGGGTGGCGCTATGCCGGCCGTCCTCAATGCGGCCAACGAGGTGGCTGTCGCGGCCTTTTTGCGGGATGAGATCTCGTTCTGCACCATTTTCGACGCCGTCGAACAAACGGTGAATGATCTGTCGAGCGCTTCCGGCGCGCATACGCTGGAGGACATTTTGGAATACGACCGTCAGGCTCGTCGGCTTTGTGGCGAGCACTTGACAAATAGGGGGATCTGACAGCACCCCAACAGAGAGAAACACAGGAGTGGATAATATGTATATCATTGTCGCTATATTGATCTTTGGCATTTTGATCATGATTCACGAATTCGGTCATTTTGCCATTGCCAGAGCTTGCGGTGTTTACATCGAAGAATTTTCGATTGGTATGGGTCCCAAGCTGTTGCAGCGTAAAGGAAAAAAGCACGGAACGCTCTTTTCGCTCCGCGCCCTTCCGATCGGCGGATACGTCAGCATGAAGGGTGAGAACGAGGCGGAGGACGCCCCCGATTCCTTCAGCGCCAAAAGGGTGTGGCAGCGCATGGCCATTGTCGTAGCCGGTGCCGCCATGAATTTGATCTTGGGATTTATCATCGTTTTCGTCATTGTATGTATGTCGCGTGACCAGTTGGCCTCGACTACCATCCATAGCTTTTTGGAGGGGGCGACTAGCAATGCCGCCGACGGACTGCAGGCAGAGGATACCGTCATCAAGGTCAACAACGTGTCAGTATATACCGGCGAGGAGCTGATCTACGAGATCGTGAACCAGGGAAGCGAGCCTGTCCGCCTGGTCGTCGTTCGCGACGGGGAAAAGATCGTGCTGGATCAAGTCACGTTCCCGACCTTTGAGGAAAACGGAATTACCTTTGGTGACTACGATTTTAAGGTGTACGCCGTTAAGGATCCCACCTTCGGCCAGCTGCTTCGCATTTCCTGGCATCGGTCGCTTTCGCTGGTCAAAATGGTGTGGGACAGCCTGATCAATCTGATCACGGGACGTTACGCTCTGACCTCGCTCTCCAGCCCCGTCGGCGTTACCTCGGCTGTCAAGGATACCATTCAGTCCAGCGGTTGGGATGCCGAACAGATCTTGCGCTACGTCTTGCATATTACGGCTGTGATCTCCATTAACCTGGGTGTATTTAACCTCATTCCGTTTCCTGCTTTGGACGGCGGCAGATTTGCACTGCTTGCTTTTGAGGGCATTACTCGCAAGAAGGTTCCGCAGGACATGGAAGGAAAGATCAACTTTGCCGGCATTGTGCTGCTCATGATTCTGATGGTCTTTGTCGTAGGCAAGGACATCGTGATGCTGTTTCTAAAATGATAATAAAAGGGAGACCGCTTTGAATTACCGAGAGATACGAAGAGCATCCCGAGCCGTGATGGCGGGAGGCGTTGGCATCGGTGGAACACATCCGATCGCCATTCAATCCATGACCAATACCGATCCCCACGACGCCAGGGCAACGGCGGCGCAGATGATGCGGTTGCAGGATGCAGGGTGCGACGTGGTGCGCATCACGGTGCCCGACCTTGAGGCGGCCGAGACCATCGGTGCCATTCGTCAGGCAGGCGTGAGCATGCCTGTGGTTGCCGATATTCATTTTGATTATCGTGTTGCACTGCGTTGTGCCGAGCTGGGATTTGATAAAATCCGCATCAATCCCGGCAACATCGGAGACGAGGACCGCGTGCGCCAGGTGGCAAATGCCTGCCGGGAACGAAGGATTCCCATCCGTATCGGTGTCAACAGCGGATCGCTGGAAAAGCATTTGCTGGCCAAATACGGATCTCCTACCGCGCAGGCGCTTTGTGAGAGCGCCCTGTATCACAGCGCACTGCTGGAGAAGTTTGGGTTTGAAGATATCGTCATTTCCATCAAGGCCTCGGACGTGCAGACCATGGTCGCGGCCAACCGTCTCCTGTCGCAGTCCTGCCCCTATCCGATCCACCTGGGAGTAACGGAAGCCGGCGGCGGTGAGGAGGGCATGATCAAGAGCGCCATGGGCATCGGTGCACTCCTTCTGGACGGCATTGGAGATACCTTGCGCGTGTCTCTGACCGAGGATCCCGTACATGAGATCGCGGCGGCCCGCCGCATTCTCAACGGCCTTCAGATCGAAGGGCAGAGCGGCATGAACATTGTCAGCTGTCCTACCTGCGGACGCACCCAAATTGATTTGATCTCGCTGTGCGAGAGCTTTAAGCAGGCCGTGCGCGCAGAGGGACTGGATCGACTTCCCATTAAGGTGGCCCTGATGGGATGCGTCGTCAATGGTCCGGGTGAGGCAAGAGAGGCTGATATCGGCATTGCCGGCGGTCGGGGTGAGGGACTTTTGTTCCGCCACGGCCAAATCATAGAAAAAGTGCCCGAGGGCGAGTTGATTCCTCGCCTGCTGGCTGAAATTCGGGCTATGGACAAGCAATAAAGCAAGAAAACGCCCCGACCTCTGTGTCGGGGCAAACTTAAACGATAAGGAGACAGTCATGTCGGACATGCAATCGAAACCGATGGCGGGTGGTGAGGAACGGTCACTTCTGCAGATCTTGAAAAAATACGAGCCGGGGATGCGCAATCGCGAGATCCTCTCCGGTGCCTTTTCTCATACGGTCCGCGCGGATAAGCAAAAGCGAATGCTGGAGATCTCCGCGCATTTTCCCATGCCGATCGACAAGCCCGAATTGTACCGTCTGGAGGACGAGATCTGTGCGGCGTATGAGTTGGCCGCCGTCCGTATCCTTCCTCATTATCCCGCTCGGTTCTTCACACAGGCCTACGTTCCCAACGTGCTGGCCGAGGCGGAGCGCATCGGCATCGTCGCCCGTGGCTTTTTTAATCATTACAGAATTCAACTGCAGGACGATTGCCTGACGATCGAATTACCCTTTGAGGTCGACGGCATCCGTCTGATGGAAAGTGCCCACACGCCGCAGGTCATCGAAGGCATCATTTTGAGTGAATTTGGTCTTAAGATCAAGGTGAATATTCGTCACAATCTGGACGTTGGACAGTCAACGGCGCAATACTCCATGGAACGGCGCCTGGAGTCGATCGACGCACAGCTGGCGCGTGCGGAAAGTGAATATGATCGCGCAATGGAGGCACGCCGCCAGGGCGGCGATGACTTCGGCGGCCACGCCCCCGCTCTCGCCGAGGACGAAAAAAAGATCTTCCCGCGTACTCCCTCCGTTTATTTTGATACCATTCCGGCGCCCGATCTGTCCGAGGAGGGAAAGTGCCGCATTGGATATTATACGTATGATATCAGCGCCCCCGAGGTGTTGATCGGACAAGCCTTTGACATCAAGCCGGTGACCATTGCCTCGTTGCAGCATGCCGCGCGTGGCATCATCGTGCTGGGTGAGACCTTTGGCTATACTGCAGAAGCCAACCGAAACGGCGATAAATATAACGTCACCTTTGACGTGTTCGACGGCGTCTCCTGTATTGAGGTGAGAAAATACGGACTGACCCTGGACGAAGAAAAGGAGCTTTCCAAGCTGATTCCCAACGGTACAGCCGTTGCGATGCAGGGATACATCAAAAAGGAAACGCGCAAGAACTATACGGATATCGACTTCACCTTTTTCTATAGCGACGTGATGAAGATAGGGCGCATTGGCCGTATGGACCACGCCGAAAAAAAGAGAGTCGAATTGCACCTGCACACCACCATGTCCAGCATGGATGCGCTTATTCCGCCCGATGTGGCCGTCAAGACAGCCAACAAGTGGGGCATGCCGGCGGTGGCCATCACGGACCACGGCAACGTGCAGGCGTATCAAAAGGCGATGCTTGCCTCGGAAAAGCTGGGGCAAAAGGTCATCTACGGTCTGGAAGCCTATTTCGTCAACGATACCGCGAGTGCCGTCTCCGGCATCTACGAGGGACTTGTGGACGATGAAATGATCGTGTTCGACATTGAGACCACGGGGCTTTCTACCCAGACGAGCCGTCTGACCGAGATCGGTGCCGTTCGCATCCGCGGCGGCGAGGTCATCGACCGCTTCGATACCTTTGTCGATCCCGAAATGGTCATTCCCCAGGAAATTGTGGAATTGACCTCCATCACCAACGAAATGGTGGCCGGCGCCCCGAAAACCAAAGAGGCGCTGGAGATGTTCTTTGACTTTATCGGAGACAGGGAGGGAGAGCCGAAAAAACTGCTCATCGCCCATAACGCTAACTTTGATATTGGCTTTATCCGCTATTTTTCCGAGCAGTGCGGCATCGAATTTTCCAGCCCCTATCTTGATACGTTGGCGCTGTCTCGCTATATCAATCCCGATCTGAAAAATCATAAGCTGGATACCATTGCCAACCATTATAAGCTGGGGGATTTCCATCACCACCGTGCCTGCGACGACGCTGAAATGCTGGCTATGATCTATTTCCGTATGTGCGACCGCCTGCGCGAGATGGATATCCGCAATTTCTCTGCGTTGCAGCGGGAAATGCTGGCCAACACCGACCCGCTCAAGCTCCGCCCCTATCACCAGGTGCTACTGGTCAAAAATAAGACGGGACTCAAAAACCTGTATCGCCTGATCTCCATGAGTTATCTCAAATATTACCGCCGTCAGCCCAGAATCCCCAAGACCGAGTTGGAAAAATACCGTGAGGGACTGATCGTCGGCTCTGCCTGCGAGGCAGGCGAACTGATCCAGGCGAT
This sequence comes from Oscillospiraceae bacterium, assembly GCA_015064395.1. Lineage (GTDB taxonomy): Bacteria > Bacillota > Clostridia > Oscillospirales > CAG-272 > SIG644. The sequence goes on from SVSH01000004.1 coordinate 61,262, forward strand.
TTTGGATAACAAACCGGAGTCGGTGATCGAGGAGATCGTCAACTTCTACGACTACCTGGAGATCCAACCGACCTGCAACAACCGCTTTATGATCGACGAGGGCAAAATCCGCGATGAGGAAGGCCTGCGCGATCTCAACCGCCGCATCGTAGCGCTGGGAGAGAAATACGGTAAGCCGGTCGTCGCGACCTGTGACGCCCACTTCCTCAACGACGAGGACGAGCTTTCCCGTAAGATCCTGCAGGCGGGCATGAAATTCAAGGACTTCGACCGCGACATCCACCTGTATTTCCGTACGACGGATGAAATGCTTGCCGAATTCTCTTATTTGGGAGAAGACAAGGCCTACGAGGTGGTCGTGGAGAACACCAATAAGATCGCCGATATGATCGAGTCCGACATTCGTCCGTTCCCCAAGGGCACCTTCACCCCTCACATGGAGGGCGCGGAGGAGGATCTGCAGCGCATTTGCTATGAGCGGGCAGAGAAGCAGTACGGTAAGCCGCTACCCAAAATCGTCCACGACCGACTGGATAAGGAGTTGACCTCCATCATCAAGAACGGCTTTGCCGTGCTTTATATGATCGCGCAAAAGCTGGTGTGGTACAGCGAGAGCCAAGGGTATCTTGTCGGCTCGCGAGGCTCGGTCGGATCGTCCGTCGTCGCCTCGTTTGCCGGTATTTCGGAGGTCAACCCTCTGCCGCCGCACTATTATTGCCCGAACTGTCAGCACTCGGAATTCTTCACTGACGGTTCTGTTGGCTCCGGCTTTGACCTGCCCGATACCAACTGTCCCAAATGCGGCACCAAGCTGGTCGGCGACGGCCACGACATCCCGTTTGAGACCTTCCTTGGCTTTTACGGTGACAAGTCGCCCGATATTGACCTCAACTTCTCGGGAGAGGTGCAGGGCAAGGTCCATAAATACACCGAGGATCTGTTCGGTGCGGAAAACGTGTTCCGCGCGGGCACCATCGGTGAATTGGCAGATAAGACGGCGTATGGCTTCGTAGCCAAATACCTGGACGAAAAGCAAGTCTCGGTCTCCCGTGCGGATATGAACCGCCTGGTGGCCTCCTGCGTCGGCGTTAAGCGTACGACGGGACAGCACCCCGGCGGTATCGTCGTCGTTCCCAAGGAATATGAGATCTACGATTTCTGTCCCGTCCAGCACCCCGCCGATGACCCCAATTCGGATATTGTCACCACCCACTTCACCTTTGAGTATCTGCACGATACGCTGCTCAAGCTGGACGAGCTGGGGCACGATATTCCGACCAAATATAAGTGGCTGGAGCGCTATTCGGATACCAGCGTCATGGACGTCAAGATGAATGACGAATCCATCTACGCTCTCTTTACCTCGACCGCACCCTTAGGCATCCGCCCCGAGGATATCGGCGGCTGTCAGGTGGGTACATGGGGCATTCCAGAGATGGGCACCCGCTTCCTCCAGCAGGTTCTTATGGACGCACAGCCTAAAAACTTTGCCGACCTGCTTCAGATCTCGGGTCTGACGCACGGCACCGACGTGTGGCTGGGTAACGCCCAGGATCTGATCAAAGAGGGAATTTGCGACATTTCCAAGGTCATCGGATGCCGTGACGGTATCATGCTCGACTTGATCCGCTACGGCTTGGAAAACGCGCTGGCCTTCAAGATCATGGAAAGCGTCCGAAAGGGCAGGGGCCTGACTCCCGAGTGGGAAGCCGAGATGCGGGCACACAACGTCCCGGATTGGTACATCGGTTCATGCAAAAAGATCAAGTACATGTTCCCCAAGGCGCACGCGGCAGCCTACGTCATGTCGGCGATCCGACTGGGCTGGTATAAGATCTATATGCCAACAGTCTTTTATGCGGCTATGTTTACCGTAGCCCCCAAGGGCTTTGACGCCGAGATCGTCATGCGCGGCAAGAAATATCTGGAGAATTACATCAAGGATATCGAACAGCGGGGCAAGGAAGCCAGCCCCAAGGAGCAGGATTCCATCCCGACCTTCCAGTTGGCGATGGAGGCTTACGCCCGCGGCATTAAGTTCCTGCCTGTTGATATCAACGTTTCGGACTCCCGATGCTATCGTCCCGAGGGAGAGCGTGCCATTCGCTTGCCGTTCTCGTCGCTTGGCGGTGTTGGCGAAAACGCGGCCGAAAACATCGTTAAAGCGCGTGAGGCAGAGCCCTTCTTCTCGGTGGAGGATCTCCAAACGCGAGCCAAACTCACCAAGAGCGTCATCGAGGTCCTGCGCCGCAACGGCGTCCTGGACGGCATCCAGGAAACGGATCAGCTGAGTATTTTCTGAATTTAAGCAACCATACGCCTTCGTTCAGGACCTTCGTCTTGATCCGGGGGCGTATGCTTTTTTGCTTTGAATATTTTGTCAAATTTTGCCCGGGTGAATAGAATGGTAGAGAAGGGAGTCGTATGCGTGTTTGCACCGGCTTCTTCAAAATCAATCAAGGAGGATATTACCATGGCAGAAAATAAGTTTCCGTGCCAGCCGTCACCCGGCTGTGGACGAGAAATGGTCTGCATCGAGACCAACCGCATTCTGGATTCCTGCCGCGACCGTGACTGCTTTGAAAACGTGCGGGTGTTTTTGACCGATTTCGGCAACGAGATTTTGGAGCGCACCGGTAGCATCCGCGTCAAGCGCGCCACGATCTGCTGGACATCCATCCATATCGACCCCGTGCAATTCAACCGAGGGTTCTATTCCGTCAACATTCGCTTCTACGTCAAGATCGAGCTGGAGGCTTGCGTAGGCGGTGGCAGAAGCCAGGAATTCGACGGCGTGGCTGTTTTGGAAAAGCACGTGATCCTGTACGGTAGCGAGAGCAATGTCAACATTTTCAAGAGTAGCCCCGACGCATCTGACTTCTGCGCCGAGCCCGGTCCTTGCAACCAAAGTCGCAACGTGCCTATCGCGGTGGTGGAGGTCGTCGATCCCATCGTTCTCGGCACTCGCATCTGCGAAAAGGAGACGGAATGTCATTGCTGCTGTTGCTGCTGTGACATTCCCGAGCCTGTTTCTCACCGCGTCAGCGGAACGCTCTCGGACAGGGATTCCGGCCGCTATCTGACCGTTTCTCTCGGCATCTTCTCGGTCGTCCGCATCGTTCGTCCCGCCCAGTATCTGATCCAAGCGACGGAATATTGTGTTCCCGACAAGGAATGCATCGAGGCTTGCGAGGACGATCCCTGCTCGATGTTCCGGCGTATGGCATTCCCGGTAAGCGAATTTTGCCCGCCCTCGTCGCCGCACGGAAATGGCCCCGGACATCATAATGACCGTAACAAGTGCGGTTGCTAAACCAAATAAAAATGGGAAGTGAAGACTTCCCATTTTTGTCTTAAGGATATTTTTTCATACCTATTGACATACGATCATATATATGGTATACTTGTATACAATTATACAAAAGAGCCAAATCCACACGCAGTAAAGGAGATCCGGATATGATCGAAATTTCTGACAAGACAAACCTGCTGGAACAAAAAACATACCGCTATCAGCTTCAGGACGTGATTGAACCCAACCTCTACCGCGAGGTCTATCCCTACGACGAGGTGCCCAAGATGACGTTCAACCACCGTCGTGTGCCGATCAATATGCCAAAGGAAATTTGGATCACGGATACGACCATGCGCGACGGTCAGCAGTCGGTCGAGCCCTATACGGTCAAGCAGATTGTCGATCTTTACAAGCTGCTGTCTCGCTTAGGCGGCCCCAAGGGCATTATTCGCCAGACTGAATTTTTCATTTATAGTAAAAAGGATATTGAGGCACTGGAGGCTTGCCGCGCGCTCGGGCTGAAGTTCCCGGAGATCACCACCTGGATACGAGCCAACCGAGAGGATTTCAAGCTTGTTAAAAGCTTGCAGATCTCGGAAACGGGCATTTTGGTCAGCTCCTCTGACTACCACATCTTCAAAAAAATGAAAATGACCCGTCGCGAGGCGATGAACTATTATCTGAAGACGGTTGCTGATGCTTTCGAGGCAGGTATCGTGCCGCGGTGTCACCTGGAGGACATTACGCGTGCCGACTTCTACGGCTTTGTCGTTCCGTTCGTCAACGAGCTCATGAAGATGAGCCGCGATGCAGGCATCCCGGTGAAGATCCGCGCATGTGATACCATGGGCTACGGCGTGCCGCTCCCCGAGGTGGCCATTCCGCGAAGCGTACCCGGCATCGTTTACGGTTTGCAGCATTATTCCGACGTGCCCAGCGAGCAGCTCGAGTGGCATGGTCATAACGACTTCTACAAGGCGGTCAGCAACGCCACCACCGCCTGGTTGTATGGTGCAAGCGCGGTCAACTGCTCCTTGCTTGGCATCGGAGAGAGAACCGGTAACATTCCCGTGGAGGCGATGGTCTTTGAGTACGCCTCCATGCGCGGCACGCTTGACGGCATGGATCCCACAGCTATCACCGATATTGCCAGCTATTTCAGAGACGAAATGGGCTACCGCATTCCCGAAATGACGCCGTTTGTCGGCCGCAACTTCAACGTCACCCGTGCGGGCATTCACGCGGACGGCATGATGAAGGACGAGGAGATCTATAACATTTTCAATACGAAAAAACTTTTGAATCGTGATGCAAGCGTCATGGTCACCAAGACCTCAGGGCTGGCAGGCATTGCCTACTGGATCAATGCGAATTATCACCTGGAGGGCGAGAATAAAGTGGATAAGCGCGACCCGCTGGTCGTGGCCATGAAGCAATGGGTGGACGAGGAATACGAGGCTGGACGTATCACCAGCCTTTCCAACCACGAATTGGAAGAAAAGATCGCGGAGCTGTCGGATCATCGCCTGGTCATCCCGCATCCCCCAAAGCAAAACGACTGATGAAGAAAGACGGAAGGAAGGAAACACAAAATGAACGGTTCTCTTGCTGATTTTGTATTTGAATCACTGGAAAACGATATTTTGAGCGGCGTTTATGCCCGCGGTGAAATTTTGACCGAGCTGAAGCTGTGCGAGCGATTGGGCGTGAGCCGAACACCGATCCGAGAAGCACTCAATCGCTTAAAGCAACAGCAACTGGTCGAGGAGACCTCCTCGCATAGCGTTCGTGTGCGTGGCGTATCCCAGCAGGACCTGATGGATATCTATGAGATCCGCCTCCGGATCGAGGGCTACGCCGCTCGTCTTTGCGCGTTGCGCATCACCGAAGAGGAATTGAATGAATTGCGCGAGATCGTAGCACTGCAGGATTTTTACACCGCACGCGGCGGTGCTGCCAATATCCGCGACATGGATTCTCGTTTCCACGAGTTGGTGTACCGTTATTGCGGAAGTGAAATACTGATGGCGACCCTGAGTGAACTGCATCACAGGGTGCAACGGTATCGCAAGATCTCGGTTGAGCACCCCGATCGCGCCGAGGTTGCCGTCAAGGAGCACGCCGCCATTCTCGGTGCATTGGAAGGGCACGACGCAGACGAAGCCGAGCGGCTGACGGTGCTTCACATTGAAAATGCCAAAAAGTGTATTGTCCTGGCCACGAGCGCCGTGGGCGAGAGCAAATAAAAGGAGTAGATAAAGTTATGGGACTGACGATCGCACAAAAAATTATCCAAGCGCATCTGGTCGAGGGTGAAATGATTGCGGGGCAAGAAATTGCGCTCCGCATGGATCAGACACTGACCCAGGATGCAACGGGAACGATGGCATACCTGGAGTTCGAGGCCATCGGTATTCCGCGCGTTCGCACGGAGCTGAGTGTTGCTTATATCGATCATAACACACTGCAATCGGGATTTGAAAACGCCGATGACCATAGATATATTCAATCCGTTGCCAAAAAGCACGGCATTCGCTTTTCCCGCCCCGGTAACGGCATCTGCCATCAGGTCCATCTCGAACGCTTTGGCAAGCCGGGCAAGACGCTGATCGGCTCGGACAGCCACACTCCCACGGGTGGCGGCATCGGTATGCTGGCGTTTGGCGCGGGCGGTATGGACGTAGCCGTTGCCATGGGAGGCGGTGCGTATTATATCACCATGCCCAAGATGATCAAGGTGAATCTGACGGGCAAATTGTCGCCTTGGGTCAGCGCCAAGGACGTAAGCCTTGAGATCCTTCGCATCTTGTCCGTTAAGGGCGGCGTGGGGTACATCATCGAGTGGGGCGGTGAGGGCGTTTCTACGCTGTCTGTCCCCGAGAGGGCTACCATTACCAACATGGGAACAGAACTGGGCGCTACGACCTCTATTTTCCCCTCAGACGAGGTCACACGCGCTTTTCTTGCTGCACAGGGCAGAGAAGAGGACTACATTCCTCTCCAAAGTGATCCCGATGCGGTGTATGACCGCGTGATCGATATCAATCTGTCCGAGCTTGAGCCTCTTTTGGCTTGCCCCCACAGCCCCGATAATATCAAGTCCGCGCGCGAATTGTCGCATATCAAGGTCGATCAGGTCTGCATCGGCTCTTGCACCAATTCATCGTTGCGCGACATGCTTCGCGTTGCCGCCATTCTCAAGGGCAAGAAGATCGACGATTCGGTCAGCCTATCCGTGTCTCCCGGCTCCAAGCAGGTCTTGACCATGCTGGCCGATTGCGGCGCGCTGTCCGATATCATCACCTCGGGTGCACGCGTGCTGGAATGTGCCTGCGGTCCGTGTATCGGCATGGGCTTTTCGCCCAACTCCGCGGGCGTCTCTCTGCGTACCTTCAACCGTAATTTTGAGGGCCGAAGCGGTACGCGAGACGGCCAGGTCTATCTAGTCTCTCCCGAGGTGGCTGCCGTGGCCGCTTTGACGGGTTATATCACTGATCCGCGCACGCTGGGCGACTATCCCGAGATCACCATGCCCGAGGAGTTCCTTGTCAACGACAGCGCTGTTCTCATGCCTGCTGACGAGGCTGAGGCCGCCGACGTTGAGGTTTTGCGCGGCCCCAACATCAAGCCACTGCCCGATGCCTATCCGTTGACGGATACCATCAAGGCACCCTTAACGCTCAAGGTGGGTGATAACATCACGACCGACCACATCATGCCCGCAGGTGCTAAGATCCTGCCGTACCGCTCCAATATCCCGTACCTGTCCAAGTTCTGCTTTGCCGTGTGCGACGAAAGCTTCTCGGAGCGCGCCAAGGCGGCGGGCAATTCCATCATCGTCGGCGGTGTCAACTACGGCCAGGGCTCCTCGCGTGAGCACGCGGCGCTTGTTCCGCTGTATCTCGGCGTTCGTGCCGTCGTGGCCAAAAGCTTTGCCCGTATCCACGTGGCAAACCTCATCAACGCAGGCATTTTGCCCCTGACCTTCGCTGATCCTGACGATTACGACAAAGTGGAACAGGGGGATGAGCTTGAAATGACGGGACTGATCGAGGCCCTTAATACCGGACGCGCAACGATGAAGAATTTGACGAGCGGGCAAGAAATCGAGCTGGTTTGCCACTTCTCGCAGCGTCAGAAGGATATGTTGCTCGCGGGGGGGCTCCTCAAATATACCGCAAGATAACGAAAGGAACAACCATCATGCAGAAAATTCAAATGAAAACACCGCTGGTCGAAATGGACGGCGACGAAATGACCCGAATCCTGTGGCAACAGATCAAGGACGAGCTGATCCTTCCTTTTGTCGATCTCAAAACAGAATATTACGACCTCGGCTTGCCCGAGCGCGAGCGGACGAAGGACGCCGTTACTATGGAGGCGGCACTGGCCAACAAAAAGTACGGCGTTGCCGTTAAATGTGCCACCATCACACCCAATAAACAGCGTGTGGAGGAATACAACCTGTCCGAGATGTGGAAGAGCCCCAACGGCACGATCCGCGCTGTTCTTGACGGTACGGTCTTCCGCGCGCCTATTCTGATCGACAGCATCAAGCCGGCAGTCCGTAAGTGGAAAAAGCCCATTACCATCGCCCGTCACGCCTATGGAGACGTCTATAAGGCTACCGAGTACCGCATCCCGGGCGAGGGCAAGGCAGAGCTGCTGTTCATCGCCAAGGATGGTACCGAAATACGCCAAACGATCTACGACTTCGAGTGCGCAGGTGTGTTGCAAGGACAGTATAACAAGGATAGCTCCATCCGCTCGTTCGCCCATTCTTGCTTCCGGTATGCCATCAATACCAAGCAGGATCTTTGGTTTTCCACCAAGGACACCATCTCCAAGCAGTACGATCAGACCTTCAAGCTCATCTTTGAGGAGATCTATCAGAACGAATACAAGGATAAGTTTGAAGAGCTTGGCATCGAGTATTTTTATACGCTGATCGACGATGCGGTCGCTCGCGTTATCCGCAGTGAGGGCGGCTTCATCTGGGCCTGCAAGAACTACGACGGCGACGTCATGAGCGACATGGTGTCGACGGCCTTCGGGTCGCTGGCCATGATGACCTCGGTGCTCGTCTCGCCCGACGGTAACTACGAATACGAGGCGGCGCACGGTACGGTCACCCGCCATTACTACCGCTACCTCAAGGGCGAGGAGACCTCGACCAACCCCATGGCGACTATCTTCGCCTGGACGGGCGCGCTCCGCAAGAGAGGAGAGTTGGACGACCTTTCTGACCTCGTTGCCTTTGCCGACAAGCTGGAGGCGGCCTGCATCCAGACCCTCAATGACGGTATTATGACCAAGGACCTCGCAGGTCTTGTCGAGGATAAATCCACCGTCACGCCTGTCAATAGTATGGGATTCTTGAAGGCGATCAGAGATAGAATGTAAATAGTAAAATAAAAGAGAAGAGCCCCTTGGTTTTTACCAAGGGGCTCCTTGTGTTTATTTTATTGTTTAATTTCCTCTAAAAACTCCCCGATCCTTTTCAGCGCCTCGGTGATATGCTCCACCGAGTAGCAGTAGGACGCCCGGATGAAGCCCTCGCCGCCCTGGCCAAAGGCAGGGCCGGGAACGACGGCGACCTTTTTGGCATACAGTAGCTTTTCGCAGAATTCCTCCGAGGTCATGCCCGTCGAGGCGATGGAAGGGAAGGCGTAAAACGCGCCCTTGGGCTCGCGGCACTCCAGTCCCAGCTTGTTAAAGCCCGACACGATCAGACGGCGTCGCATATCGTACTCCTCCCGCATCTCCTGGACGTTGGCGTCACAGCTTCGCAGAGCCTCAATGGCGGCGTACTGTGAGGTCGTGGGGGCGCACATAATGGCATACTGGTGGATCTTGCGGATCTCCTTCATAATAGGTGCCGGACCGCAAGCGTAGCCCATACGCCAGCCCGTCATGGAAAAGGCCTTGGAAAAGCCGTTGACAACGACGGTGCGCTCGGCCATGCCTTCCAGCGAGGCGATGGACACGTGGCGCTTGCCGCCGTAGGTCAGCTCGGCATAGATCTCGTCCGAAATGACCAGGATGTCGCGCTCACGCAAAATTTCGGCGATCTTTTCCAGATCTTCCTGTTCCATAATTCCGCCCGTCGGGTTGCAGGGATAGGGAAGAATGAGCACCTTGGTTTTAGGTGTCAGGTGAGAGAGCAGCGCCTCGGGCGTGAGCTTGAAGTCATGCTCGGCGTCCGTTTGGATGATCACAGGCACACCACCCGCCAGAACCGTCATAGGCTCGTAGCAGACGTAGCTGGGCTGGGGGATGATCACCTCGTCACCCGGACAAACAACAGCGCGGATTGCGGCGTCTATGGCCTCGCTACCACCAACGGTGACCAGTATCTCGTCCTTATAGTCGTAAGACAAGTCATATTTGCCCTTGACGTAACGGGCAATTTCTTTTCGCAGATGCTCCAAGCCGGAATTGGACGTGTAGCGCGTGTGACTTCTTTCCAAGGATTGAATACCCGCGCGGCGGATTCTCCAAGGGGTGGGAAAGTCAGGTTCACCCACGCCAAGGGAGATGATGTCCTGCATCGTCTCGGCAATATCGAAAAATTTACGAATGCCGGAGGGCGCAATGCCTGTCACCGCGGGGTTGAGAATGCGATCGTAATGAACGGTACTCACAGCAAATAGTTCCCCCGATCGTCGCCGTCCTCGCCCAGAAGCTCTACGTCCAGCTCCTTGTAGCGGCGAAGGACAAAGTGAGTGGAGGTAGAAATGACAGAGTCAATGGTGGAGAGCTCCTTGGCCACGAACAGAGCGACCTCCTGGAAGGTCTTTCCCTTGACGACAAGGGAAAGGTCATAACCGCCCGACATCAGATACACCGACTCGACCTCGGGATATTTCATTACGCGCAGAGCCACCTCCTCAAAGCCAAGTCCCGCCTTGGGCGTGACCTTGAGCTCAATGATGGCCGAGACAAACGCGCTGTCCATGCGCTCCCAGTCCACCACGGCTTTATATCCGCGGATAAGTCCGTTCTGTTCCATTTGCGCGATCTCTTGTACGACTGCTTCTTCGGTCATGTCTGCCATCACGGCAAGCTCCTGTGTGGTATAGTGTGCATTTTTGCTCAGCAGCTTCAAAAGCTTCAGATTCATGATAAGATCCTCCATAATATTAAAAATAAAAAAGCCCCCGACACGACAAAAGCCGTGTTCAGGGCGAAATGTATTCCGCGTTACCACCTGAATTCGATCGATCCCGATCGCACTTAGCCGGCACCATCATGCCGATTCCCCTGTAACGGAGGGAATCCGTCAAAGCCTCACATTTTGCTCGGTTTGAAGCTCAAAAACTGCTTCACGCGACGCCCATCGAAGCTCACACCACCCGCTCCGTCTCTGAAAAGGACTCTCCGCGCTACTCCTTTTTCTCATAGCTGTTGCATTTATTATACTATGTGGGCATATGATTGTCAAGAGAAAAAACGCAAATCTATAAAAAAACAAAAATCATTCAAAATCCGTAAAAAATATTGACATACACTATTTTTTGTGGTAGAATTACAGAGTAGTTATTATTTCATTCTATGGAGGGTGTTACTATGAAGAGAATTCATACTGTTGAGACGAAGAATATTGCAAAGACTGTTGAAAACGGTGGCTGTGGCGAGTGCCAGACCTCCTGCCAGTCCGCGTGCAAGACCTCTTGCGGCGTTGCAAATCAGCAGTGCGAGAACAACAAGTGATTTTCGCTAAATGATAAAACGCTGTCCCACACGGTGACAGCGTTTTATTTTTGATATGATATGTGTGAAATACAAGGATTGAAAGGAAAGTCTGGAAAATGGTCCATCAATATAAACTGAACGGCTATAACATTGTTCTTGACACCTGCTCCGGCTCGGTTCACGTTGTCGATGAGGTGGCGTATGATATCATTGAGATGTTCAAAACGCACAGCGAAGAGGAAATTGTTGCTGCCGTGCTGGAGAAATACCAGGACGCGCCGGATGTAACGAGAGAGGACATCCTCGCTTGCATCGACGATATCCGCACGCTGGAGGATGAGGGCAAGCTTTACTCCGAGGATAAATACGAGGCACTTGCCGGCACCTATAAAAACAACAGCAAGGTGATCAAGGCGCTTTGCCTGCACGTCTCTCACACCTGCAATTTGAATTGCTCGTATTGCTTTGCCAGCCAAGGAAAATACCAGGGGGATCGCGCACTGATGTCCTTTGAGGTCGGCAAACAGGCGCTTGACTTTTTGATTGCCAATTCGGGAAGCAGAAGAAACCTTGAGGTGGACTTTTTCGGCGGCGAGCCCGCACTGAATTTCGACGTGGTCAAGCAGTTGGTCGAATACGCGCGCAGGATCGAGAAGGAGCACAACAAAAATTTCCGCTTCACCTATACGACCAATGGTATGGTTCTGACGGACGATATGATCGATTTCCTGAACAAGGAATGCCATAACGTTGTTTTGTCCTTAGACGGACGCAAAGAGGTCAACGACCGTTTCCGCGTCGACTACGCAGGTCGCGGCAGCTATGATGTGATCGTTCCGAATTTCAAGCGTCTGGTAGAGAAGCGTGGCGGAAAGGGGTATTACGTCCGCGGCACGTTCACGCATCATAATACCGATTTCACGAGCGACATCATACATATGGCAGACCTTGGATTTACCGAGCTTTCCATGGAGCCCGTGGTATGCTCGCCGGATGATCCCTGCGCCCTGACGGCGGAGGATCTGCCCGTGATTTGCGAGCAGTATGAGCTTCTGGCCAAAGAAATGATCAAGCGCAAAAAGGAAGGCCGTCCGTTCACCTTCTATCATTATATGCTCGACCTCAAAAACGGCCCTTGCATCTACAAGCGCATCACCGGATGCGGCTCGGGTACAGAATATATGGCTGTCACCCCTTGGGGTGAGTTATATCCTTGTCATCAGTTCGTCGGAGACAAAAAATACAGTCTCGGTGACATTTGGAACGGTGTCAAAAACGTCGAGGCACAGGATCAGTTCAGACAGTGCAACGCCTATGCACGTGCAGAATGCCGTGATTGCTGGGCGAGACTTTACTGCTCCGGCGGTTGCGCGGCCAATGCCTATCACGCCACGGGAAGCATCAACGGAATTTACGAATATGGCTGTGAGCTGTTCAAAAAGCGCATCGAATGCGCCGTGATGATGCAGGTCGCAGAGAGCGATGAATAAAAAGCATAGTGGGTCATCATTTATGATCATCTCAAGAGGTCATTGCCATGCAAACGCCGATATACGATTTTGTCCAAAATTATATACAGTCGGATGACGCACGATTTCATATGCCGGGGCACAAGGGTGTTCCGTTTCTCGGCTGTGAGCCGGGCGACATTACGGAAATCGAGGGCGCGGACGTTCTTTACACGCCGAGCGGGATCATAGAGCAAAGCGAAAAAAACGCAACGATGCTCTTTCAAACGGCGCACACGTTTTATTCGACGGAGGGATCGTCGTTAGCCATTCGCGCCATGCTTGCGATGGCAAGGGAAACGAGCGATAGCCGACAGCCGCTTGTCCTTGCGGCGCGAAATGCACACAAGGCCTTTGTATATGCGTGCGCTTTGCTTGATCTGCGTGTTCAGTGGCTTTATTCCGACCGTGCGCATCATGTTTGTACCGGAGTGATCACACCGTGCGAGCTCCGAATGGCACTGGAAAAGCTAAATGAGATGCCAATGGCTGTGTACGTGACGTCGCCCGATTATTTAGGCAACGTCTGTGATATTGCCGGTCTGTCCTCGGTTTGTGATGCATACGGCATTCCGCTACTCGTCGATAACGCCCACGGCGCGTATCTTGGCTTCCTGGAGCCATCCCTTCACCCGATTGCACTTGGGGCAAGTCTGTGTTGCGACTCCGCCCATAAGACGCTTCCGGTGCTGACGGGCGGTGCCTATCTTCACGTTTCAAAAAAAGCCCCCGAGCACTATCTCAAGAACGCCAGAAAATATCTCTCCCTCTTTGCTTCGACGAGCCCTTCTTATCTGATTTTGCAGTCGCTCGATCTTTGCAATGCCTATCTTGCAAGGGGATACCGTGAACGCTTGTCCGAATGTATCCGGCGCGTGATCGACGTAAAGAAGCATATAGCGCAGCGCGGCTTTTGCATGGTAGATGGGGAACCGCTGAAGATCGTGATCGATGCGAAAAAAAGCGGGTTTGAGGGCACAGAACTAGCCCAACTATTGAGAGCACAGGGTGTTCAGTGTGAGTTTTCCGATCCGGATTTTCTTGTCTTGATGGCAACGCCCGAAAACCGAACCGTTGACTTTGAACGACTGAAAGCCGCATTTAATGCGATCACGCCGCGAGAGCCGCTGGACGGAGGCGTGGAGCCGGTACGGAATCCGGAGATCGTTTTGGACTTGCGCCGAGCTGTTCTTGCCCCCAGTGAGACGGTTTTTGTCGACGATGCTGTTGGCAGAATATGCGCGTCGCCGACCGTGGCCTGTCCCCCCGCCGTTCCTATTGTCATCAGCGGCGAGCGGATCACCGAGGCGCACGTGCGTGCGATGAAATATTACGGACACAAGACCATTGAGGTTGTCAAGGAATCCTTTTTGACCGCCCAAGAGCTTTGATAAAAATACGGCACAGCTTGCATTGAGCTGTGCCGTATGTATTTTGTTGGTGTGCGTGATCAGAACAGAGGAGATGGGTACGTGCCGTCCGCGATCATCTTTTGAATGGAGGCAACGACGGCCGGCTTGTCTTCCTTGTAGGTCACGCCAAACCAGTGGTCGGGCGTGGGAAGCACCTTGACGGTAGCTTTGCCTTCCTGTACCAGATCGTCCACGATGGAGGGAAGCAGATACTCGGACTTGATGTCGCCCTCCTTGAGATTAGACAGGAAAGCAGGGAAACGCTGGGCCAGCGTCTCGATAAACGCGGGCGTCAGTCCCCACATATTCATAGAAACGTAGGATTTGGGATCCAGGGGCGTCCATTCGCCCTCGCCCGTGGGAACTGCGGCTCCCGTTTCGGTCTTGGTGATGTTGTGTGTCTCGGTGACCTTTACCAGATCGGACGCCTCGTTGACCGAGCAAACGCCGCGGGAAACGCCGCCGTTGTCGCTCAAGGTGTGATCGAGGATATAGCCTGCCATGCAGAAATCGTAAGGATTTCCCTCAGCGTGGGCGACCAGATAGTCGTGGATCAGACGGAAGCCCTCCTTGCCGTAATAGTCGTCGGCATTGATGACGATAAAAGGATTGGTGACGACACCGCGGCAGGCCAGCAGCGCCTGTCCTGTGCCCCAGGGCTTGGTGCGGCCTTCGGGAAGCGAGAACCCCTCGGGCAGATCGTCAAGCTCCTGGAAAACGTACTTGCAGGGGTAGACCTTTTCCATCTTGTTGCCGATGATCTCGCGAAAATCCTCTTCAATATCCTTGCGGATGATGAATACGACCTCATCAAAGCCGGCGGCAAGCGCGTCGTAAATCGAGTAGTCCATGATGATCTCGCCCGCGGGACCCATATGCTCCAGTTGCTTGATACCGCCGCCAAAGCGCGAACCAATGCCCGCCGCAAGAATGACAAGAGAGGTTTTCATCGTGCGTTTCTCCTTTTTGAATGTGCAGATTTTCCAAGGGACATTGTACCACGAGACTGCTTTTTTGTCAAGGGGAGGGGGCGTTTTTGTCCTTGCAAGTTGACAATTTTCCAATAAAATGGTATACTGATAAAAAGCTTGGGAGGTGGCGTATGTTTGATCTGTCTGTGATCCAAAAGAATCGTCGGGACGTTTGTGTCCTGACCTATGATACGTTGGCCTCCACCAATGCAACCGCCCGCGAGCTCGCCGCAAGAGGAGCACAGGACAAAACAGTCGTGCTGTCCGAGCATCAGAGTGCCGGCAGGGGACGGATGAGTCGTTCGTTCTTTTCTCCCGACGGAACGGGTATTTATATGAGTGTCATCGTCCGACGACCCATGACGGCACACAATGCTACTTGCCTGACAACGCTGGCCGCTGTGGCGACCGCCCAGGCCATTGAGAGCATGATCCACCGTCCCGTGGACATTAAATGGGTCAATGACATCTATCTGAACGAAAAAAAGGTTTGCGGCATACTTTGCGAAGGCGCCGTTGAGCCGGGGACGTCGAGAATGCAATATGCCGTGATCGGTATCGGGGTCAACGTAACGCCCCCTATGGGTGGCTTTCCCGAGGAGATCCAAAAGATAGCCGGGGCGGTGTTTGACGCGGTGGAAGATGCCAATTCGTTGCGTGACTGCTTGATCGGTGAGATCCTGGATCGATTGATCTTTTTATTGGGCCGGAGGGACCAACCCCTTTGCCTGGCAGAATATCGACGACGGTCGATGGTGATCGGTCGGGACGTCACGGTGCATCGCGTTGACGGCACAAGCCGTGCGGCACGCGCCCTGGAGATCGACGACGAGTATCGTCTTGTCGTTCAATATGAAAGCGGCGAGACGGCCGCCTTGGATGGTGGGGAAGTCAGTGTTCGCTTGTGAATATAATAGCAGCGGCTGTATTCGGTGGAATACAGCCGCTTGACTATTTTATTGGTTGTTTTCATCCGCGTTTTCCGCTGGTTCGGTCTGAACCTCGGGAGCGGGGGCAGTTTCGGTCTCGGGCTTTGCGGGTTGTGCTACCGGCTCTGCCTGTCTATTTTTCTTTGCCTTTTTCGACTTTCCTTTTTTGCCGGTCGGCGTTGTAGGAGACTTGGGCGCGTGCTTTTTGTTCGTAGCCAAAATGATGATAAGCACCAACAGGCCGATGATGGCCAGCGTGCCGATGGTGGTCACGTTGCGAACGAACCAAACGGCAAAGTCCTCGGCATTGTCTACAAAGGAGTACCAGCCCGTCCAGAACGCGTCATATACGCGATCGCCAAAGGACGCATCCTGTTCGGTCACCTTGGAATATTCGACGACCTCGGACAGCGACAGGTGAACGGTTGAATAAGCGACCTGGCTCTCCAGGACACGCAGGCGCGTCTTATACGCTTCGATCTCCTCGATCACGTTATACAGTCGATCGCGGATGCTGAGCATCTCGGAGGTCGTTTTTGCGTTCTGAAGCATGGTCTCATACACAGCACGCTCACTCTCCAGGACGTTCAGACGAGCCTCGATATCGTAATACTCGTTGGTCACGTTTTGTACGTTGGCGCGCTGGGAAGTGATATGCAACAGACCGCCAACTTCACTCAAAAAGGCATCCAGCTTTTCAGCAGGGATACGTAAGGTCATGGTTGCCGTGCGGGAGTAATAACCAGTGCTGCCGTAGGAGCGGTTGTTGGAGGTAAAGGATTCCTCAAAGCCACCGGCGGTCTTCAAAGCTTCGCGGATCGAAGAAACGGCGTGGTCAAACTCTTTGGTTTGAGCATCCATATAGACGGTGCGAATGATCTTTTGCACGATCTCCTCGCCCGACTCCTTGTCTGTGGTGTCGTTGTTTTCGGGAAGCTTGGTGTTGCCGTAGCCGTAATCTCCCTCAACACTTGGAGCCATATCGGCGGGGTACTTGTTGGCGCCACCGGCATAATTGTTATCGTAGGATTTGCTACACGAGGTCAGAACACAGCACAGCATCAAAATAACAGCGAGCGCAAGGGTCCACTTTTGGGTTGCTTTCATGATACTTCCTCCTTGAATGTTTGATTTGTTGCAAAAATCTCCGTCGTATAATTAAGAAAGGGCTTCTGTAAGTATAGACGGAAATTTCTTGCTTTTGGTTACATATTTGGCAAAATTATTTCATTTTTTCGAGTGCCGTGATAACGCCGGCCAGGTTTTCGCGGTATTTTTCCAGCTTGACGCGCTCGGCTTCGACAACGGCGGCGGGGGCCTTGGCAACAAAGCCCTCATTGGAGAGTTTACCTGCAAGGCGTGCGATCTCGCCCTCCAGCTTTTTCTGCTCGGCGGACAGTCTGGCCTTTTCCTTTTCCAGGTCAATGATGTCAGACAGCGGGAGCAGGATGGTGGCGGCGGAGGTGACGATCTGTACCGTTTCGTCCGCACTGAGGATTCCCTCAAAGCTGTCAGCCACCTCTACCTCGCTGGCAGATGCCAAGCGCTGGAAGAAGACGTAGCTGGTCTCGGGGAAGAATTCGGGGTGTGCCGTTGCGATATAGACCTTGGCACGGCGTGAGGGAACGACGTTCATCTCGCTCCGACGGTTACGGATCGCGCGAATGGCGTCGATGATGACGTTCATGCGCTCGGTGTCCTCGGGGAACAGAAGAGCCTCGTCGTACGCAGGGTAACGGGCGATCATGATGCTTTCCTCGCACTCATCGTGCGGCAGGGATTGATAGATCTCCTCCGTGATGAAGGGCATGAAGGGGTGAAGCAGCTTGAGAATACCCGTCAGCACGTGGCAAATGACCTTTTGTGCGACGACGTTCGCTTCGCTTTCCTTATCGTTCAGTCTTGCCTTGGCAAGCTCGATATACCAGTCGCAGAAAACGTCCCAGGTAAAGTCGTACAGCGTGCTCAGCGCGACACCGATCTCAAAGCTCTCCAGCGAATCGTTGACGGCCTTGACGGTCTCGTTGTAACGGGTGAGGATCCATTTGTCCTCGGTTGCCATATCCTCGATGGCAGGCAGCGTTGCATCGTCAATGGTCAGGTTCATGCGAACGAATCTCGATGCGTTCCACAGCTTGTTGGCGAAGTTGCGGGCAGCCTCGATCTTCTCATCCGAAAAACGCATATCGTTTCCGGGGCTGTTGCCGGTAGCCAGCGCAAAGCGGAGCGCGTCAGCACCGTACTTGGCGATGATCTCCAGGGGATCGATACCGTTGCCAAGCGACTTGGACATCTTGCGTCCCTGTGCGTCACGAACCAGGCCGTGAATGAAGACGGTCGAGAAGGGCTTCTGTCCCATGTGCTCAAGGCCCGAGAAGATCATACGGGATACCCAGAAGGTGATGATATCGTAGCCCGTGACGAGAACGCTGGTGGGATAGTACTTGGCAAGATCCTCGGTCTGATCGGGCCAGCCCAACGTCGAGAAGGGCCAAAGCGCCGAGGAGAACCAGGTGTCCAGCACGTCTTCTTCCTGACGGACGGGCTTACCGCACTTGGGGCAGACGGTGATGTCCTCTTTGGAAACGGTCATCTCGCCGCAGTCGTCACAGTAGAAGGCGGGAATGCGGTGACCCCACCAAAGCTGACGGGAAATGCACCAGTCAAGGATGTTGTTCATCCAGTTAAAGTAGTTCTTTGAGAAGCGCTCGGGAATGAAGTTGATTGAGCCATCCTCTACTGCCTCGATGGCAGGAGCTGCCAGAGGCTTCATCTTGACGAACCACTGATCGCTCGTCATAGGCTCGACCGTCGTGCCACAGCGGTAGCAGGTGCCGACGTTGTGGTCATGAGGCTCGGCCTTGATCAAGTAACCGTCTGCCTCAAGATCCGCCACCAGTGCCTTGCGGCAGGCGTAGCGGTCCATGCCCTCGTATTTACCGGCGTAGGCGTTCATGGTCGCGTCGTCGTTCATGACCTTGATCTGCTCAAGGTTGTGTCTCTGACCGACGAGGAAGTCGTTGGGGTCGTGAGCGGGGGTGATCTTGACACAGCCCGTACCAAAGCCGATCTCGACGTAGTCATCGGCGATCACGGGGATCTCGCGGCCAACGGCAGGCAGGATCAGCGTCTTGCCGATCAGATGCTTCATATCCTCATCCTCGGGGTTGACGGCAACAGCGGTGTCACCAAACATGGTCTCGGGACGGGTGGTAGCAACGACAACGTAGCCGTCCTCACCCTTGATGGGATATTTGATGTGCCAGAAGTGACCGGGCTGATCCTTGTACTCAACCTCGGCGTCGGACAGGGCTGTCAGACAGTGGGGACACCAGTTGATGATGCGGTGACCGCGGTAGATCAGACCCTTGTCGTACAGATTAACGAACACCTCGCGAACGGCTCTCGAGCAGCCCTCGTCCATGGTAAATCTCTCGCGCGTCCAGTCGCAGGAGGCACCCAGCTTTTTGAGCTGACTGATGATTCTGTCACCGTATTTATTCTTCCAGTCCCAAACGCGCTCCAGGAACTTCTCGCGACCGAGATCGTAGCGGGTCAGCCCTTCGTTGACGCGGAGCTGTTCCTCGACCTTGATCTGGGTTGCGATACCTGCGTGGTCGGTGCCGGGAACCCACAGGGTGTTGTAGCCCTGCATTCTCTTGTGACGGACCAGAATGTCCTGCAGCGTCTCGTCAAGGGCGTGTCCCATGTGGAGCTGCCCCGTGACGTTGGGAGGGGGAATAACGACAGAGAAGTGCTCCGCCGTGGAGGCAGGATCGGGCGTAAAGTAACCCTTGTCGCACCAATTTTGATAGATGCGCTCCTCAAAATCGGCGGGGTTGTAGGTTTTTGGCAGTTCATGATACGATTGTGCCATAAGTTAGTCCTCCGTATACTCAATTTGCTGTGATAAATGAAATGTTGTCAAGGCCTGATGAAAAGAAAAAAGCCACCATCCCGAAAGATCAGGACGATGGACGCGGTACCACCTGATTTCGCGCACAAGGCGCGCACTCACAGAAATCCCAAAGGATTTCATACCCCCATAACGGTGGGCAACCGATCCGTACTACTACGCCGAGGCGGTTGGCGCGGACAGCTCCAAGGCGACCTTCAGAATGGCGCTTACGCGGACTCACACCAACCGTCCGCTCTCTTTGCAAAGCTTACATCCTTACTCTTCCTCATCACAGCTTTTGGACAACATTTATATACACTCTTATTATAGACGGAAAATGGAATATTGTCAAGTGTTTTAAGAAAATATTTGACCAAAGCGAGGGAAAGGGTTTACAAAAGGGGAACAAGTGTGGTATAATATCCTAAATTCTGTTCGGGGAGGCATGTATGCGCGCACCGTTTCAAATTTTAGCTCTGCCGTACAAAATAGTTGACGGCACACCGCATTATTGTGTGCTTCATCGTGCCGACCACGACCAATGGCAATTTGTTTCGGGTGGCGGTGAGGACGCGGAAACACCGCTCGATGCTGCTAAGCGAGAAATCTTCGAGGAGATCGGCATTCGCACAGAGCAACTATTTGCGCTCAAAAACACAGCCTTTGTCCCGAATATTTGCCTTGCCAAGGCTCACCGAAAGTACTGGGACAAGGATGCGTATATCATCCCTGAATATTCGTTTGCCTTTGAGTGCCCGGCCGAAATCACGCTCTCACACGAGCATAGCGACTATGCCTGGATGACGTATGAGCAAGCACGCGACGTGCTTCATTGGGATTCCAATAAAACCGCGGTGTATGAGTTGGATTGCCGATTGCGCGACGTAGATGCACGGGAGTGACAATGAATCAACCAGTAAAACAAAAATACTTCCGATACGGCGGCGCCCTCTATCCGTACGAGCTTCATATCGGCGGCGTCAAGCGGCTGAATTTGCGCATTCGCTCTGATGGAAGTATTCGCCTGTCCGTGCCGCGCGCGACATCACAACGGCAGATCGACGCTTTCCTTGTGCGCTGTGGCGACAAAATCGCAGACGCTGTAGCGAGAATACAGGCAAACAAATCTGCCCCAAAGCCGGAACTGCCTGCCGCCGAGCAAAGAGCCAAGAAAGAACAGTTGCTTGCGATCATTCAGGCTTGCCACAGAAACGTGATCCTGCCGCGCTTTGCCGCACTCAACTTGCCCATGACAGAAGAGCAGCGACAGTTTATTACATCTCCCACCGCCATCCGCATTCATCCCATGAAAAGCCGCTGGGGGAGCTGTAATGTCAAAAAGGGAACACTCAACTTCAATTTGTACCTGATCGACCAACTACCCGAGTGCATTGAATACGTCGTGATGCACGAGTTTGCCCATTTTGTCCAGCCCGACCATTCGCCCGCCTACCACGCATTAATGACAGCGCTGATGCCCGATTGGAAAGGGCGCAAAGCTAAATTGAATGCTAAAAATTGAACTATCATTTCCACGGAAATCAAAGGGAAAGGAAACCATACACATGAATATGAACATCGACACCAAGACTGCCGCGCAGGAGCTGTTTGATTTTATCAAATCTTGCCCGACGGCCTATCAGACCACCGCGACGCTTGCATCCATTCTTGCCGAGAACGGATTTATAGGCCTGGAAGAGGGACAGGCTTGGAACCTTGTCGCAGGCGGCAAATATTTTGTCACCCGTAACCAGTCCTCACTGATCGCCTTTGTCATACCCGGCGATCTTGCTAAGACCACGGGCTATCAAATCATCGCCACACATGGAGACTCGCCTTCGTTCAAGCTCAAGGCAGAGTTTGAACAATCGACGGCCAAGTGCGCCAAATGGAACGTCGAGCGCTATGGCGGCATGATCTGCTCCTCTTGGATGGATCGTCCTCTGTCTGTTGCTGGACGCGCGGTTGTTGCCGATGAGACGGGCATTTGCTCTCGCCTTGTCCACCTGGACCGCGACATCGCCCTGATCCCCAACGTGGCCATCCATATGGACCGCACCGTTAATGAGGGCAAGAAATACAATGCGCAGGTAGATATGCTCCCGCTCGTCGGAACCGCTGACGAGCAGACACACCTGCTTGACCTGGTTGCCGCGCAGCTTGACTGCGATCAGGAGGCAATTATTGGCCACGACCTGTTCCTGTACGTTCGCGACGAGGGCCGCCTGTGGGGGCTGCAGGACGAGTTTATTTCTGCCCCTCGACTGGACGATCTGATGTGCACCTTTGGCGCTCTCAAGGGCTTCCTTGGCGGCGCACATGATACGGTTGTGCCTGTCCTGGCTGTGTTTGATAATGAGGAGATCGGCAGCAGCTCGCGTCAGGGCGCGGCGTCCTCGCTCCTGGGCGACATTCTTTCCCGTGTGGATGAGGCCATCGCAGTGACGGATGCCGATACGCAAGGTCTGTACCGTCGGTTTGCCAATAGCTGCATTCTGTCGGCCGATAACGCACACGCACAGCATCCCAACCATCCCGAATATGCCGATGCACAAAACGCGCCCCACATGAACGAGGGCATTGTCGTCAAGCATCAGTCCGAGCAGCGCTACGCCACCGATGCCATCAGCGGCGCCATTTTCGGTAGCATCTGCAAGCGCGCCGGTGTCCCCACACAGACCTATCTCAACCGTTCCGATATTCGCGGCGGCTCAACGCTTGGCAACATTGTCGTGTCCCAAATTCCCATGCTGACGTTGGATATTGGCTTGGCGCAGCTTGCTATGCACTCCGCTTATGAGACGGCAGGCGCGCAGGACGTCGTGCATATGATCCACGCGTCAACCGCATTTTATCACACCTCCGTTCGTGCCCGCGAGAATGTAGGGTACGAGCTGGATATGATGCTTTAATTTTCTGAATGTAAAAGAATCCCCCAAGCCAGGGCCGAAGCCCTGGCTTGGGGGGATTTCTATTTCCGAAAAAGGAAAGACAATTACTTGCCGAATGCCTGAGCGATCAGCTGATTGATGTACTCGGCAATAGCCTGAGAGCCACCCAGCTGGATGGGATAATCCAGGAAGTTTTCATTGCCTTCGCAGAAGGACCAGTAATTCAGGTAGGCATCGGGGCGATACATAAAGGAGTCGCCGTTCTTTTCTGTGATCAGTCCGGGAATTCCCGTCATGTATACGGCCACGCGGTACTTGGTTTGAATCATATATGTGTCGGTGGGGATGGAGGTGATGTTGTTGATGACGTCCTGCCACAGCTGCGTGATCTTGACGATCTCCTCGGGATTGTTGGTGGAATCGAAGCGAAGTCTTGCCTTAAGTTCACCCGTTTCCTGATCCCAAAGCTCGACTACAACGACGGCATCGGCGTTGGAATCGTACTTGGTCTCGCCGCGAACGTCAGCGAAGATATCGTTGGAGTACAACTTGACTACACCACACTCGTCAAAACTGCTCATATCACTGATATATTCTACACGCTCATCGGCGAAAATAAAAGCGCCGCCGGGCAACTTGGCCAACTGCCCCAATGTTTGCTCGCCCTTTTGCTCGGCGTACAATTCGTCATGCAGGGAATAATACAGACTCCAAGCCCAGGAGTGGTAGGTCCATTCATTGTGAGCCACATCAACGTCGGTAAACAGAACCATGCCAATGTACTTATTGTTGGGCGCATAACGGCTCAGCGAGGTGCACAAGGCCTCGATGCGATAGATCATTGCCTTGTAGACGTCACCCTCCAGGTCATAGGAGTCGTTGATCTGCTCGCCGACAATACCGAAAGAATTGTAGTATTCCTCCGAGGAATAGAACGAAATGCCGCGATAGGTGTGCACGGTGCCGTTGATGTCAACGACGCGGACGATGTCGTAGCCTTCAAACAGCTTGACGGTATCATTGATCAGATACAGCACCTCGTCATTGCTCATGGGCATCTGCTCACCCGAAGCACGTCTTGCGTTGATCGCGGCGATCTGTTCTGCCGAGTAGAGAGTGACAACCTTCTTGCCATTTTCCTCACTTGCGTGGGTATACTCGGCAAACTTGGCTGCGAGCTGTTCCTGCGATACCGGCTTGCTCGGATCGGTTACGGTCACGTCACCGGGCGCTTCGGGTTCGACCGGCAAAGAGGGCGTGGTCTCGCCTTCATCCGGGGCTTCTGCCGGGGGTGTGGGAGCTTCTGCCCCATTGTCGAGCTCAAAGGCAGGGACGTCCGGTGTCAGAGCATCGTCGCCAACGGTGCGCGGCGTTAAGTCGCTGGCGAAAATGTACACCATACTGCCCGAGAGAACGCACAGGGACAGCACCAAAGCCAGCGCGGCTTTGATGATCAGGGAATTTCTCTTTTTCATGGTATTTCTCCTTTCTGCTAACACATTCTTTGTGTTGCATCTTATGATACCACCCAGATATCATGGAGTTGTCATAGAGTTGTTATGGAGTTGTAAAAGTTACAAAAACCGTCGTTCCTTTTTCGGGAACGGACTGAAATTTCAGTGTGGCGCGGTGTGCCTCGGCAATGCGGGCGCAAAGGGAAAGCCCCAGCCCCGTTCCGCCTTCACCGCGCGAGCGGGAGCGGTCGGTGCGGTAAAACGGCTCGGTAATGTGTGCCAACTGATCCTCCGTCATACCAATGCCGCTGTCGCGGACGAACAAAACACGATCCTCACCGTGAATGACAGCGCCCAGCTCAACCGTGCGCGGTCGATCAAGCACCTTGCGGCAGGCCTTCAGAGCGTTTTCGGTGAGATTGGAGAGAAGAAGCTCAACGAGCACCTCGTCGCCAAGGATATCAAAATCTTGATCCGTGCACACCTTAAGCTCGATCGAGCTTGCCGCGGCTCTCTCGCTGAAATGCTCCTTAGTGCGCAGGATCATTTCCCGCGCCGAAAGGGTTACGGGCATGATTTTATTTTCCCGAACGAAGGCGGTATCCAACAGCGTTTCGCTGATGCTTTTGAGGCGCATGGACTCGCTCATGATATACTGCGCCGCGTCGATCTTCTCTTCCTCCGAAATATTCGCACCGCCGATGTATTCGGCATAACCGTGAATGCTGGTCAGAGGGGTGCGCATCTCGTGGGCCAAATCGTCCAGCATGCGCTGCTTTTCATTGGCTGTTCGCTGAAGCTCCTGCATATGCACGTCCAGCTGGTCTGCCATGTGGTTAAAATCCTTGGCAAGAGCGGAAAACTCGTCGTCTCCCGACTCATCCGCCCGAGCGGTGAAATCGCCATTGGCCAGGCTTTCCGTTGCCGTTCGTAATTTTTCCAGTGGCGTGTTCAAGCGGCGGAGCAGGAAATATAGGACAACGGCGAGAAGAGTGGATGCCGCCACGGAAACACCGAGGAACAGTACAAACAAGCTCCTGAATTCATCGTCCAGATCACTAATGTCCTTGGCGTAGGTTAACACGTATTTACCGTCGCATACGCTCTCGCTGATCAGAAGGTAGCGCACGCCTGCCTCACTCTTGCCCTCCTGCATACTGCCGACGCCTGGGAACGTGAGCCCCGCTTCCAATGAAGAATATACGACCTTGCCGTTGGCATCGGTAAAACAGAGACCAATTCCTTTTTCTCGGTAAAAGTCTCCGTATGCGACCTGCAAAATGTAGTCGCTACCGCCTCCGCGTCCATCGTAGTCCGTCTCAAATGCCTGACAGATGGCATATTGCTCGGTCAGACAGATCTGCTCGGTTGCATCCATCCTTCGCCCGTGGCTGTATAGCGTTAGTGTCAGGACCGCTCCGTTGAGAAAGACGAGAAACAAAATCAGCGTGGTCAGATAGGTTCTTTCAAAAAATTTTTTCCTCATAATCGTATGTAGTCAAAGCCTCGTTACAATTCCAGTCGATAACCGACCTTGTAGATGGTCTTGATGCGATCCTTCAGTCCCAGCTTTTGTCGGAGCTGCTGAATATGCACGTCAACCGTGCGGGTATCGCCCTCGTAGTCGTACGTCCACACCATGCTGATTAGCTTTTCTCTTGACAGCGCCAGATTGCGATGCGTGATCAGTACCTCCAGCAGGGCGTATTCCTTGGGGGTAAGATTGATCTTTTCGTCGCCGCGGTACACCTTGCGGCTTCCCATATCCACGGTCAGCCCGTCAAAGGAAATGGTATTATCGTCGCGCTTGGTGCGGCGCAAAACGATGCTCACGCGAGCCAGCAGCTCTTGCATGGCAAAGGGCTTGACGATGTAATCGTCTGCCCCCAAAGAAAGCCCCTTGAGTCGGTCCTCAAGCCCACTTTTGGCGGTGACGAAAATAACCGGGATATCGCCGATGAGCTTGATGAGATCAAAGCCCGAGAGCCCCGGAAGCATGACGTCCAGGATGATCAGATCAAGCTTTGCGCTTTGTATCAGCTCAATGGCGTTCAGCCCATCATACGCGGACATACATTCATGCCCCGTAAGCGTTAGATTTTTTGATATGAGATTGTTGATCGGGTATTCATCCTCAACAATGAGAATTCTGGCCAATGTACTCACGCTCCTTGCAGTTTGATGCGTCTATTATAAAACATAAATGTTATGGAGTTGTAATGAAAACAGACAAAAAATAAAATTTTACAACTATTTTTGTTTTCTTACATTCAGTATAACAGAAAAAGGGAACGAGTGCAAGGTGAAAATACAGGGAATAATGATATGCAATATCATGCTGCTATGCATCAGAAATAAGGATTCAGTGAATGGGCACAAGTTGGACATCACATTTGGATCCATCCAAAAACAGGCAAGGCCATCCTTGAATAAAGGATGGCCTTGTCCGACAATACTCCTTTTTGACGGGAAATAGAAGCCCATCTCCTCGTCAAAAGGAGTATTGAAATGTATTATAACAAGGTGGAAATATGCGGTGTCAATACCGCAGACCTTCCGGTTTTAAGTGATACCGAAAAAAGAGAACTGCTAAAACGAACCAAGCAGGGGGACAGGGAAGCGCGAAGTGAACTCATCTGTGGCAATCTTCGACTGGTCCTCAGCATCATTCAGCGCTTTACCAATCGCCGGGAATGCATGGACGATCTTTTTCAGGTCGGCTGTATCGGCCTTGTTAAGGCGGTTGATAACTTCAACATCGATCTTGACGTCAAATTCAGCACCTATGCGGTGCCCATGATTATAGGCGAGATCCGCCGCTATCTTCGGGATAATAACACCATCCGCATCAGTCGCTCGGTGCGAGATTTGGCCTATCGGGCATTGCAAGCAAGAGAGGAATGGATACGCGAGAAGGAAACCGAGCCTAATTTGGATGAGCTTGCCGCACAACTGGGAGAGAAAAAGGAAGCTGTGTTGCGCGCCATGGAGGCGATCGTAGAGCCCATCTCGCTTTACGAGCCGGTCTATACCGAGGGGAGCGACTCGGTGTACGTGATGGATCAGCTGCGCGACAGCAGTAGCGACAGCTCGGACGAGGTGTGGCTGGAGAACATCCTGCTGCGCGACGCGCTGAAAACGCTGACCGATCGGGAGCGCAATATCATTCTGAAACGCTTTTACCAAAATAAACGCAAATGGAGATCGCCGAGGAGATCGGCATCTCGCAGGCCCAGGTATCAAGACTCGAAAAGGGAGCTTTGGAGCATTTGAGGAAAAGAATGTAATAGAGATACCGCCGAGAGTGATAAATGCTCTCGGCGGTTCGTTATTCAATAATTATCTTCTTATCCTCGCCAAACACGATGCGGCAATCGGCCATTTCGGCGTCTTGCGCGTCGTGGGTGACGATGACCGTCGTTTTCCCTTGGCGGCAGTCACGGATGAGCACGCGCATATCGGCGTGCAGCTGCTCGTCCATGCCGCGGAAGGGCTCGTCAAGGAGCAACAGCTCGGCGTCCGTAGCCAAGGCCCTTGCTAAGGCCACACGCTGGCGCATACCGCCCGAAAGAGCCGAGGGGTAGGTATTTGCCTCTCTTTCAAGGCCGACGCGTGTGAGCCATTCCACGGCCTCTCCAAGCGTCTCTTTTTTGTCCGTCAGCACGAGGTTGACATTCTCGGCGGCGGTGAGCCAGGGAAGCAGGGCAGGGTCTTGAAACAGATAGGAAATATGCTGCGTTTCACGCGTAACATTTCCCGAGGTGGGCTCGATCAGCCCGGACATAAGACGAAGCAGGGTAGTCTTGCCGCAGCCGGACGGGCCCATGATGACGGTAGTTTTTCCTGCGGGAACATGAAGGGAGACGTCGTCCAGGACTGTCTTGACGGTTTTACCGTTGCGATAGGACAGCGTTACGTTTTGCAGTGTGATCATATGCCCTCCTCCTTTGCCGTGGTTCTATGGTCGTTTGCCCTTTGCAGACGGGAAAAAGCGAGCTTTGCCAATGTTTCCAAGGCGAGGCTGAGTAGCACTACCACAACCGTCCAGGCGAACAGATCGATCGTCTCCAAATACAGCTTGGACTCATTGAGCTGTTTTCCGATGGACAGCGCAGGGAGGGCTATGACCTCGGCCGCGATGCCTGCTTTCCAGGCAAGTCCCAGCGAGGAGCGGCAAGCAGACAGAAAATAGGGAAGTGCATACGGCGCATAGATGCGGCGAATGCGGCGCCCGAGCGGGAGTCGATAGATGCGCGACAGATCGTGATACGGATCGGGAATCGATCGGAGTGCTGTGTGCAGATTGGCCCACACCACGGGAAAGACCATCAAAAAAGAAATGAAGACGGGGAGGATATCATCGGCGATCCACAGCATCGCAAGAATAATAAACGACGCCACGGGGGTGCTTTTGATGACGGTGATCACGGGCGAGAGCAAGATCTCAACCGGACGGAAGGCGGCTGTCAAGGCGGAAACCAGTACGGCAATTCCCACGCCTGTCACGATACCGCCAACGACCCGCAACAAAGAGCGCAAGGTGTACAGCCAAAAGTTCTTGGTGGTGACCAATTCGCAAAGCCGCCGTGCCACGGTAATTGGCGCCGGTAACAGTAAATGCTGGTTCATGCGCTGGGCGGCAAGCTGCCACACAATCAACCACAGCGCTACGGAAAGAAGTGCGGTCAACAGCTTTCCCGAACGTGAATGAAATAGCCAATGCTTGATATTTTTGACCTTCATTTTATTTCGCAATGTAATAGAAATCGTCTTCGGGCAGCTTGCCGCCAATAGAAGCAGGCTGAACACCCATCATAATGGTCAGGAAGGCTAACATAGAAGCCTTCATTTCCTCACCAACGAGATAGCAGATGTTGCAGTTGGGGATGGCTTTGGCGGCGACGGCGGCCTTGGCAAAGACGCCCTGTGCGGCGACCATCTCGGCGGCCTCGGCTACGTTGTTCATCAGGAAATTGACGGATGCCTCATATTCTTTGAGGAATGCGGCGACCTCGGCGGGGTGCTGCTCGGCGAAAGCCTTGCGGACAACGATACAACCCTGAACGAGCGAGTTTTCGGGAGAGACCTTGTTCCATTCCTCGGTCAGATCCAGCGCGACGGCAACGTCAGCGTTCGCGCTCTTGACGATGGTGACCAACGGCTCGGGAAGAACGGCCAGCGTGACGTTACCGGCGGCTACGTTTGCCTGCAGCTCGGCGGGGGTAGTGTAACCGTTGTCAATGATCACGTCTACGCCCGTGTCACCGACCGAACCGACGGTCAGGCCGTTTTTCTCACACAGATATTTGAAAATAAAGGTGGGGTTCTGGGCAGGAGCGGCAACCGTCTTTCCTCTGAGATCCTCAAAAGAGGTAATATTATTGCCGTTATCCAAAAGATAGAGAACGCCCAGCGTGTTGATGGTCAAAATTTGAACGGCTCCGCCCGTTTTGTTGTATACCGCGCTGGCGGCGTTGGTGGGGAGTGCTGCAATGTCAACCGAGCCGTTGATCAGCGCGGCATTGACGTTGGACGCATCGGCCTCAACCTTGAAGTTATAGTTGAGCTTGGCTTTTCCGTCTGCGTGCGACTGCATCAGAGGCGCCATGCTAAAGCCGGTCGTGCCGCTGAGGACAGTAACGTTTACCTGCAAATTGGTGTCGACGGTAGCGTCGGTGTTGCCGGTGTTTTCATTTTGATCCCCATTGTCGGGTTGATCGGGCTGCTTGGGCGTACAAGCGGTGAAGCTGAATACAGCGGCAAGTGCCAAGCAAAGGGTGATCAGTCGAAGCAGAATGTGATTTTTTTTCATGGTATTATCCAACCTTTCATTTGTAATCGTATATTCAAGCGGCATTTGAAATCAACTGTCGTAAGAATCAGGAGTAATGTGTAAGAAGTGACTCGCGGTTATGGAGCGTATATTCGTGCCCATCGCGCGTTAAATAGCCGTCGGCGGTCAGGCGATCCATGGCACGGTAAAGTGAGGCGCGACCGAGATCCAGAAGATCCGCTAAGGAGACGGCGGAAATGTCAAGACGCGTGGGTGTTTCATCCAAGGGAATTTGGGAAACAAGATACAGAGCCAGCCGACGCTCGGCGCATCCTGCTGTCAGGTATTGAATTTTTTGATTAAGAAACTCAATTCGTTGGGTGAGAAAGCGCAGATACCGCTTCATCGTTTCCGGATGAGACGTCAATATCTCTTCCCAAAGGGAGGAGGGAACGAGAAGGACCGTGCACGCCGAGCTGGCAACGATGGTGCTCTGGGGTGGCATATCTGCGTTGAAAATGCAATGAACACCGAAGAGCGCGCCTGCGTGCATGGTGCGAAGGAGTGCCGTATGAGCGGAATCGGTAGAGCGGGCATAGACCCGAGCCTGACCGCTCCATAAGAGGCACAGGCAGTTGTCGCTGTCCCCGTCGGGAAAGATGGTTTGTCCGGGGGTGTATTGACGCCAGCGCATTCCCGCTTTGAGCCGCTTCCACATATCATCCGGCAACGCTTCCCATATGTGAAATTTTCTCACGGCTACGTCTCTTGAAGTTTCATTCATGCCGAACATCCCCCTTCTCGTCAAAATGTCTCATATGAGACATTTTAGTATAGCATGATTATGGAAACTTGTCAACAGCGAATGTTAAAATTACTGATAAAATTTTGAACGCATCTTGATTTTTCACAGTATCCGTGATAAAATATAGAACAGTATTATGGCTATCTGTGCCAACAAGGAGAAAGAGTCATGGAAACCAAAGATTTACAACACATTTTGGAAGTTGCTTCTCGATTTGCATTTGATGAACCGATCGTCAGTGTGTACGAAATACCCACGGGACATATCAATCGAACCTATCATTTACAAACGGAAGCCCCACGTTCTTATATTTTGCAGAAGGTCAATACCGTGATCTTTAAGGATACTGCGGGACTGATGAATAACATTGCTCTGGTCACCGAGCATTTGCAAAAAAAGCTGCTGGCGGCAGGCAAGAATGCAGACCGTGAGGCTCTTCAGCTCATTCCCACCAAGCAGGGTGAGAAATATTTGACTGTCAACGGCGAGGTGTGGCGCTTGTATCTCACCATTACCGGTGCGAGAACGTATGACCGCGCAACGTCCAATGAGATGTTCTGCGAGGTCGGTCGCGCCTTTGGTGCTTTCCAGCGTGAGCTTGCCGACTTTGACGCCTCGCAGTTGAGCGAGACCATTCCGGCGTTCCACGATACCGTTGCCCGTTACGCTTATTTTGAGCAGGTGGTAGAGGCCGACGTTGCCGCTCGCCGCGCCGAGGTGGAGGAGGAGATCGCCTTCTTTATGGCACGCAAGCAGACGGCAGGCTTTATTGTGGACGGTATTGCCGACGGTCGTTTCCCCCTTCGCGTCACGCACAACGATACCAAGCTCAACAATATCATGATCGACGACGAAACGGGAAAAGGCATCTGCATTCTCGATTTGGATACGGTCATGCCCGGCTCGGTGCTTGCTGACTTTGGAGATGCCATCCGCTTTGGCGCATCGACGGCCGCCGAGGACGAGACGGATCTTGAGCAGGTATGGATGGACGTTGACAAATTCTCGGCGTTTGCCGAGGGCTTTGTTGGTGGCCTTGAGGGCTCTCTGACCGAAAATGAGGTCAAGGCTCTGCCCATGGGCGCGTACATGATGACCTTGGAGTGCGGTCTTCGCTTTTTGACCGATTATCTCAACGGCGATACCTATTTCCGCATCAAGCATGAAAAGCACAATCTGGATCGCGCACGCAATCAGATGAAGCTGGTTCGCGATATGGAACAAAAAATGCCTCGTATGAATGAGATCATCGAGAGCTATCTTTGATATGGGAGGATAAGACGATGGCAATTTTAGTTACGGGCGGTGCTGGATTTATCGGCTCGCATACCGTCGTTGAATTTTTGAATAGGGACGAGGATATTATCATTCTTGATAATTTCTGCAACAGCAAGCCCTGCGTCATTGACCGTGTCCGCACCATCACCGGTAAGGACGTCACGCTTTGCCGTGTCGATCTTTTGGACCGTGAGGCAGTGGAGGAAGTATTCAAGACCTACAATATCGAGAGCTGCATTCATTTCGCCGGCCTCAAAGCCGTAGGCGAATCCTGCCAGATCCCCCTGCGCTATTATCATAACAACATCACGGGCACTCTCATTCTGTGCGAGATGCTGCAGAAATACGGCGCAAAGCGCATCGTTTTCAGTTCCTCGGCAACGGTGTACGGTAAGCCCGAAACAGTTCCGATCCGCGAGGATTTCCCCCTGTCGACCACCAATCCTTACGGCGAGACCAAGCTGATGATCGAGCGCATTCTCAAGGATCTGTACGTGTCTGATCCCGAGTTCAGCGTGTCCATTCTGCGCTATTTCAACCCCATCGGCGCCCATGAGAGTGGCCTGATCGGTGAAGATCCCAAGGGTATTCCCAACAACCTGTTCCCCTACATTACCCAGGTGGGGCAGGGCAAGCTCCCTTATTTGCGCGTCTTTGGCAACGATTATGCAACCCAAGACGGCACCGGTGTCCGCGATTACATCCACGTCGTAGACTTGGCTCGCGCTCACCTGGCAGCCTTAGATCGCGCAAGAGAGGTCACCGGTGTCGAATACTATAACGTAGGTACAGGCAACGGCTATTCCGTCTTGGATATGGTCAAGGCGTACGAGCAGGTAACAGGTCTTGATATCCCGTATCAGATCGTTGACCGCCGTCCCGGTGACATTGACGAATGCTATGCAGACCCTGCGTTGGCTGAAAAAATGTTGGGCTGGAAGGCTGTCTTTGGCCTTGAGGATATGTGCCGCGACGCCCATCGCTGGCAGTCGCAGAACCCGGATGGCTATCCCGACGAGGAATAATATGAAAAACATTGAAATACAATCGCTCGGCACACTGTCGGACGGTCGTGCAGTGACGGGCTATTGGCTGACGAACCCGGCCGGAATGCGCGTGTTGATCTCGGATCTCGGCGGAACGATTTGGCAGCTTCATGCGCCTGATCGTGACGGTGTTTTTGCCGACGTAGTGTGTGGTTACGATGATCCCCGTGCGCTGGATGCCAGCGAGGGCTATCTCGGCGCCTTAATTGGCCGCTTTGGCAACCGTATCGGCGGCGCGTCCTTTGACTCTGAAGGGAAGCATTACACCCTTTACGCCAACGATAACGATAATCACCTGCACGGTGGCCGCGTTGGCTTTGACCGCCGCTTTTGGACGGTCGAGACGATAGACGGAGAAGAGCCGGCGCTCGCCTTGTCCTTGATTTCTCCCGACGGTGAGGAGGGCTATCCCGGTACTCTCAACGTGACGGTGACCTACACCTTACGCCGTGATAATGCCCTGGTCTTGCATTACGAGGCAACAACGGATAAAACAACGCCCATCAACTTGACCAATCACGCCTATTTCAATCTGGGCGGTTACGCCTCGGGAACGGTGCTGGACCACGTTCTTTGCCTGGACGCTGACAGCTATCTGCAAACGGACGACGCCCTTATCCCCACCGGTGTGCGCGTCCCCGTAGAGGGTACGCCCTTTGATTTCCGCAAGCCTAAAACGGTTGGGCAGGATTTCACGCCCGATGAACGCTCTCGCGATATGCAGATCGCGGGCGGCTACGATCACTGCTTCAATTTTGCAAGCGGAGAAGCAACGGACGGTTCTGTACCGCTTCGCGGCTATCTGGAGCATACGGCCAGTGGCCGCCGCATGGAATTGTACACCAATTTGCCTTGCGTTCAGTTCTATTCCGGCAACTTCCTTGTAGATGACGGCAATATGCTCAAGGGCGGCGTAGTTAAGCAAAAGCAGATGGCACTGTGTCTTGAAACACAGAAGATGCCGGACAGCATGCACCACGAGGATTTTACCGATGTTATGCTTCGCCCCGGCGAGGTCTACGACTACACGACCGTATACCGTTTTGTAACAGATTAACAACAAAAAACAGGGCTTTCGATCAAACGAAGCCCTGTCTGTTTATGGAAATTGCACCTCAACCAGTGGTTGATATCCCCACATTCAACCCCCGGTGTGTAGACTTTTCGCTCCAAAATCGCTATGATGTAAATGAAAGGAGGATCAAGACCTATGGATCAGATCAAAATCGGAAGATTCATCGCGCAATGCCGTAAGAACGAAGGCCTTACGCAAATGCAGCTGGCCGAAAAATTGGGCGTGACCGACCGCGCGGTATCCAAATGGGAAAACGGCAGAGCTATGCCGGATTCCTCAATTATGCTCGCCTTGTGCGAGCAACTCAAAATTACAGTCAACGATTTATTGAGTGGGGAGGTAGTTACAATGGAGAATTACAACAAAGAATTGGAAAACAACTTGATTAACATGGTGAGGTTGAAAGAGAAAAATGACAGGCGGCTTCTTCAAATGGAAATCGTCATGGGTGTTATTGCTATTTTACCTTTGCTTTTTGCAGCGGTCCTTGTTTTGGCCGTTCCGATGGAGGAGTGGCTTGGGGGACTGATTGCAGGATGTAGCGCGATCCCTATTTTGATCGCAACTCCGTTCGCCTTGAGAATAGAGCAAACGGCGGGATACTACAAGTGTGCCAAATGCGGCCATACGCACATCCCGAACTACAAAAATGTGTTTATGGCAATGCACTACGGAAGAACAAGATATATGAAGTGCCCCGAGTGTCACAAGAGATCCTGGCAGAAGAAAGTTCTTACCAAAGAAAAATAAAAAAGTGAACCCCGAGATTTTCAATCTCGGGGTTCTTGCTATCAATTACAGATACTTCTTGATAACGTCGGTTGCGTCTTCCTCGGGCATGGATGCCGTGATAGTAACGTTAACCTCTCTCTTGACCGTCAGAACGTCGAGCTCCTCAACCAGCTTCTCGAAGGAGGGAAGATCGTTGTTGCAGATCTTAAGAGCAGAGTCGATGAACAACTCGGTAACGTCGTGATTGCTTGCCAGAAGGCCTGCCACAAAACCGTAGAGGGACTGTGCGTCGTTTACGTAATATTCGTCCGTGTTGACAAGACGTGCTTGATATTTAATGTCATATCTCAGCTTTTCGCCCTTTTCCAGAACGACAACATTGCCGCCCGTGGTTTGCAGAGCCGAGTTGACCATTTGAATCAGAGTTTTCGTTTTACCTGTGCCTTTAATGCCGATAATGAGTTTAACCATATCTTTTTTCCTCCTGCATATGTCGGTCTTGTGGAATGATCCTTTTAGGATTATTTACATTATAAATGGTTTGCGATAAATTGTCAATATAAATTTGTCAATTTCAGTTAAATTTGTTTACTTTACACAAGTTTTAGGCTTGCAGACGAGCTTCCAGGGCAGCCTTTTGATCTTCGTAGCCGGGCTTGCCCAAGAGAGCGAACATATTTTTCTTGTATGCCTCAACGCCGGGCTGGTCGAAGGGATTGACGCCAAGTACGTAACCCGAGATCGCGCAAGCCAACTCAAAGAAATAGATCAGATAGCCCAGCGAGTGAGCGGAACGGTCCTCAAGCTCCAGTACGATATTGGGAACGCCGCCGTCCTCGTGTGCCAGCAGTGTACCAAGCATTGCCTTGTTCTTTACGGCATCCAGCTCCATGCCGGACAGGAAATTGAGCCCGTCGATGTTGTTGGGATCGTTGGGAATGAGGAAATGGTCGTCCGAGCTTTCAACGGAAATGACCGTCTCAAACTGGTTGTTGGTTCCGTCCTGAATGAACTGACCCAGTGAGTGCAGGTCGGTCGAGAAGATAACGGAGGCAGGGAAGATACCCTTGCCGTCCTTGCCCTCGCTCTCGCCGTACAGCTGCTTCCACCATTCGTTGAACATCTGCGCGTAGGTCTCATAGCCTACCAAAATTTCGGTTACCTTGCCCTTGCGATAGAGAATGTTACGGATGGCAGCATAGCGGTAGCAATCGTTGTTGTTGATGTCGGGATCAGCAAAAGCCAAGCGTGCATCGTCAGCGCCCTTCATCAGAGCGTCGATATCAATGCCGGCTACTGCGATGGGAAGAAGACCTACCGCAGTCAGCACGCTGAAGCGGCCGCCAACGTCGTCCGGAACGACGAAGGTCTCATATCCGGCATCGTCGGAAAAGCTCTTGAGCGTACCGCGGGCGCGGTCGGTGGTGACAAAAATGCGCTCACGAGCCCCGTCCTTGCCGTATTTTTCTTCCAGAAGGGCACGGAACACGCGGAAGGCCACGGCAGGCTCTGTCGTCGTGCCCGACTTGGAGATGACGTTGATGCAAACATCCTTGCCCTCGCAAATGCGAAGCAGCTCGTTCATAGAAGCGGCACTAATGTCGCGGCCGGCATAATAAATGTCGGGCGCATCGCCGTTGATCTGATTATATTGCTGACCGTTCATGAATTCAATCACAGCACGAGCGCCGAGATACGAGCCGCCGATGCCGATGACGATCAGTACGTCGCAAGACTTGCGGATCTTTTGCGCGGCAACCTGGATGCGAGCAAATTCCTCTTTGTCATAATTTTGGGGAAGATCGACCCAGCCGAGAAAATCGCTGCCGGGGCCGGTTTTGGAGAGCAAAAGCTCGTGTGCGGCCGTAATGGCAGGCTGTATATTGGCATATTCCTGCGGACGAATCAATTTTTGAAGGTAATGATCGTTCAATTTCAAAGTCATTGTTATCACCTTTCCTTTTCGGACATCGCGTCCGGTTATTACCATTATTTTACACCCATCGCGACACAAATGCAAGCGGATTTTCTGAATTTTTAAGGAAAGTTTGAAATTATTTCAATCATGTGCCACACAAATGTCATATAAGCAGTATTTTTGCCAATAAACGCTGCCAAAGGCCGAAAAATCCAATCTTGCCAATATCCTCGCGAGCCGTGATGGGGACTTCTCCTAACACTTCATTTCCTAATAGGTATTGTACCCGCCCAACCTCATCGCCCGCCTTAACAGGGGCGGCGATGCTCTCCTGCAGGGTGATCTTGCGCTCTATTTTTCCGACGTCCCCCTTTGAAACCACCGCGTCAAACGCTTCAAAGCCAACCGAGCAGCTGTTTTTGACGCCGCCCAAGACCCGAACGTCTCCCGCCGCTTCACCCGGCGCACGGTATGCGGCGTAATTGGCAAACCCCCAATCGAGCAGCTTGGTCGCCTGCGCGTTACGAACGTCGCGACTTTCTGCCCCCATGATCACGCAGATCAACGACAAACCCTCCCGTTCGGCGGTCACCGACACACAAAAGCCGGCCTTGGAGGTGGAGCCGGTTTTCAGCCCCGTCGCACCACGGTAAAAACGGACGAGACGGTTGGTGTTAGTTAAGCCGAAGGCGCCCCCGCGGATAGTATCCATCCAGATGGAGCTGTATTTCAATATCGTCGGATGAGCAATCAGCGCACGGGACATCAAGGCTATGTCCTTGGCGCTTGTCAGGTGATTCTGTGCGGTATCATCAAGGCCCGTCACGTTCTCAAAGCGGGTCGATTTCATGCCCAGCTCTTTTGCACGATCATTCATCTTTCGGACGAACGTATCAACGTCACCCGATACGAATTCCGCCAATGCGACAGCGGCATCGTTGGCCGAGCTGATGACCACGCTCTTGAGCATATCCTCAACGCTCATGGTCTCTCCCACCTTGAGATACACCTGAGAACCGCCCATGCCGGCCGCGTATTCACTGGCAGAAACCATATCCGTCAAGGCGATCTTTCCTTCGTCGATCGCTTCCATGACAAGAAGGAGCGTCATAATTTTGGTCACAGAGGCGGGAGGAAGCGCCTCATCCGGGTTTTGCTCATAGAGAATTTTGCCCGTGGAGGCCTCCATCAGAACGGCACTTTTGCAGTTGAGTTCAAAGCTGTTTTGCGCGGGCGTGTCCTGTTCTTCTGCCGCTACGGACAAGCCCAAGCAAGATAGACACAGGACGAGTGTGAGGGCTACCAAAAGAATACGCCAAATGTAAGTGTGTTTTTTATGTTGCATATTTCTTTACTCCTTGTCATCAAAGCAATAATGGGGCTTCAAAGAATAACTGACGCAAAGCGGCATATACGCAGAAATATTCCTCCAGCGGAAGCGGATTTTCTCCCTTGCCGCATTCTATGGTAAAAGAGGGAATTTGCAACGACCGGATGCACCAGTCGGTCAGTCCTCCATAAGCGGCAAGCCCTTCGGGACGGGCAAGCTGATAGCCGCACAAGCGGGAGAGAGCACGCGCCATGCTCTGTGAGCGGGGCGTCTGGCAGTCTCCGCTGGTGTAATAGATCTCCTCCCCCTGCGTGTGAAGGGTGAGAACCGCGTGGATTTCCTCCTGATGAAACCGCAGAAAATTGCAAAGGTATCCGACCTCCGGCTCGGATTCGGGGCACTCTCCGCTGTATCGGGTGGCACAGCCGCCCATGATACCCGCCTCGCGCTCTAACTGTTTGTATTCGGCAAATCCGGCGTCGTAGTTGTGGTTGAGATCTACGCCGCGTGCGTTGGCCTGCCAATGGGAATAATCCGGGTGCGAGGGATTCATACGCTCCAATCTCGATCGAAGCGGATTGCCCGCCTTAACTCCCTCAATGGAATAATTTACGCCGTCCGGATTGAGCATAGGGATGACAATGATGCGCCGTTCACGGAACAGATAGGGAAGATGTACGTTGTATATGCGCCGTCCGTCGCGCAAGCATTCGGCATATTCGTTGATAAAGCGCAAAAGCAAAACCGACGTCATCCATTCCATACCGTGATGCGAGCCTACGTAAAGAAAGGTTTTCTTGCCTTCTCCCAGCGTGATCACGGGGATGCTTTTGCCAAGGACAGATTCACCCAGCGTAGTAAAAGCAAGCTGAGGATACCTCTCGGCAAAGCAGGTAAGATACACCATCATCCGTTCCCACGTCAAGGGGAGAGGGTAGTCCAGCAGCGTTTTTTCCCTATCGATCATATCAAAAAGCGGATCATT
This sequence comes from Oscillospiraceae bacterium, assembly GCA_015064395.1. GTDB lineage: Bacteria > Bacillota > Clostridia > Oscillospirales > CAG-272 > SIG644. The sequence goes on from SVSH01000004.1 coordinate 100,257, forward strand.
TCCATTTTTTCGCTTGTTTTGGGAATTCGTTTCGTACATGTATGTCTTGCTCCTTTTCTTTTGTTATCACAACATATGAATTTTGGAAGAAAAAAATACGAAAGCCGCTTAAAATTCATCATTTCCTCTTTCATTTGTCGAAAAAATGTGATATACTGTTACGGAACTCAAAACGGAGGTGCGTTTGGTATGCAAGAAAATCAAGCAAACGTCGAAACAAAAGGCGTTGAAGATAAAAGATTGAGCACCTATCTGCTGACACTGATCTGCACGTTCTGCGGCTATATTTTGTTCATTTGTCTGAATGCCGTCGTTGGAAGTAATATCGTGTTTGACGGAACGATGCTTTATGAGGTGACCGAATGGGTCTATCTCGGTGCAGAATTGGCCGCCTTCTTTGTCGCCTATGCGTTTACCATTTACGTCCTGTTCTCCAAAGGTTGCCGTCGCGCCTGGACATACGCTTGGGTGTACGCGGCCGTCACGGCAGGGCGGCACGTGCTGCTATTTCTTTTGGATTGGCTGTTCTTTGGACTGCGAGTAGAGGATATGCCGTTTCAGGCAGCGATGACCTTGGTCACGCTGTTGTTGGAGCTGCTCCAATATGCCGCAGTGTTTGGCATGGCAATGCTGTTGACACACCGCTTTGACGAACGGTTTGACATTATGACCCAGGGCGCATTGCGCTTGACCGACGTGATTGTCGTGCGCGAGCATTTGGTGTATCCTTACCGCAAAATTCCCCTCTTGAACGACCCGTTGCGCGGAACGTCCGTCCTTACGGCTGTGCTGATCGGTGCAATTCGGGTGGGCAATCGTCTGATCTATGACGTATCCCTCGGTGCTCCGACCGATGCAGTAGATCTTGCTTGGATGCTTGCCTATTACACGATGGATATTCTTATCGCAGTTGCTTGTTATTTTGTTTTACTCGCGATCATCAAACGCTTGAGCACCCATAAATCCGTTTAATATGAATAGGCATTCGTCATGGCTTTTCGTGATCGAATGCCTTTTTTATTACAAAAATTGTCGGCTTTCATTTGTTCTTGTTATGCCATACTATGCATAAAGGAAGGTGAAACAAATGAAAACAAGGATTTTGAACATTCTGACGGTATTGATGCTATGCCTTACCATATTAACCCCCAAGGCCGGAGCCAAGAGTCCGAACAACTGGTACTGCGTCCACACTGCCAATCATCAAAGACCGCGTGTGGATGCGGCACTGTCGTATATCGAAAAATACGACGGATATTATATCGCTCCCGAGGAGCAGGGCAAGGTGATCTATTTGACCTTCGATGCGGGATACGAGAACGGAAACGTAGCAAAAATTCTCGATATTCTCAAGGAAAAGGAGGTGTCGGCCGCCTTCTTTGTTCTTTCGCACCTGATCGAAAAAGATACGGCGCTGGTTACTCGGATGTTCGATGAGGGGCACACGGTTTGCAATCACACTGCCAAGCACAAGGATTTATCCTTGGCTGACCGAGCAACCTTTGAAGGTGAGCTTGAGGACCTGTCGCGCGTATGCCTGGAGAAAACGGGCAGGGAAATGGCCAAATACTATCGTCCGCCGGAGGGACGCTTCAGCGAGAACAATTTGAAATGGGCGCAGGAGATGGGATATCGGACCATTTTCTGGAGCTTTGCCTATGCAGATTGGGATAATCAAAGACAAATGAATCCTAATAAGGCCAAAGAAAAGATACTTTCCAACGTCCATCCGGGTGAGGTCATACTACTGCATCCTACCTCACAGACAAACGTATTGGTGCTTGGGGAGGTGATCGATGAATGCCGACGCATGGGATACCGCTTTGGCACGCTCGACGAGCTGACGGGGCGTGCATGAAAAAAGGCATCTGTCGGGTCATCATATGCTTTTTGCTATGCGCTGGACTCCTCCCGTATGCGGCGGCCCTTCCGATTGGCGTATATCATAATCGCACCAATGACGGCAATATGATCGCCCTGACCTTTGATGACGGGCCTCACCCCAAGTACACCCGTAAAATCCTCGATATCCTGGATGAATACGGCATTCCCGCTACCTTTTTCTTTGTCGGGGAAAACGTTTCTTATTATCAGGACACTGCCCGCGAGGTCGTAAAACGAGGGCACGAGATCGGTAACCACACCTATTCTCACCCTCGTGTCAGCAAGCAGAGCGACGCGGCCTTCAGAGAGGAATTGGTCCGTTGCGAGGATGTGATCAAGCAGGTCACCGGGGTTCATCCCAAGGTGTTCCGCCCACCGCAGGGAAGCTGGAATCAGCGCGTGTATGAGATCGCCCGTCAGAGGGACTACTCGGTCATCCTATGGGATCTGGACACGTTGGATTGGGCTCACACGCCGTCGGAAAAAATAGCAAACTATATTTTGGAAAACGCAAAAAGCGGCAATATTATCTTGATGCACGATTACCATTCAGGCTGTTGCACGACTCTCGATGCCTTGCGCATGTTCATTCCCGATTTGATTGAACAGGGATATCGTTTTGTTACGGTCAGCGAGTTGATTCAGGAGTGATGTTGAAAGATTCCTCTTGACAAATGAGGGGGGCTCTGTTATAATAAATCCGCAACAGATCCCGGGGGTGCAATGGTCTCGACGGGGATTCTGAGGCATGATAAGCGTGGCGGGCTGAGTAATCCCGTAAACTGCTCAACCTTAAAAAATAAACGACAACAATACTGTTGCTATGGCTGCCTAATCGTCACCCGTAAGGGTGCCGATTGGCGGTGCTGTGGCCTGCGGGCCACCCGTTCCTCCTCAGAGTACCGCGACTGAGGACTGAGCGTCATCTCAGCGGTGAACATGCATCGGTCGTTCGCCCTTGAACCGATCATGCAAAAAAGGGCTACTCTGACGCGGAGCGTGTTTGTTCGCGCCGCCGACGGGGAAATCTAAATAACAAACTGCCCACGGAGAAAGTTGTGTCAAGGGGTTTTCGGACATGGGTTCGATTCCCATCATCTCCACCAAATAGAAAAACCACCCATCGGGTGGTTTTTCTATTTGGCGCAGCTGATGGACGCTCGCACTCATGCGAAAGAATATCGTCCTTGCGAAGCAAGGCGCGGGTGTCCAGCCCGCGAGATATTCTTTTTGAGCTCGCGCT
>SVSH01000005.1 GCA_015064395.1 Oscillospiraceae bacterium
TGTAGCCGGGACAACTTCTCCTTGCCCTGTATGGGAAAGTGAGTGCGCTGTTCCATAGGTACTATCGCAAGCTCGTGGGCCCCTTCCCACTCGCTCCACAATATTAGAAATGCCACGATGTATTTTGCCTGCCGCTCGTGTTGGCAAAATTTGAAGTGCCGCATATAAAGCCCATATGTCTCTCTCTTGTTCCGCCTTGTAGAGCGGCAATGCCGGGGGGTTCCCAGGGGGAACGCCTGGGCGTCTTTCTTGGCCACTTCTTGGGACGTGCCAAGAAGTGGCATCAAAAGCGGCACAGCTCAGCGCGCGATGAAATCGCGCAGTATGAGCGTCCGTAGAAGCTGTCGTTAAAAATTTCCACCATCCTCCAACATAAAAAAGGAGACATACCATGAGCAATCAAAACTACAAAATAGAAACCAAATGCGTTCAAGGCGGCTATACGCCCGGCAACGGTGAGCCTCGCCAGATCCCCATCATTCAAAGCACTACCTTCAAGTACGAAAGCAGTGCCGAGATGGGTAAGCTGTTCGACCTGGAGGCGTCGGGCTATTTCTACTCCCGCCTGCAGAACCCCACCAACGATTCCGTTGCGGCCAAGATCTGCGAGATGGAGGGCGGTACGGCGGCTATGCTGACCTCGTCCGGTCAGGCGGCTAACTTCTTTGCCGTGTTCAACATCGCCTCGGCGGGTGACCACGTTGTGTCCTCCTCGTCCATCTACGGCGGCACGTACAACTTGTTTGCCGTCACCATGAAGCGTATGGGCATCGACTTTACCTTCGTGTCTCCCGACTGCACCGAGGAGGAGCTGGAGGCGGCCTTCCGCGACAACACCAAGGCCGTGTTTGGCGAGACCATTGCCAACCCCGCTCTGACCGTGCTGGATATCGAGAAATTTGCCAAGGCGGCACACGCCCACGGCGTTCCGCTCATCGTTGATAATACCTTTGCAACTCCCGTGAATTGCCGTCCTTTTGAGTGGGGCGCGGACATCGTCACCCACTCGACCACCAAGTATATGGACGGTCACGGCGCGGCTGTCGGCGGTTGTATTGTCGACAGTGGTAAGTTCGATTGGACGAAATATCCCGACAAGTTCGCCTGCCTCTGCACCCCTGACGAGAGCTACCACGGCGTGACCTACACCGAGCGCTTCGGCATCGAGGGCGCATACATTACCAAGGCGACTGCCCAGCTGATGCGCGACCTCGGCTCCATCCAAGCGCCGCAAAACGCCTTTATCCTCAACCTGGGTCTGGAAAGCTTGCACGTCCGCATGGCGCGCCATTGCGAAAACGCGCTGGCAGTTGCCGAATATTTGCAGAGCGACGACCGCATCGCTTGGGTCACTTACCCCGGCCTTGAGGGCGACAAATATTACGATCTGGCACAGAAATATATGCCCCGCGGCACCTGCGGCGTCGTCAGCTTTGGCGTCAAGGGCGGACGCGCGGCGGCTGAGAAGTTTATGGGCAACCTCAGACTCGCGGCTATTGAAACTCACGTGGCGGATGCCCGTACCTGCTGTCTGCACCCGGCCAGTGCCACTCACCGTCAGATGAACGACGCGGAACTTTCTGCGGCAGGCGTCTCGCCTGACCTTGTGCGCTTGTCCTGCGGCATTGAAAACAGCGACGACCTGATCGCCGATATTCGCCAGGCGCTCGACGCGCTGGATGCGTGAGGTAAATCGACATGCCGATCAAAATTCCGAACGACTTGCCGGCGGTCAAGACGCTGGCTGACGAAAATATATTCGTGATGACCGAGACGCGGGCGATCACCCAGGACATCCGTCCTCTGAAGATCCTGCTTCTCAATCTCATGCCCAAAAAGATCGAGACCGAGACTCAACTCTCGCGCCTGCTCGGCAACACGCCTCTGCAGATCGACCTGGAGCTGATCAAGGTCAAGGATCACGTGTCCAAAAACACCTCGCCTGAGCATATGCTGGCGTTTTACAAGACGTTTGACGACGTCAAGCATCAGACCTTTGACGGCATGATCATCACGGGGGCACCCGTGGAGCAGATGCCGTTTGAGCAGGTGGAGTATTGGGACGAGCTTTGCGCCATCATGGAGTGGAGTAAGACCCACGTTCACAGCACGCTTCATATCTGCTGGGGCGCGCAGGCAGGGCTGTATTACCACTACGGCATCCATAAAGTGCCGCTACCCGAAAAGATCTCGGGTGTCTATCCGCATCGCGTTGATTACAAACGCTCAATCCTGTTCCGCGGCTTTGACGACGTATTCATGGTGCCCCAGTCCCGCCACACGACGGTGCGGACGGAGGACGTGCTGGCCGTGCCGGCGCTCAAGCTTCTGTCCTCGTCCGACGAAACGGGCGTGTACGTGACCGCTACCGAGGGCGGCAGACAGGTGTTCGTCACCGGACACTCCGAGTACGACGCCGATACTCTCAAAAACGAGTACCTGCGCGATCTCGCGGCAGGACTTGATCCTATCATTCCCAAAAATTACTTTCCGAACGACGACCCAACACAGCAACCGCTGGTAACCTGGCGCTCGCACGCAAACCTCCTCTGGTGTAACTGGCTGAACTATTTTGTTTACCAGACGACACCGTATGATATCAGTGAGATTCAGTGAGGGGGCGTTAGGGGAACGAGGGGAACTTTTTTGAAAAAAAAGTTCCCCTGCCCCCTTCAAAAAACTTTATGGAGGAGGAAATAGGGCTCGCCCCGGCAACTTTTTCTATCCCTGTATGGGAAAGAACTTCGCTCTTCCACAGATACTCCCGCAAGAAGTGGGGCCCCTCCCCCTTCTTCTCCACAATGTTAGATTTGCCTGTAGGGGCGAACTGCGTTCGCCCGCGGGCGTTCGAAGAACGCCCCTGTGGAGATTGCAACAATTTCTTGCTTTTTCCGCCTGCCGCTCGTGTTGGCAAAGGTTGAAGCACCGCGCGCCCGAAATAGATGTCTTTCTCGTTGTTCTCCTTGCAGAGCGGCAAAGGAGCGGTTTCCAAAGGCCGCAGGCCTTTGGCTGATTTTCTTTCGTCCTTTCTTTGTTCAGCGACAAAGAAAGGACATAAAAGCTGAAACAGCGAACGCGCACGAAGTGCAGTGTGAGCGTCCGGCTACGAAGTTGTATAAAATTTAGCTATACCCCCCCATCCCACCCGAAAGGAGAACCACCCCATGCAAATGAACGGTGCACAAATCCTAATGGAATGCCTCAAAGAGCAAGGCGTTGACACCATCTTCGGCTACCCCGGCGGTACCATCCTCAACGTCTACGACGAGCTCTACCAGTGTGAAGGCATCCGCCATATTCTCACCGCCCATGAACAAGGCGCCGCCCATGCCGCCGACGGCTATGCCCGCAGTACCGGCCGCGTTGGCGTCTGCTTTGCCACCTCGGGCCCCGGCGCGACCAACCTGACCACGGGTATCGCGACCGCCCATATGGACTCCTCGCCCGTCGTGTTTATTTCCTGCAACGTATCGGAAAACCTCATCGGCAAGGATTCCTTCCAGGAGGTCGATATTACGGGCATTACCATGCCCATCACCAAGAGCAATTATATGGTTCGTGACATCAATAAATTAGCCGAAACGGTGCGCGAGGCCTTTGCGGTCGCCCGCTCGGGCAGACCCGGTCCTGTGCTGATCGATATTCTCAAAAACGTCACAGCCGAGGTGACCGATTTCGAGCCGCTCCCCCGCGACCGCCACTTCGCCGGCGGGCGTCTGGCGACGCTCAAGGAGCGTGCGGAGGAAAACTTCGAAGCCCCCCGTCCCAACGCCGATGATCTGGAGGAGATGGTCCGCCTCATCGACGAGGCCAAAAAGCCGCTGATCATTTGCGGCGGCGGCGTCGTGCGCGGACGGGCACAGGAGGAATTCGCCGCCTTTGCCGAAAAGCTGGACGCTCCCGTGGCCATTACCCTGATGGGTGGCGGCGGTTATCCCGGAGATAGCCCTCTGTCCACCGGCATGCTGGGCATGCACGGCTCGCAGGCCTCCAACCGCGCCTGCGCCAGCTGTGACCTGCTCATCGCGGTGGGTTGCCGCTTCTCGGACCGCGTGGCCCTCAACCCCGATAATTTCGCCAAGCAGGCCAAGATCGTACAGATCGACATTGACCGCTCCGAGATCAACAAAAACGTCAAGACGGATCACCACATCGTCGGTGACGCCGCACAGGTGCTGGACATGCTGTACGAGCGCATCCAGCGAAAGACGCACGAGGAGTGGAAGCGATACGTATTTGCCTTCCCGACCGAGACACTGTACGAGGAGGGCGGAGAATCGCTCTCGCCCCGTCAGATTTTGAATACCATCCAGAAGATGGTGCCCGAGGACACCATCGTTGCGACCGACGTCGGTCAGCATCAGATGTGGGCCATCCAGCATTTTCACTTCAACTACCCCGGTCAGCTGTTGACCTCGGGCGGCTTTGGTACGATGGGCTTTGGCCTGGGCGCGGCGATCGGCGCCAAGGCGGCCTTCCCGGAAAAGACAGTCATTCACATCACGGGCGATGGCTCCTTCCGCATGAATTGCCAGGAGCTGGCGACCGAGCAGTATTACGATCTGCCCGTCATCACCTTCGTGTTCAACAATGGTGTTTTGGGTATGGTTCGTCAGTGGCAGACGCTCATCTATGACAAGCACTACTCCCAGACGACGCTGGACCGCGCCCCTGACTTTGTTAAGTTAGCCGAGGCGTACGGCCTGCGCGGCGCACGCGTCTGCAACGTCGAGCAGCTGGAGGCGGCCATTCGTGATGCGCTTGCTTGGGGACACGGCTACGTCATTGACTGTACTATCAACATGGACGAGATGGTTCGCCCCATGGTCGGCGGCGGCAGTGCCATTACCAAGTTTATCATCTGTTAAGGAGGAGTTTGTATGGATCAGATCAAACGACAAACGCTGGTCGTGCTGGTAGACAACGAAGCGGGCGTGCTCTCGCAGGTCTCGCGCCTGTTCTCCCGCAAGGGCTACAACATCGAGACGCTGGCCGTTGGTACGACGGCAAGAGAAAATCTTTCCCGCATCACCATCGAGGTCATGACGGACGACGCTCACGTGCAGCTTCTGTCCAATCAGCTTCGCAAGCTCATTCCCGTGCACTCGGTCAAGGTCCTGACCGAGCAAAAGGCCATTCGGCGCGAGCTGATCATCATCAAGATGCGGACGCCCACCCCCGGCATTCGCAACGAGATCACCCAGATAGCCAATATCTTCCGCGCCTCTATTATTGATGTTTCCATCGGGACTTTGTCGCTCGCTGTCATCGGCGAGGAGCAAAAGCTCGAGGGCATGATAAACATACTGAAGGAATTTGAGATCATGGAGCTTGTCCGCACAGGCGTCATCGCGCTCGAACGAGGTCAGAACACCATTTATGATGAAACCAAAGAAAAAGGAGAATTTAGTTATGGCAAAAATGTATTATGAGCAGGATTGTAATCTGAACAACTTGAGCGGCAAGACCATTGCCATCGTTGGCTACGGCTCGCAGGGTCACGCACACGCCCTCAACCTCCGCGACAGCGGTTGCAACGTTATCGTTGGTCTGCGTCAGGGCGGCAAGAGCTGGCCCGTGGCAGAGAAGGACGGCTTTACCGTTATGACCGTGCCCGAAGCGACCAAGGCGGCTGATATCATCATGATCCTCATCAACGACGAGTCGCAGGCTGCTATGTACAAAAAGGACATCGAGCCCAACCTGACGGCCGGTAAGGCGATCGCCTTCGCGCACGGCTTCAACATCCGCTACAAGCAGATCGTTCCTCCCGCAGACGTGGACGTTTTCATGGCGGCTCCCAAGGGACCCGGGCACACCGTCCGCTCCCAGTACGTCGCCGGCAAGGGTGTGCCTTGTCTGGTTGCCGTGGAGCAGAACGCCACCGGTAAGGCTTACGATATCGCCCTGGCTTACATTGCAGGCATCGGCGGCGCACGCGCCGGCATTCTGGAGACGACCATGAACGAGGAGACCGAGACCGACCTGTTCGGCGAGCAGACCGTCCTGTGCGGTGGTGTCGTCGATCTGATGCGTTGCGGCTTCGAGACGCTGGTCGAGGCCGGCTATGCCCCCGAGAACGCTTACTTTGAGTGCATCCACGAGATGAAGCTAATCATCGACCTGATCAACAAGGGCGGCGTGGCCGCGATGAACTACTCTATCTCGGATACCGCCGAGTACGGTGAGTACGTCTCCGGTCCCCGCGTGCTTCCTTACGAGCAGACCAAGGCCAACATGAAGGCAGTTCTGGCCGATATCCAGGACGGCACCTTCGCCGAGAGATGGCTCAATGAAAACAAGACCGGCCGCGAGTTCTTTAACGCCCAGCGTGCCGCTCTTGCCAAGCACCCCATGGAAATCGTCGGCGCCGAGCTCCGCGAAAAAATGCTCTGGAAGAACGACTCTGATCTGGACAGCGCGTCGAACTAAGGGGACGATGTGGGGGACTTCTTGAAAGAAGTCCCCCACGCCCCCCAAGAACTTTATGGAAGGGAAAAAGGAAGCTCGCCGTGGCAACTTCTCCTAACCCTGTGTGGGGAAGAGCGCGCGTCGTTCCATAGGTACTACCGCGAGCTCATGGGACCCTACCCATTACGCTCCACAATGTTAGATTTGCCTGTAGGGGCGAACTGCGTTCGCCCGCGTGTGGTAGTTTCCCTTTGTTGCGGACCGTTCGGGAGTCTCTCCTCGCTCTGCTCGGCATAAATCCGCTTTGCGGATTTACTCCGTCCCCCCTCCCCCCATCCGCTCCACAAACACGTAGGGGCGAACTGCGTTCGCCCGCGGGCGTTCGAAGAACGCCCCTACGAGAAAGCAAGAAACCTCGCTTTTCCCCTGCCGCGCGTGTTGACTACCTTGAAGCACCGCACGAAAGAAGGACATGTCTATCTCTTGAAGCATTTTGCAGCGCGGCAATGCCAGGGGGTTCCCAGGGGGAACGCCTGGGCGCGTTTCTTGGACACTTCTTGCCGCGTAGCAAGAAGTGTCAACAAAAACCGGTACAGATCAGCGCGAGCCAAAGGCTCGCAGTATGATCGTCCGGCTACGCAATCAGTAAAAATTTTAGCCAAACCCCATCCCACCACAGAAAGGAATACACCTATGAATTCCGATCAAATCAAACGCGGCGTCGAGCGCGCCCCCAACCGCTCATTGCTCTACGCACTGGGCTATACCAAAGAAGAGCTGGAACGCCCTTTAGTCGGCATCGTCAGCTCACATAACGAGATCGTCCCGGGACATATGCACCTGGATAAGATCACCGAAGCCGTCAAGGCCGGCGTCCGCGCCGCCGGCGGCACCCCCATTATGTTCCCCGCCATCGCCGTTTGCGACGGTATCGCCATGGGACACATCGGCATGAAATATTCGCTCGTCACCCGCGACCTCATCGCGGACTCGACCGAGGCTATGGTCATGGCGCACCGCTTCGACGGTCTGGTCATGATCCCCAACTGTGACAAAAACGTGCCCGGCCTCCTCATGGCCGCCGCGCGTCTCAATATTCCCACCATCTTCTGCTCGGGCGGCCCCATGCTGGCAGGGCATCTGAACGACGGCCGCCGCACCTGCCTCTCCCATATGTTCGAGGCGGTCGGTGCGTATCATGCGGGTAAGATGGATGAAGCAGGCGTCGAAGACTACGAGAACAACGCCTGTCCCTCCTGCGGCTCTTGCTCGGGTATGTATACCGCCAACTCCATGAACTGCCTGACCGAGGCCATCGGTATGGCACTGCCCGGCAACGGCACGATCCCCGCGCCCCTGTCCGCCCGCATCCGCCTGGCAAAACATGCCGGCATGAAGATCATGGAGCTGATCGAAAAGAACATATGCCCCCGCGACATCATGACCCACGCCGCGTTTGAGAACGCCGAGACGGTGGATATGGCGCTGGGCTGCTCGACCAACACCATGCTGCATCTTCCCGCCATCGCCCACGAGGCAGGCTACGAGATCGACCTGGATTACTCCAATGCCATCAGCGCTCGCACTCCCAATCTGTGCCATCTCGCACCCGCGGGTGACACCTTTATGGAGGATCTCGATCGCGCCGGCGGCGTGTATGCCGTCATGAAGGAGCTGACAAAGAAGAATTTGCTTGACCTGTCGGTCATGACCGTCACAGGCAAGACGATGGGCGAGAACCTCGAGGGTGTCATCAACCGCGATCCTTCGATCATTCGCCCGATCGACGACTCCTATTCGCAAAACGGCGGTATCGCTGTGCTTAAGGGCAATTTGGCTCTTGACGGCTGCGTCGTCAAGCAGTCGGCCGTTGCCCCCGAGATGATGAAGCACGAGGGCCCGGCCCGCGTGTTTGATTCGGAGGAGGAGGCCATTGCCGCTATCTATGCCGGCAAGATCGTGTCGGGCGACGTGGTCGTCATTCGCTACGAGGGCCCCAAGGGCGGTCCCGGTATGCGCGAGATGCTCAATCCCACCTCGGCCATCTGCGGCATGGGCTTGGGCGAGAGCGTGGCGCTGATCACCGACGGACGCTTCTCGGGCGCGACCCGCGGCGCGGCCATCGGTCACGTTAGCCCCGAAGCCGCGGCAGGCGGTAACATCGCCCTGGTGCAGGACGGCGACGTCATTGCCATTGATATTCCGAATTGCTCGGTTGAACTGAAGGTCTCGGACGATGAGCTTGCAGCTCGCCGCGCCGCTTGGACCTGCCCCGAACCCAAAGCCAAAACCGGCTACCTCGCCCGCTACGCAAAGCTGGTATCGTCTGCCGACAAGGGCGCGGTATTGGCGTGAGGAGCAGGAAGTGTAGCGGAGATTCTTGCATCTTCTCTTTTTGACGCTCACACTGTGCTTCGCACGCGCTCGCTGTGCTGAATTTTATGCCCTTTCTTTGTTGTTCCACAAAGAAAGGGCGAAAGAAAGGGAACTCGGACGTTCCCTCCGAGGCCTCCCTGCGATTGCCGCTCTGCAAAGAGGGCAGAGGGGAAAGACATAAATGCCTCTTATCCATCTTTCGCCGTGTAGCCAACACGAGCGGCAGGCGATGAAAGCAAGAGGTCTTGCGGGTTTCTTAAGGGCATTAGGCCCTTAAGTCCGCTTTCTTGGTTCGTTCTTTCTCGGATGAGAAAGAATGAACATCTAAAAACGGCACAGATCAGCGCGAGCCAAAGGCTCGCAGTATGATCGTCCGTAGGAGAATTTTTTCAATATCCAGTCATTCGAAAATTCACGAAAAAAGAAGGAGTCCCTTATGCTGACCCTCGATAAGATCTACCAAGCCGCCTTTGTTCTCAAGCAGGTCGCGCGCAAGACCGACCTGATCTATGCAGAGAAGCTGTCGGGCGACAATGATATCTACTTAAAAACCGAAAACCTGCAGGTGACGGGCAGCTTCAAGCTGCGCGGCGCCTACTATAAGATCAGCCAGCTGACCGAGGAACAGAAGGCGGCGGGCATCATTGCCTGCAGCGCGGGCAACCACGCCCAGGGCGTCGCGCTGGCTTCCTCCCATATGGGCATCAAGAGTGTCATCTGTATGCCCGATGGCGCCCCCATTTCCAAGGTCGAGGCCACCCGTGCGCTGGGCGCAGAGGTGTGCCTGGTGCCCGGCGCCTACGACGATGCCTACGCGCACGCGTGTGAACTGGAACAGCAAACACACGCTACCTTCATCCACCCGTTTGACGATGAAGACGTGATCGCAGGTCAGGCAACCATGGGTCTTGAAATTTTGGATCAGCTGGACGAGCTGGATGCCGTGGTCGTTCCGATCGGCGGCGGTGGGCTGATCGCCGGCGTGGCCTATGTCATTAAAATGCTGCGCCCCGAGGTCAAGGTGTATGGCGTTCAAGCGGAAAGGGCCGCGGCCATGTTCCAAAGCCGCCGGGAGGGAAGAACCATCACGCTGGATCGGGTCGCTACCTTTGCCGACGGTATCGCGGTGCGTCACCCGGGAGAGCTGACCTTCTCGCTGATCGAGCAGTACGTGGACGACATTGTGACCGTCACCGAGGACGAGATCGCAACGGCTATCCTTGCCTTGATCGAAAAGCAAAAGCTGATCGCCGAGGGTGCGGGAGCCGTCAGCGTGGCGGCCGCTATGTTTGGCAAGCTGCCTGTCCATGGCAAGCGCGTCGTTTGCCTGGTGTCGGGCGGCAACATCGACGTTAATATTTTGTCCCGCGTCATCACCCGAGGTCTGACCAAGAGCGGACGCAATGCCACGCTCCAGATCGCACTGGAGGATAAGCCGGGGCAGCTCGAGGGCGTCAGCCGAATCATTGCACAGTGCGGCGGTAACGTCGTCAGCGTTCACCACGAACGAACCGACGCCAGCATGCCCATCTCCGGATGCTATTTGAGGGTTGGCCTGGAAACGCGTGACTTCGCTCAGATCGAAGAAATCAAGGCCGCGCTCACCGAGGCCGGATTCCGCTTGATACCGTAAAAATGCAAAACGGCAGCAGACACGCATGCTTTTTTACCTGCTGCCTCGTAGGAAAATTGCTGAAAGCTTAGATACGTCTCTCAAAAAATTCTCCGAAAGGATACAACCGATATGAAACAAATTTCCACAACCAACGCCCCTGCCGCCATCGGCCCTTATTCCCAGGCACTGAGTGCAGGCAATCTCACCTTTGTTTCAGGACAGATCCCGGTCGATCCCGCAACGGGCCTGATGGCAGACACCATCGAGGAGCAGGCAACGCAAGCCCTGACCAACCTCAAAAACGTCCTTGCCGCGGCAGGACTTGACATGAGCAACGTGATCAAAACTGCCGTTTTCCTGGCCGATCTTGGCGATTTTCCCGTGGTCAACCGCATCTACGAGAGCTTTTTTGAAGCTCCCTATCCTGCGCGCAGCTGTGTGCAGGTCGCTGGTATTCCCAAGGGCGCATTGGTCGAGATCGAATGTATTGCGATCAAGGAATAACCGTATGTTGCCCCGCCCACTCGGCGGGGCACTGCCTTTTTCGGATCTGATTTGAATTTGAAAGAAAGTCACCATATATGAAAATCATCGATTTCCACACGCACGTGTATCCCGACCGTCTGGCAGACAAGGCGACACGGGCAACGTGTGATTTTTACGGACTGGATACCGACCAGACGGGTTCAGTCGAGACGTTATTGCAAAAGGGGCAGGCGGCCGGCATTGACCGCTTTGTTTTGCTGCCCGTAGCGGTGCATCCGAAGGGTGTGCGCCACGTCAATGAATTTATTGTAGAGCAGGTCCGGGAGCACCCGGAGTTTTGCGGCTTTGGCACCGTTCATCCCGACATGGAGGATATGGCGAAAGAGATCGACTACATTCGGTCGTCCGGTCTCCTTGGTGTGAAATTGCACCCCGATATGCAAGAGATCAACACGGATGACGAGCGGCTATTTCCGTTGTACGAGTGCTTGCGGGTGCTCGGGATGCCGCTGTTTGTCCATTGCGGTGACGAGCACCGTGACTTTTCCCACCCGCGGCGGTTGCGTCGGGTGCTTGACCGTTTCCCGGGTCTGACGGTAATTGCGGCGCACCTGGGCGGCTGGTCGAAATGGGAGGAAGCGCTTGCGTGTCTGCAGGACACCGACTGCTATTTGGATATCTCCAGTTGTATGATGTTTATGCCGCCCGAGCGGGTCGTGGCGTACGTTCGAGCCTTTGGCGCGCACCGAGTGCTGTTTGGCACGGATTTTCCTATATGGGATCCGGTGACGGAGGTTAGATCGTTGATGGCGCTGCCGCTGACGGACGACGAGAAGGAGCAGGTTTTTTACCGCAATGCGGGGAGGATTATAGGAGGGGATATCTAAAATCCAAACAACTTCTTCTACGGACGCGCATACTGCTCCGCGCTGCGCTGTGCCGGTATAGATGTTCATTCTTTGCCGCGCGGCAAAGAACGAACCAAGAAAACGCGCCCAGGCGTTCCCCCTGGGAACCCCCGGCATTGCCGCTCTACACAGAAAATCAAGAGAGATCACATAAACGCTTTTTGTGCTGTGCCTCAAATTTTGCCACCACGAGCGGCAGGCGGAGAAAGCAAGGTGTTTTGCCTTTGAGTGAGCGCGGTCTTTCTTTAAGCCGCGCTCGCAAAATTTGAAGACGCAGACTTTTGCGTCGTGTTGCGCGGAGCGAGAGCGTAGCGCTCACAAAGACGCACTGCGGGAATCCAAAGGGCATTAGGCCCTTTGGTTCCTTTCTTGGCTACTTCTTGGGGAATGCCAAGAAGTAGCGTAAAAAAGAAAACCGCGAGCGCGCGAAGCCGGGCGAGCGTCTGGCTACGTAGAAAGCAAAAACTCTTGTCCCACACAAACGCCCGGCTCCGCACTCCGTAAAAAATTTAACCATCCCCCAAAAAACTTTCCCTCAACCTATTGACTTTAGCGCTTTACTATGCTAAAATGATACAACATTCTTGCAAAAAAGGGAGAACACCATCCATGACGCAAAAGCCCCTGAACGATCAAGCCTGCCGGGCGCTCTTTGAAGCCATCCTGAAATTGGAAAACCAAGACGAATGTCGCGTCTTTTTCGAGGATATATGCACCATCAAGGAGCTGCAGGACCTTTCCCAGCGCTATCTCGTGGCGCAAATGCTCAACGAGGGCAAAAACTACCAGGAGATCTGCCGCGCGACGGGCGCCAGCACCGCCACCATCTGCCGCGTCAATAAATGCCTGACCTACGGCGAGGGCTACCGCATCGTGCTGGATAAAACGGCCGCTGATCAACAAGGAGAATAACCATATGGACACTTATGTCATGACAAGGGAAGAGATCGTTTCCTATCAGCTCCGCACGCTGTATAGCAGATACGGCTATTCCCAATATAAAATGAGCAAATTTGAGGAGTATGACCTGTACGTCCGCAACAAGAATTTTTTGGTGTCGGACAACGTCATTACCTTCACCGACCACTCGGGGCGCCTGCTGGCCCTCAAGCCCGACGTCACCCTGTCTATCGTTAAAAGTGGACGCGACGTGCCCGGTAAGGTCAGCCGTATATATTATAATGAAAACGTTTACCGAACCTCACCCGGCAGTCGCGACTTTCGCGAGATCAACCAGGTGGGACTGGAGTGCATCGGTGAGCTCGATACCTACCTTCTGAGCGAGGTTTTGACGTTGGCCGCCAAGAGCTTGAAGCGTGCGGGACGGTATATCTCGTTTTTCCAATCTCCCGACTACGTGTTGGAGCTCTCTCACTTGGACGTTGTTTCCTGCCTGCTCGACAGCCTTACGGTAAACGGCGAGGTCAAGGGAGAGCTGCTTCGTTGCATCGGGGAGAAAAACGTGCACGATATGGCTCGCATCTGCCGCGAGGCGGGCGTGGACACAGCCCACGTGGAGGCGCTGGCGGTACTGGTCACCACCGACGGAACCCCCGACGAAGTGCTTCCCGTTCTGACCCGACTGTCGAACACCTATGAGAATCTGCGCGAGCCCATCTCGGAGCTGTCGCAGACGCTTTCGGCGTTGCCTGCGTCGGTCAAGGAGAAGATCCGCATTGATTTTTCACTGCTCAGCGATATGTCGTATTACAACGGCATCGTCTTCCGCGGCTATATCAAGGGCATTCCCGACAGCGTGTTGTCGGGTGGTCGCTACGATCGCCTCATGCGCAAGATGGATCGCACCTCGGACGCCATCGGCTTTGCCGTCTATCTCGACCGCCTGGCCGGCTACTATACTGCCGCCCCCGGCGAGTTTTACGATGCTGTCCTGCTGTACGACGACACGACCTCCCCCCGGAAATTGAGCGAGTGGTTGGCAGAGCGCGTCGCCAATGGAGAGCGTGCCGTGGCTGTCCGCGACGTTCCGGGCAACTGGCACAGCAAAGAGGTGATCGATATGAGAGGAGGCCGAGGAAATGAGTGATATGCTGAATATTGCCCTCCCTAAGGGTCGCCTTGGCGAGAAGGTTTACGCGATGTTTGAAAAAGCCGGCTTTGAGTGCCCCTCCATTCGGGAAAACAACCGCAAGCTGATTTTTGAAAATCCCGAGGCGGGCGTTCGATATTTTTGGGTCAAGCCCTCGGACGTTGCCATTTACGTCGAGCGAGGCGCGGCCGACATCGGCGTGGCGGGTAAGGACATCCTGCTCGAATACGCCCCCGATGTCTATGAACTTTTGGATATGCAGCTGGGCAAATGCCGCATGGCTGTTGCGGCTCCCGTCGGCTTTAACGATGACGATACCCGTCGCCGTCCCTTAAAGGTCGCGACCAAATTTGAAAATATTGCGAGAAGATACTACGCATCCATCGGGCGGGATATTGATATTATCCATCTCAACGGATCCATCGAGATCGCCCCCATCCTTGGGCTGTCCGACGTCATCGTCGATATCGTCGAGACGGGCACAACACTCAAGGAAAACGATCTGTGCGTGTATGAGGAGATCCTTCCTATCAGCGCCCGCCTGATTGCCAACAAAGCCAATTTCAAGTTCAAGCAGCAGGCCATTCGTAAGCTCACTGACAGCCTGCAAGAGCAGATCAATACCCGCACGGAGGTGCAAGCATGATTCCGATTTTAACGTACGGACAAGTCAAAAATGAAGAAATTTTCGCCCGCGTTGAGCCCAAGGTGGACGTGACGGGCATCGTAACCGATATTATCGCGACGGTGAGAAGGGAAGGCGACGCCGCCCTGCTCGCTTACTGCAAAAAGTTCGACGGTGCGGATATGGATTCCCTGACCGTTACTCCCGCCGAGATGGAGGAGGCACTGCAGCAGGTTGATCCCAAATTCATCGCCATTTTGGAGCGTGCGGCCGCCAACATTCGCAAGTTCCACGAAAAGCAAGTGAGAAACAGCTTTATTGTCAATGACGAGAGCGGTATTGTGATGGGCCAGAAGGTCATCCCCGTTGATCGCGCGGGACTGTACGTCCCCGGCGGCACGGCGGCCTACCCCTCGACCGTGCTCATGGATGCCATTCCCGCCAAGATCGCGGGCGTGCGTGAGGTCGTCATGGTGACGCCCCCCAATAAAGAGGGAAAGGTCAATCCCGTTATTCTGGCGGCGGCACACGTGGCCGGCATCGACCGCATCTTCAAGGTCGGCGGCGCGCAGGCCGTTGCGGCACTGGCGTACGGCACCGAGAGCGTGCCCCGCGTGGACAAGATCGTCGGCCCCGGCAACGCCTTTGTGGCGGAGGCCAAGAGACAGGTCTACGGCGTCGTTTCCATCGATATGATCGCCGGTCCGAGCGAGATTCTGATCGTTGCGGACGGGAAAAGCAATCCCCGTCACGTGGCGGCCGATCTGCTCTCGCAGGCCGAGCACGATAAGCTGGCAAGCGCGGTGCTCGTCACCGACTCGGCGGAGCTGGCAGGGGCGGTGCAGGCCGAGATCGAGCGCCAGATCCCGCTCCTGGAGAGAAGTGAGATCGCTCGCGCATCCATCGATAACAACGGCAAGATCATTGTCGCGGGGGATCTGAAGGTCACCATCGACATCGCCAACGAGATCGCCCCCGAGCACCTTGAATTGTGCGTGGACAACCCCTTTGATTACCTGGACAGCATTCGTCACGCAGGCTCCATCTTCATGGGCCGCAACTGCCCCGAGGCGCTGGGCGACTACATGGCAGGCCCCAACCACACCCTCCCCACCAGCGGCACGGCCCGCTTCTCGAGCCCTTTGTCGGTGGATGATTTCGTCAAAAAGACGCAGTACACCTATTTTACGCGTGAGGCCCTGGAAAAGGTCGCTTATGACGTCGAGTATTTTGCCACCAAGGAAGGCCTGACCGCCCACGCCAAGAGCGCCGTCGTTCGCCTGGAGGAGGACGTATGAGCCGATTTCAGAGTGAGCGTCTTTCGACACTGACGCCCTATACGCCGGGCGAACAGCCCCGCGATATGCAGTACGTCAAGCTCAACACCAACGAGTCGCCCTTTCCTCCGTCGGAGAGAGCACAGCGCCTGGCCGCAGAGGCCGCCGGACGGCTGCAGCTGTACAGCGACCCGACCTGCCGCACCCTGGTAGACAAGCTGGCCGAGGTTTACGGCGTTGACCCCGACGAGGTCATCGTCACCAACGGCTCGGACGAGGTGCTGGACTTTGCCTTTCAGGCCTTTTGCGACAAGGACACGCCGGCCGTGTTTGCCGACGTGACCTACGGCTTTTATCCCGTGTTTGCCGCTCGCAATGGGATCCCCTTTGAGACGATACCGCTGGGGGATGATTTTTCGATTGATATTGCGGATTATTTCGGCGCGGACAAGACCATTTTTATCGCCAACCCCAACGCCCCGACAGGACTGGCGCTTTCGCGCGACGAGATTGAACAGATTCTGATCAACAACCCCGACAACGTGGTCGTCATCGACGAGGCCTACGTGGATTTCGGGGGCGAGAGCTGTGTGCCGCTGATCGGGCAATACGACAATCTGCTCGTCACCCAGACCTTTTCCAAGTCCCGCTCCCTGGCGGGTGGGCGGCTCGGCTTTGGCATCGGCAATCGGAGCTTGATCGCCGACCTTCACACCATTCGCTATTCGACCAACCCCTACAACGTCAACAGCATGACGGCGGCGGCCGGGTACGGTGTTCTGTGCGACGAGGGGTATACCCGGGCGAATTGTCAAGCGATCATGGAAAATCGGGCGTGGACGACACTGGAGTTGGCCAAGCGCGGCTTTGAGTTGACCGAGTCCAAGACGAATTTTATCTTTGCCAAGCATCCCGGGATCGACGGCGGCAGGCTGTACGCCGAGCTCAAGGCGCGCGGCGTGCTCGTTCGCCACTTCACGGCCGATCGGATTCGTGACTATAACCGCATTACCGTTGGCAAAAGAGAGCAAATGGAGCGTCTGCTGCAAGCGATTGACGAAATTCTGACGCGGTGCCCCCAATAAAGTTTTCGGTCAAGCCTTTTTCAAAAGGCTTGCAGGTCGAGGACAGAGTCCTCGTCGCACTCCGCAGAGCGCGAAATTCCTAATCGTCACAAAGCGCCCGAAAGGGTGAATTTTTCGCGTGTGCGCGAAAAAGAGGGAAAACCACAAGTGGGGTTTTCCCTTCCCAAATAACAACCATCGGAGGTATCAACAATGCAAACTTCCACCCCCTGCCGCAAGGCAGAAATCACCCGCAAAACCGCCGAAACCGATATTGCCCTCACCCTGAACCTTGACGGCAAGGGTGAGAGCAGCATCGATAGCGGCTGCGGCTTTCTTGACCATATGCTCACACTGTTCGCCAAGCACGGTAGCTTTGATCTGTCGCTGACCTGCAAGGGCGACACCTACGTCGACGATCACCACACCGTCGAGGATATCGGCATCGTGCTGGGGCAGGCGTTTGCCAAGGCCCTTTGCGACAAGCGCGGCATTAGCCGCTACGGTTCGATGATCCTGCCCATGGACGAATCTCTGATCCTTTCGGCCGTCGATCTGTCGGGCAGAAGCTATCTGGGCTTTGCGCTGGACATTCCCACCTCGCGTGTCGGAACGTTTGACACCGAGCTGGTCGAGGAATTCTGGCTGGCCTTTACCCGCAACGCCCAGTGCACCCTGCATCTGCGCAAGGCCACGGGCACGAATTCCCACCACATCATTGAGGGCGCCTTCAAGGCGGCGGCGCGTGCGCTCCGTCAGGCGGTTGCCATTGACACCGCTCGCCCCGACGATCTGCCCTCGACCAAAGGGGTGCTGTGATGGTCGCTGTCGTTGATTACGGCGTGGGAAACCTGTTCTCGCTGTGCTCGTCTCTGTCTGCCATCGGCGCCGAGGCGGTCGTGACGGACGATCCCGCTCTTCTTGCCGTCGCTGATCGCATCATTTTGCCCGGCGTGGGCGCGTTTGGGGATGCGGCCAACAAGCTGCGCGAGCGCGGATTGTTCGACGTTCTGCGCGACCTTGCCGCCGCAGGAAAGCCGCTCTTGGGCATTTGCCTTGGTATGCAGCTGCTGTTTGAAAAGGGCTATGAGTACGGCGAGCACGAGGGACTGGGACTGATCCGGGGCTCGGTTCGTCCCATCGCAGAGGTCATTCCCGCAGATTTGAAGATCCCCCACATCGGCTGGAACGCCCTGCATTTTACAGGCGAGAAGTCGCCCATCTTCCGCTATCTGGACGAGGGAGATTTCGTTTATTTCGTCCACTCCTTCTACGGACAGAACGACGATGGCTCCGTCATCGCTACCTCGGACTACGGCGCACCCCTGACCGCCGCCGTCGGCCGAGATAACGTCTTTGGCTGCCAGTTCCACCCCGAAAAAAGCGGTGAGGTAGGACTCAAGATTTTGAAGGCGTTTTGTGAGGTGTGAGGGGAGCGCGCGGGGACTTTTTGAAAAAAGTCCCCACACCCCCAAAAACTTTTAAGGAAGAAATGGAAGTGTAGCCGGAACGACTTCTCCGAACCCTGTATGGGGAAGAATGTATGCTATTCTGTAGAATAGCTGCCGCAAGCTACGTGGGACCCTCCCCACTCCGCTCCACAATGTTAGATTTGCCTGTAGGGGCGAACTGCGTTCGCCCGCGGGCGTTCGAAGAACGCCCCTGTGGAGATTGCAAAAATTTCTTGCTTTCTCCGCCTGCCGCTCGTGGTAGCTATGCGGCGGGAATTGCATTAAAAATTTATATGTCTTTCTCCTCTGTCCGCAATGTAGAGCGGCAAAGCCAGGGGGTTCCCAGGGGGAACGCCTGGGTGCGCAACGTTTGCGCCCGCGCGAAGCGCGATGTTCGCGTTGAGCGAACAAGCAAACTTGCACTTTCGGCTTGCCGAAAGAGGATTTCTTGGTTACTTCTTTCTTGAACAAGAAAGAAGTAACATTGCACGCAGCGCGCCGCGTTGTGGCGCGCCCGTCCGGCTACGCAATCAGTTGAAAATTTAGACCCCCCATCTTAACCACAAAGGAGACCCCACTATGAAGCCTCAAAAAACCAACCGCTTTATCTGCACCGAAGTCTCGGGCGGCGCCTTTGAAGCCACCCAGCAACGAGTCCTCGTCGACCGCAAAACCGGCGTCAACTACCTGTGGACGAGCAGCGGTTATGCCGGAGGCCTGACCGTTCTCGTCGACGCCGAGGGCCGCCCCATCGTCACCCCCGTTCCCCGCGGCGAGCAATAAACAAGGAGCAGTATCATGTTGATTTTCCCCGCCATCGACCTGTACGGCGGCAAAGCCGTCCGCCTGTACAAGGGCGATTACCAAAATATGACCGTCTACAGCGACGATCCCCTCTCTGTTGCCCGCGATTTTGTCAAAGCAGGTGCTGTCTGCATCCACATGGTCGACCTTGAGGGCGCCCGCGACGGCACGACCCCCAACCTCGCCATCGTCCGTGACATCGCCCAAAAAACGCCTCTGTTTACCGAGATCGGCGGTGGCATCCGCTCCATGGAGACCGTTCGCGCGTACCTCGACGCAGGCGTGGACCGCGTGATCCTCGGCACAGCTGCCGTGACCGATCCTACTTTTTTGAAGGAGGCGCTGGACGCTTACGGCGAGCGCATTGCCGTCGGCGTGGACATCAAGGACGGAAAGGTCGCCATCCGTGGCTGGCTGGAAACCGCCGAGGACGACGCGCTGACGTTTTGCGAAAAAATGCAAAAGCTGGGCGTGCGTACCATCATCAGCACCGATATTTCCAAGGACGGTGCCATGCAGGGGGCCAACCACGAGCTGTATCGCACGCTGTCCGAGCGGTTTGATCTGCAGATCGTGGCCTCGGGCGGTGTTTCGTCCATGAACGACGTAAAGCGTCTGCGCGCGCTGGATCTGTACGGTGCCATCATCGGCAAGGCGTACTATACGGGTGCGATCGATCTGAAAGAGGCAATCGAGGTGTCAAGATGATTACAAAGAGAATTATTCCTTGCCTGGACGTCCGCGACGGGCGTGTGGTCAAGGGTGTGAATTTTGAAGGCTTAAGTGACGTGTCCTCCCCCGTCGAGCTGGCGCGCTACTACAGTGACCGTGGTGCTGACGAGCTGGTGTTTTATGACATCACGGCATCAAGCGAGGGTCGCCGACTGTTCACCGACATTTTGTGCGAGGTAGCAAAGACGATCTTCATTCCCCTGACGGTCGGCGGCGGTATCAATACGCTGGATGATTTCGACCGCGTGCTCAAATGCGGCGCGGACAAGGTGAGCGTCAATTCGGGTGCCATCCGCAACCCCGCCCTCATCGGCGAGGCGGCCAAGCGTTACGGTGACCAGTGCGTCGTTTTGTCGGTCGACGTCAAGCGCGTGGACGGACAGTTCCACGTGTTTGCTAAGGGCGGCCGCGAGGACACGGGGATGGAGGCCATCGAATGGATCCGCCGCGGCGTCTCGTCGGGTGCCGGCGAGATCGTCGTCAACTCTATCGACACCGACGGCGTCAAGCGCGGCTTTGACCTGGAGATGTTGCAAAAAGTCTGCGATTCCGTCGACGTTCCTGTCATCGCCTCGGGCGGCGCAGGCTGTATCGACCACTTTACTACCTTGTTCCAAACCCTCCCCCGCGTCGATGCAGGCCTTGCCGCCTCCATCTTCCACTTCGGCGAGGTCAAGATCGAAGACCTCAAGCGCGAGCTTTTGAAAAACGGTATTCCGATGAGGATATAAAGGAGCGCGGATGTAGGAAAACTTTTTGAAAAAAGTTTCCCTACGACCCTTCAAAAACTTTCAAGGAAGAAACAGGAGTGTAGCCGGGGCAACTTTTCCTAACCCTGTAAGGGGAAGAGAGCTCGCTGCCCCATGGGTACTGCCGCGAGCTCATGGGACCCTACCCATTACGCTCCACAATGTTAGATTTACCTGTAGGGGCGAACTGCGTTCGCCCGCGGGCGTTCGAAGAACGCCCCTGTGGAGATTGCGAAAATTTCTTGCTTTCTCCGCCTGCCGCTCGTGGCAGCTATGCGGCGGGAGTTGCATTAAAAATTTATATGTCTTTCTCCTCTGTCCGCTTTGCAGAGCGGCAAAAAAGGGAGGACCCGGAGGGAAAGTCCGGGCGCGTTTCTTGGACACTTCTTGCCGCGTAGCAAGAAGTGTCATAACAAAAGCGATCCGCTCAGCGCGCGATGAAATCGCGCAGTATGAGCGTCCGTAGAAGCAGTCGCTTCAACATTCGCCAAACCAAAAACACCCCGAAAGGAACCATCATCATGTTAAACCTCGATACCCTCAAATTTGATCAAAACGGCCTCATCCCCGCCATCGTCGTAGACGCCATCTCGGGCAAGGTCCTGACCCTCGCCTATATGAACCGCGAGTCGCTCGCCATCTCCATGGAAAAGGGGTTGACCTGCTTCTGGAGTCGCTCCAGACAAGAGCTTTGGCTCAAGGGCGAGACCAGCGGTAACTACCAGCATATCGTCTCCATCACGGCCGATTGCGACGGCGACGCTCTGGTCGTCAAGGTCGAAAAGGACGGCCCCGCCTGCCATAAGGGAACGGACTCCTGCTTCGAGGACGTCATCTGGGAGAGCGACGAGCGTCATGAGTTCTCGCTGGCATCCCTAATGAAGCTGATCGAGGGCCGCAAGATCGAAAAGAAGGAAGGATCTTACACTACCTATCTGTTCGAAAAGGGTCTAGACAAAATCCTCAAGAAGGTCGGCGAGGAGTGCACCGAGGTCATCATCGCGGCCAAGGCAAACGACCGCGCCGAGACCATCTACGAGATCTCTGACCTTGTTTATCACGTGATGGTGCTCATGATCGAGCAGGGCATCTCGCTTGAGGATGTCCATCGCGAGCTGGCCTCCCGTCACGTCATTGACCATAAGGTCAAGCAGGAGAAAATGACAAAATGAGCGCCCTGGATTTGCTGAAATACGGCGCGGAGCAGGATCTCCACACCCACACCACCTACTGCGACGGCAAGCATACCCCGGAGGAGATGGTGCTGGCCGCGATCGACCGGGGCATGAAGCGTATCGGCTTTTCGGGGCACTCGCCCTCGCCCTGCGGTGAGGACTACGCCATGAAGCCAGGGGAGATCCCTCGGTATATCGCCGAGGTGCGCGCGCTGGCCGATCAGTATCAGGACCGCATCGAGGTGCTGTGCGGCATCGAGCAGGACGTGTATTCACCTCCCGCGCCCGAGGGCCTGGACTATATCATAGGCTCTGTCCACTATGTCAAGGCAGGGGAGAGCTACTTTGCCGTGGATATTAGCCTTGACGACCTGAAGCGCAACTGTGACACTTATTTTGGCGGCGACTTTATTGCCCTGTGCGAGGCGTATTTTGCGACGTATGAGCAGCTGGCGGACATGAAGCCCGACATCGTTGGACATATCGATCTGATCACCAAATTCAACCGAGGCGGCGTTCTGTTTGACGAGAATGACGAGCGCTATCTTGCCGCCGCCCGCCGCGCCGTTGACGTGCTGATCCCTACGGGGGCGCTGTTCGAGATCAACACGGGCGCTATCTCCCGCGGCTACCGAGATACCCCCTATCCCGCGCCGCGCATTTTGGAATATATCCGCTCGAAGGGAGGAAAATTTATCCTCTCGGGCGACACCCACCGGGCGGAGAATTTGTGCTATGGGTTTGATACGTGGGGAAAATTGGTATAAAGAAAAAGGAACTTCGTGAGAAGTTCCTTTTTCTTGTCGATCATTCCTGAATAAACCCTCTCCAGCGCTTGGCCACGAGCAGGGCAAGGGCAAGAGCGCACAAGGCCACAGCGCCCCAGGAGAGAATGGTCACGCCCCAGCCCGCCGCGCCAAACAGGACGGGAATGAGCGAGGTGGCGATGGTACTCCCCACGTAAGTAAAGGCGTTGACCAGTCCCGAGACGGTCGACACCTTGCCTGATTTGGCAAAGCGGGCGGGCACGTAACAGGTAAGGCTGGTGTTAGTCGCCTGGATACAGCCGATGGCCAGCACGATCATCATAAGCGAGAAGATGGGGTGCAGGGTGTGGAAGATGGCCAAGGACAAAAGAGCCGCGGCGCAGACACCCATCAGAAGGACGATCTCCTTTGCCTCGTCGCGCAAAAAGCGTAAGTGCAACACGGCCACAAACCGCACGCACACCATGCCGAACAGGGGCATAAACAGGTTCATCAGGGTCGATAGATCCGCCGCCAGCGAGAAGGTGTCGTACAGATAGGTGGACATCCACTCCTCAATGCCGTCTCGCAAAAAGCCGACAAGGGCGGTGATGATGACCACGACCAACAGCCCCGACGCCAATACGGTGGGCCAAAGCCTTGTTTCGCTTTTCGTGGCGGGGGCCTTTTCCTCGGTTCTCTCCCACTTGGCGTTCAACGCCGCCGAAACCTTGCCGGGATGGCGGCGCTCCAGCGTTCGGAAGCCCCAGACAAGGCAGATGCCCGTCAAGATGGCAAGAGAACAGGAAAGGGCGAACATCCCTTGCCAGGCCGAGAGCGAGACAAACAGCGCGGCCGCGGCGTATACGGCCAGCAGTGCCGCCTGCGCCGCAATCGAGACGGCCATGACTGCTTTGGTGTATCGGTCGCCCGACAGGTAAATGGTCATCAGCTTGACGATGGGAGGCCAGAACAGCGCTTGCGCGAAGCCATTGATGGCCCACAGCAGAATGAGCAGGGGAACGGACGTCACAAACGGGAAGGCGGCGTTGCACGCCAACGTCGTTGCAAGTCCGCACAAAATGAGCTTTCGCGGGTCGATGCGGTCACCGAGGAGCCCACTGACGATCTGTCCTGCCCCATAGGTGAAGAACAGGGCAGAGCCGATATAACCGATCTGGGCATCGGTCAACAGCGTCTCGGGCAGTCCCAGCTTAACGGCGCCAAAGCTTTTGCGGGTCATGTAGCTGGTGAAATATAACAGACAGAAAAGAAGAGTGATGAGCGGGGCGCTGTCCCCACATTTGGTTTTGTTGGCTTTCATTTGTCTTGTGCAAGGACGGCTCACGCCAGGGTAGCCGCCCACGTCTCCAATTCTTCCAGTTCTTCATAAGCGCCGAGGAGCTGTTCCTCCAGGGCACCCTTGCGCTCCTCCAGCTCGGCTACGCGGACGTAATCGGTGGCGGCGTCGCCCGCCATTTCCGCTTCGATCGCGGCAAGCTCCTCCTCGATGCGGGCGCAATCCTGCCGCAGCTTTTGCAGGCGGCTGCGCTTTTTTCGCTCCTCGGCGGCGTTTTGCTTGTTTTTCAGATAATCCGCCTTGGCCGTGGTGAGGTTCGGGGTGGCTTGCTTTGCCTCGCTTTCGCCCGATAGACGCTCGGCCTCGCGGGCGGTCTTGTAACGAACGAGCTCGGTATAACCCTCGCCCTCGTGCTCGACGGTGTAGTCGAGCAGATTGCCGATAAAGGCAGGGCCGGGGTGCATCATCAGAATGCGGGTGGCCAGCTTGTCGATGAAATAGCGGTCGTGGCTGACGGTCAGAATGGTGCCGTCAAACTGCTCCAGCGCTCCCTCAAGTGCCTCGCGGGAGTCGATATCCAGGTGGTTGGTCGGCTCGTCGAGCACGAGCAGGTTCATGTGGGACAGGATGAGCTTGCACAGCGTCAGTCTCGCGCGCTCACCGCCCGAGAGCACCGCCACCGTCTTGAACACATCCTCACCTACAAAGCGGAATTGCGCCAGCGCGTTTCGGATCTGCAGCTCGGGCAGGTGGGGATAGGCGCTCCAAAGCTCCTCCAGTACCGTGTTTTCATCCGTCAGATTTTGGTTCTCCTGGTCGTAATAGCCGACGGTGACGTTGTATCCCGCCTCGATGATGCCCGACGTGGGTGTGAGCTTGTCGAGGATCAGCTTGATCAGGGTGGATTTGCCGCATCCGTTGGGGCCGATGAGCAGAACGCGCTGTTTCTTTTTGATGAGAAAATTCAGGTTTTCAAACAGCACCTTGTCGCCAAAAGCCATGGACAGCTCGCGCACTGACAGCACGTCGTTGCCGCTTTCCTGCGACTTGGTGAACTTCATGCGAATGGGGGCAGGGGCGTTTTGGGGCTTCTCCAGCTTAACCATCTTGTCAAGCAGCTTCTGTCTGCTCTCTGCCGCGATGATGTTGCGCTCGCGGTTCCAGGCGCGTTGTTGGGCAATATACGCCTCCTGGCGCGCGATCTCCTTTTGCTGATCGCGCCAGTGCTTTTCGGCCAGCGCACGGTCGATGCGGCGCTGTTCCATGCTTTTGGTGTAGCCGCCCTGGTACAGCGTGGCGCGGTGGTTTTCGATGGCCAGCGTCTTGGTGGTCACACGGTCAAGAAAATAACGGTCGTGTGAGATGACCAGCACGCATTTTTTATAATTCACAAGGAAGCTTTCCAGCCATGCCGTCGTTTCAATGTCCAGGTGGTTGGTCGGCTCGTCCAGCATGAGAACGTCGGGCTCGCGCGAGAGCTGGATGGCAAGAGCCAAGCGCGTGCGTTGACCGCCGCTGAGCGTGCTGACAGGCTGTCCCTGCGCCGCTGCGTCAAAGCCCAGACGCTGAAGCATCGAGGCGCAACGGCCGCGATATTCCAGCCCTCCCTCGCGGAGGAAGCGGTCGTTGAGCGAGGTGTACTCGGCGCTCAACGCGTTCAGGTGCTGTGCACCGGGGGCGTTCATCAAGGTCTCCAGCTCGGCAAGGCGAGCCTCCATGCGGAGCATTTCAGGACGGGAGCGGAGCATCAGCTCCAGCACGCTGAACTCCTCGGGGACGATCTCGTCTGTGCCGTCCTCCGAGCCGCAAAAGGAGGAAAAGGCGCCGTCCTGGGTGAGGATCCCGACGGTCTTGCCGCCGGCGATGGTGACACTGCCTTCCTCGGGCTCATAGACGCCGGTGATGGTGCGGAACAGGGAGGATTTTCCTGATCCGTTGACGCCGATGATGCCGAGCTTGTCGGTCTCGTCGAGGGAGAAATCTATATTTTGGAGAATGGTGCTCACGCCGAAGCGGAGGGTCATGTTTTTGACGTTGAGGATGGTCATTGGTAGAGATCCTTTCGGATGATATATCGGGGGCGGCTGAATTTTTAACTGACTGCACAGACGGCCTCGCACAGCTGCGCGCGCTCGGTGTGCCGGTTTTTTATGCCACTTCTTGGCGCGCCCCAAGAAGTGGCCAAGAAGGGCGCCAAGACGTTCCCTCTTGGAACTCCCTTGGCATTGCCGCGCTACATAGCAAATCAAGAGATAAACATATCTCTCGTTTGTGCAGTGCTCCAAGGCAGACAACACGCGCGGCAGACAAAGAAAGCGAGATTTCTTGCTTTTTTGTAGGGACCGGGGGACGGAGTAAATCCGCAAAGCGGATTTATGCCGAGCAGAGCGAGGAGAGACTCCCGGACGGTCCGTTTCAAAGGTAATTCTAACTTTGTGGAGAAGAAGGGGAAGGGGCCCCACTTCTTGCGGTAGTATCTATCGAACAGCGATGTCCTTCCCCATACAGAGATAGGAGAAGATGCAAGGGCGAACGTTTCTATTCCTTCTATCAAGTTTTTTGAGGGGGGCAGGGGAACTTTTTTTCAAAAAAGTTCCCCTCGTACCTCTTATCCTCTCGTCACAACTTAATCTTCACTTCCTGCGCCACACCCAAGATTCTAGCCTCGCCCGTTTCAAAGTCGACGGGGGAGAGCTCGATGGGCGAATATTCTTCGTTTTCGGGCTGCAATATGATGCGCCGATCGCGCTTGAAAAAGCGCTTGACCGTCGCGCTGTCGCCGCCGACAAGGCAGGCAACGATGTCGCCGTTCTCGGCGTACTGTTGCTTGTGGAACAGAACCAGTGAGCCGTCTACCATACCGCAGTCTTTCATGCTGTCGCCGCAGACCTTGAGGTAAAAATACTCCTCTACGTCGTCCACGTCGGCGGATTCGTAGCCTAGTAGCGTTTCGTTGGTGATGATGGGACTGCCCGCCCGGATCTCGCCAATGATGGGCAGTCGGCGGCGCGCCTGTGATGCGGCGACCTCGCGGCGCGGCGTCTGGGTCCCCAGCAGCTCGTCCAACGACACGTCAAAAAAGGCGGCGATGCGCTTGAGCTTGTCCGCCTTGGGGCAGGAGCGACCGTTTTTCCAATCGGTGAAGGTCGAGGCGGCAATGCCCGTCTCCTTGGATACCCGATACACGGTCGTATTGTTCATTTTGAGCAAATGTTCAAACGCGGAATAGTCCATAGTGGGCTCCTTTTGTTGAAACTTCCGATATTTATGAAATCATAACTAAACGGTTGACAATGCTTCGGAAATGCGATATAATAAGTGCCAACAAGGATATTATACGGGCAGATCGCAATTTTGTCAATGGATTTGCGAAAAAAAGTGAACAAATCGTTAAAAAACAAAGAAAAAGGAGAAGGAAACCATGAAGGAGAAAAAAACAAAAGCCCGCGAGAGCAGGCAAAATAGCGTTGTGATATGCGGAATATCGATTTCGGATTTTCGAACGGAGGGGAGGGACGCCTATGCCGTACAATAAGCGTCTCGTTACCACGCGGCGCATCGCGCAGGAGGAGCTGTGCGAGGATGCCGTGGCCCTGTGTGAGGTGCGGGTGTTTTTGGAGCGATATGCGATGGCCGTCCGCATGTTGCGTCTTTGTCGCATCGACGAAAAAACGCGCAGGGATCTGCCGGGCGACGTGACCTACTACGGTCGTGTCGGGGGTGACGCGAGCTACTGGGAGCAACAAATGAAGGACATCCGCGATTTTATCGAGTCGTTGCCCAATGAATCCTGCAAGCTGCTTCTATACTATCATTACGTTGTGGGCATGACGGTCGAGCGGGCAAGCGAGGAGCTGGATATTTCGCGCCGCAACGCCTTTCGCCTCAAAAAGAAAGCGCTGGCGCTTGCAGCGGCAAGACTGCCCCTGTGGCAGGCGGCCATGCGTCAGTCCGGCTGATGCTTGCGTCGGGCGAGCATACGGGCGGCATTGTGCTCCATACGGGCGATGAGCTCGCAGAGCAGCTCGCGCTCCTCGGGGGACATACCGCGGGTCAGCTCGCGCTGGCAGTCGTTGACGCAGTCCACCAGGCGGGGGAGCAGATCAAACGCGCGGTCGGTCGGCTGAACAGTCAAAAGGCGCTTGTCCTCCTTGTCGTGCGTGCGGGTGACGTAGCCCTTCTCTTCCAGATCGGACAGCTGTCGCGCGACGTTGCTTTTATCGACGCCCAGGTGTTGTGCCAGCTTTTCCTGGGTTAAGCCGGGCAGGCGGCAGACGGTCAGAAGGTAAGAGATCTGACTGCCGCGCAGGTCGGTATCCTGCAGAGCTTGGGCCTGCTCGGAGAGGGAGCAGGAGAGGATGGTATTCATTTGGCGGGAAAGGTCGGTGAGAATATCCATAGGGGCCTCCGGAGGATTGGGTTTAACTGGATTTTTTACTACTTCGTAGCCGGACGCTCATACTGCGCGCTTTCAGCGCGCGCTGAGCTGTGCCGGTTTTGGATGCCACTTCTTGGCGCGCCCCAAGAAGTGGCCAAGAAGGACGCCCAGGCGTTCCCCTGGGAACCCCCTGGCTTTGCCGCTCTGCAAAGGGAAAGACGAGAGGGCACACAAACGCTTCCTGTGCTGTGCTTCAAATTAAGACAGCACGAGCGGCAGATGTAGGGAGCAAGAAATTTTGCGGGTTTCTTAAGGGCATTAGGCCCTTAAGTGTCTTTTCTTCGCCTATTCTTTGCGACAAGGCAAAGAATAGGCATAATGCTATACACCGAACGCGCGCGATAAAATCGCGCAGGGTGAGGCTGTAGGAAAAGGTGCTGAAAATTTAGCTTTCTCCCTCTCCCTTCACCCAAACCTCCGCCGCAAGGCAAATCTCCCCTTGCTCGTCGATGGTCTGAACCAAATAGACAGTATCTCCCTCGTCGCTGATACGTTCGCCGCGAAGAACACGCAATATAGCCCCCAGCTTTGCCTCGCGGGCAAACTCCAGGTGCATGGTGTGAATGCGGGCGATGGCATCCGCCGGGAGATAATCACAGATCATATCGGGATAGCGGGTGTTGTTCATGTGCCCGTTGTAGTCAATGTCCGAATAAACGATGCGGCGCTGTCCGACCTCTATCATGTCCGACGGCACGGTGAAACGGCGGGGCGTGGTGAAGGGCAGGGGCTCTTCGGGCGCAAAGCCGTACTCAAAATCGCTCGCTCTCACGGGAAGGTGGTTGTTCAGGTTGATCAGCACCCACGCGCTTGCGCCTTCGGCGGCAGTAGAGCCGTCCTCTTTTTCCAAGCGGAAATATCGGGGGAAATTCATGCCGCGCCCCTCCGACACCCAGGTCTGCGCCACGATGCGCTCGGCGGGGCGGATGGGCCGATAAAACTTGAGGGTCAGGCGGGTGAGAATAAAGGCCAAGCCTTCCTCAAAACGCAGAGTATCCAAGTTACGTCCGACCGAATTGAGGTGGCAAAAGGCCATCTCCTGCATATAGACGAGCAGTTGAGAGGGTCGGACTGTGAGCGTGGCATCGGTGTCATGCCAGCGGGCGGTGACAGGTTCCTGATAGATCATGTTCGTATCCTTTGTATGTACCGTGGCAAAGCCACGGTTTTTCTGCTTTTATTGTAGCAGAAGGTCGGACAAAAATCAAGTCCCACCGCATGAATTTTCAGCTCTTTCACATTTGCACTGCCGGGGGATCGATCAAGGGGGAAGGGGATCCACCTGCAGGCTCGGTCACGCCGGGGGCGGTCGAAGCAACGGCTGCGGCGGCGGGAATGGAGGCCGCAGCGGCCGGCATTCCTACCGTTGCGGGCAGAGGAGTCTCCACCCTCCTCTCGCTCGGTTGCCAATCCCCCAGCCCTACGCTGACGGCGATGGCGCGGTCGACCTGCCGCATCAGTCCCTCGTCCAGATGCCCCATTTTCTCCTTGAGGCGGCGCTTATCCAGCGTGCGCACCTGCTCCAGCAGAATGACGGAATCCTTGACCAGTCCCACGCGGTCGGCAAAGACGTCGATGTGGGTAGGTAGTCTCGTTTTGCTCAGCCGCGACGTGATAGCGGCGGCGATCACGGTGGGACTGTATCGGTTGCCCACGTCGTTTTGTATGATCAGCACGGGCCGAAGCCCGCCTTGCTCCGAGCCCACGACGGGACTCAGATCGGCATAATAAATATCTCCTCGTTTGACACTCATCTTGTTTGCGATCCCTCCTTGGATGGCCTGTGCAGATTCGACCTGCTAAGGCTATGTCGTTCCTACAGGGATATTTTGTCCCACTGCCGCACGACCTTAAACAGCACGCGCCAAATTGAGGGTGAGGAAATTTTTGGTGCGCGGTGGCAAGGTGGCGGGTGGTAACAGAATATGACAGAGAGCGTGCGTTTGTGAGCGAATTCGCCTCTTTTTGCAGTTTTCACAGAAAATTTCTCTTTCAAAGCCAAAATTTTTTTGCGTTTCACCACTGAAAAACCTTGCAAAACGCATTAGAATTTGGTATAATAATACGGAATGTCTTGTTTGACGCTCCGCGCCGGGCAACCAGATCCAGCGCCGGACGAGCAAAAACCGCCGACGTGTTTATTTTGACAAGCTCCCACAAGGGGCGGAAAGAGGCAATATATGTACGATCCCAATAAGCGTCCCGACGATATGGCGCGCATTACGACGATCGAGCAGGCCCATGCTTTTATTGACGAGCAGGTGGCGGCCGTCCGTGCGCAGGTCGGAGACAAGAAGGTGTTGCTGGCGCTGTCCGGCGGCGTGGATAGCTCGGTCGTAGCCGCGCTGCTCATTAAGGCCATTGGACGCCAGCTTGTTTGCGTTCACGTCAACCATGGGCTGATGCGCAAGGGCGAGAGCGAGGATGTTGTCAAGGTGTTTGGCGAGGAGCTGGATGCCAATCTGGTTTACGTCGATGCTACCGATCGTTTCCTCGATCTGTTGGCCGGCGTGGCTGACCCTGAAAAGAAGAGAAAGATCATCGGCGCTGAGTTTATCAAGGTGTTTGACGAGGAGGCCGCCAAGCTGGACGGCATTTCCTACCTGGCACAGGGAACCATCTATCCCGATATTCTGGAGAGCATAAAAGCAAAGGAAAGCGGCAAGCCGGTCAAGTCGCACCACAACGTCGGCGGTCTTCCCGACGATATGGCGATGGAGCTGGTCGAGCCTGTCAAGCTGCTGTACAAGGACGAGGTTCGTGTGGTCGGCGAGGCGCTGGGTCTGCCCCATGCGATGGTCTACCGTCAGCCGTTCCCCGGCCCCGGCTTGGGTGTCCGCTGCCTGGGTGCCATCACCCGCGACCGCCTGCACGCCCTGCGTGAGGCCGATGCCATTTTGCGTGAGGAATTCGATAAGAACGGCCTTGCCGGCAAGGTCTGGCAGTATTTCATCGCCGTGCCCGATCTCAAGAGCGTTGGCGTCCGCGATCATATGCGTTATGAGGGCTGGCCGGCCATCATCCGCGCCGTTAATACCACCGACGCCATGACCGCTACCATCGAAGAGATCCCCTACGCACTGCTTCATCACATCACCAATCGCATCACAAGCGAGGTCGAGGGCATCAACCGCGTCCTGCTGGATCTCACACCCAAGCCTGTGGGAACGATTGAGTGGGAGTAAGGGGGACGAGCGGGGAAAACTTCTTGGAAGAAGTTTTCCCCACACCCCTTTCAAGAACTTTCAAGGAAGAAATAGGAGCGTAGCCGGCACGACTTCTCCTAACCCTGTGTGGGGGAAGGGAGTACGTTATTCCATAGGTACTGCCGCAAGAAGTGGGGCCTCTCCTCGCTCCGCTCGGCATCAATTTGCTTTGCAAATTGACTCCGTTCCCCCCTCCCCCTTTTTCTCCACAAAAGATAGATAACCCAAAGCAAAAAGTCTTGCGGGTTTCTTAAGGGCATTAGGCCCTTAAGTCCGCTTTCTTGGTTCGTTCTTTCTCGGATGAGAAAGAATGAACATCAATACAGCACACCGAACGCGCGCAACGGAGTTGCGCTGTGTGAGGCCGTCAGCGAAGTTGTAAAAACATTTTGCTGCCCCCGAATCTAAAAATACAGAAGGAAACATTATGGAAAACACAAGAAGAGTCGGTACCATCTCCCGCGGCATCCGTTGCCCCATCATTCGTGAGGGCGACGACCTGGCCGCACTCGTCACAGAAAGCGTCATCGAGGCAGCTAAGAGCGAAGGCTTCCAGCTGCGCGACCGCGACGTTATTTCTATCACCGAATCCATCGTCGCCCGCGCACAGGGCAACTACTGCAGCGTGCAGGATATCGCCACCGACGTCAAGGCAAAGCTGGGCGGCGGCACCGTCGGCGTTATTTTCCCCATTCTGTCCCGTAACCGCTTTGCGATCTGCCTGCGCGGTATCGCCATGGGCTGTAAAAAGGTCGTCCTGATGCTGTCCTATCCCTCCGACGAGGTGGGTAACGAACTGGTCTCCTTAGACAAGATCGACGAAGCCGGCATCAATCCCTACAGCGACGTTCTCTCGCTGGAAAAGTACCGCGAGCTGTTCGGCGAGAACAAGCATGAATTTACCGGCG
The DNA here is from genome assembly GCA_015064395.1 of Oscillospiraceae bacterium. Classification (GTDB taxonomy): domain Bacteria; phylum Bacillota; class Clostridia; order Oscillospirales; family CAG-272; genus SIG644. The sequence goes on from SVSH01000005.1 coordinate 32,322, forward strand.
TTGACTACGTAGAATATTACGGCAACCTCATCCGCGAGTGCGGTGCGGAGGTTGAGATCGTATTTGCCAACCAGGCCAAAGCGATCCTGGATTATGCCGATCATATCATCAACTGCGACATCCACACCCGTGCTCGTACCAAGAAAATTCTGAAGGCGGCAGGCGCCAAGGTCGTTTGCGGTCTGGACGATCTGATGAACGCACCTGTCAACGGTAGCGGCTGTAACGAAAAGTACGGTCTGCTCGGCTCCAACAAGTCTACCGAGGACAAGGTCAAGCTGTTCCCCCGCGAGTGCCGGGATCTGGTGCTGGACATCCAGGCACGTGTGTTTAAGGAAACGGGCAAGCACGTGGAGGTCATGGTATACGGCGACGGCGCCTTCAAGGATCCCAAGGGCAAGATCTGGGAGCTGGCTGACCCGGTCGTCTCTCCCGCCTTTACCGACGGCCTGATCGGTACGCCCAACGAGCTCAAGCTCAAGTACCTGGCAGACAACGATTTCAAGGATCTGTCGGGTGAAGCACTTCGCGCCGCCATTTCCGAGAGCATCAAGCAGAAGAGCGACAATCTGGTGGGCAATATGGCCTCTCAGGGTACGACGCCCAGACAGCTGACCGACCTCATCGGCTCTTTGTGCGACCTAACCTCGGGCTCGGGCGACAAGGGTACGCCTGTGGTCTTGGTACAGGGATATTTTGACAACTACACCAACTGATAAGCATAAGAAAAACCGCTTCGCTACGGCGAAGCGGTTTTTATGTTTCTTTCATTTGATCAAGGTGGCGCCGGAGAGCGGATAGCGTCTGGTCGCTGATGTGGTGCTCGATCTTGCAGGCGTCAGCGTCGGCGGTCTCCTCGTCTACGCCCAGACGGATAAACAGCGTTTTGAGCAGCGTGTGGCACTCAAAGGTGCGCTCGGCGATATGTGTGCCTTGTGGGGTCAAGGACAGGTGTCCGTTTTCGTCCACCTCGACAAAGCCACCCGCCTTGAGCAGACCGACGGCACGGCTGACGCTGGGCTTGGAAAAGCCCATATGCTCACACACGTCGATGGCGCGGACGGACGGGCGGGTTTTGGTGAGGCGGTAGATGGTTTCCAGATACATTTCGCCCGATTCTTGCAGGTGCATGGCGGTCGCTCCTTTCGTTTGTGGTTATATTCATTATAATACGAAAGGGGAAGAAAGTCAAGAGGGGCGGGGGAGCAGGAGGGGGGGGATTGCTAAATTCCTTGCAACTTCTTCTTTTGACGCTCGCGCGGGCATAAAAGACTGGTTTTGTGGGGTGTTTTGTTTGCCCGCGCACAAAGAATTTTGCCGAGCAAAATTCTTCCCATAGAAACACGAAATTTGCGCCGCGCGTTCGCTGTACCGGCAGGGATGCCATTTCTTTGTCATTCCACAAAGAAATGGCGAAAGAAAGGGAACCCGGACGTTCCCTCTGGGTCCTCCCTTGCTTTGCTGCTCTACAAAGAGAAACAAGAGAGATCACATGAACACTTTTATTGCTGTGCCTCAAGTTTAGCCAACACGAGCGGCAGATATAGAAAGCAAGGGGGGCCCTTAGGTGAGCGCGGTCTTTTTTTAAGCCGCGCTCGCAAGCGCTGAAGATGCAGGCTTTTGCGAAAAGATGAGCAGAGCGATAGCGCCGCGACCTTTTCGCATTGCGGGGTGCCAAGGGGCATTAGGCCCCTTGGTGTCTTTTCTTCGCCTATTCTTTGCGACAAGGCAAAGAATAGGCATTAACATCATACCGAACGCGCGCAACTTGTTGCGCAGGGTGAGGCCGTAGACGAAGTTGCCGGGAATTTCAACTTTGTTACCACCGATCTCTCACATCAATCGGCTGGGTATCCGTCATGGGGATCCAACCGTAGTCGGTTCTTCCCCAAGATCCCTTACACTCATAAATGTGCATCAGGTCTCCCTTGTGCAGCGTAAAGGTCACCTTGCCGCCATTCGGCTGGCTTCTGACAGGAAGCGCGGCCGCCGCAATGATGTAATTGCCCTGGGTGTACTCGTCGAGCAGATAGTCAATGGACTGGTCGGGGTTTTCCTTGTACTCGGGCGAGGCAAAGCCGATGACGTAGGCATCGTTGAGATCATACGCCGCCAGACGCACCTCGTTGCCGCAGTTGCCCTCAATGGTGTAGACCAGGCCGTTGCAGGTGTAGCGAACAAGACCCACGTGAGTCGACAGCTTGGACGAGCCGGCATCGCGGAAGAAGATCAGGTCTCCCTGCCGGGGGACGTAGCCCGAGCCGCGGGCGTGATATTCGCCCTCGCCGATAAAGTGATTGACCCAGCGGGTGCAGTTGAGCGAGGTGCACAGGGTGTCGCAGGAAATGCCCGCCATACGGGCACAGTAGGACACAAAGGACGCGCACCAGGGGTAGCCGTAGGTCAACACACCGTTGCCCAGCTGATCGACACTGCCGTGGTAGTAGTTGTACTCCACGTAATTGCCCGAGCCGGCGCAATTTTCGCCGTTGCAGTGCTGGGGGCCGTTGCCCTCGTGGTAGCCCAGCTGGCTCATGGCGACCATGACGATGTCCGTCCGTTCGTCACCCGTCAGCTCAAGCACCTTGAGGTTGAGATAATACCGACTGTTGCGGAAGGCCGGCGTCATATTCTCATATGTAGGCGTGATGGCCGAGGCGGGCAGTGTCAACAGGCAGGCAAGGGACAGCGCGATGCATAGAATGGCGCATCGCAGTTTCTTTTTTGCATTCATCATATTCTCCTTTCTTTTGTCAATGAATGGTCCCGCCGACAAAAATGCCGCGGTATCGGCGGAATGTTCCAAGTATAACATCCCTTGCGCAATTTGTAAATGGCTTACAGAAAAGTAAGTAAATGTAAATTATGGGAAGAGAGGAAGGAGATGGGGATCAAGGCAGCATCTGCAAAAAACAAACCACAAAATCAGGAAAGAGAGCAAGAATTTAGCATCCCCTCTTTACAAAGTGGGTAAACTTTGGTATAATACAGTGTTAAGAGATCAACATCCGAAAGGAGAGAACGATATGTTACTTTATAACTCACTGACAAGAACGAGAGACGAATTTATCCCGAGCGAGCCGGGCAAGGTCAAAATGTACACCTGCGGCCCGACCGTCTATCACTTCGCGCACATTGGCAACCTGCGTACCTATATTATGGAGGACACGCTGGAGAAGTACCTGCGCTACGTTGGCTACGACGTGACCCGCGTGATGAACATCACCGACGTGGGGCACCTGACCAGCGACGCCGACGAGGGCGAGGACAAGATGCTCAAGGGCGCGCGCCGCGAGCACAAGACGGTCATGGAGATCGCCCAGTTTTATACCGACGCGTTCTTCGCTGACTGCAAAAAGCTGAATATTAAGACGCCCGACATCGTTGAGCCGGCAACGGGCTGTATTGACGATTTTATCCGCGTGATCGAGGGGCTCCTCGAAAAGGGTTACGCCTACATCGCGGGTGGCAACGTCTATTTTGATACCTCCAAGCTACAGGACTATTACGTGTTCAACAACTTCAAGGAAGAGGACCTTGAGGTCGGCGTGCGCGAGGGCGTCGAGGCCGACGACAACAAAAAGAACAAGAACGACTTTGTTTTGTGGTTTACCAAGTCCAAGTTCGAGGATCAGGCGCTCAAGTGGGACTCCCCTTGGGGCGTGGGCTATCCCGGCTGGCACATCGAGTGCTCCTGCATTTCGATGAAGCATCTGGGCGGCCAGCTTGACATTCACTGCGGTGGCATTGACAACGCCTTCCCCCACCATACCAACGAGATCGCGCAGTCCGAGGCGTTTTTGGGCCACAAGTGGTGCAACTACTGGTTCCACGTGCTCCATCTGAATACGAACAGCGGCAAGATGTCCAAGTCGACGGGTGAATTTCTGACCGTCTCGCTGCTGGAGAGCAAGGGCTATGACCCCATGGTCTACCGCCTGTTCTGCCTGCAGTCGCACTACCGCAAGAATTTGGTCTTCACCTACGAAAACCTGGACAACGCCAAGGTGACCTACCAAAAGCTGGTTAACAAAATTGCGACCCTCAAAGAGGGCGGTGAGGTTGATGAGACCGCTTTTGCAGAGCTTAAAAAGAACTTTACTGACGCGCTGGACAACGACCTGAACACCTCGCTTGCCATCACGGCCGTCTACAACGTGCTCAAGGCCAAGTGCTCCGACGCGACCAAGTTGGCGCTGCTTGCGGACTTTGATCGCGTGCTGTCACTCAATCTCTTGGAGGCCGCCGCTACCATCCGTGCCGCCGCCGAGGCTGAAGCCAAGGCCGCCGCCAACGAGCATGCCGATGACCCCGAGGCCGCGGAGATCGAGGCTCTGATCGCTGCCCGCGCCGCCGCCAAGAAGGAGAAGAATTTTGCCGAGGCCGACCGCATCCGCGCCGAGCTGACTCAGCGCGGCATCACCCTGATTGACACCGCACAGGGGACAAAGTGGCAGAGAAATTGATTAACGAAGGATGATTGAGGGGGACTTCTTGAAAGAAGTCCCCCTCAAACTCCCCTCAAGAACTTTATGGAAGGAAAAAGAGAAAATTATTTATACATCTTCTCCTGTACCTTGTAGGGACCGGTCTCCCGGACGGTCCGTTCCTATTCCAACAATAGCTCTCGCAAGAAGCGGGGCCCCTCCCCCATCTTCTCCATAATGTTAGAGGAGCGAAGGAGAGAAAAAATCAAAATTTTTTGCCTTGAAGTGAGCCCGAGTTTGTTTAACTCGGGCTTGCAAAAGCTGAAGATGCCTGCTTTTGCGCCACAATCAGGAAAACCTTAGTTTTCCGTGGCGCACTGCAGGGTTCCAAGGGACATTAGGTCCCTTGGCGTCTTATTTCTTTGCGACGAGGCAAAGAAATGGCATCCAAGCGAACCGCGAGCGCGTGCCGCAGGCACAGTGTGAGCGTCCGTAGAAGCAAGCAGTAAAAAAATAAACTTGTCCGTCGCACAGTGTAAACGTTCATAAAGAAGGCAAAAGGAGAACATTTTTACAAAAGCGATGAGGGGAACTTCTTTCAAGAAGTTCCCCTCATCGTCCTCTTATTAATACTGCGCCACGATTCGATACGTCTGCACCGACTCCAGCGCGCGTTCGACAAAGGCATCGAAGTCCAGCTTTTTCTCCTGCGCCTCGACCTTGGCAAGCTCTGGCTTGGTCCTCGGATGCTTGGGCGTGAACACGGTACAGCAGTCCTCGTAGGGCAAAATAGACGTCTCAAACGTGTTGATCTTGTAGGCGATCTGCACGATCTCCTCCTTGTCCATGCCGATGCAGGGACGGAACACAGGGCGGTTGGCCAGAATGTTGGTCACGTGCAACGCCATGGGCGTTTGTGACGCGACCTGACCAAGAGATTCACCCGTGATCAGTGCCTGACAGCCGTACTTGTCAGCCAGTCGGTCGGCGATTGCCATCATGTAGCGGCGTAACAGCAGCGTGAAATAATCCTCGTCACAGGCCTTGACCAGCGCCTCCTGGATCTCGGTCAGCGACACGACGTGCAATTCAATGGGACCTGAATACACTGCCACCAGGCGTGCCAGCTCCATAACCTTTTCTCGCGCCTGCTCGCTGGTGTAAGGGAAGGACTCGAAGTAAACGGCCTCCAGCTTCATGCCGCGCTTGGCCATCATGTAGCCCGCGACGGGCGAGTCGATACCGCCCGACAGAAGCAACATACCCTTGCCGCCCGTGCCAACGGGAATACCGCCCGCACCCTTCATCTGTCCCGCGTGAACGTAGGCGCCGTACTCGCGGATCTCCACGCGCACGACCACGTCCGGGTTGTGCACGTCCACCTTGAGCCAAGGACAGACGGACAGAATGGCGCCGCCCACCTCGCGGGAGATCTCAATCGACCCGAGCGGAAAAGACTTGTCCGAGCGGCGACCCTCTACCTTGAAGGTGCGCTTGCCCGCCAGCTTGTCAGGCAGATACGTTTTGGCCAGCTCACAAATGGCCTCCATGTTTTTCGCGCACATGGCACTGCGACCGACCGATACGATGCCGAACACCTTACGTGCGGCCTCGAACATACCGTCAACGTCGGCACTTTCATCTTTAGGCTCGACATACAGGGTGCTTTGCGCACGGTAGACGTCAAAGTTGCCGTAGCAACGGGCGCGGATGCGCAGCTCGCGCGTCAGCGTGTCCTCAAAATAGCGCTTGTTTGCTCCTTTGAGCAAAATTTCGCCATATTTACAAAGCAGAATTTCCTTCATGATTTACGCCTCTTCCTCGACGTTTTGCGTGTCGGCCGCGTCCTCGACGTCTTCCACGGGGGTCAACAGCTCGCGAGCGGTCTCTGCGTCGTCGGCCTTGACGTAAACGTCGGTGCCGTACATATTGTAGCCGGCGATCACGCGGACGACACCGCCTGCTCCTCTCTCACACAAGCGATAGGGGATCTCGGCGCCGCGCAACAGCGCTTCAATGGCGGCAAGCTCCTCGTTGCTATAGGCGGTCGTCAACAATTCACCTGCCTCGGGCGAGGTCTTTGCCGGCTTTTCCAAGCCGAACAGCTTATCCAAAAAAGACATAATAGTATCTCCTTTACAAAAATGAGATCAGACGGTCAGTTCCTCGGACAACTCAGGGGAGACTTCGGCGGTCTCGGCGGGATCGGCCTCGGTCACGTCAGCTTCGTTGAGCACAACCTCGTCCTCGTCCGGGATGATGTTGCCGGCCTTGTCGTGGTGGTGTACCTCAAAGGTGGGAACGTCCAGCGATGCGTTTTCCTCGCCCACGTAGTAGCGGGGGAACAGCTTGTGCCATACGCGACAGCAAGCAAAGGTATCAGCCACAGAGGAGTGGGGAATACCGTCCCAGGTCACGCCAAAGCATTCCATGGCATCGACCAGGGCGGCGTGGCGCACGTCGGGGCGGTGCTCGTGGGTGAAGCGAACGAACTCATTGGCACAGCAACGCACCTTGTCGTGAAGAGCGAGCTGCTCGGCCTCGGTAGCGTAGATCTTTTTGATGTGGCTGTAGTCGGTGGAAACGCCGTAAGCAATGAGATTGTCGGCGTTCTCGAACAGCTCCTTGATCTTGGGGGTCAGCTCGGCCAGCGTGGGGGCGTCCTGCACCATAGCGGGCGTGATGCCGTGGATCTTTTCGGTGCGCTTCCAGCGCTTGGTATGAACGGGCTTGACCAGCGTATCCATGATCAGCTGCTCGTTGCCGTCCACGATGGAAATGGAAATGATCTCGTCGTGATGGTAAACACCCGTCAGCTCCAGGTCAAAGAACAGCACGCGGGAGGGGTCCATGGCGTAGTAGGCGGAGCGGTGGGCATCGCCCTCGGCACGTCGTTCGGCCAGATCGATCTCGTAGCATTCACGGCACAGCTTGCGGCGGTAGCGGACGTCCTTGCCGCAACGCACGCACAAAAGGGGAAGGCGGTTGGCCGTTCTCTTGTCGTAAAAATAGATGACACTCTTGTCGTTCTTAAGACTGAATGCCACCGGCTCCTCGACCGTCTCGTACATCATCTGGGACAGGCGCTCCTTGGTATAGTAGCCATAGGAGGCGGCGCGGCGGGTGCTCATGCGGTAGATGACCGTGCCCGATTCCAGCGTCATCTCCTCGTCCTCGCGACGCTCGCGGGGCTTGTCCTCGCGGGGCTGATCAGCCGTAAACTCGTCACTGCGATCACGGTACCACAATTCGGGCGGCGTCTCGGTGACGCGGGTGGGGTCGAAATAGTAAATGATGGTGCCGTCCTCGTTCTTGTCGAAGGCGACGGGATCACCCTTGGGGGAGAGATGCATTTGCATCAGGACGCTGCGGGTGATGTATTTTTGGGAATCGACGTCTTTCTTTTTGATGCGCGGGATCTTGGCACCCGAGCGGAGTGTAAGAAATTCTTTCAAGCGGTCCTCCTGCGCCGACCTACGTTGTGCTACGCGGTGGCGTTTTTTGTTTTTATATTTGATCAGGGGCTGTCCCCTGCAGAGAGCATATCTGTATTATTCTAACATAGATAGAAATAAAATGCAAGGGGGTAGGGGGATAAAAAAGGGGGAAGGGGGGATTTTTTTACAGCTTCTCCTTTTTGGGATTAGTGGGGGAGCAGTTGCTTGAAATTCAGTTTTCTTTCTTTCGTCCGCCGCACAACGCGCGGCGGGAAGGCTTATGCTACTTCTTGGCATTCCCCAAGAAGTAGCCAAGAAGGGAACCAAGGGGACACCCCTTGGGATCCCACTTCCCGACGGCTTTTCGAGAGCCGCCGGGGCTTTTTGCCTTCGCAAACCTCCTCCATCTTGGGCGCATAAGCGCACGCCCAAGATGGGTGCGGTTAGGAAAGAATTTTTGCTTTCTCTGTCTGCCGCTCGTGGTGGCTAAAGTTGAGGCACAGTATCAAAAGCGTTTATGTGACCTCTCGTCTTTTTCTTTGTAGAGCGGCAATGCCAGGGAGGCCCCGGAGGGAACGTCCGGGTTCCTTTTCTTTCGCCATTTCTTTGTGGAATGACAAAGAAATGGCATCCCTGCCGGTACAGCGAACGCGTGCGAAGCACAGTGTGAGCGTCAAAAAGGAGTAGTTGTTTGAAATTTAGCTTTCTCCCCTCGTGCGCGTCATGAGGAGAAGTTGTAAAAAATTTAGCAATCCCCCCCATCCCCCCTTGCAAAACCCCAACTTTTCCGCTATAATATAGAATGAGAAATTATGTACCGGCCATCTGCCGCCAAAAAATAAAACAAAGGACCAAAACCTATGGCAAACACCAACGACCGGATGCAACACATCCGCAACTTCTCCATCATCGCCCACATCGACCACGGCAAAAGCACCCTGGCTGACCGCCTGCTCGAGGCGACTCAAACCGTCTCCAAGCGCGATATGGAATCCCAGCTGCTTGACAATATGGATCTGGAGCGCGAGCGCGGCATCACCATCAAGGCCCGCGCCGTTAAGCTGGACTACACGGCCCCCGGCGGAGAAGTCTATACCCTCAATCTGATCGACACTCCCGGTCACGTTGACTTCAACTACGAGGTCTCCCGCTCGCTCAACGCCTGCGAAGGAGCCCTTCTCGTCGTGGATGCCAGCCAGGGCATCGAGGCCCAGACGCTGGCCAACGCCTACCTTGCCATCGACGCCGACCTCGAGGTCGTCCCCGTGATCAATAAGATCGACCTGCCTGCCGCCGACGTGGAAAAGTGCCGCACCGAGATCGAGGACGTCATCGGCCTTCCCGCCGAGACCTGCCCCGCCATTTCCGCCAAGGCCGGCATCAATATCCCCGACGTGCTTGAGGCCGTCGTCCGCGACATCCCCGCCCCCGTGGGTGACGAGGATGCCCCCCTTAAGGCGCTGGTTTTTGACTCTTATTACGATAGTTACCTCGGTGTCGTCGTTATGCTTCGTCTGCGTGATGGCTCGCTCCGCGCGGGTGAGAAAATGATGATGATGAGCACGGGCGCTACCTTTGACGTCGTCGAGGTCGGCACGCTGGAGCCGTTTGGTCTGAAGAAGTGCGAGGTACTGCGCGCCGGCGACGTCGGCTACGTCACTGCCTCCATCAAGAGCGTGGGCGATACCCGTGTGGGCGATACCGTCACCCACCAAAACCGCCCTGCCGCCGAGGCTCTGCCCGGCTTCCGTCCCGCCCAGTCCATGGTCTATGCCGGTATCTATCCCGCCGACGGCGCCCGCTACGGAGATTTGCGCGACGCGCTGGAAAAGCTACAGCTCAACGACGCGGCCCTCCTCTTTGAGCCCGAGACCTCCATCGCGCTGGGCTTTGGCTTCCGTTGCGGATTTTTGGGACTGCTCCATATGGAGATCATCGAGGAGCGACTGGAAAGGGAGTTCAATCTCGACCTGATCACAACCGCCCCCAGCGTTATCTACAAGATCGAAACGCGGGACGGCGAAACGCTGACCATCGACAACCCCTCCAACTATCCGCCTGCTGATGAAATTACCCAGGCGTATGAGCCCATCGTCCGCGCCTCCATCATCACCCCCCTGGACTACGTGGGCAATCTGATGGATCTGTGCCAGGACCGTCGCGGCACGTTTATCGATATGAAACACCTTGATCCCACCCGTGTCGAGCTTCTTTACGACCTGCCGCTGGGTGAGATCGTCTACGACTTTTTCGATGCCCTCAAGAGCCGCTCCCGCGGCTACGCCTCGCTCGACTACGAGGTCAAGGGGTATGAATTGTCCAAGCTGGTCAAGCTCGACTTCCTTCTCAACGGCGAGAAGGTGGATGCCCTGTCCTTTATCGTTCATGAGGACAAGGCCTACGCTCGCGCCCGTAAGATCGCCGAGAAGCTGAAGGATAATATCCCGCGCCAGCTGTTTGAAGTGCCCATCCAGGCTGCCATCGGTGCCAAGGTCATCGCCCGCGAGACGGTCAAGGCCATGCGAAAGGACGTGCTGGCCAAGTGCTACGGCGGTGACATCACCCGTAAGAAGAAGCTGCTGGAGAAGCAGAAGGAGGGTAAGAAAAAGATGCGCCAGCTGGGTAGCATTCAGATCTCGCCCGAGGCCTTTATGGCCGTGCTCAAGCTGGATGATGAAGAAAAGTAAGCCGCTTGGGCTGTACCTTCATGTCCCGTTTTGTCGCCGCAAGTGCCTGTACTGCGACTTTTGCTCCTTTGCCGACCGCGATGCGGCTACCATGGACGCCTATGTCGCCTGTCTTTGCAAGGAGCTGACTGGCCGGGCGCCCCAAGCCGCGGAGCATATAGTGGATACCGTCTACTTCGGCGGAGGTACGCCGACCTTGCTGTCTCCCACTCACTTTACACGCCTGTTGGACACCGTCCGCGCCCATTATCGGCTGTCGGACGACGTTGAGATCACGGTCGAGTGCAATCCCGCAACGGCCGATGAGGATAAGCTGGGCGTCTTGCATGATATGGGTGTCAACCGCCTGAGCATCGGGGCGCAGAGCGCTCGCGACGCGGAGCTTGCGGCGCTGGGACGCATCCACACCTGGGAGCAAACCAAGGAGACCTACCAAGCCGCTCGCCGAGCCGGCTTTGACAACGTTTCCCTGGACGTGATGTTTGGCATTCCCCATCAGACGCTCGATAGCTTCTCTCACACGCTGGATGAAATTCTGGCGCTGTCCCCCGAGCATATCTCGGCGTACAGTCTGATCGTCGAGCCGGACACCCCCTTTTTCGAGGCGGGGGACGATCTGATCCTGCCCGACGAGGACACGGTGTGCGAGATGACCGATCTTTTGCTCTCGCGCCTCGGGAGCGCCGGATATACGCGTTATGAGATCAGCAATTTCGCCCGCGAGGGCCGCGCATCGCGCCACAATTTGCACTATTGGAACATGGATGATTATCTGGGCTTTGGCCCGGCGGCGCACTCGCTGATGGACAAGATCCGCACGGGGCACAGTCGTGATCTTGCCGCGTATCTTGCCGGCGAGGACATCACCGAGCCCGAGGAAACGCTGGACGCCGACACCGCCCGCGACGAATACGTCATGCTCCGTCTGCGGCTTGCCGACGGGGTGAATAAGGCTGACTTTTTCGCCCGCTTTGGGCAGGAATTTGATGCCGTTTACGGCGAGGTGGCTTCTCCCTTTGTGGCGGCAGGCCTTCTGATTGACTCGCCCGAGCGAATAGCATTTACAGACAGAGGGTTTGCTGTGAGCAATGCGGTGCTGGCGGAGATGTTGTTTTTGGGGTGAGGGGGAGAATTTGTACATCTTCTCCTTTTGACGATCACACTGCGCACTTCGTGCGCGCTGATCTGTACAGGCTTTTTTATGCCACTTCTTGGCGCGCCCCAAGAAGTGGCGGAAGAAGGGCGCCAAAGGGCCGAATGCCCTTTGGAAACCCGCAGTGCGAAAAGGGCGCGGCGCTATCGCTATGCTTATCTTTTCGCAAAAATATACATCTTCAGCCTTTGCGAGCCCGAGTGAAAGAAACTCGGGCTCACTTCATGGCAAAAGCCCTTGCTTTCCTCGCCTGCCGCTCGTGGTGGCTAAAGTCGAGGCACAGCACAGGGATCTTTTATGTGACCTCTCGTCTTTCTCTTTGTAGAGCGGCACGGGAGCAGTTCCCAAAGGCGGCAGCCTTTGGCGCGTTTTCTTGGTTCGTTCTTTGCCGCGCGGCAAAGAATGAACATCCCTGCCGGCACAGCGCAGCGCGAAGCAGTATGCGCGTCAAAAGAAGAAGTTGTTTGAAATTTAGCTTTCTCTCTTTCGTCCGCCGCACAACGCGCGGCGGGAGAGCCTATGCTACTTCTTGGCATTCCCCAAGAAGTAGCCAAGAAGGGAACCAAGGGGACACCCCTTGGGACCCCACCGCCCGACGGCTTTTCAAGAGCCGCCGGGGCTTTTTGTCTTGGCAAGCCTCCTCCATCTTGGTCGCATGAGCGCACGCCCAAGATGGGTACGGTTTGGCAAAAGCCCTTGCTTTCCTCGCCTGCCGCTCGTGTTGGCTAAATTCGAGGCACAGCACTGGGAACTTTTATGTGACCTCTCGTCCTTCTCTTTGTAGAGCGGCACGGGAGCAGTTTCCAAAGGCGGCAGCCTTTGGCTGATTTTCTTTCGTCCTTTCTTTGTTCAGCGACAAAGAAAGGACATCAAAATCGGTACAGCGAACGCGTGCGAAGCACAGTGTGAGCGTGAAAAGGAAAAGTTGTTAAACAATTAGATAGCCCAAAAGCAAAACGAGCAGGATTAAACCTGCTCGTTTTGCTTTTCTTCCAATTCCTTGATCCTTGCTTCCAGGCGCGCCAGCTCCTGCGCGACAGGGTCGGGAATGTGGATCTGGTCTACGTCGTCGCTGACCCGACGCCCCTGATGACGCACCACCCGCGCGGGAACACCTACAGCCGTGGCGTCATCGGGAATCTCCTTGAGTACCACGGCGCCGGCCGCGATCTTGGAGTTGTCTCCAATGGTAAAGGGGCCCAGCACCTTAGCACCTGCGCCGATCATGACGTTGTCACCCAGCGTCGGGTGACGCTTGCCCAGGTCCTTGCCGGTACCGCCCAGCGTGACGCCCTGATAGATGGAGCAGTTGTCACCGATCTCGGCTGTCTCGCCAATGACGACGCCCATGCCGTGGTCGATGAAAAAGCCCTTGCCGATGGTCGCACCGGGGTGGATCTCGATGCCGGTCCAAGCGCGAGCGATCTGGCTGATGAGTCTCGCAGGGAAGTAGTGCTTGGAAATATACAGCTTGTGCGCCACGCGATAAGCAAGAATGGCGTGCACGCCCGAGGACAGGAACAACACCTCCAAGTCACTCTTGGCGGCGGGGTCACGCTCGCGCACCGCGTCAATATCCTCGCGGATCTCGCGGCGGATCTTTTCGGGGATGGTGGTCAAGCGGCGGGCCCGGCGGGCGGCACGCTTGCCAATATGAAACAGGGTGCCCGGCAGCTCCAACAGTTCTTGTTTGAGGTCAATTTTTGACATAATGGTCTCCTATCTGCACGAATTGGTCGTGCGGCCGAGATGGGTGTCTTGCCCTGTCGAGTGCCGCTGTCGAAGGCGTTTGGTACGACATGACGGGAGGCGGCAGGGCGCGAAATTTGGCACGTTTTGTGCAAAATGCGCACAACGGCATTTTTTGACTTTTCCTCAAATGGATGGTGCACAATCGGTTGTATCTGTGGGAAACTCTGTGGAAACTGTGCAAAACCTTGCAGTTGCGACGAATTTTCAACGCCCGTTTTTGGGATCGCCTGTGGAAAAGTCTTGTCAAGGGGAAAAATGACGATTTTTTATTTTCTGTGGTTTGAACAACGACACGCCGTGTCGTACTACGACATATGCGGGCATCTTTTGTCAGATCGAGCAGATCAGGCTCTCCAAGGCCACGTAGCCTTGCGGGGAGAGCTTAAGGGCGCGATCGGCGCTTTGAGCGGCGGCGATCATGCGGCGGATGGCGCCTTCGCCCGCCTGTGCCGCGTGGCGACGATACAGCGAGACCTTGTACTCGTGCAGCTTGAGAATGCTCGACACCTCGGCGGGGGTCTTGCCCTCGCGGGTCAGGAGCAATACGGCCAACATATCACAGCCGGTGCGAACCACCTCGGAGAGAATGAACAGCGGCTCGGTGCGGCGGAATTTCATCTCGGAGAGAATGTCCAGCGCCCGCGCGGCATTGCGCTCCATCAGCGCGCCCGCAAAGGCAAAAGCGTCATATTCGGCTGTGTAGGAGGCCACCGTCGATATATCAGCGGGGGTGACGGCAGTGCGGCTGTGCGACAGCACGTAGTAGCTGATCTTGTCGATCTCGCCGGCCAGCGTCATCATGTTGCGTCCACATCGATCGATCAAAAGCTGACACACGTCAGGCGTCGCCTCGGCGCCATTGTGCTCAAAGTGGCGGATGCACCAGCCGATCAGCTTTTGCGGAGTACATCGCTCGTAGCGTACGGGGCGCAACAGCGAGGACAGCTTGGTCAAGAGCGGAGAGGGGCGGCGGGGAAGAATACCCTCGTCGATACAATCGGCCGCGATGGGAAGCAGCAGGGTGTTGTAGTCGTACTCCTCCAATTCCCCCAGTACCTCGCAAAGCAGGTCGATCTCACTCGCTTTCATGGCGTTCAGATCCAGTCCGCGTACGAGGATGACCTTGCGGTCTGCCATCATGGGGAAGGACATCAGAGCCGAGCGCAGCTTTTCGGGGTGAAAATCCAGCGCGTCGAGAATGATCTCGTTAAAGCAGGCAAGGGAGGGGTCTCCCACCAGCGTCTCGCGCGCATAGGTGACGGCGAGGTTTTTCAGATAGTCCTCTTCACCAAACAGAAGGTAGCCCACAGCGGGCGACGACTTGATCTCGCGGCGAAAATCCGCGTCCTTCAAAAACGAAATGTCTGCCATGGTGTCCTCCTTTCGGTGTTTTCGTTATTATAGCACAAGGTTGAACAAATCGCAACCTTTATTTTCAAATTCTTATTGCTTGATCTCCAGATGCATGCGACAGCGCTCGGCCTCGGCCCCGCGGATCTCGATGATATAGTCTAGATCCAGCGTCCCCTCGGACGTCAAGCGGTTGTCTACCTTCAGGGTATGCACGCATACTTCAAAGGGCATATAGGGGGTTCGATAGGTGCAAAAATGGCGCTGATTCGGCTCGAAGACGAGGGCGGTGCTGACGCTTCCGCTTCGCAGCATGGTGACAAGATCGGGCTGCGACAGCAAAAAGGACAGCTGAGAGGACGTACCCTCCATGCCGGTGAGCTCGCTTTCCTCGTAGCTAAGAGAAAAGGTGTCGTCCGTCAGGCGAAGACGCCCGTCGCAGAACATTTCCATATGCTCCGGCTCCTCTACGTTGCCCTGTTCGTCGGGAACGGGCGAGAACATGGCGGCAACGTATTCGTCGGCCTCACTCACACCGTCGATCATATCCTCAAACAGGCGGGCGGCGACGCCGAAGCGTTCGGATTGCATAATAACTCTTACTCGTTTGAGCATGGCGCGTCTCCTTTTTTCTGTTTCATGGCCCACACCTTGAGCACGGCGGCCTGTGTTTTGGCGTCGGTGACGTCGCCACGCAGGATCATATCGACCATGTCCTCCAGCGGAATGCGCACGACGTCGAGAAATTCGTCCTCGTCGGGGTCGGTGTCGCCAAAGGTCAGCCCTTCGGCCAGGTACATATCGATCACCTCGTCGACAAAGGCGGGGGTGGTGAGCAGCTGTCCCAGCGGGGTCAGCTTTTCGCAACGCGCGCCGGTTTCCTCTCTCAACTCGCGCAGTGCCGCTGCGGGGCGGTCCTCCTCCTTGGAATCGAGCTTGCCTGCGGGGATCTCCAAAAGGACCTTTGCGTGGGGATAGCGGAACTGACGGACGCAGACCACCTCGCCCTCGTCGGTCAAAGGAACGACGCAGACGGCGCCGACGTGGCGGATGACCTCGCGCAGGGCGGGCTGGCCGTTGGGGAGGGTGACGGTGTCTTTATATAAGTGTACGATCTTGCCGTCGTAGACGAGCTCGGAGGCAAGGGGTGTTTCGATGAGGTGGTGAAGGGAATCAGACATGGTGGTGTCCTTTCGGGGGGATGATTTTGGTTTAGCTAATGTTAAAGCAACTGCTTCTACGGACGCTCATACTGCGCGCCTTCAGCGCGCGCTGAGCGGATCGTTTTTATTATGACACTTCTTGGCGCGCCCCAAGAAGTGTCCAAGAGGCGCGCCCAGGCGTTCCCCCTGGGAACCCTCTTGGCATTGCCGCTCTGCAAAGCGAAACAAGAGATAGACATAAAATACTTATATGCTGTGCTCCAAGGGAGACAACACGAGCGGCAGGGGGAGGAAAGCGAGGTTTCTTGCTTTTTTGTAGGGACCGGCCTCCCGGACGGTCCGTTTGTGCGGTGCTTTTCCTTGTTGGCGGACCGTCTGGGAGTCTCTCCTCGCTCTGCTCGGCATAAATCCGCTTTGCGGATTTACTCCGTCCCCCGGTCCCTACATTTGTGGAGCGGATGGGGCGGGGGCCCCGCCGCTTGCGGAAGCCGATTTCGCCCACGGCGAAATCCCTTTGGAACAGTGCACGCCCTTCCCCATACAGGGTTAGGAGTAGTTGTTCCGGCTACGCTCCTGTTTCTTCCTTGAAAGTTTTTGAAGGGTCGCAGGGAAACTTTTTTCAAAAAGTTTCCCTGCATCGTCCCCCTCGCTCTCCCTTTACGCCATCGTCTCCAACATCTTTAAGGTAACGCTGTATTTTGTCGGCTGACCGCTGACAAACGCCAAATACTCATCCTTCATATATTCCGACATGCGGTGGAATTCATCCTGCTGGCTACCTGCAATATGCGAGGTCAGAATGATATTATCCATAGTCAGAAGAGGACTGTCAGCCAGGGGCGGCTCTGGATCGGTGACGTCCAGCACAGCCGTCAGCGTGGGACGCTCGGACAGTGCGCGGACCATATCCGCCTCTACCACCTGGGCGCCGCGCCCGGTGTTCAGGAAGGTGCCGTAATCGGTCATCGCGGCGAACATCTCATAGTTGATCATGCCGCGGGTCTGGGCGTTGTTGGCTAGGTGATTGGACACGACGGTGCACTGTTCAAACAAAATCTTCAGATCGTCCACCTGCTCAACCCCCAGGCGTGCCGCCTTTTCGGCACTCATAAAGGGGTCGTAGGCCATGACCTTGAGGTGGTAAGCCTTGAGCATCTCGGCGACCAGTGCACCGATCATGCCACAGCCAATGAGGCCCACGCGACAGCCGTAGTTGCCGCGATGCGAGGTGGTAAGCCGTGCGCATTCGGCGCGGTTGGTCTTGCAGATCTGCACGTTGCGGAAAAAGCCCTTGTTGGCTAAGATTATCTGGGCGACGGTGTATTCTGCCACGGGCACGGCATTGGCCGCCCAGGCGGAGAACACCTGAATGCCGTGGTTCAAAAAGGGGCGGGCAAAGGCTTGTACCGAGCCGGCGGCATAAAAGACTGCCTTGAGTGAGGGGAGATACTCGGCGATCTGCTCCTCGGTCAGCGAGGGCATCGTCCAGGTGGAAAAGACGTATTCGGTGTCGCGCAGCTCGTCGCGGTAGTCGGCAAGCTGTGCCTTGGACAGGATGGTGTCCACGCCGCAGAGCGCTTTGAGCTCGGCGCGCAGCTCTTCACTGTAAACGGCTCGCAGCGAGCCGGGATTTTCAACTAAGTAGATCGCTTTCATTTGAGTTCCTCCTTGGATTGGTCAAGCATACGCTTCCTATATTGGGATGGGGTACAGCCGATCTCGCGCTTGAAGTAGCGGGCAAGGCTGCTCATGTCGGCAAAGCCGACGCGGGTGCAAATGTCGGTGATGCTCAGATTGGTCGTTTCAAGCAACTCTCTGGTAGCGGCCACGCGACAAAGCAGATGGTAATTTTTGATGCTATATCCTGTCATTTCCTTGAACATATGAGCAAGATAATAGGGACTTAAGTGAAATTCCTGTCCGAGGGAGGAAAGCGAAGGCACCTCACCCACCTCGGTCTCCAGGCGGTATTTGATGCGCTGTACCGTGTCGGCCCGCTTGCTTTCGGCGCGTGGAAAAAAGGTGGGCGACTCGCGGTACAACAGCAGCAGGGCAGCGGACAGCAGCCACTCGGGCGCGTCGGAAAATTCGTCATCCTCCCGACCGGTCTCCGCACACAGCTGGGACAGCAGATGGAACAGGGCGGGGGCAGACTTACCTACGGGAAGCAGGTGGCAAAAGCCGCTTGGGTGGTCGGAGAAGACGCTGAACAGACGAAAATCTCCCTGCATTCCCAGCTTGTGGGGATAGACGTTGACCATGATGCGCTCGTAGACGTTGCCGGCAACGCTGACGGCGTGGGGCTCGTGGCATCCGATGAACACGACGGCGGGGGCTTTTACGTGGTATTCTCGCTCGGAGATCAGAAAGGAGGCCTCGCCCCGATGGACGTAGATCATCTGGTGATAGCCCATGTGCGAATGCGTCTTGGCAGATTCGACGTCGCAGGCGTAGCGCACGTCCCGGATCAATGACATCCAACCACTCCTTTCCTTTGGGCGTTGTGCAATATTTTCCTAAAAAAGAGCAACTTTTCCCTTGCAAAAAAGCAAAAAAACTCTTATAATTGAATTATACCGCAGCCGTCCGACCTTGTCAAGGTGTTTTCATGGCGGCGACCAAATTTTATCAGTCAGAAAAGGGAAGGAGCGCGGGGGGATCCCCGTGATACAACGATGGCTCTCTACATTCCGAAAAATAAACAGCAATATATGGATCTGTGTGCCGACGCGTCGGTCACGCTTCCTTGGTCGGACGCGACCGATACCTTGAAAACGCCGCTTTGCCTGGGCACGAGGATCGCCCCCAACCGCATCGCGTATCAGCCGATGGAGGGGTGTGACGGCACGCCGGACGGACGCCCGGATGAGTTGACCATCCGCCGCTACGACCGCTTTGCCAAGGGCGGCGCGGGCATCGTCTGGGCCGAGGCCATGGCGGTCCTGCAGGAGGGACGCGCCAACCCCCGCCAGCTTTACATCAACGAGCAGACGGCGGACGATTTTGCCCGCCTGGTCGAGCGCATCAAAACGATCTGCCTCAAGGAAAACGGCTATGAGCCGCTGGTCATTGCCCAGCTGACGCACTCGGGGCGCTACAGCAAGCCCGAGGGGATGCCCGCGCCGCTGATCGCCTATCACTGCGCGACGCTGGAGGCGAGCAACCCCATTGACGACAGCCGCATCGTGACGGACGATTATCTGGAGACGGTGCAGGAAAAGCTGATCGCGGGCGCGCTGTTGGCCGAGAAGTGCGGCTTTGACGGCGCTGATATCAAGTGCTGTCACCGGTATCTCTTGTGCGAGCTGCTCAGCGCCTACAACCGCCCCGGCAAGTTCGGAGGCAGCTTTGAAAACCGCACGCGCCTGTTCCGCACGGCGGTGGCCGAGTCGATCCGTCTTTGCGGCGATGATTTTCTCATCACCTCCCGTATGAATTTGTACGACGGCTATCCCCGCCCCGACGGCTTTGGCGTGCGGGACGACGGCACGACCGAGCCCGACATGACCGAGGCGATCGCCCTTTGCGGTGCTCTGCGGGATTCGGGCGTTAAATTGTTGGACTTTACCATGGGCAACCCCTATTTCAATCCCCACGTCAATCGCCCCTACACCCGCGGCGGCTACGAGCCGCCCGAGCACCCGATGGTGGGCTGTGAGCGCATGCTTCGGGGCACGGCCGAAGTAGCCAAGGCCATCCCCGAGGTCGCTGTGATCAGCTCGGCGATGACCTTCCTGGGCGCGGCGGCTCCTCACGTGGCGGCGGCTTGCATCAACGAAGGATGGTTCGCCTTTGCCGGCTTCGGCCGCCAGACGCTGGCCTATCCCGACCTGGCCGTGGATATCTGCCAAACGGGCGAGCTGTGTGACAAAAAGCTGTGCCTTGCCTGCTCCAAGTGCACCGAGATCATGAGAAAACCCGGCGGTACCCCCGGCTGCGTCGTCCGCGACGCCCAGGTCTATGCGCCGATCTATAAGGAATTGGTGCAGAAGTAAGGGGGAGGACGATGTGGGGGACTTCTTGAAAGAAGTCCCCCACGCCCCCCCAAGAACTTTATGGAGGGAAAAATGAAAGCTCGCCCTTGCGACTTCCCCTATCTCTGTATGGGGGGAGGGCATACGCTGTTCGATAGAATGGCTCCCGCGAGCTCAGGGGACCCCTACCACTTTTGCTCCACTATATTAGAAGTCCTATGGGAAACCTTGCCTGCCGCTCGTGTTGTCTTAAGTCGAGGCACAGTACTAAAGTGTATATGTAACCTCTCGTCTTTCTCTTTGCAGAGCGGCACGGAAAGGGGAATCCAAGGGGGAAAGCCTTGGTTCCCTTTCTTTCGCCATTTCTTTGTGGAACGACAAAGAAATGGCATCCAATCCTTCCGCGAACGCGCACGAAGTGCAGTGTGAGCGACCGTAGAAGAAGTCGTATGAAATTCCAACCACATAAAAGGAGATATCCCATGAAACCATGCGCCATCATCACCGGTGCCCTCGGCGGCATCGGCTACGAAACAGCCAAAACCTTCCTCTCCCGCGGCTATACCGTCATCGGCATGGACGTCCGTCCCGCCGCGGATTGTCAAGCGCAGATCGAGGCCCTTGGTGAGGGCTTTGTCTACGTTGCCGGCAATCTTGCCAACGCCGACGATCGCGCGGCTCTTGTAGAAACCGCCGTCAAAACGGCCGGTCGCATCGACGCACTGGTCAACGTCGCCGGTGTCGCTCCCAAGGTGCGCCGCGATCTGCTCGAGATGACCGAGGAGAGCTACGATTTCGTTATGGACATCAACACCAAGGGGACTATGTTCCTGACCCAGCTTGCCGCCCGTCAGATGCTCACGCAGGAGCGAGACGAGAGCGGCGTGCGCGGGTATATCGTCAATATTTCCTCCTGCTCGGCGTATACCAGCTCGACCTCGCGTGGTGAATATTGCGTGTCCAAGGCGGGCACGACCATGCTGACCATGCTGTACGCCGACCGCCTGGCTTCCGAGGGCATTCCCGTCAACGAGATCTGCCCCGGCATCATCGCCACCGGTATGACGGCAGTGGTCAAGGAAAAATACGACAAGCTGATCGCCGAGGGGCTGGTGCCTGCCGGTCGCTGGGGACAGCCCCAAGATATTGCCAAGGCGGTGATGGCTTTGTGCGACGGCACGCTGGGATATACCACGGGACAGTCGATCATTGCCGACGGCGGCATGCATATTCGGCGGCTGTGAGCAGGGGATAGATTTCGTTTTTGACATCTTCTCCTGTCCCCAGGCGCGGCACAATGCGCCGCGCTGTGCGAGTATGCTACTTCTTGGCATTCCCCAAGAAGTAGCCAAGAAGGGAACCAAGGGGGCACCCCTTGGGACCCCACTTCCCGACGGCTTTTGAGAGCCGCCGGGGCTGTTGCCTTTGCAAGCCTTCTCCATCTTGGGCGCATGAGCACACGCCCAAGATGGGGTTGTCGTGGCAAAAACTCTTGCTTTCTCCGCCTGCCGCTCGTGGTGGCAAGATTTGAGGCACAGCACTAACAGCTTATATGTGATCTCTCTTGATTCTCTTTGCAGAGCGGCAAAGTCAGGGGGTTCCCAGGGGGAACGCCTGGGCTGATTTTCTTTCGTCCTTTCTTTGTTCAGTGACAAAGAAAGGACATCAAAGCCAGTACAGCGCGGCGCGCAGCTGTGTGCGCGTCCGTAGAAGTAGTTGCTTAAAATTCAGTTTTCTCTCCTCGAGCGCGCAAAGCTGTATGCACGTCCGTATGGCAAGCCGTAAAAAACAGCACCCCCACCGCCTTTGTAACGAAAGGATGCAACATAAAAAATGAAAACGATCATTCTCTCCACCGCCATCATCGGTACCGGCGCCGCCGGCTATAACGCCGCCTTGCGCCTGGCCCGCACGGGCGACCCCAACATCGCCATATTCACCATGGGCGTCATGAACAGCACCTCCCGCAATACCGGCTCGGATAAGCAGACCTACTATAAGCTCTCGCTTGCCGGCGCGGCCCCCGATTCCCCCGAGGCAATGGCCCGCGACCTGTTCGGTGGCCGCTGCGTGGACGGCGACCATGCCCTGTGCGAGGCCTCGCTGTCGGCACAGTGCTTCTATCAGCTCTCTGAATTGGGCGTGCCCTTTCCCGTCAACCGTTATGGCGAGAGCGTGGGCTATCAGACTGACCACGACCTCCGCGGCCGTGCCACCAGCGCAGGTCCTCTGACCTCCAAGCTGATGACCGAGTGCCTGTCCCGCGAGGTCGAGCGCCTGGGCGTGACCGTATATGACCACTGCCAGATCGTCCGCATTTTGAAGGACGAGGGGGGCGAGGCGCTGGGCTTTGTCGCCTTGAATACCGCCGCAAAAGAGGGTGAGGAGCGCCTTCTTTGCGTCGTTTGTAAGAATATTGTTTGGGCCACGGGCGGCCCTGCCGGCATTTATGCCGACTCGGTCTATCCCCTCGGTCACGTCGGCTCGACCGGCGCGGCGCTCGAGGCAGGAGCCAAAGCCAAAAATCTGACCGAATGGCAGTATGGACTTGCCTCCGTCGCCCCCCGCTGGAACGTGTCGGGCACCTATATGCAGGTGTTGCCTCGCTTTGTTTCGGTCGATCGCGATGGCAACGAATATGAATTTTTGAGTGAGTATTTTACCGATTTTGGAGAGATGCTGTCCCGCGTCTTCCGCAAGGGATACGAATGGCCGTTTGACAGCCGCCGCGCCCGCGATGGCTCGTCCGTCGTTGATCTGCTCGTCTACCGCGAGACCAAGCTGCGCGGCAGACGCGTCTACCTCGATTTTCGCCGCAACCCGGCAGGTCTTGCCGAGCTTCCTTACGATCAGCTGGACGAGGAAGCCCGCAAGTATCTGGAGAACGCCGGTGCTTGCTTTGGCACGCCCATTGAGAGACTGGACCACATGAACCGTCCCGCCATCGAGCTGTACGCCTCCAAGGGCGTGGATATCACCAAGGAAATGCTGGAGATCGCGCTGTGTGCCCAACACAACAACGGTGGCCTTGACGTCGATCTTTGGTGGCAGACGGACGTCCCCGGCTTGTTTGCCGCAGGTGAGGTGGCCGGCACGCACGGCGTTTATCGCCCGGGCGGAAGCGCGCTCAACGCAGGGCAGGTCGGCTCGCTTCGCGCCGCCCAGTACGTTGCCCGTAACCGCGCGGGACTCCCGAGTGAGCAGGCTGCGGTCGCCATGTGCGACCGGGTGGAGCAGGCGGCCCGTGACTTGAGAGCGCTGTGTGACAAGCTACTTGCCAATGGGCAGGAAAAGGGGGACAATACCGGTGCCCTTCTGTCCGAGCATCGCGCCGATATGAGCGCGTGTGCCGCCGCCATCCGCAACGTGTCTGCCATGACGGCGCTGATCGAAAAGGATCGCGCACTGCTTTCGCAATTTGACAGCCGCGTGGCCGCCGTGGGGGCGATGGGTCTTGCCCGTGCCTTCTCTCTGCGCGACTCGCTCATCACCCAAATTGCTGTGCTGTCGTCCATGATCGACTATGTCGGTGCGGGCGGCAAATCGCGCGGATCTGCCCTCTATACCGCGCCTGACGGACAGTCGGCGGCGGGGCTGGAAAGCGAAGCTGACGGGCTGTTCCGCTATTTGCTGGACGACGGCGCGCTTGATACCGTGACTCAAACGCTGTGCTACGACGCAAAGGACATGGATTGTACAGCATTGTGGCGTGCGGTCCGACCGCTCCCCGAGGGCGGCGGCTTCTTTGAAAACGTGTGGAGAACCTACCGCGAAAACGGCAACGTATATTAAAAAGTGAGAGGATCCAAAACGGATCCTCTTTGCGTTGGAGAATATTTACTGATACATTCCGTTGGCGTTCATGAAGTCGTAGATCTTCAGACCGTGCTGCTGCTCCTCGGACTGAATGTGATTGAGCGTGTTGCGGGCCTGGGCGTCGGCAAACTCGAAAATGCCGGTGTTGTACAGCGAGGACACGTGCTTTTCGGTCGTGAGCATATCGGAGCATAAAAACGCGTCCTTCTTTTTGCATTCCTCGCTTTGGTAGGATGCCTTGCCACAGCTTACCTGGTTCAGCTTGGACGAGCCCGAGCCGCCCACCGCGCCGACCTTGCCGTTCATCATATCTGTGACGGTGGTCAGGTGAGTTCGCTCCTGGTCGGCCAGCGTGTGGAACAGCGTTTTGAGCTCCTCGGAGCAGGCCTCGGCGGCGTATTTTTCGTACTTGTCGATGCAAAGCTGCTCCTGGCCCTTCATGTCCTTGAGTAAATTCGTTTCTTTGGTACTAAGCGTCATCATCGTATCCTCCTTTTTCGGGTATTTCCAGTATTGCCCGCGGCGATGCGCTCCATTCACAACACAAAATAAATTCACGGCAAATCGGGGCCAAACGGTTGACAAAATCCACGCTTGCCGATACAATAAAATCAGTGAAAACACACCCAAGGAGGACACACTTATGTCTTTTCATCCCGGACTTGTTTCCATTTCCTTCCGCCGTTATTCGGTGGATGAGATCATAGCATCCTGCCAGGAGGCGGGACTTCGCTGGATCGAATGGGGCAGTGACGTGCACGTGCCGGCGGGCAATTTGGCGATCGCCGACGAGGTTGCCGCCAAAACGCGTGCGGCCGGACTTTCTTGTGCGGCATATGGCTCATATTTTCGACTCGGCCAGCATACCCCTGCCGAGTTTGCACCTTATATCGAGAGTGCCAAGCACCTGGGCGCGCGGGTGATCCGCGTGTGGGGTGGCATCAAGGGAAGCGCCAAGACGACCGAAGAGGAGAGAGCAACGTTGATTGCGGACGCGCGCGCGATCGCCGATATGGCAGAGGACGCAGGGCTTGTTGTCACGCTGGAATGTCACGGAGATACGCTGACCGATCATTATGAGAGCGGCATTGCCTTTTACGAAGCGGTCGATCACCCGGCACTGTGCGCCTACTGGCAGCCCAATCAGCACCTGGATGAAGCGTACAATCTGACGGCGGCCAAGCTGTATGCGCCCCGCACCGAATGCTTGCACGTGTTCCATTGGAGTGCTGTGGCGCGGCATCCGCTGGGCGAGGGTAGGGAAATCTGGAAGAAGTATTTGGAGATCTTCCGTTCCGAAGCAAAGGACAGAGAAATTGGGCTTTTGCTTGAATTTATGCATGATGACCGACTGGAGACTCTTTTTGAGACAGCGCGGGAGTTGAGGGGTTGGATAGAAAGCTAAAATTTTAGCGATTTCTTCTTTTGACGCTCGCGCGGGCATAAAAGACTGGTTTTGCGGGGTGTTCTGTTTGCCCGCGCACGAAGAATTTTGCAGAGCAAAATTCTTCCCATAGAAACAAGAAAATTGCGCCGCGCGTGAGCTGTGCCGGCATGGATGCCCTTTCTTTGTCGCTGAACAAAGAAAGGGCGAAAGAAAATCAGCCCAGGCGTTCCCCCTGGGGACCCCCTGTATCCCGACGGCTTTTCGAGAGCCGTCGGGGCTTGTACTTTCGCAAAGCTCCTCCATCTTGGGCGCATAAGCGCACGCCCAAGATGGGTTAGTCGGGCAAAAGGTTTTGTTTTTGCCCTCCCCGCCGCGCGTGGCAGCTGCCGTCGGGAGATGCACAAACAACGGATATGTTTTTCTCTTGATGATCTTTGCAGCGCGGCGCGGAGTGAAGCAAAAGGCGATAGCCTGCTTGCAGTAGGAGGCGAAGCTTTGGCTTCGCCGACGCAAAATTTGCAGATGCGACAACGCCTTTTGGTAACCACCAAAAGATAGCGAAAGCGAAAAATCTTGCGGGGTTCCAAGGGGTATCAGACCCCTTGGTGTCTTTTCTTCGCCTATTCTTTGCGACAAGGCAAAGAATGGGCATCAAAACCGCACAGCGCGGCGCGCAGCTTGACGAAGTCGAGGTGGGCTGTACGCGCGTCCAAAGGAGAAGTAGTAAAAAATCCAGCTAAACAAAAAAGCATCCCAACCGCAAATAACGGTTGGGATGCTTCTCTATTTTTAACCCTTCACCAAATGATATGCAAATCCTGCGATCTCATCGGCGATGTAAATAAACTTCAAGGAACCGTCCTTGTCATACTGCGCCGAGGACTCGTCAAATTTCGCCCCTCTGCGGGTCAGATGATATACCGCACGATCCACGCTGGGGGTGGCGATCGCCACGTGACCCATTTTTCCACGGCCGGGCGCCTTCATAAACTCCAGCGGCGTGCCGGCAAAAATAGACATGGAGCGTTCGTCACTCGCAAAACCGAACAGAGCGTTCGCCGTCGCGGCGGACTGGCGGCATTCAGCCTCATCGCGGCAGTTGACACCCAGGTGGGTAAAGCGCAGGTTCAGCATGGTGTCGACAGCCTCGCGTGCCAGACGCTTGATGCCCTCAAAATTGCCCTCGGCGAGCATCTTGGGAGGAACCATCCAGCTGCTCGCCGCAAGCGATGATGCGGTTCCAAGCCAGATAATCGCCCACGTTAGCGGGGCTGATACCGCCCGTTGGCATAAAGCGAACGCCACCGTAGGGCGCGGCCATTGCCTTGAGCATATTCAGACCACCCGACGGCTCGGCGGGGAAGAACTTGACGACCTTGAGCCCCAGCTCCATGGCCTGCTCAATGCCCGAGGGATTGTTGATGCCGGGCATGACGGGAATGTTCTTGTCCACACAGTATTTGACGACGGTGGGGTTGAGTCCGGGACTGACGATAAACTTGGCACCTGCGGCGACAGCCTCGTCCACCTGGGCGGTGGTGAGCACCGTGCCCGCGCCGACCAGCATATCGGGGCAGGCCCCTACCATCTCGGCGATGGCCTCAGCCGCGGCGGCCGTGCGGAAGGTGACCTCAGCGCAGGGCAGACCGCCCTCGTACAGCGCCTTGGCGAGGGGAGCGGCGTCCTTTGCATCGTCGATCTTGATGACCGGCACCAGACCGATCAGGGATAGTTCTTTGATTACGTCCATGATATGTATGCTCCTTGTATAAAAAATGTCATTGAAATAAGTACAAAAAATTCCTCGGACGGCGTCCGAGGAATTTTTGATCCCGCCGAGCCGTGTGACCGGAGATTGAGAAACCCTGCCCCAAGCAAGGCGGTGCCCTGTCCGTGGCTTTACTGCTCCCAGCGTCCGCGTCTTCTGCCGAGACAAGTCAATCGGGGAAAGAGCGGGAGGTCTGCAAACCACCGCGGAACCATTCTCCGGGCTCCTTTATTCATTCGTAGGTCCTAATATCCGACCATCACGCACTAAGCAGGAATTTTTCTCTGGAAATCAGCCCTCGGCGTCGAAATCGACGGTCGAGAACATATCGTCGAAGAAATCGGCGATGCGATCGAACTCCTCGTCGTCGTCAATGGTGGACAGCGACTCGTCGCCGTTCTCATCCACTTCGCTCTTGAGGATCACGTACTCAAAGACGTCGCGGTTCTCGTCCTCGGCCTCCTCTACGGGGATCATGGCGTAGTACATCACGCCGTCAACCTCGCCCGAGCCGATCAGCTCAAACTCAATTTCGTTACCCTCCTCGTCGGTCAGGGTGAATTTCTCGATCTGCTCCTCTTCGGGCAGCTTGTTTTGCTCACTCATTACGGACATCCTCCGTTTCATTTTTTCATTTCTATGATTCGTCGGATATGCCCGACGGTAATATCATTGTATATGATTTGTCCCCGTTTGTCAATGCCTCCGCTTTATTTTCCGCATTTTCACCAAAACAGGAGCCTTGAAATTGACATCAGAACAAGGGACTCAGGGTGCGCAGGATGGCATCAATGAGACTCTGCAGAAAACGAAAGGGGCGCGTGCCCGATCGAGCGACAACCTCGCGGCTTTGGGCCATCGTACAGAGGCAGTCCTGCTTGATGGCCGCGATCGCCTCGCCGCCATAGAGCAGTGTGCCGCACTCAAAGTGCAGGTACAGACTGCGATAGTCCATGTTGATGGTGCCCACCGTGGCGATCCGATCGTCACACACAAAGCTTTTGGCGTGCAAAAAGCCGGGCGTATATTCATAGATGCGGACGCCTGCCCGCATCAGCACGGGATAAAAGGAGCGGGTCAGGCGATAGGCCGTTTTCTTGTCGGGAATGCCCGGCGTGACGATGCGAACGTCCACGCCCCGCTTGGCGGCGGTGCACAGCGCCGTCTGCATCTCGCTGTCGATGATCAGATAGGGGGTGAAGATATAGACGTAGTCCGTGGCCTGGGCAAGGATCTCCAGATAGACCGTCTCGCCCACGTTTTCCTCGTCCAAGGGGGAATCGGCATAGGGAACGACGACCTCCTCGGTCTTTTTCGTCGGGTCTTGCTTGTGATCAAACAAAAAGGGCGCGTAATCCTCCTCGGTGGGGCGAAAGGCGTTCCAAAGATTGAGAAACATGTAGGTAAAGCTATCCACCGCCGGCCCGGACAGGCGAAGGCCTGTGTCCTTCCAATGACCAAAGCGCACCTTTTCGTTGATATATTCGTCGGCGATATTAATGCCGCCCGTATAGGCGACGCGCCCGTCGATGACGGTGATCTTGCGGTGGTCGCGGTGGTTCATCACGATAGACAAAAAGGGGATGATGCGATTGAACCCAAGACAGCGGATGCCGCATTTCTCGGCGCGGGGGACGAAGGACAGGGGTGTTGCCGCCTCACTGCCAATGTCGTCATATATGATGCGCACGTCAACGCCTGCTTTGGCCCGGCGGGCGAGCACGTCGAGCAGCTCATCCAACATTTTTCCCTCGGCGATGATAAAATATTCGAGGAAAATATAGTGCTGTGCCGTCTCCAGGTCGCGAAGCAGGGCGGAGAAAAGCGACTCTCCCAAGGGATAGTAAGTCACGTCGGTATCGGTGTAGGCGGGAGCGCCGGCGTGGCGGGCCAGGTAGTCGCAGGTGGCACGGAATCTGGGCGGGAGAGGGGGACTGATATCCGGCGCGGGAGGACGATGATCCTTTTCCACTCGCTCGATCTTTTTTCTCATGCGGCGGGAAGGGCGCTTGTTGCCGAACACGAGATAGATGAGAAGGCCAAAGAGGGGAAGAGTGCCCAGTACCAGGATCCAGCTGATCTTATAGGCGGGGTTTTCCTCTCGTTTGACGATATACAAGGCAAGCAGAAGGCTCAGGGCGGAGAAAAGGACGTTGATGCCGATGGCGTATTGGGACAGGCGTAAAACGAACCAGCAAAGCCAAGCGAATTGGACGAGGAGCAAAAGCCCTGTCAGGGTGATGCGGTTGAGGACCTTGTGGAGGATGTGCCGCGTGCGGCGGGGGCGATTTTGCTTTTTTGACATAGTGTGCTCCTTTCTGCGGAAAAGTTGAGAGAGATTAGACTTTTTAGAGCTTGTGTAGCCGGGAAGGCGCGGGGCAAAGGTATTTACTTTGTGCGTAGCCGGATGCTCACACTGTGCCTTCGGCACGCGCTCGCTGTGCGAGACTGCTACTTCTTGGCATTCCCCAAGAAGTAGCCAAGAAAGGAACCAAGGGGTCTAATACCCCTTGGGACCCCGCAGTGCGCCACGAGAAAACAGAGTTTTCTCTGATTGTGGCGCAAAAGCAGATATCTTCAGCGCTTGCGTTCGCAAGTTAAAGAAACTTGCAAACACGGAAGTGGCACGCAAGATGCGATAGCTAAAAGCTTTTTCCACCGTTCAACGCACCTTACGTCAGTATAAATTTTATGAAAAACGAAAGCAAAAGTCCTTGCTTACCCCGCCTGCCGCTCGTGGTGGCTTAAATTGAGGCACAGCACAGGGAGTGTATATGTATCCTCTCGTCTTTCTCTTTGCAGAGCGGCAAAGAAGGGAGGACCCGGAGGGAACGTCCGGGCGCGTTTCTTGGCTACTTCTTGCCGCGCAGCAAGAAGTAGCACCCACGCAAAGCGCGCCGCGATGTGGCGCGCCCTGCCGTAGGAGAAGTTGCTAAAAAACAAAGCCTTTCCCTGCTCTAAACGCCGAGGGGACTGTCCCATAATAGAACAGTCCCCACGAAGTCAAACGATTATACCATAAAATTAAATTTCTTTACCCAAAATCTTCACCGACTTGACCAGTCTCTCACACTTGATCCACTCTGTCTTGCCGGGGCACAGACGATACTGGCCAATGGTGGCGAAAATGAACCATGCCGAGGTCGTGCCGTTATCCTCGTCGCCGGGATACCCTGCGTCGCCCGAATTGAATGCCTCGAGCGCCAGCTTCTTTGCCCAGTAGTTGGTCTTGTCCTGCGCGCCCAGTGCGGCAAACAGGAAGGGCAGGTGGAAGGAGGGCTGGTTGGAAATGGCCATCTGACCGAAGTCCACAGCCGCCATCTCGGTCATCTCGTGGATCTCGTTGTTGTAGCCGAAGACACGGTACTTGGGTGGCGTGTTGAACAGCTCGTCCAGCTTGGCGATCAGCGCTTCCTTGCCGCCGTGCAGCTCTGCCAGACCCTCTACGTCGTGAGGAACGGCAAACGAGTTCTGCCATGCCGAGCCCTCGGTGTACTCTCCGCCCCAAGAGCAGGGATCGAAGAAGTCTGCCATTTTGCCCTCGGTGTCGCGGCCGCGCATAAATCCGCTGACGGGATCGAAAATGTTTTTGTAGTTCTTGGAGCGGGCCATGTATTCGTCGACCAGCTCATCGTGCCCCAGCACCTTGGCAACGGTAGCGATACACCAGTCACCGTAAGCGCTGTCCTGTGTCAGGTTGACCGACTCGCGTTGTTCGTTGCGGGGCATATAACCGTACTTGAGGTAGGAGGATGCACCGTTTCTGCCGTAGCGGCGGTCGGGCGCGTCGTTGTTGGCGTGGTGGAGCATGCCCTTGAGTGCGTTTTCCAGCACCTCGCGCTTGCCGATACCGTTGACGGCAGCCTCGGCGATGACGGCGTCGATCAGGGTACTGGGCATACAACCGACCTCGCCGAGAGAAGGCCATCTGGGCAGCCAGCCGCACTCCAGGTAATCGTTGACGAAGCCCTCCAGCATCTCGGCGAACTCGTCGCGGGCGATCAGGGTGTACAGGGGGTAAACGGTACGGTAGGTGTCCCAGAAACCGTTGTCGGTGTAACGAACGCCGGGGCGGGTCTTACCGTCGACGGGGGTGTAGTGGACGGGGTTGCCCTCGGCATCCAGCTCGTATGCCTTGTGAGGGAACAGGAAGGGACGGTAGAGGCAGGAGTAGAAGGTCTTCATCTGCTCCTCGTCATCCGTTTCGATCTCGATGCGGTGCAGCTTTTCCTCCCAGTTGTTCTCGGCCATGTTGCGCAGAACGTCGAAGGAATAGTCAGCGCACTCGCGCTCCATCGCGGCAACAGCCATCTCTTCGCTGATGTAGGAGATGCCCAGGCGCGCCTCGACCACGCGGTCCTTGACGGCCACGTGGATGCAAGCGCCTTTGCCCTCACCTGCCTGGTAGGTGCGCTCGGTGTCGACCACGTCACCCAGAAAGCGGACGGCGAAGTACATTTTGAAGTTAACGGCGACGTCCTGGCTGTGACCGTCGGTCGTGCCGTACAGCGTGTTGGTCTCCTCGTCAAAGCGGTAAGTATAGTTGCCCTTGGTGGGAAGGAAGGACAGGTAGGAGGGGCGATCGTCACCATAGGTCAGACGGATGGCGGCGCCGCGCTCGGTGGGGGTCAATTCAAAGGTGCAGTTCGAGCGCAGGAAGGTCAGCTTGAGGTAGTCGGGACGCTGGATGGAATCCTGGATGCGATAGCCCGACCAAGCGCCTGCGGCGGTGTTGGCGACGACGTCGTTCTGGGGGGTCATAACGAAGGTGCCGTAGTCGTTGATCCAGGGGCTGGGCTGGTGAGTCAGACGAACGCCCTCGGCAAATTCATGCTCGGGGTGATAGAACCAACCCTCGCGGCTTTCGGTCTGGATGCAGAAGGGAGCCATACCGAAGGGGATCTGGGTCAGGGGCAGGGTATTGCCGTAGGAGCGGCGGGGAATGGATTTGGTACCCATTTTGATGTTGACATAGGGGATGTACTTCATGATAACCCTCCAAGAATTGATTTTATGTCGCATAGTGAGGCAAAGCCTCGAGATTGTTAAGTATTATAACATAAGATGGGGGGAATTTCAAGAGTGTGTGTAAATTTTTAACAACTACTCTTTTTGACGATCATACTGCGAGCCTTCGGCTCGCGCTGATCTGTGCCGGCGTTTGGATGCCCTTTCTTTGTCGCTGAACAAAGAAAGGGCGAAAGAAAATAACGCGGGTATCTAATTCAGTGCTTATGGAGTGTTCCATTACCCGCTTATGAAGAATTTTGCCGAGCGAAATTCTTCCCATAGAACACAAAACTTTAATCAGGGCCGAATGCCCTTTGGAAACCCGCAGTGCGAAAAGGTCGTTGCGCTATCGCTCCACTCATCTTTTCGCAAAAGCTTACTCCTTCAGCGCTTGCGAGGGCGGCTTAAAAAAAGACCGCCCTCACCCAACGGCAAGCGTCCCGGCAGCCGCATAAACTTTTGCCCCGCAGTGAGCGCGAGTTTCTTTAACTCGCGCTTGCAAAAGCTGAATCTGCTCACTTTTGCGCCACGATCAGGCAAAATTTATTTTGCCGTGGCGCACAGCGGGGTTCTAAGGGGCTTGCCCCTTAGCGTCTTTTCTTTCGCCATTTCTTTGCGACGAGGCAAAGAAATGGCATCGGCGCCAACCGCGAACGCGCGAAGCTGGGCGAGCGTCCGGCGACGCACTTGATAAAAACAAAAGAAAACCCCCAAACCCTGCTCGTCGCAAGGCTTGGGGGAAAACCAAGTGTCGATTCTATTACTCAGGATCTTCAACATCGTCTTCTGCCGTTGTCTCATCGTCCTCTTTTTCCATCGCGGTCAAAAGCTCATCCAACTTTTTGTTGGCTTGTACTCCCATAAGCAACAAACACAAGAGCGCCGTGTGGAACATAATATCCATCACAAAGAGCCGCACAAAAGTTGTTGCATCCACACCGCTGTAATCGAGCATAACCAATATCAGCCAAACGCAATCGACGACAAAAAGGATCGTGGTTCCAATGTATTTGCCGTTTTTCTTTTTGGAAGTCCACCAAGAATACAACAGCCCTGCGATATAAGCAAAAGAAATTACAATGCCTATCCAACGAAAAGGGGAGAGGGAGAGTGCTAACGTTTCATCAAATATGAGACCGTATATAGGCAGATAACGAGAAATTGCGGAGGAAAAGAGAATGTGCGACAAAGGGTCTATGCAAGCGAGGACAAGGTTAAATAGTGAGAATCCTGCAAACATAACGACAGCTACGTGCAAGCCCATTTTCTTCGTCCGATACATAGTCATAGGGTCATATCCGTATCCGTAAAAATTCATCTGCTTACCTCCGTTGTGTTTTTGATCAATAGTCTCTATGTTCCTTCCAAATATCCAAAATCATCTGATATCTCTCGGCAGGAAGCCCGCGGAACGGTACGTTGGACGTCGTAAAGAAATATCCGCCGCCCGGCTTGCCGTGCTTAAGCGCATACAGAGCACTCTCGCGTACCTCCTCGTCGGTGCCCGTCTGCATCAGGGCACAGTTGACGTTGCCGCAAATAGCAATACCCTTCTCCTGCGTCATCTTCTTGACCACAGCAATGTCCACGCCTGCCATGGGGTCCAGCGAGTGAATGGCGTGGGGACGGCACTCCATCAGCTGGTCGAGAATGGGCATGATGTTACCGTCGGTGTGCTTGATGGCAAAGCCGCCCATCTCGCGGATTTGGCGGATGATCTCGGCCAAGTAAGGCGTGATGTACTCGCGGAACATCTTGGGAGACAGGAAGGGCCCCGAGTTGTAGCAGTAGTCGGCGCACAGAATGAAGCTCTCGATGCCGGCGTCGAACAGCCGCTTGTTGCGCTCGATCGCCCACTTCATCTTCTTTTCGGCCTCCTCGTGCATGCCGTCGGGATCGTCGGCAATGCGATATACGAAGTCGTACATATGCTCGCCGTCCGGGATCTCAAAGGTGCCGTCGCCGTGGTGGGTCAGCATCACCTTGCCGCCTGTCAGACGGTGGATGTGCTTGGCGGTGGCGATGACGTGATCCTCGGTCATAAACGCCATGGGAATGATGGAATAGTCCAGCTTGTCATAGACCTCGACCATAAAGTTGGCGTTTTCTTCGATCTTGTAGTCGATCTCCTTCTGTGAAAGACCGTTCAACTCGTGCGAATACAGAAAGTCGTGGCCGAACATCAGGGGGGCAAGCTGATACTCCAGCTCAAAGGTGGGAATGCGATCGGGAACGCCGCAGTTCAACACGCAGGCGGCGCGGTCGCGGTGAGTCATTACGTTGGACATGGCAGGTAACCTCCGTATCAATTATTCTTCGACCAGTTCCATGCGGTCGATGACGATGGGCTCGCGGGGAACGTCGGCAAAGTAGCCGAAGCGTCCCGTCTTGGTCGCGGCGATGGCATCCAGCACGTCAAAGCCGTCGGTAAGCTTACCAAAGCCGGCGTACTGGCCGTCCAGGTGCGGTGCGTTCTGGTGCATCACAAAGAATTGAGAGGAAGCACTGTTGGGAGCCGAGGTGCGGGCCATGGACAGCACGCCGCGGGTGTGCTTGAGGTCGTTTTGCGCAAAGCCGTTGGCGCGGAATTCGCCGCGGATGGAGGGTGCATCCTTGTCCTCAAACGCCTCGTCATAGCCGCCGCCCTGGATCATAAAACCGGCGATGACGCGGTGAAAGATCAGGCCGCTGTAAAACCCGGACTTGACAAGTCCCACGAAATTTTCAACGGTTTTCGGCGCCTTGTCAGGGTACAATTCTGCTGTCATCACGCCCATATCACGAACGTGGATCTTGATGATCGGATTTTTCATAATCTTATTCCTTTCGGTTTGAAAAGTGTGAGTTGTCACGCAGGACTTGCCGTGGTGAACAACCCATAGGCTTCTCCTTGAGGAGAAGCTCCCGCGCAGCGGGTGATGAGGTGTCAATGAGCGACGGAAGACCTCGTCCGATCTCGCTTCGCTCAACCGCCTTCCCCCGAGGGGGGAGGCTTTATACGCTCTCGCTTTTGAGATAAGCGAGAGCGAACAGCTCGTCAATACGAGCTTGGTTTTGGGTCAGATAAAGATAGGCAAACAGACACTCCATGCCGGTGGCGGCGCGGTATTCCGCAACGGTAGAGCGCTTGGGGACATTGGCGTGGATGTTATTTCTTCCGCGCCGGAAGACGGCCGCCTCCTCGTCGGTGAGCATTGGCAAAATACGTTGCATGGCCCGAGCCTGGGCGGGGGCGGTGACATAGTCTCGCGCCGCGGCATTCAGGTGCGCGGCGGAGGATAGCCCTTGGCGGATGAGGTGCTCGCGCACGCACAGCTCCAGTACGCTGTCGCCAAGATAGGCCAGGGCCGCGCAGGACAGCTCGGCTAAGGGCAGGGGGCTCTTTTCATGTTCTGACATATTGCTTCCTTTTGTCAAAATATTAGTTTTTCAAACTATGGATGGGAGCGGGGATGCGGCCGCCGCGCGAGATGAATTTCTCGGGCGAATATTGGTTCAGGCGGATGATGGGGGCATAGCCGAGCAGACCGCCGAACTCAACGCTGTCGCCCACACCCTTGCCAATGGCGGGAATGAGACGGACGGCGGTGGTTTTGGTGTTGGCAACGCCGATGGAGATCTCGTCGGCGATGATGCCGCTGATGACGGCGTCGGGGGTGTCGCCGGGAATGGCGATCATGTCAAGACCGACCGAGCAGACGGCAGTCATGGCCTCCAGCTTTTCGATGGTCAGCGCTCCGCGCTCCACGGCGGCGATCATGCCGGCGTCCTCGGACACGGGGATAAACGCGCCCGACAAGCCTCCGACGTGGGAGGATGCCATCACGCCACCCTTTTTGACGGCGTCGTTGAGCATGGCGAGGGCGGCCGTCGTGCCGTGAGCGCCACAGCTCTCCAGTCCCATGCCCTCCAGAATGTGGGCGACCGAGTCACCGATGGCGGGGGTGGGAGCGAGCGAGAGGTCAACGATACCGAAGGGAGTGCCCAGGCGGTCGGCGGCCTCCTTGGCGACCAGCTGACCGACGCGGGTGATCTTAAAGGCGGTCTTTTTGATGACGTCTGCGAGTTCAGACAGGTCGCAGTCGCCGGCGCGCTTGATGGCCGAGGCCACGACGCCCGGGCCGGAAACGCCCACGTTGATGACCGAGTCGGGTTCACCAATGCCGTGGAACGCACCCGCCATGAAGGGATTATCCTGAGGAACGTTGGCAAAGACGACCAGCTTGGCAGCACCGATACTGTCCTTATCTGCCGTCAGCTCGGCGCACTGCTTGATGACGTGACCCATCTGCGCCACGGCGTCCATGTTAATGCCGGCCTTGGTGGTGGCCACGTTGACGGAGGAGCAGACGGTCTCGGTCTCGGCCAGCGCCTGGGGAATAACCGAAATGAGATTGCGGGCGCCGACGGTGTAGCCCTTGTGAACGAGGGCAGAGAAGCCGCCGATGAAGTTGATGCCTAGCTCGCGTGCGGCGTGCTGCAGCGTGTGTGCGATCTTAAGGTAAGCATCGGGCGAGAGGTCGCCGCCGACGAGCGAGATGGGGGTGACCGATACGCGCTTGTTGACGATGGGCACGCCGTATTCCTTTTCGATGCCCTGACCGACCCGCACCAGCTTGTCGGCACGGCGGGTGATCTTGTCGTAGATCTTCTGGCACAGCCTGTCCGGGTCCTCGCTGACGCAATCGAGCAGCGAGATGCCCATGGTAATGGTGCGAATGTCCAGGTTTTCCTCCCGGATCATGTTGATGGTTTCGAGAATGTCGTGTGTGTTGAGCATGGCGGACCTCGTCAGATGTGGTGCATGGTGTTGAAGATATCCTCGTGCATGGTGTGGATATCCAGTCCGCGGCTCTTGCCAAGGGCGGCCAGTTCGTCAACAAAATCGGCGAAGGGAATATTCAGACCGTCCAGCGTGGCGATCATGATCATGGCGAAGTATTCGTCCAGTACGTTTTGGGTGATCTCGCGGATGTTGGCGCCGTGCTTGGCGCAGACGGCGGAAACGTCGGCGATGATGCCCACGGTGTCCTTTCCGGTGACGGTGATAACAGCTTTCATCATTCAAGTCCTCCTTGGCGTGTAGTGCCCGATATCGGGCGGGCAATACGGATGGGTATATCATAGCACAAACAGACCAAAAAAGCAACTGATTTTTCGAAAAAGGGGGCAAGACTCTTGCATTTATTTTGTAAGTGTGATACAATAGGGGCAGATTGCAGGCCACCGGTGCGGTGGCGAAAGGAGTTTATGATGGATCCCTCTTCCACTTATGAATACGTAGCCTCTCCCCGCAAGCAGCCGGTATATCGCCTCAAGCGGGCGCTCATGATCGTGGCCTATGTGGTCTACGTTGTGGCTCTCATGATCGTAGGCGCGACGACCAAATTGCTCGTGCCCATGCTGGCGCTGGTTCCTCTGTCGCTGTGGATCATTGTGTGGCTGACGTGGCGATACGTGTCAGTCGAGTACGAATATTCCCTGACGGGCGGCGTGATGTCACTGTCTTACATTTACGGCGGACGGAGCAGACGTCACGTAGCCGACATCCGCATCAAGAGCATGAGCGCGGTGGCACCCTTTGATGGCGAATACATCAAGCAGGCAGAGCAATATGCGCCCGAGCGCACGTTGGATTTCACCTCGGATCTGCAAAAGCCGGAGGTGTACTATGCGCTGTATGAGACGGAGGATGAGCGCCGCGGTATTCTGTATTTCGAGGCCACCGAGCAGACGCTTAAGATTTTGCGCTATTACAATTCGGCGGTTGTTGTCCGTCGCTGACAGGAGGGATTGATATGGCAAGCAAAAAGCAGCCCGTGGTACAGGTAAGGATGCAGGAGGATCTGCTCCGCCGGCTGATCGTGATGTGCGAGGCCGAGGGGCGGTCGCTGAACAATCAGATCAATATGCTGGCGCGCAACGCGGTGGCGTATCACGAGAGAGCCAAGGGGAAATTTGACTCTAAGGAATTGGCGGCGGTGGAGCTTGATGCGTTTTTTGAAGAGGAAAATGAATGATAGGGAAGAGGGCCTTTCGGGAGAAGGGTTCTCTTTTTTGCTTTTTTGAGATTTTGCGTTCTGTCCGACGGCTTTTCGAGAGCCGCCGGGGCTTTTTATTTTTGCAAGCCTCCTCCATCTTGGCAAAAGCCCTTGCTCTCTCCGCCTGCCGCTCGTGGTGGCTGAAGTTGAGGCACAGCACTAAAAGCGTTTATATGATCTCTCTTGTTCCGCTTTGCAGGGCAGCAAAGCAAGGGAGGTCCCGGAGGGAACGTCCGGGTTCCCTTTCTTTCGCCATTTCTTTGTGGAACGACAAAGAAATGGCATCTATGCCGGCACAGCGAACGCGTGCGGAGCACAGTGTGAGCGTCAAAAGGAGACGTTGTTTGAAATTCAGCTTTCTCTCCTTCGTCCGCCGCACAACGCGCGGCGGGAGGTTTATGCTACTTCTTGGCATTCCCCAAGAAGTAGCCAAGAAGGGAACCAAGGGGCCTGAAGCCCCTTGGCACCCCGCAGTGCGCCACGGCAAAATGAATTTTGCCTGATCGTGGCGCAAAAGCACACATCTTCAACGCTTGCGTTTGCAAGTGAAAGAAACTTGCAAACACGGAAGGTACACGCGAGATGCGATAGTAAAAAGCTCTTGCCGCTGTTCTACGCACCTTGCGATAGCATAAATCTTACGCAAAAACGGAAAGCAAAAGCTCTTGCTCTCTCGGCCTGCCGCTCGTGGTGGCTAAAGTTGAGGCACAGCACAAAAAGTGTTTATTTGACCTCTCGTCTTTCTCTATGTAGAGCGGCAATGCCAGGGGGTTCCCAGGGGGAACGCCTGGGTTCCTTTTCTTTCGCCATTTCTTTGTGGAACGACAAAGAAATGGCATCCATGCCGGCACAGCGAACGCGTGCGAAGCACAGTGTGAGCGTCAAAAGGAGAAGTAGTGTGAGGTTTAGCAATCCCCCCACTTCCCCCGTTTCGTCATTCTACCCCAAAATGCCAAAAAAATCCTCCAAATCTCGTCAACAATCTCACGACTTTTTTACAAAATACTCTTGCAAAAAAAACTTCCTTGTGATATAATATGCTATAAGTATGGGTATGTCTCGATTTCGCGTCGAGAATACCGTCTGTCAAAAAATCTGCACTGCATCCGGCAGCGCCTTCATGGAGGTAAGAAATGAAAATTCTGGTTGTTAACGCCGGTAGCTCGTCCCTCAAATATCAGCTTTTCGATATGGACGATAACCGCGTCATCGCCAAGGGTAACTGCGAGAAGATCGGCATTGGCGGCTTCGTTACCCACAAGCGTCCCGGCAAGGACGATTACAAGGCTGAGGTTGAGCTCAAGGATCACGACGATGCCATCGCACTCGTGCTCAAGCTGCTGACCGACGCCGAGCTGGGCGTGATCGCATCCGTCGACGAGATCGATGCCATCGGCCACCGCGTCGCACACGGCGGTAAGCTCAAGGAGTCCACCCTTGTCAGCGACGAAACGCTGAACTACCTGTATTCCATCGTGGGCATCAACCCCCTGCACGGCCCCCCTGCCATTAAGGGAATCGAGGCCTGCCGCAAGAGTTGCCCCGGTAAGCCTATGGTCTGCGTATTTGATACCGCATTCCACAGCACCATGGAGCCTGTTTCTTACATCTACCCGCTGCCTTACGAATATTACGAGAAGTTCCAGCTTCGTCGCTACGGCTTCCACGGCACCTCCCACCGCTACGTGGCAGGACGCGTCGCCGAGCTGTGCCAAAAGCCCCTGTCCGAGATGAAGGTCATCACCTGCCACCTGGGCAACGGCTCTTCCATCACCGCCATCAAGAACGGCAAGGTCGTCGATACCTCCATGGGCTTCACCCCCAACGAGGGTCTGCCTATGGGTACCCGCTGCGGTAACATCGACCCCACCATCGTTCCTTACCTGATGAAGGAGCTGAACCTCACCCCCGCCGAGATGGACAACGTGCTCAATAAGAAGTCGGGTCTTCTGGGCGTTTCGGGCGTGTCGAGCGACTGCCGCGAGGTCAACGCCGCTGCCGACGCCGGCAACGAGCGCGCCAAGCTGGCCATCGACCTGCTCGTTCACGAGGCAAAGAAGATTATCGGCTCTTACGTCGCTGAAATGAACGGCGTCGACGCCATCGTCTTCACCGCCGGTATCGGTGAGAACGACCGTGGACTTCGCGAGGCCATCTGCGCCGATATGGATGCGCTGGGCATCGTCATGGACAACAAGGTCAACGCCGAGTGCCCCCGTGGCGAGGCATATGACTTGACCGCTGAAGGCAGCCGCGCTCGCGTCTTCGTCATCCCCACCGATGAGGAGTACATGATCGCGCTGGATACGCTCAAGATCGCCGCACAATAATCAAAATCCAAGAATAGAGGTTTTACCCTATGCCTAATCTGTTTGAGATTAAAAAGCAGATGGTCGAGGTCGGTAAGCTGATGTACCAGAAGGGACTGGTCATTGCCAAGCACGGCAACATTTCCTACAAGATCAGCGACAACGAGTTCATCTGCACCCCCGGGGGACTCTGCAAGGCGTTTCTGACGCCGGACAAGCTGGTGCGGGTTGACGCGATGGGAAATTCGCTTGAGCCCGGTAAAAAGCCCACGTCCGAGATCCGTATGCATATCGAGATCTACCGCCTGCGCCCCGAGATCAACTGCATCGTCCATGCCCAGCCGGCCGCCAGCACGGCGTTCGCCATTTCGGACATTGACGCCGCCAAGTTCGTTCTTCCCGGCGATAAGGAAGCCTACTTCGGCTACGTTCCCGCCGCGGCTTACGATAAAAAGAACCACGATGCCAATACGCTGGCACAGTATATGAGCGACAAGAAAAAGCAGGCCTACATCTTCCACGGCGACTCCTCGCTGTCGGTGGGTGACACGCTGTACAACGCCTTTGACGCCGTTGAGTCGCTTGAGCATTACTGCCGCGTCAGCATCCTTGCCCGCAGTGTCAACGCCCTGGAGAATTGTTCCTGCGATGACCTCAAGGCCGAGCTTGCCCGCCGCGAGTGCGGCACGCACGCCGCTTGCAAGACCTGCGGCAGATCGACCTGCAACGGCAGCTGCTCATCCTGCTCGAGCACCAAGCCCGCACCCGCCGCGGTGTCGGACGCCGAGGTGCAGGACGTCGTCCGTCGGGTGATGGCGGCTCTTGGCAACTGAACACGAAACGAACTGTAATTTTATAGAAGGAGCAAACATCAATGGCAAACAACTGGACCGAAGCGCAGATCAACGAGATCGTTGCGTCTGTGCTGAAACAAATCAACGGTTCCGCTCCCGCCCTTGCCGCCTGGGATGCCACGTCTTACGGCGGACGTAAGTTCATCGGTATTTATGCTGACATGAACGACGCCATCGCCGCGGCCAACGAAGGCTACAAGGCTGTGCGTGCCATGAGCGTGGCGGAGCGCGAAAAGCTCATCACCGTCATTCGTGAGATGACGCGTGAGGAGGCCGAGGTCATGGGCCTGTTGGGTGTGACCGAGACCAAGATGGGCCGCGCCGACCACAAGAAGGCAAAGCACATTCTGGTTGCGGACAAGACCCCCGGTACTGAGGATATCGAGCCCTCCGTGTGCACCGGTGACCACGGACTGACGCTGACCGAAATGGCACCCTTCGGTGTCGTCGGAAGCATCACTCCCTCCACCAACCCCTCCGAGACTGTTATCTGTAACAGCATCGGTATGATCGCGGCCGGCAACGGCGTGGTGTTCAACCCCCACCCCAATGCGATCGCAACCTCCAACTACGCAGTTGACCTGATCAACCGCGCTTCGGCCAAGGTTGGCGGTCCGAAGGTACTCGTTGCCTCGGTCGTTAAGCCCACGCTGGAGACGGCTCAGATTATGTACAAATCTCCCCTGATCCGCCTGCTCGTCTGCACGGGCGGTCCCGGCGTCGTCAAGGCAGTTCTTTCCTCGGGTAAGAAGGCCATCGGCGCGGGCGCGGGAAATCCTCCCGTTATCGTGGACGATACCGCAGACATCGCAAAGGCGGCCAAGGACATCATCGACGGCTGTACCTTTGACAACAACCTGCCTTGTATTGCCGAAAAGGAGGTCTTCGTCTTCGATAACGTCGCAGACGAGCTGATCGCCGGCATGATGAAGAACGGCTGCTACAAGCTCACGCTTGCACAGGCAAACGAGCTGGCCAAGATCGTACTCAACGAGGTCAAGAATGACAAGGGTCAGGTCAAGCACGTGGTCAACCGTGACTGCGTCGGCCGCGACGCCAAGGTCATTCTGGCGAAGATGGGAATCAACGTGGGCAGCGACATTCGTTGCATCATTGCCGAGGTTCCCTTTGAGCACCTGTTCGTTCAGGAGGAGCTGATGATGCCGATCCTTGGTATCGTGCG
This sequence comes from Oscillospiraceae bacterium, assembly GCA_015064395.1. Lineage (GTDB taxonomy): Bacteria > Bacillota > Clostridia > Oscillospirales > CAG-272 > SIG644. The sequence continues at coordinate 74,633 of SVSH01000005.1, forward strand.
CGTCAAGAACATTGACGAGGCGATCGACCTGGCTTGCAAGGCCGAGCACGGCAACCGTCACACCGCGCACATGCACTCCAAGAACATCGACAACCTCTCCCGCTTTGCCAAGGCGGTCGAGACCACCATTTTCGTCAAGAACGCACCCTCCTATGCCGGTATCGGCTACGGTGCCGAGGGTCACACGACCTTCACCATCGCAGGTCCTACGGGCGAGGGCATCACCAGCGCGCGCAGCTTTACCCGCCGCCGCCGTTGCGTCATGGTGGACAAATTCCACATTATCTAATTAATGTAGGAAGACGACACGTATATCAAAAATTGAAGATATAAAGCCACGAAAGGAAAGAGAATTATGGAATTGACCGCTTCTCAGATTGAGAGCATCGTCCGTCAGGTCCTGGCCGGCGCTAACGTCGCTCCCGCCGCTTCGGGTGCACCCGCAAACGGCAAAGCCAAGGTCGCTGTACTGACCGCTCCCAGAAAAATCGAAATTCAGGAAGTCGACATTCCCGAGCTCGGAGACGATGACATTCTGGTCAAGGTCGAGGGCGCGGGTGTCTGCGGAACTGACGTGCACGAGTGGAAGGGTGACCCCTTCGGCATGTGCCCCGTTATCCTCGGCCACGAGGGTACCGGTGAGGTCATTGCACTGGGTAAGAACGTCAAGTGCGACACCGCCGGCAAGCCCCTGAAGGTCGGTGACAAGATCGTTACCTCGGTAATCTCCTGCGGCGAATGCCACGTTTGCCGTATGCATCCCGGTAACACCAACCTGTGCGACAAGCAGGGTATCTTCGGTCTGATGCCGCAGAATAAGGAGAACCCCCTCAACGGCTGGTTCGCCACCCACCTACTCATCCGCGCAAAGGGTGCTACATATTTCCAGGTCAACGGCCTGGACGTCAAGCAGAGAATGATCCTGGAGGCCGCTTGCGTCTGCGTACACGCAGTTGCTCGCGCACAGTCCACCGGTCTTCTCAACTTCAACGCCAAGGTCCTGGTGCTGGGCACCGGTCCTATCGGCCTTCTGATGTGCTCGGTATTGCGCGCTGCAGGTATCAACCACATCGTTGCCATTGACGGCTCTGAAAAGAGACTGGAAATGGCTAAGAAGCTGGGCGTGAAGACCACCATCAACTTCAAGGAGGTTCCTGATGCGGCTGCCCGTGTTCAGATCATCAAGGACATCTCCGACGGTCAGGGCGTAGACTTCGCCTTCCAGTGCACGGGCGCTCCTGCGGCTGCCGCTTCTATCTACGACTACATCCGTCGCGGCGGCGGCTTGTGCGAGGTTGGTTTCTTCGTCAACAACGGCGAATATTCCATCAACCCCCACTTTGCTATGTGTAACAAGGAGATCACCATCGTTGGTTCTTGGGACTATACCGCAGAGGATTATCCCACGACGGTAGCGTTCCTGCGTCAGGCGAAGGAGATGAACATCCCGATCGAGGATCTGATCACCCACGCCTTCCCGCTGGAAAAGCTCAACGAGGCCATGGAGGTCAACGTATCTCAGGCGGGCATTAAGATCTGCTATATCGCAGACTGATCCCCGGGAGGTAGGTTATGGCTCTTGGAATGATCGAATGCTACGGCTTTGTCACCTCCGTCGTGGTCGCCGATAAGGGACTGAAGACGGCGGACGTCGAGCTGGTTGCCATCGATAAAAACAAGCCTGCCAACGCGGACAAATGTGAGGTTCCGCTGGTGATGGTCGTCAAGTTCGAGGGCAACGTCGCCGCTGTGGAAATGGCGGTCGAGGCCGGCAAGAACGAAGCCGAAAAGCGCGGTATGTTCATCGCATCCCGCATCATCCCGCGCCAGGATGAGCAGATCGAATGGTTCGCTCGCCTGAATGCTCTGGGAAAGAGCTCAACGATCTGAGCTCGGGGCACGCCCCAAACAAACGTAGGAATTAAAAAAAATAAAAAATAAAAACAAACAAAAGAAAAGGAGATTACTCTCATGTTGGAAGCTCTTGGTATGGTTGAAACCCGCGGTCTGGTTGCCGCAATCGAAGCTGCAGATGCTATGTGCAAGGCTGCAAACGTTGTTCTGATCGGCTCTGAGAAGATCGGTTCAGGCCTCGTTAGCGTCATGGTTCGTGGCGACGTCGGTGCTGTTAAGGCTGCTGTTGAGGCAGGCGGCGCTGCTGCTGCAAACCTGGGCGAGGTTGTTGCTACCCACGTCATCCCCAGACCCCACGGCGACGTAGAGAAGGTTCTGCCCTCCATTAAATAAGTCTTAACGGTTGGTGAGACTTATGGAGGATAAGGCAATCGCTCTACTTGAGGTGCAGGCTCTTGTAGCTGCAATTACCGGTCTTGATGCGATGCTCAAGGCGGCGAACGTACAGTTCATCTGTGCGGAGAAGCGCCTGGGCGGCAAGCTGGTAACGGTTGTTGTGGAAGGCTCCGTCTCGGCGGTTACAGCGGCTCTGGAAGCCGGAGTCGCTGCCGCTGCCGAAATTGGCGTAGTCAAGCTGCACGAGGTTATCCCGCGCCCCCATCCCGGCATTCTGCGTTTCTTGAAAAAGAATAAGGCATAAGACGGGACACGCGCCCTATGGCGCACGGCCGCACAGCGGCCCGTCACGCAAGACGTGACAAACAAAATTCGTATTCCAAAAAAATACATAAATTTATGGAGGAATTTCTAATGGAAGCTCTTGGTATGGTTGAAACCCGCGGTCTGGTTGCCGCAATCGAAGCTGCAGATGCTATGTGCAAGGCTGCAAACGTTGTCCTGATCGGTTCTGAGAAGATCGGTTCTGGTCTGGTCAGCGTCATGGTTCGTGGCGACGTCGGTGCTGTTAAGGCTGCCGTTGAGGCAGGCGGCGCTGCTGCTGCAAACCTGGGTGAGGTTGTTGCTACCCACGTTATCCCCAGACCTCACGGCGACGTTGAGAAGGTTCTGCCTAAGATCTAATCTGTCGACGAGGTGCTACGTCGGCGCGTGTGCAAGTAAGCCTTGCACACGCGCCCGCCGCGGCGAATCACATAGGCGATGCGGTTTTTCGCCCGACAGAGCCGCGCTGTCGTGACTTTTGATCGTTTTGTCCCACAGGGACCTGAATTTGCAAACACTTCCGAATGATCGGATCAATATATTTTGTTACATATTATCATTACATAGAAACGAGGCATGAATTATGGATTACAATGCAGCTGCCGTTGCCGAAATGGTAAAGAGAGTGCTGGCTGATCTGGAAAAGAACGGTGCCGGCGTGTCCGCCGCCCCCAAGGCGCCCGCCGCTCCTACCTGCGAGGGTGATATTCCCGTTGGTATCTCCAACCGTCACATCCACCTCTCGAAGGAGGATCTGGAGACGCTGTTTGGTGCGGGTTACGAATTGACTCCCCTGAAGGATCTGTCCCAGCCGGGTCAGTATGCCTGCAAGGAGACCTTGACCATCCTCGGTCCGTCCATGCGTGCCATCGAGGGCGTTCGCGTGCTTGGCCCACTCCGCAAGGAATCGCAGGTCGAGATCTCGCGCACCGACTCCTTTACGCTCAAGGTAAAGCCCCCTGTGCGTGAGTCGGGATCGCTGGAGGGATCGGCTCCCATTATTATCGTTGGTCCGAAGGGTATCGTTTCGCTCAATAAGGGCTGTATTATTGCCAACCGTCATATCCATATGCACACCGACGACGCTGCTCGCTTTGGCGTGGCGGACGGTGACTACGTCGATATCGACGTCTCTTGCGGCTCTCGCCGCACTCGCTGGTTTGACGTACAGGTCCGCGTCAGCCCCAAATTCGCGCTGGAAATGCACGTAGATACCGACGACGCCAATGCGGTCGGCATCGGAAACGGCGCTCGCGTCAAGCTGCTCAAATAATCGACGGAGGGTACATATGTTAAAGGGTATCGTAATTTCCAATATCGTCTCCACGCGCAAGCAGGCCTCGCTCGTCGGCTCCAAGTTTTTGGAGGTCCGACTCATCGAGAACGGCCAGGATACGGAGAAATATGTGATCGCTGTTGATAGCGTTGGCGCAGGCATCGGAGAAACTGTGCTTTTGACGACGGGAAGCAGCGCACGTTTGGCTCTGCATAACACCGAGGCTCCGGTGGATGCTGTCGTCGTAGGTATCGTCGACTGACGCCGGGGGCGAGTGAATAGCACTCGCATAAGCGCAAAGGAGAATTTCAGTGGAACTGAATGAAGTAAAAAAGATCATACAGGATGCGGGCATCGTCGGCGCGGGCGGCGCGGGTTTTCCCTCGTTTGCCAAGCTTGCCGAGGGTGCGAACACGCTGGTCATCAACGCGGCCGAGTGTGAACCTCTCCTGTATACCGACTATATGCTCATCCATGAGCGGCTGTATCGCGTGCTGGAAGGCGCCGAGGCCATCATGGAAATGACGGGCATCAACAAATGCCTGCTCAGCGTCAAGGGTACCAAGGGTAAGGCGCTCAACTGGACGGACGGCCAGGAGCTCGCTCCCGGCGTGTTCGTTAAGCTCCTGCCCAACGTGTATCCCATGGGCGATGAGATCAATCTGATCTATGAGGCGACGGGACGGCTGGTTCCTCCCGGACAGCTTCCCATGACGGTCGGTGTCATCGTCATGAACCTGGAAACGGTGTATAATATCCGGGCGGCACTGCGCCATCAGAAGCCCGTCATTGAAAAATGGCTGACCATCCACGGCTGTGTCCCGAACCCCTGTGTGCTTCGCGTACCGGTGGGCACCTGCGTGGGCGCGCTGTTTGACCGACTGGGCATCAAGGTGCCTGAAGGCTACACGGTGCTCGACGGCGGCCCTTCGATGGGTAAGGTCATTGACCCGAGCAAGACCATCGTCACCAAGGCAACCAAGGGACTGATGATCTTCCCGGATGACATTCCCGCCATCAACGTCAAAAAGAGAACGCCCCGCGTACAGCTGACGCTGGCGGCCTCCGCCTGCTGTCAGTGCACCCGTTGTACCGATCTGTGCCCCAGAGCACTTCTCGGCTATCCGCTCGAGCCGCACAAGCACGTCCGCGTCGAAAATGCGGTGTCGGAGACTAGCCCTGAGTCGGTGCTGACGGCCAGTATGTGCTCGGCCTGCGGCGTCTGTGAGATCTCTGCCTGCTGTCAGTCTATCTCGCCCCGTGCCGTCATTGCCGCGCATAAAAAGACGCTGGCGCAGAACCGTATGAAATATATCGCCAAGCCCGGCGAGGAATTTACCGTTCATCCCGAACGCCGTGCGCGTCAGATCCCCTCTGACCGCTGGAAGAGAATGCTTGGCGTGGACAAGTTTGACCGCGTTCCCGAGTATATCCCGGAAATGCTGGAAATGGACCGCGTGGAGATCTTTACCTCCCAGCACATCGGTGCTCCCAGTATTCCCTGTGTAAATGTGGGTGACGTTGTGGAGGAAGGACAGGTCATTGCCACGGCGGCCGAAGGATTTTCGGTGCCCCAGCACGCCTCGATCGCGGGTGTCGTAACCTACGTCGATCCCACCAAGGTCGTCATTGAAAAGAAGTAATCGTTATCCTGCGTCGGGTCACCGACGCGTAAGGAAGGAGTTAGCCACAAGATATGTATCAGGCTATCGGAGTCATTGAACTGAAAAGCATTGCCAAGGGCATCGAGGCCTGCGATATCGCGCTCAAAAGCGCGGGCATCCGTCTTGTGACGTCGCACGCGACCTGCCCCGGCAAATATGAAATTATCGTCACGGGCGGTATCGCCGACGTGACGGCCGCGCTGGACGTCGTCCGTTCCCGTTTTGGCAGTGTCATCATCGACTGCTCGACCATGGGACGCATCGACCCCGCCGTTATCACCGCTCTGTTTGGTACGCAGGATACCAAGAGAGAGGGAAGTGTGGGTGTTATTGAGACATTTTCGGGCGCGACGGCCATCAAGGCGGCCGATATTGCCGTCAAGACGGCACACGTTCAGCTGTACGATCTGCGCATCTCGCGCGGTATGGGCGGCAAGGGCGTGGTCATTCTGACAGGTGCTGTGGGAGACGTCACCGCCGCTGTCGATGCGGGCGCCGCACACGCAGAGGGATTGGGGCTTCTGAACAGCAAGTCGGTCATTCCCGCCCCCCACAAGGAGCTTTGGGAGCAGCTCTGATGCCCCCGTATGAGAACAGGAGAGAGTATTCATGGAACAAAATTCTTTGAATTTGAATCAACTGAATGATAAATTGCGCATTGTGCAGGAGCTGGTGCCGGGTCGTCAGATCACACTGGCACACATCATTGCCAATCCCGGCAAGCTGCTCTATCACAAGCTGGGTCTTGACCCCGCCGTCGAGTATTCTCGCTCGGCCATCGGTGTTCTGACCATCACCCCCCACGAGACGGCCATTATCGCGGCAGACATTGCCATGAAGTCGTCCGACGCCGAACTTGGCTTTGTCGACCGCTTCAGCGGCACCCTCATTCTGACGGGTAGCGTCTCGGCGGTGGAGGCTTCCTTTGAGGCCGTGGCTACCTACGTGCGTGACAAGCTGGGCTTTACCGTCTGCCCCGTGACCAGAACGTAAGCGGGTCGACGTGAAAAAGCTGATCTTAATGGGACGTGTGGCCGCCGGCAAGACGACGCTGATGCAACGTCTCAAGGGCGAGCAGATCTCGTATTGCAAAACGCAGTACGTCCATTACACCGACACCATCATCGATACCCCGGGCGAGTATGCCGAGAACGGCGAATTGGCCGCGGCACTCGCACTTTATACCTACGAAGCTGATATCGTTGGATTGCTGATTGCATCCGACTATCCCTATAATCCCTTTCCGCCTTGCTGTACCACCGCCTGCAACCGCGAGGTGATCGGCATCGTGACGGGAGTTGATAAGCCGGACGGCGACCCGGATCGCGTGGAGCGATGGTTGCGGCTGGCGGGCTGCAAGACAGTCTTTCGCATCAGCTCCTACACGGGCCAGGGTATCCGCGACGTGATCGCTTATCTGGATGACGGAAAGGACGATAAAACGTACAAGACGAAAGGAGAGACGGCATGAGCAAAACCAGAACGATCTGCTTTGCCAACAACAAGGGCGGCAGCGGCAAATCGACCACCTGCGCCAACGTTGCCTATCAGATGGCACAGGAGGGCAAGCGAGTTCTCCTCGTCGACGGCGATATGCAGCTCAACCTTACGCTTTCCTTTTTCCCTGAGGACGAGGCGCTGGCCTTTGTCGAGAGTGGCAAAAACCTCTATACGGCGGTCAAGGAGCAACGGTCGCTGGCCGACTATATCGTCCATACCCCTTACGAGGGCGTGGATCTGATCCCCTCCTCGACGCTGATGAGCTCGATCGAATACGAGCTGTTTACCAAGTGGCAACGCGAGTTTATTCTCCGCAAGTGCCTCGATCCCGTCAAGGCCACGGGCACCTACGATTACATCCTGATTGATTCGCCTCCGACGCTTGGCGGCTGGGTCATGAACATTATGTGCGCGTCGGATTATCTGGTCGTGCCGGTCGAAGCAAGCCCCTGGGGGTTGTTCGGCCTTGCCAATATGTTCGATTTCGTCGGACAGGTCAAGGGCATCGCGCCCACGCTTAAGGTGCTCGGTGTAGCCATCACCAAGGCAGACGAGCGCAAAAACTACTTCCACCAGACGGTCGAGACGCTCCGGTCGCTGGAGGACGTCAAACTCTTTGAAACCTTTATCCGCATTGACAGCTCCATCGAGTGGGCACAGGACAACAGCAAGCCTGTCGGCGCCTACAAGAGAAGTGCTCGCAGTGCGAAGGAATATGCACAATTAACAAAGGAGATCATGAACGATGTCAGTAGGTAAAAATAGCATTTCCCGTATTTCCACCTCCACCACGACCAAAAAGAAGGTGACCGCCCCTGCCGCTGTGGTAGAGAAGGTTGAGACCGCTCCCGTGGAGGAGACCGTTGCCAAGGCGACTCCCGCCAAGAAGCCCGCGGCCAAGAAGCCTTGCGCAAAAAAGACTGCCAAGAAAAACGGCTTTGTCATCTATCAGGTGTCGGACGAGTTGCCCGTTCATCTTCTGTAATGCCAAGCATTATCGTTGTTTGTTATTAAATTTTTCATAAATACATAGGAGAGAGAATCATGTTAGTAACTTTGAATGATGTCCTGCCTCGCGCAAAAGCCGAGAAGTATGCGGTTGGTCTGTTCAACACGGTCGACCTGGAGATGGCCAAGGGCGTTATCGCTGCTGCTGAGGAGCTGCGTGCTCCCATCATCATCGGTACCGCAGAGGTCCTGACCCCCTTTGCTTCTCTGGAGGATCTGTCTTCCTTCCTCATTCCCCTGGCAAAGAAGGCAACCGTTCCGGTCGTTCTTCACTTTGACCACGGTCTGAATCTGGATATGGTTAAGAAGGCAATCAAGCTGGGCTTTACCTCGGTCATGTACGACTGCTCCACCGACGACTACTACTCCAACATGGGTCGTGTTCGCTGCCTGGTTCAGTATGCACACGAGAGAGGAGTTACCGTTGAGGCTGAGCTGGGTCATGTTGGTGCCAACGACGGCAGTGCCGAAAATCACGGCCCCGGCGACCACAGCATTTATACCGATCCCGCACAGGCAAAGGAATACGCTGAGGCTACCGGCGTTGACGCGCTGGCTGTTGCCATCGGTACGGCACACGGCGCATACAAGTCCAAGCCCAAGCTGGACTTTGAGCGTCTGGAGACCATCGCAAGCATGGTTAAGGTTCCCCTGGTTCTGCACGGCGGCTCGGGTCTGTCCGACGACGACTTCAAGCAGTCGGTTGCCAAGGGCATTTCCAAGGTTAATATCTTTACCGACATCAACGCGGCCTTTGCAAAGACTGCCGCTGCGATGTACAAGCCCGGCATGGGTCAGACCGACCTGATGCCCGCAGTGAAGCAGGCGGTTAAGGAAGCGACGATGGAGAAGATCAAGCTGTTTGGCGCGGCCGGCAGATATTGATTGGATGAATAGAAAAATCTCTCGGCTCGATGGTGAGCCGAGAGATTTTTTCTTTGTGGGAGGACAAAAATTTTCACTGCCTGCTCCTACGGACGCGCATACTGCTGCGCGCTGTGCTGTGCCGGCTTTGGATGCCACTTCTTGGTCCGCCCCAAGAAGTGGCCAAGAAGGGCGCCAAGGGACCTAATGTCCCTTGGAACCCTGCAGTGCGTCTTTGTGGGCGCTCCGCTATCGCTCCGCGCAACACGACGCAAAAGCCTACATCTTCAGCGCTTGCAAGCGCGGCTTAAAGAAAGACCGCGCTCGCTTCAAGGTAAAAGCTCTTGCTTCCCCCACCTGCCGCTCGTGTTGGCTAAATTTGAGGCACAGCACGAAAAGCGTTTATATAATCTCTCTTGTTTCTGTTTGCAGAGCGGCGATGCCGGGGGTCCCCAGGGGGAACGCCTGGGCGCGTTTCTTGGCTACTTCTTGCCGCGAAGCAAGAAGTAGCATCAAAACCGGCACAGCGAACGCGTGCGAAGCACAGTGTGAGCACGGGGAGGAGAAGTTGTATGAAATTCAGATTGCCACTAAAGCAAAAAGGCTGTTGCAAACCAACAGCCTTTTTGCTATTCTCATTTTCGATACATCTTACCAATGACGCGTCCCGCACACTGAATGTCCGAAAAATCAGACAGCGGAATGGGCGCATAAATGGGATTGAGAGAGAGCAGTCGGTCGCCGTCAAACTTCTTGAAGTAGCCGGCGCCATCCAGTATAAAGATACCAAGCTCGCCCACCTCGACCGACTCGCAGTTCTCAATGAGCAAAATATCTCCGTCGTGGAACTTGGGCTCCATGCTGTTGCCGCTGATGCGCAGGGCATAATCGGCATCCTGCGTCTTGGTGTTGTCCGGAATGCGGATCTCGGAGGCCAGATCATCGCTCAGGTCGATGCCCGCGCCCGCCGAAACAGGCATATCGTACATCGGGATCACGCGCTTGCCCAGTCCCGATGCGCTGACCGAGGGGGTGCGCAACACGGGCGAGGGAAGGACTTTTGCGCGCTCGGTGCGAACGTCGATGCTCACGTCGCCGCTTTGTACGCGCTCCTTTTCCTTTTCCAAGACCAGCAGGGTAAGCTCCTTGCCGTGGCTGTCCAGCTGACGGAAGGACTCCACCATGCGGATCTCCTGCTGGGAAAGGGTATAGTTGTTTGTATTTTCGGGATTGCCGCTGATCAGATAATCCAGCGAGCAGCCCAAAGCTTGGGCAATGGCCACGATGTTGACCAGCTTGGGCGAGTCGCTGATGCCGGCGAGGATCTTGCTCAGCGTGCCGAGCGGGATACCCGTCATATCGGCGAGTTGATCGTTGGTGATCTTTTTTTCGCTTTTGAGTTGCTTGATTCTTTCAATATAAGAAGTTGTCGGTGCCATAAAGAACCTCCGTTCGACTGTTTTTGCAACTATAATTCCTGGATTGGCATTATTATATCACGGTTTTTCCAATTTGTAAAGAGTTTTTTGAAATTTTTTTCTAAAATCAGAAAAAACCTATTGACAAATTCCGAAAATGGTGTTATAATGCATTACACCGATTCCAAAACAGGAATAAAAACGGCAAAAACTTCTTAAAATTGACGAATTTGCATGCCAAACCCGAAAGGAGAACGCGAGAATGAACGGATATTATACAGGAAGAGAACAATACGCGGTAACGGAGTATAAGACGAGACGGGCCGGCACAGCGGTGGACCGCCTGCTGGATTTTGTATATGCTCTTCTGGCTTTCGTAGCGACCGCCCTGCGCGACCGTACCGTGCGTAGCGTCCTTCGCTATAGCGTGGTTGCCGCTTGCTTCGTGTGCTTCATTGGCTTGGTTGGTGGACTGGAGAGAGGGCTGATCTCGATCGGCGGAGCGATTTTCGCAGGTCTTGCTTTGATCTTTGTCGAGATCCTTTGCTTGAGACGATAATTTCCGCAGGGCAGGGTGTGATACGGTCGGGGAGCCGTGACGCAGATGCTGTACTGTGCCTTGTGGTGCGGTGTCTCGTTACCCAAAAGATTTGTTGCCCAAACGGAACAATACAAAGCTGCCGCAGGAGGTATACCTGCGGCAGTCATTTTATTAGTATGTGGGGGTGTCCAGGCGCCAGCCGTCCTCCTCCAGGACGAGAACCAGTTGAACAACGAGTGTCTCTGTGCTGTTTTCCAGGTGGGTTTCCAGCTCGATCACGGCCGTCTTGGCATCGCCGTCCACCACGCGCATGGTGGAATAGTCGTAAATGCGTTGCCAGGTCACGAGCGGCTCGTAGGTTTTATGCTGGTACAAATTCTGGGAATCCTCCCGAAATTGGGCGGCCATGATACCTTCCTCGTATGCATAGCCGTCGAACAGCGTGACGTACAGCGATTCGAGGTAATCGGTGGAATAAACTGCTTGCATGGCCTGCTTGATATCCAGCGTGGTGCGGTAAGAAGTATAATTGGTCACGTATTCATAGGATGTGGCAGTGGGGTACAGATTTTGCAAGTCGGCATAATCCGAATCCATCTCCCACGTGGGAAGGCCGAAGCCAAACACGAGATCATTGACGGCGTGCGACTGTTCAATCAGGGAAACGGCGTCATCGTAGATCTCCTCCAGGGCAGGAGGCGCAGATCGAGAACAGCCGATCGGGAGCGTTAGCAGTATGAACATCAGCAACAGCGCGATTGCGCGCAGAAAACAGTTTTTGAACATGAGTTCCTCCTTGGGAACGGCACAGACGTGCCCCTTGATGTCTATTATAATACCGCGTGTGAAAAAAAGCAAGAGTTTTTTGCAGCGCGTGCTGATTTATCTGCTGATGGCGCTCAAAAACGACGTTTTGGAGCAAGAGAAATCCTCCCTTTTTCCATTAAAAAATATTGGAAAAATTTTTTGAAAAAATTTCAAAAAAGTATTGACAGAATGACAAAGTCATGCTAGAATAATATCAAGCATAATTGTTTCCACGCTTGAAAAAGCGACATAAGAGAGTAAAAGACTGCCGATTCCGGGCGGTCTTTTATTCATCTATGCAAAAATCCCCAAAACGGCTTTACAACTCTTTGTCGAGCCGATATAATAATGGCATATAAGCGACAAAAAGGAGCTTTTTCTATGAAAAATGATGTAATTTTGTTGGACGGAGCAATGGGGACCGGACTTTGGAACCGCGCAGAGGCGCGAGGTGTTGCCAAGGTTCCCGTTTGGATCTACAATATAGAACAGCCCGACATGGTGATCGATCTGACGCGTGAATATATAGCCGCGGGTTCGATGGTCGTGCAGGCCAACACGTTTGGCGCCAATCGCCCCTCGGTGGAGCGCAGCTCTGCTTATTCCGTAGCGGAGGTGGTCGGCCGCGGTGTCGCACTGGCCAAGCAGGCGGTAAAGGGAACGGACATTCAGGTGGCGTTGTCCATTGGTCCCTTGTCCGAGATGATGGAGCCGTTCGGAGATTTGAGCGAGGACGACGTCCGGGATATTTACGAGGAGCAGATCGGTGCCGGTGTTAAAGCGGGGGCAGATCTGATCGTTCTTGAGACCTTTATGGACGTGGAGATGATGCGAGTGGCGGCCACGGTGGCCAAGCAATACGGCGTTCCGGTGCTGTGCTCCATGACGTTTGACCGCCGCGGACGCACCATGATGGGCAACACGGTAGAGCGTGTCATCGAGGAGCTGGAGCCGCTGGGCATTGATGCCATCGGTATGAACTGCTCGCTCGGGCCTACAGAGGCGATTGGCGTGATCCGCTCCTTTGCCGAGCGGACCGAATTGCCGCTTATCTTCAAGCCCAACGCAGGACTGCCGGTGTTGACGGAGGACGGAACTACCGTGTCGGACTACGACGCGGCGCGTTTTGTGCGGGAAGTTTTGCCCGCGTTGGACGGCAGGGTGAAGTATGTGGGCGGATGCTGTGGGACGGATCCGACGTATATTTCGGCGCTGAAGCAGGCGTTGGTATGATAGTATTAATATAATGTAGAGAAAGGGAGGCTGTGCAGTCTCCTTTTTTCTTTTTGGGGATGGCTAATGCTTCAGCAATTTCTCCTACGGTAGGGCGCGCCACAACGCGGCGCGCTATGCGTGGATGCCACTTCTTGGGGCGCGCCAAGAAGTGGCCAAGAAACGCGCCCAGGCGTTCCCCCTGGGAACCCCCCGGCATTGCCGCTCTTCAAGGAAAAAGACGAGAGGTGACATAAACGCTCCCTGTGCTGTGCCACCACTTTTGCTACCACGAGCGGCAGGCAAAGAAAGTAAAAATTCTTTCCTAACCGCACCCATCTTGGGCGTGCGCTCATGCGCCCAAGATGAAGGGGGCTTGCGAAGGTAACAGCCCCGGCGGCTCTCAAAAGCCGTCGGGAAGTGGGGTCCCAAGGGGTGTCCCCTTGGTTCCTTTCTTGGCTACTTCTTGGGGAATGCCAAGAAGTAGCAATACGCACAGCGCGACGCGTTGTGTCGCGCCCGAGGACAGAAAGCTAAATTTCAAACAACTTCTTCTATTGACGCGCACACTGTGCTTCGCACGCGTTCGCTGTACCAACTTTGATGTTACTTCTTTGTCATTCAACAAAGAAGTAACCAAGAAAATGAACCCAGGCGTTCCCCCTGGGGACCCCCTGGCATTGCCGCTCTACAAAGAGAAAGACAAGAGGCCACATATAAGCTTTTAATGCTGTGCCTCAATTTTTGTCACCATGAGCGGCAGGCAGAGAAAGCAAGGTTTTTTTCTTTCCATTTTGCGAAAAAGTTATGCTGTCACAAGGTGCGTTGAACGATAGCAAAAGCTCTTGCTGTTGCGGTTTGCGTGCACCCTTCGTGTTTGCAAGTTTTTTTAACTTGCAAACGCAAGCGTTGTAGATGCAAGCTTTTGCGCCATAATCAGAGGAAACGGTGTTTCCTCGTGGCGCATTGCGGGGTGCCAAGGGGTATTAGACCCCTTGGCTGACTTTCTTTCGCCCTTTCTTTGTTCAGCAACAAAGAAAGGGCATACCTTCTCGCCGCGCGTTGTGCGGCGGGAAAACACCAAGCTTCATTTGCCCCCCCTGAACGCGGGCGTCATGCAAGCATGAACAAAAAACTTGTGCGGCGGCGACGATCGGAACACCGGACATCCCAAAGTATATTTACCCCCACCCCCTCATATATTGATACGAAAGAAAAACCGCGGGGGAATCGCCATGATCTGCATAAACAAACCCAAGCTGCCAAAAAATGGTAAGGGGACACCCCCCTCTGCCTTGGCCACAGGACATCCAGCATACATCGGCCTTACTACAAAACAGGCGCAGGCCTCACGCCGCGAGCACGGTACCAATCAACTCACGGAACGGAAAACAAAGGGCTTTTGGTCTCATTTTTTCTCCAATCTGAACGACCCTGTCATTCGCATCCTGCTCATCGCTCTGGCACTTAATTTGCTCCTTATGTTCCGTCGCTCGGATTGGATGGAAACGCTCGGCATTGCCGTGTCAGTCCTGGTAGCAACCACCATTTCCACCGTCTCGCAGATGGGTTCGCAAGCTGCCTTTGCGCGGCTCAAGAGGGAAAGCGGGCGACTCAACTGTCGCATCCTGCGGGATGGGGCAGTGTGCGAAGTGCCCCTGGATGATGTAGTCGTGGGCGACGTTGTGCTGTTGGGGGCGGGCGAGCAGGTGCCGGCCGACGGCCAACTGATCCAAGGGAGGCTTGCGTTGGATCAGGCCACCATGACGGGCGAGAGCCGGGAGGTGACCAAGCGGGCCGGCGGCGTTGACGAGGGGCAGCCCGGAGATGAGGTCTCGCTGTATCGCGGCTGTGCCGTGCTTAGCGGCGAGGGACGGATGCTGGTGCGTCGGGTGGGAGACGCTACGGTGCTCGGAGGGATCTCTCGGGAGGTTCAGGAGGAGACACGCGACAGCCCGCTTTCGTTGCGCCTGGCGAAGCTGGCCGGGCAGATCAGCCTGCTTGGATACGTGGCGGCCGCCCTTGTCGCACTTGCCTTTTTGTTCCATGCCTTTGTGCTGGACAGCGGCTTTCACAGCGAGATCATCCGAATGAAGCTGACGGATCTTCCGTACGTATTGGATACCGCACTGGAGGCCTTGATGCTGGGATTGACCGTCGTTGTCGTGGCCGTTCCCGAAGGACTACCCATGATGGTCGCCGTTGTCCTGTCCTCTAATATCCGTCGCATGGTACGGGATCGCGTGCTCGTCCGCAAGGCGGCAGGCATCGAGGCGGCGGGGAGTATGGATCTCTTGTTTACCGATAAAACGGGAACGCTCACCGACGGCAGGCTCAGCGTGGGTCAGCTGCTGGACGGAGGCGGCGAGGTGTTTGATTCACCGGCCGCGTTTGCCCGTGCGGGGAAGGAGAGAATGGAGCAATACCTGCTGTCCTGCTACTACAATAGCGGAGCTATGCCGGGGATGCGGCAAGTCGCGGGCAAGACAAAGGGAAGTGCGCAAACGGAGAACTGTGCCGTCGGGGGGAATGCCACTGACCGTGCACTTTTGGAAAGCGCGATGGATTTCACACGCCCCTCGGCCGAGACGTTGTCCAAACTTCCGTTTGATAGCGTACGCAAGTATGCGGCGGCTGTTGTTCGCGCGGGTGACAAGGTGGTGACGCTGGTCAAAGGAGCCCCCGAGGTGCTATTGCCCTTTGTTACCTCCTGCCTTGACAGGCAGGGAAGCGCCGTTCCGTTCAATCGAAATCGGATATCTTCGCTGGTTCGTGAGTATGCTTCGGCGGGCGAGCGCGTGCTGATGCTGTGCGTGCATGAAGGCGAGCGCGATATCATGACCTTGGAACGGGGCGAGATACCGCCGCTTTCGATGATTTGTGCCTTGACCTTGGCAGACCGTCTGCGCCCCGAGGCGCGCGGAGCGGTAGAGACGCTACACCGCGCAGGCGTGCAGGTGGTGATGATCACGGGAGACAGCCCCGACACGGCCGCTCGCTTGGCAGAGCAGTGCGGCATTTTGGACGATGGGCACGACGTCGTACTGACAGGGAGTGAGCTTGGCTCGCTGTCGGACCACCGATTGAAAGAACTGTTGCCGCGCTTGGCAGTGATCGCCCGTGCCCTTCCTACCGACAAAAGCCGATTGGTTCGGGTGGCGCAGGAGCAGGAGCGGGTGGTCGGCATGACCGGGGACGGCATCAACGATGCGCCTGCGCTTCGTCGTGCCGACATTGGATTTGGCATGGGGAGCGGAGCGGCGGTGGCGCGGGATGCCAGTGATATTCTGATCCTGGATGACAATCTTGCCTCCATCGTCAAGGCGGTGCTCTACGGTCGTACCATTTTCAAAAGCATCCGCAAGTTCATCACGCTACAGCTGACCATGAATTTCTGTGCGGTTGGCGTATCTATGATCGGCCCGTTTATTGGCGTTAATGCCCCGGTGACGGTGGTGCAGATGCTGTGGATCAATCTGATCATGGATACCCTGGGCGGCTTGGCGTTCTCGGGCGAAGCACCGCTCCCCTCCTATCTCAAGGAAAAGCCAAAGCGGCGCGACGAGCCGATCCTTTGCCGCTACATGGTCAACGAGATCCTCTTTTTGGGTGGATATACCGTCGGGCTTTGCATTCTGTTTCTCAAGCACCCGGCGATCACTGCCCGCTTTCGCACGACACCCGACGATCTGTGTCATCTGACCGCCTTTTTTGCCCTGTTTATTTTCTCCTCGGTGTTCAACTGCTTCAATGCCCGCACCGATCGCCTGCGTCCCTTTGCCGGCTTGTCTCGCAATCGCTCCTTTTTGCTCATCATGTCAGGGGTACTGCTGTTGCAGATCATCTTCGTTTACCTGGGCGGCAGTGTCCTTCGTACCATGCCCCTGTTGCCTTCCGAGCTTGCTCTGACGGCACTTTTGGCGCTGAGCGTTTGGCCGGTGGAAAAACTGAGAGTTCTTTTGTGGCGCGCACGCGGACGGCGGGAACGCTACTGAGTCGCTATAAAAAATGTTGAGAAAAGAAAAGGAAAGGTGCAGCCCCCCGAAATTCTCCCAAACAATCTTCCCAAAACGCTTGCTTTTTGCAAATTGATATGATATAATGTATCCGGATTACTGTCCGAATCGCTCCCTGGCGGTTTTTGAGCGGCAGTTGCATAAAAAAGGACCGCATATGCGGTTAAGTAAAAAGGGGACGATAACGCCCCAAATCAAGGAGGTTCAAATCTATGAGAAAAATCCAAAAAGCACTTTCGTGGCTGCTGACGCTGACCATGCTGCTGTCTCTGACAGCCGGGTTGACGGTAGGTGTGTTTGCGGAAGATGCTACAGAGCCCACTGCAAAAACCGATTCGGGTGTATGTGGACCGAACGTGCTTTATCAGTATCGTGATGAAAACCCCGACGACATGGTCGCCAGCGGTGTTTTGACCATCATGGGCACCGGACCTATGACGGATTATATCAAAACCTCTGCCATGGAGGTCAATACCCCTTGGTTCAGATCCGATTACCGGTATGAAATCCAGAAGGTAGTCATCAACCCCGGTGTTACAACGATTGGTTCCTTTGCTTTTTTCAACCTGATTCGTTGTACGGAGGTTGTCATTCCTGAGGGAGTTCTCAGTATCGGCGAATGGGCGTTTGCTTATGCGGCAATACAGAGCGTGTCCTTGCCCTCTACACTGTTGAACGTCCGTCATTTTGCCTTCCGCGAAACGGAATTGGCAAAAGGACCTAAGTCGTCCTGCCTTGGCTACCCTTCCATCGATAACGATGCTTTTGGCGAAACCAGCACCAATGCAGAGCTGATTGCCGACTTGGATAGTGACTCTATTGGTAACGTCGGTGTAGATGCTTCCGGTAAGTTCTGCGAGGGCATCGAGTGGAGATACTCCGGCGCTTCCAAGACGCTGACCCTGAGCAGTGCATACGATGGGTTGTTTGAGACTACGATCTATGAGATGAAGGATCTGAGCGTATCCGGAGAGGATTGCCCTTGGAAGGATTATTTGCCTGCCATCGAGCACGTATATATTACGAAGGGCATTTCCAACATCGGTAAGTATGTGTTTGCCGGTATGCCCGCATTGGAGTCTGTAACGGTTGGTGAGCACGTGAAGACGATTGAGGCGCGTGCATTCAACGGCGCGTCTTCCCTGAAGGGACAGATCGATCTGCCTAAGGCAACCACCACTGTCGAAGATTGGGCATTCGGTGGATGCCCCGGCCCGATCACCGTAACGACCCCCAAGACGGAAGCTGAGGTGGGCGACACGTTCTCCGAGACCGGAAACTTTGGCGTTACCTATCAGTTCGGCTACACCGGAACGACGACTCCCCCCACGCCTCCCACTCCTCCTGTAGGTGGTGGCGATGAAGACGTTCTCTCGGGTAAGTGCGGAGCTAACCTGACCTGGGAATACAATCCCACCTCGCAGGTGTTGATCATCTCCGGCACCGGCTCGATGACCAACTTCACGAGCACCACTCCCGCCCCCTGGTCCGACTACATGACCGCCATTAAGACGGTGTACGTAAAAGAGGGCGTGACCACGGTTGGTGCCAATGCGCTCAACGGCGCAACCTCGCTTCTCAACGTAACGCTTCCTTCCACGCTGAACGTTGTGGCGATGGATGCGTTTGATAATACGGGAAATATCACCAACGCTTATGTGGACAGAGAAGAGGGCGAGGTGAACATTCAGTCCGGTAACGAGGATCTGAAGGCGGTTCTTACCTACAAGGCCGGCACGCAGCCCACGCCTCCTCCCGACGAGGTTACCTCGGGCAAGTGCGGTGCATCGGCAACGTGGCAATACGATCCGGTCAACTGCGTCCTGTACATCAAGGGAACGGGCGCGATGGATAATTACGCCTCCTCCGCCGAGACTCCTTGGGCTTCTTACCTGACCAAGATCAAGATGGTCTTCGTTCAGGAGGGCGTGACTACCGTTGGTAATCACGCGCTGAACGGTGCTACAGCCATGACCGGCGTGAATATGGCATCCACCGTGGAGACCGTCGGTCTCCATGCGTTCGCAGGCTGTCCTGCACTGGTTACGGCCTATATTGACCGTCTGCAGGGAACGGTAACGATCCAGAACGGCAACGAGGATCTGATCGAGGCTCCCCTGGTTTATAAGGCGCCCTCCGGTGGCGGCAATACCGGCGACAATGAGGTTGGCGGCAGCATTTCCGGCACGACCCTGACCTGGACCTACAGCCCCACCACCCACGCACTGAACATCAAGGGCACGGGTGAGATCCCCAACTATTCCTCCACAAATCCCGCTCCTTGGGCTGTTTACGCCAACGAGATCACCGCGATCACGGTTCAGGACGGCATCACTCGCATCGGCAATTATGCTTTTGCTAACATGAAGGCTGTCATTGACGTATATCTGCCCAAGACACTGAAGAGCATTGGCGATTCTGCCTTCCGTGATTCCACGGTGCTTCCTACCATTGATCTTCCCAAGAACCTGGAGGAGATCGGCCAGTCCGCCTTCCGCGGCTGTAGCGCTCTGACGGAGATCACGCTTCCTGCCAAGATGACGGAGATCGCAAACGATACCTTCCGTGATTGTACGGCTCTGGAAGAGGTGACCTTCAATGACTTGATCAACGAGATCGGCGACAATGCCTTCAATGGCTGTAAGGCGCTGAAGAATATCGAATTCCCCGTTACGATGGAAACCATCGGCAAGAGCGCCTTCTATGGCTGCTCCGGCCTTGAGGGTGTCGTCATTTCCTCCGACCTGTACGTCAAGGAAAATGCATTCTCCGGTTGCACCTCTTTGGTAAAGGTGTTCCTGGATAACTGCGATATTCCCGAGGTTGAGCCCGGCAATGAGCCTTTGATTGATAATATTATCGAGGCAAAGGCCTCCGGTGCGTTGGAAAACGGCGTTACCTGGGAGGTTGACCGCGTCAACGGAACCCTGACCTTCTCCGGCAACGGTGAGGTCGTTCGCGACGAGGCTTGGGTCAAGGAGCTCAAGTACGTCGATACCGTAATCTTCCGCAATGGCATTACCGGCCTTGAGGATAATCTGTTTAAGAGTGATAAAAACATTGAGCACGTCGTCATGGCGGATTCTGTTACCACCATCGGCAACAGCGCCTTTGAGCTGTGCGAAAATCTGCAGAGCGTCAGCCTGTCCAAGAACTTGACCACGCTGGGCAAGAATGCCTTTAAGGGCTGCAGCTCGCTCAAGACGATCACGCTTCCCGATTCGCTTACCGTCATTCCCGAGGGCGCATTCAGCTCTTGTACGGCACTGACCAAGGCGACGCTGGGAGAGAAGGTGACGGAGATCGGCGCGGATGCGTTTGAGAACTGCACCTCGCTCAAGGAGATCGAAATTCCCGCTACCACCAAGACGCTGGGCCTGGGTGCATTCAAGGATTGTACGGCTCTGGAAAAGGTTACCATGTATGCCGGCAACCTGGTACCTCTTGGCAAGGGCATCTTCGTTGGCAGCACCGGCATCAAGACGGTCGATTTCGCCGGCTCTGCTGATCAGTGGGCAAAGCTGTCCGCTAACGCAGACGAGGAGCTGACCGGCGCGAAGGTCGAGTACGTGGTGACCTACACCATCAACTTCGAATATCGTGGCGGCTCCAAGCATGGCCAGATGGCACACGAGACGCTCAAGTTCAACGGCAAGCCCGGCCAGACGATCCTCATCGAGATCCCCTTCATTGAGCACTACAAGGCATCGGCTCCTACGCAGATGTACACCTTCGGCGAAGCTGATGATGAAAAGACGGTACACTACGATCCTTACACCTACACCGTTACCGTCAACTACGTCGATGCGGCTACAGGCACGATCCTGGGTACCTCCGCTCCCATCACCCTGATGTACGGTGAGACCCTGACGCACGTGGCAATGGCCATCAACGGCTACACGCCCGAGCAAAACCAGATCACGGTTAACGTCAATAACGGTGATGCTACCTTTGAGATCAAGTACAATCTCAACGAGTATGCGTATACGGTTGAATTTGTCAACAATCGCACGGACAAGGTCATCCATTCTCTTGCTTTCACGGCAAAGTATATGGATACCGTAACGGTCAAGGCTGCGGATCTGGTCGAGGAATTGGCCAAGATCAAGGGCTACACCATCGTGGATGCTACCGCGACCTACACCATTGAGAATATTCAAGACAATCTGCAGAAGGTTGTTATCAAGTGCGCTCCCGACAGCGTCAAGATCACAGTCAATTACCTTGGCGAGGACGGCAAGCCCGTCAAGACCACCGAGGTGCTGGATCAGTACTTCTTTGGCGACGAGATCACCATCAAGGCTCCTGCTATCACCGGAATGAACCCCGTTGATTCCGAGATTAAGATCACGCTTGGCGAGACTAACGAGGTCAACTTCAGCTACAAGCTCAAGGAGTATAAGGTTACCGTTCACTTTGTCAAGAATGCCGCAAACGGCGACAAGGTAAACGAATCCAAGGAATTTTTCGTTAAGCATGGCTCCAAGTTTGAGTTCAAGCTGGCTGACTACACCGATCTTGTTATGCCCGAGGGCTACGAGGTCAAGGTTGGCGAGCTGAAGGTCGATCCCGTTACGGGCGATACCGAGCTTAACGTCATCTACACGCTCAAGCAGTTCAAGGTTACGATCAACTACGTCTATGCGGACGGTGCGCTGGTCGAAACGGTCGAAAAGACCCTGGACTATGGCACCAAGGTCGAGCAGGAAACGCCTGCATTGGTTGGCTACACGCCCGACCAGCTGAAGGTTGTTGTGGAAAAACTGACAAAGGACGAAACGCTTACCGTTACCTACACCAAGAACAAGTACAACGTAACAGTGAACTTTGTCAAGGATACGGCAGAGGGCGACAAGGCGGCAGAGTCTATCGTTGTTCCCGGTATCTGGCACGGTGACATCTTCGAGTTTGACGCTACGAAGTACGCAGATCTCGTTCTGCCCGAAGGCTATGAGATCAAGGACATCTGGAAGACGGAAGCTGTGACGGGCGACACGACGTTGACCGTGGTTTGCACGCTTAAGAAGCTGATCATCAACATCTACTACGTGGATGAAAAGGGCGAGGCGCTTGAGGGCGTTGAGTCGTTCCAGCAGATCTTCGAATATGGCGCATCGGTAGAGCAGCTGTCTCCCACCGTTGCGGGTCATACCCCCGACATGTCGGCTATCACCATCGACAAGGTAACCAAGAACGAGGAGTTCACCGTTACCTACACGCGCCTGTCTTATCAGGTTACGGTTCACCTGTATGAGATCAACACCGACAATTATGAGGTGTTTGGTAAGCCCTTTACCATTATGATCCCTTACGGCGAGACCTACGTCTTCAACCTGGCAGATCATGCGGAGTACGTTGCAGCGGCTTACACGACCGACAAGACCACCATCGAGTTCGGTGCGATCACGGAGGACGTTGAGGGTGTTATCACCTATACGCCCAAGACCTTTACGCTGACGGTTAAGTACGTAAAGGCAGACGGCACGGTCGTTGAGACCAAGGAGTATGACGTTATCGCAGGCAGATCCTTCGAGATCCCCGCTTGGGAAAAGGAAGGCTACGTCGCAGTAGCTGCCGAGACGATCACGGTCGGCGTTGTTGAAAATCCTGAAAAGACCATCACGGTCAAGGAAGAGGAGAAAACGCCTGTTGATCCCGATCAGAACCCTGACCAGAATCCTGATCAGAATCCTGACCAGAATCCTGACAACAATACCGAGCAGCCCGGTGACAGCGAGAAGCCTGCCGGCAATGGCGGCAAGATCGCGCTGGTCATCATCATCATCCTTCTGGTGCTTGGCGGCGGCGGTGCAGCATTCTACTTCCTGTACCTGAAGAAGCCTTACTAAGCGAATAGCAAATCGCCCGAAAGGGCGGGGAACCCCCGACGATCGTCGGGGGTTCTTTTTACCTGACGGGCGAGGTGAAAAAAGAAAAATGAAAAAGTTTTCAAAAAGGGGTTGACAAACGCGTGCAAACAGACTATAATAATTAGGCTGTCGGGGAAACCGGCACGTGTGGCGTTAGCTCAGCTGGATAGAGTGTTTGGCTACGAACCAAAAGGTCGGGGGTTCGAATCCCTTACGCCGCACCAAAACAAAAAGGCAATCACGAAAGTGATTGCCTTTTTGTTTTGGTCCTGCAGGGGCATGAGAACCCCTTGGAAGAATATCGTCCGCGCGTGCGCGGCGAAGGATAGAAAGCGAAATTTCAAACGACTTCTCCTCCCCACGCGCACACAGCTGCGCGCGTGCGCTGTACCGGCAGGGATGTTCATTCTTTGCCGCGCGGCAAAGAATGAACCAAGAAAACGCGCCCAGGCGTTCCCCCTGGGAACCCCCTGGCATTGCCGCTCTTCAAAGAGAAAGACGAGAGATCACATATAAGCTTTTACTCCTATGCCTCAATTTTAGCCAACACGAGCGGCAGGCGAAAAAGGCAAGGGGTTTTGCCCTTAAGTGAGCGCGGTCTTTCTTTAAGCCGTGCTCGCAAAATTTGAAGTTGCATGCTTTTGCGCCACAATCAGGAAAACTTTAGTTTTCCGTGGCGCACTGCAGGGTTCCAAGGGACATTAGGTCCCTTGGCGCCTTTCTTCCGCCACTTCTTGGGGCGTACCAAGAAGTGGCAATCCTCGTAGCGCGCCGCGTTGTGGCGCGCCCTCGGATAGAAAGCTAAATTTCAATCGACATCTTCTTTTGGCATGATGTACAGTGTGCGCGTCCGTAGAAGAAGATACTCGCACTTTAACCATCCTTTACCACTTCTTTTTGTATATTCTGTTCAAAAAATGCAAATAATTTAGTGCTAAACTTCTCTATTTGTGTAAAACGTAGAAATTTACGTATCTCTTGACAAAACAAAGGGAAAATGCTATAATATCATGTGTCTGTGTGTAATTTCAGACATCTGTAGTGGCAGTTGCGCCCGGAGGTGACGCCTGGGTGACTGTATATAAACATTAAATTTGAAAGAAGGAGGAAAAAAGAGAAACATGCCAACTTTCAACCAGCTTGTCAAGCAGGGTCGTCAGGATAAGCAGTACAAGTCCAAAGCTCCCGTTCTGCAGCACGGATTCAACACGCTGTCCAACAAGGCAACCGATCAGCACAGCCCTCAGAAGAGAGGCGTTTGCACCAAGGTTTCCACCACGACGCCTAAGAAGCCTAACTCCGCACTTCGTAAGATCGCGAGAGTCAGACTGACCAACGGCATCGAGGCAACGACCTATATCCCCGGCATCGGACACAACCTGCAGGAGCACTCCGTCGTTCTGATTCGCGGCGGCCGTGTACGTGACCTGCCCGGTGTTCGTTACCACATCATCCGCGGTACGCTCGACGCACAAGGCGTGGCAAACCGTAACCAGAGCCGTTCCAAGTACGGCGCAAAGAGACCTAAGGCTAAGAAGTAAT
>SVSH01000031.1 GCA_015064395.1 Oscillospiraceae bacterium
TTGTTTGAGTAGTATTCTCTTTCAGAATTGCGAGATCTTGTATTTCACACACTCCCATGCTCTCGCATGGAAATTCTTGCTTTGTACTTCTCTCTTTGTTGTTCAATTTTCAAGGACCAAACTCGCTGCCCCAAGCGGACAGCCTTGATATTATATCACCTTCACCCTTTTTTGTCAAGCACTTTTTTCAAATATTTTTTCTTTTTTGCGGTTTTGTGAAAAATGTCAAGTCGAAAGTTGACCGCTCACCACAAAAAGGCAATATGCACAAAAGTAAGGCGGTGTGCTTGTGCACATCGCCCTTCTTTTGTTTATTTGGATTTCATCACCGATTGGATCAGCGTCCAAGGGAACGGAACAACTTGTTGCAGATCCTGCTGCGTGGCAGTCTCCACGCCACCGATGCAGGAATAAATCAGATCGTGACTGTATACGCGCGGATTTTCTTCAAATTCGTGCTCATAATAATGCTCATAATCCTTCAAAAAGTTCATGATCTCCATTTCATTATACATAGGAGGATTCAAGCGAATATCAAATACAACATTTTTCTCTCTTAGCAAGTATGTCGTCGTCCCGGATGCATCTATTGTTACTTTTTCACGGAAGAAGTTATACTCGCCGCACAATGCCGTGGCCATGTGAACCTCGTTCCGCATTGTATCAAATTCACGGAACATGATCAGCCTCGGATGGTCACGTGTTCCATCATCGGCAATGGACCAACGCAGCACCAGCATCACATCATCCTTGGTGTCGGGATCAAGCGAGCGAAAGATCTCCGTCACCTCGTATTCGTCCTTGTCCGTATCGTGATGGGCGAATATATTGGTAAGTCTTGTCTTCGTATGATCGGCATAAACGAAGCGCAAATAGCTTTTGACGTCGTCTGCCCCTGTCAAAGGGACCTACACAATCGTCTCGTTTTCTGCCGCTTGAACGTCAAATGCGGGCTTGTCATCCTCCGGCCGGTTGCCCTCGGGAGTTTCATTGCCCTCTTGTGTGTTATCGGGGGGAGTCAAGGGATCGCCCGTCGGCTGCTTCCCATCAGTACAGGCAACGGTACACAGCAGCATCAGCATGGCAAGAACAAGAGAAAACCATTGTAACGTGTGTTTCATCATATACCTCCTTTTGATTTTGGTAGCAGTCAACTTCCGATCGGATAATACTTCGCCAAGCCGCCCGACGAGGTCTCGCGGTAACCGCACAGCAGGTCCTTGCCCGTGTTATACATGGTGGTCACGATCAGGTCAAACGAGATCTTACGGGACGAGGTGAGGAAATTAGCCAGTGAGAGCGCGTTGATGGCACGCATGGCGGCAACGGCATTGCGCTCGATGCAGGGGATTTGCACCAGTCCCGCGATGGGGTCGCAGGTCAGCCCCAGGTGATGCTCCATGGCAACCTCGGCGGCGTATTCGATCTGGTCCAGCCCCATCTCGAACAGCTCGGCCAGCGCGGCGGCGGCCATACAGCAGGCCGAGCCGATCTCGGCCTGACAGCCGCATTCCGCGCCACTGATCGAGGCATTCGTCTTAATGATATTGCCAATGATGCCGCCCGTCGCCAGCGCGCGAACGATCTGCTCATCCGTAAAGCCACGGCTCTCCTGCATATATTTGAGCACCGACGGAACAACGCCGCACGCGCCGCAGGTGGGTGAAATAACGATGGTGCCACCACCCGCATTTTGCTCGCTGGTCGCAAAGGCGTAAGAGCAGACCAGGCGGTTCTCTCGCGTTTGCGCCGATTCATCAATATGCTTTTGGTTGTACAGGATCTGGGCGCGGCGCTGGGTGCCCAGCACACCGGGCAACACGCCGGTCGTGGTCAGTCCCTCGTGGATGGTGCGCTTCATTTGCTCCCACGCCAGTGAAAGATAATCGAAGATCTCCCTGCCCTCGCATTGCTCGACGTACTGCCAGATGCGAAGGTTGTTTTTATGGCAATAATCCGCGATCTCGGCATAGGTGTTGAGGGTGTAGATGTCGTCTCGCATATCCTGCGACAGCGCTCCCGCTTCCTCGCCCTCGATCTCGATGGAGCCGCCGCCAACCGAATAGACGCGCTTGACGTCGAGCACCCGACCGTCACACAGCACCTCGATGTCCATGGTGTTGGGGTGGATGAGACAGGGCGTGGTATGATCAAACAAAATCTCGCATGGGGTGGGCGCAAAGGTCTCGCGGATGACGCGGTCGGTGCCGTGGCCTACGCCGGTGGAGGCCAGCGAGCCGTACAGCGTCACACGAAAGGCATCCGCCGTCGGATAGCGCTCCAGCATCACCTTGACCGCCCGCTCCGGGCCCATGGTGTGCGAGCTGGACGGGCCGCGCCCGATTTTATACAGTTCACGAAGGGATTGCATAGCATAACTCCTTTGTAGCAAGGTTTTCCGCTTTCATTTTATCATATATCCCACCGCTTGTCAACGAGCAAACAAAAAAGACATGGATCAAATGCAAGTATGAAATTCAGGAAAACGGGCAAGAATAAGGGAGCGCGGACCACCCGCCAGTATTAAAATGATGAGAAAGTGAGAGATACACATGAAAAAGCTTTTGGCTCTGCTGCTTGTATCCTTGATGCTCGTCGGCGCCGTCGCCTGCGGCATGAACGGCGATGACGGCAAGATCCCCGGCGACGGAGATCCCACGAACAACGGCAACGATGACGACACCAACAACACCGACAGCAATCATAACGGCAGCACAGACACCAATAATCAAGGCAACAATAGCGGTACTACAGATGGCAATCAAAGCGGCGAAGGCGGTAGCGGCGAGGGCAACACTCCCTCCACGCCCGCGACCTATGCCAATGCCCACGAGCTGCTTGCCGTCATCTGGGCGGCCTACGGCAGCGATGAAAAATTCCCTGCCATGGGCGGTGACTACGACAACGTGGTGGAAAATGCCCCCGGCGCCTTTGATCTGACGCACGCAGAGGCCGCCGCCAACATCGATTCGCTGATCAGCTTCCCCTCCGATCAGATCGATCAGATCGACTCGGCCGCCTCGCTCATCCACAGCATGAACGCCAACATCTTCACCTGCGGCGCCTTTCACTTCAAGACCTCCGACGCCGCCCGCGGCATGGCCGCCACCATCAAAAATCACATTCTGACCAAGCAGTTTATCTGCGGCACGCCCGAAAAGCTTTTGATCGTACACGCCCCCGACAATTACCTCATCGTCGCCTATGGCGGTGCCGCCGCTCTTGACCCCTTTTTGACCAAAACGCAAAGCATCATCACGGGATGTGAGTTGCTCGTCGACCAAGCACTGACCTGACATGCTTGACAGGGCTGTCTCCGGACAGCCCTGAATTCTTTTGAATGGAGATCGATATGCTGTTTTCCAGTATCAGCTTTCTGTACTATTTCCTTCCCCTCGTTCTGTTCGTTTATTTTCTCGTTCCGCGGCGTGCCAAAAATTTCGTGCTGCTGCTGGCGAGTCTCGTTTTCTATTTTTACGGCGAGCCTGTTTATACATTACTGCTGCTGGCCAGCACGCTGTCGGCTTACCTTCACGGTCTCTTGATCGACCGCACCCGAGGGACGCGCGCCTGTCGAGCCTTTCTTTGGTCGTCCGTCATGACCAGTGTGGCCCTTTTGGGCTTTTTTAAGTATTCCGATTTTTTCATCCAGAACGTCAACACCCTGCTCTCCACTCGCATCCCCCTTTTGCGCCTGGCGCTTCCCATCGGCATCAGCTTTTACACCTTTCAGACGCTCAGCTATACCATTGACGTGTATCGGGGAGACGCCAAGGTACAAAAGAGCTTTTTGCGCCTGGCTACCTACGTTGCACTCTTTCCCCAGCTCATCGCCGGTCCTATCGTTCGTTACACCACCGTCGAGGAGGAGCTGAGTGATCGGCATCACACCACCGAGAACTTTGCCCTGGGTGCTCGCCGCTTTGTGTTTGGTCTTGCCAAAAAGGTGCTGATCGCCGACACGCTCGGCCTTTTGGTGGGAGATTTTATCGCCAGTGACGACCGCTCCGTTGCGTTCTATTGGGTATATGCCCTCGCCGTTTCCTTGCAGCTTTACTTTGACTTTTCGGGATACAGCGACATGGCCATCAGCCTTGGGCGCATCTTTGGCTTTCACTTTTTGGAAAACTTCAATTATCCCTTCATTTCAAAAAGTATTTCCGAGTTCTGGCGACGGTGGCATATGTCGCTCGGGCATTGGTTCCGCGACTACGTCTATATCCCAATGGGCGGCAACCGGGTCAGCCGCGGACGCTGGATATGCAACGTGCTGACTGTCTGGATGCTGACCGGCTTTTGGCACGGTGCGGACTGGACCTTTGTCCTGTGGGGCTTGTATTTCGCCCTGTTCCTTGTCCTGGAGCGGCTGTTCCTGCAAAAATGGCTGGACAGATGCCCCCGCGTTGTCTCTCACCTGTACGTTTCCCTCGTCATCCTTGTCAGCTTCGTGCTGTTCCACGCCAACGGACTGTCGGGTGCTGCTTCGGATATTGCCTGTATGCTCGGGGGCGGCGGTCTGCCGCTTTGGTCGGGAGATACTGCTCATTATCTCTCCGGCTATGCCCCGGTACTCCTCTTGGCTCTGATCGGTTGCACCCCATGGGTCAAGAGCACCGCCACTCGCCTGATGTCCACTAAGGCAGGAGGACGGGCACAGACCTTTCTCGAGCCGCTGTGCACGACCCTTCTTGTGCTTCTGGTCACCGCCTATTTCGTTGACGGCTCGTTCTCTGCCTTTTTATATTTCCGGTTTTAAGGGGGAAAATGATGAGATCAAAGATACACCATTTGGCCTTGGCGCTGACCTTTGTTGTGCTGCTCGGCGTTGGTACTGCCCTGTGCCTGGGTCGTGCGCTCGATCCCGTGACCTATTCCAAGGTGGAAAAGCGGCCGCTCGCCACTCTGCCAAGTAAAGTCACAAAGGAAGAGCTTCTGGACGGGAGCGCCATGCGCGCCTTTGACCGCTTTACCGTGGACCAGTTCCCGTATCGGGAGTTCTTCCGCTCGGTCAAAGCCAAGTTCGTCCTGTACGTCCTTGGTATGAAGCACAACAACGGCTATGCTGTCGAGGACGGCTCGATTGCCCAGATCGAAACAGATTTCTCGCGCGAGAACGTTGACTATTCCCTCTCCCGCCTGTCCGATCTGTACGATCGCTACCTCGAGGACACCGACGCATCCGTCTATCTGGCGCTCATCCCCGATAAAAACTACTTTTTTGCCAAGGAATACGGCTACCCCTCCCCCGACTACAAGTCCTTGAAATCCCAGCTGCGCGCCACGCTGCCCGAAGCCGCCTATATCGAGCTGTTTGACACGCTCACAATAGAGGACTACTACAAGACCGATTGGCACTGGGATCAATCAAGGCTTTGCAACGTGCTGACGCGCCTTGGTCAGTCCATGCAGTTTGCCGACCGATTGCCCAAGGAATATACACCGCATACCCTCGCCCCCTTCTGCGGCGGCTATCACGACCAAAGCGCCCTGTACCCGCCGCCCGAGACACTCACCTATCTGACCAACGATACCATCGACGCCCTCACCCTTACCGATTACGCCACGGGAACGACCAGCGGCGTGTATCTGCCCGAGCTGTTTGCGAGCGACACCCCGTACGACTTTTTCATGGCAGGACTGCAGGGACTTCAGCGCATCGACAATCCCCTGGCCACGACAGACAAGGAGCTGATCGTCTTTCGGGACTCCTTCGGCTCTTCCCTTTTACCCTTGGTCGCGCAGGCCTATCGCACCGTTTACGTCGTGGATATCCGCACCGTCCACCCCGCAACACTGGGCAGTGTGCTCGATTTTTCCGGCAAAGACGTCCTTTTGATCTACAGCACCACCGTGCTGAACACCAAAACCTTCAAATAGCCCTTCCCGGACGGCCAAATCCCGTCCGGGATTTTTGTGCATAATTGATGAAAATTGAGTTGTCCTCTTGCATATTGGAAGAATTTATAGTATACTGTTGGCAATGAACACGAGCGGTTGTATCTGCTCAATCTCAAAGAAAGGAATCCTCCTTATGTCACTTTCCCATTCCACCAAAACCGGAGTCCGGCGCGCATTTGTTTTGCTTCTCGGCCTCCTTTTGCTGGTCGGATCTACCCTGCTCTTCCTTTCCTGCAAGGACACAGGTGATCAGATCGACGCACTTCCCCTGACGGATGAAAACGGAAATCCCAATTTCCAAATCATTTATCCCGATGTATGCAATCAGGACATTAAAACGCTCGCCGTCAGCATTTCCTCTACGTTCAAGGACATTTTGGGCGCTGAGGTCATCATCGGCACCGACTGGGTCAACCGCGACGGAACTGCCGACTATCCCGAAAAGCCGGTCGAGATCCTGATCGGTAAGACCAACCGCCCCGAGACCGAAGCTCTGATGAAGGAGCTGGGCAACGGTCAGTATCTCATCCGCGTTGTCGGACAGAAGGTCGTCATCGTCGGTATCAACGATTTCTGTCTGAAGAGGGGACTCAACTATTTTATCGAGACCTATCTTGGCGGCAAAAACGCGGGCAAGATCCCCAAAACTCTGAATTGTCTGGGAGAATGTGACTATATGTATACCTTTAAGATTCCGAAGACCGGCAATGAAAAATACGATATCGCCATCACGGCCGCTACTCTGCAGGGCCTTTACAACCGCGATGCCAAGCATCCCTTGTATCTCTATTCGGATGAAACGAACGCCACCAAGGAAATGCTCAACCTGATGCGTTCGGAGGGCTACTGGCTGGAGGACACCGACCGCGTTGACCTGAGCAGTGACCTCAAGGCGCTGTTCGAGCTGGCCCGGGACGACATCAAGTCGGTCATCCTGTGGGACGAGGCTGTTCCCGCTACCGTCAACGTCGCAACGACCATGGCCGGTGTGGAAAACGGTATCGTCATGACCCCTGCCCAGTATGACAAGTTTGCCGATGCCCTGCCCGCCGACGTCAACGTTATCTCGCTCGTGGGCAAATTCACGGGTGAGGAAACGGGCAGCAAGAAAAACGATGCTTACCGTTGGGCCATCCGCGAGTACCTCGAAAAGGGACGCTGCACCACCGCTTACATCTGCTCCTTCGAGGACGCCGCCTATGCCCGTGAAAAGGGCAACGTACGCTACGCTTATCCCCGCGATCTCGCCGTTCAGCACGGTGCGTTCGTGTTTGACCTTTCTCCCTGGGACGATCAGATCCCCAAGGATGACCAGGGCCAGAAGATGGGCACTGACGTTGACACCTACTACATGATGCTGGAAGCACTGCAGACCGTTCGCGGCACGACCACGCTGACCGAGATCGTCGGCTTCTTCCCCGCAGAAAAGTACTCCAAGTCGGGCAACGACGAGACCTGGGAGTGCAAATACGACGGTACCCAGTGCGAATGGAAATACGCCTGGAGATTC
The DNA here is from genome assembly GCA_015064395.1 of Oscillospiraceae bacterium. GTDB lineage: Bacteria > Bacillota > Clostridia > Oscillospirales > CAG-272 > SIG644. The sequence goes on from SVSH01000031.1 coordinate 7,409, forward strand.
ACCCCCTATCAGTGCTACTGGAACCCCTCGGCAGAATATGCCGCCAATATGTCCTTGCACTCCCGCTATGAGGCCAAGACGCCCCTGGAGCAGAACCGCCCCGAAGCCGATCTTATCCTCCGCGACAATGAGGACGTGGTCTACATGATGATCGTCATGGGCGACTACGACTCGGTCGGATCGCTCTACACCAAAATGACGGTCAACTGGAAGAACGAAAAGCGTGGTCAGATTCCGCTGGCCTGGTCCCTCAACCCCAACCTCATCGAGCATTATCCCGATATCATCGAGTATTTCTATAATACCGCAACCCCCAACGACTACTTCGTCTCCAACGTCGGCGGTGCGGGCTGGTATAACCCCAGCCGCGTCGAGGACACCGAGGAGCAGTGGGAGATGTGGCTGGCACATCACAAGAAGTACTTTAACCTGACCGATATGTCCGTATCCCCCGATATGTGGGATTTCCAGACCTTCTCGCCCATGGCTGAAAAGTACATCACCCAGTACGCCACGACAGGCGCCGGTACCCTGGTCGCTAACCAGTTGAACCTTGGAACGGGCAAAAAGACCGTGCCCCACGTCGCGGAAAACGGCTCCGTGATCGACGCCATCAGCAACCGCTTTGACCGCAACGACCCCGTCAAGTGCGCAGCCCAGTGGAAGATCGACATTGACCAGCGAAACGAAAGCCGTGAGGGTCACGCCACCTTCATGTCCTGCCGCTGCGTTTGGAGCACCCCCGAATACCTGATGAAGTGTATCGCCGAGCTTGAAAAGCTGTACCCCGACAAGGACATCATCGTTGTCGACCCCTATAACTACTACAGCCTGCTCGCCGAGTCGCTGCAGAATAACTGATATTATAGTGACAAACACCACCAAGCATCGTCTTGGTGGTGTTTTGCTATTTCCCATAGACAAACATTCAATTTTATGCTATAATACCTTTGAAAATCAAAGTAGCACTATATCTTCTCTCAACAAATACTTCGTGGTAATATTTTTAATATTTGATACAATAAAATCACAAAAGCGCTTTTGAATACTTTTTGGAGGACAAATTCATGTCTATTGGCTCTACCATCAAACGTCTGCGCCGAGAGAAAGATATTACGCAAGAGCAGCTTGCCGAATATCTCGGAATCACCTCGCGCGCGATCTCTCAATGGGAGTGCGACCGAACCGCTCCCGATATTTCCCAGCTTCCCGCGCTTTGCCATATCTTTGGTGTATCTTCTGATGTTCTGCTTGGAATCGATATTGAAAAGAGCAACGATGAGATCAAAAAGTATTTGACTGAGGCAACCGATTTAGGCAATCAAGGAAAAGGAGCGGAGCGTACTGCACTTCTCCGTGAAGCGAACAAGAAATTCCCGCGTGATTTCAGAATTATGGAACGTCTTGCCGATTCGCTTGTGTGCGAGTATTCTCGAAAAGGCATCAAGGAATACGGCGAGGTGTTTGAACTATGCAATCGGATCCTTGCGGAATGTACCGACAGCAACATTCGGTATGAAGCGATCGATACCCTTGGAGTTGCTTACGGATATGCAGGCAAAAAAGACGAAATGTTGAAATTGGCTAAGGAAATGCCGCGTACCCATTTTTCGTATGAAAACTTTATGATGTACCGTTGGAAAGGTGATGCTGATTTTGAAGAATTCCAAGGTTATTTATCGTTTTTAATTTATCATACTGCCGAAATGATCGGGCTTGTAGTTGGTCAGAGACACGATAACGGCGAGTTCATTTATCCTCTTGAAGATAGAATCTACTTATGGGAAACGGAAGTAGCCTTTCTTGAATTACTTTTCCCAGACGGGGATTATCAAATTACAGCGCAGCTTGGCGAAGTAGCATGTAGTTTCCTGTGTACCACTTATCTTAGAAAACAGAACTATGAAGAGAGTTGGCATTGGCTTGAAAAAGGTGCGAATTTCGCGCTCCACATGGACACCTATGACTTTGAAGCCGCCCATACCTCACAGATTCTTCGCGGATATTCAAGCGGCGGTTGGATTATGGAGGCAGAAGGCAACCGTTCGCAGTCTATGCTTCGCTGGCTGTCAACCGCCGATGAAGCTGCCGTTTTGCGAACCGACCCTCGCTATGAGACCCTTGTTAACCGTTTGAAAGCAGTTGCAAAAAATCCGTAATTTTTCGCCCCACCTCGGTGGGGCATTTTTTATCTCTCCGCCCGCACCATGAGACCGCGCGTCGCCCCCTCCACCTCGCGATGCATCCGACACAGCACGGCGACGTTGAGCAGCGTCATACAGCCGATCGAAAAGTCCGCCACCGTCCATACGCTGCCCGGCGCGCAGATGGCCCCCACCACGCAAAAGGCGCAATAGAGAAACAGGCACAGCCGGCGGGCAAGCTCGGCGTGGCGGCTCCCCTCCCCCACCAGATACAAACACGCCGCCCCGGCATAGTGCGACCAGCAAAACAGCGTCGCTAAGCCAAAGAGCAACACCGCCACACACAAAAACGCCCCCGCCCACGGGCCGAGCAAGGCCTCATACGCCCGAAGCGTCATGAGCATGGGCGCGTCGCCCAGCGCACTGACCTTATCCCACGCCAACAGCACCACAAGCGCCGTCATGGTGCAGAGCAGATGGGTATCCACGAACACCTCAACGATGCCAAGACAGCCTTGCTTGGCGGGGTCGTCGGTGGATGCCGCCGCATGCGCCATAGGAGACGTACCGCACCCCGCTTCGTTGGAGAGCAATCCCCGCATCGTCCCCAGCCGCAAGGCGCGCGAGAGCAAAAAGCCACCCACGCCGCCAAGCATCCCCTGCCCCGTCCCCTCACTTTGGAAGGCGCAGACGCAAATACTCTTAAGTACCCCCGGCACCGCCGAGGCGCGGGTTGCAATGGCGGCAAGCGAAACGATAACAAAGCCGAGCGTCATGAGAGGCACGAGCCGCTCGGTCGCCCCCGAGACTCGCTTTGCCCCGCCAAGCCCTACGATAAACACCAACAGTGCCGTCAGCGCGCCCGTCCAAATAGCAGGGATACCAAAGGCCCCCTGCCACGCCCCCGCCATAGCGTTGACCTGCACCACACACCCCATGCTCATGGCGTCAACAAAACACAACGCGGCAAAAACCAGAGCGATCCCCCGCCCCAACCAGGGTCGACTCCCACGGAACGCGTCCTCCATGTAATACATCGCCCCACCCCGCATCTCGCCCCCCTGCATCCGTCGGTGACGGAGGGCCAGCACCGTCTCGGCGTATTTGAGCAGCATGGCAAGCGTGGCGCTTACCCACATCCAAAAGATCGCCCCTGGACCGCCCACCGCGATGGCCGCCGACACCCCCACGAGGTTGCCCACGCCCAGCACCCCCGCCAGTGCCATCGACAAGGCACGAAGGGGCGAGATGCCTCCCTTTTGCTCCCGACGCATGACCGTCTTGATCAGGCGAACAGGGTGGCAGAACGGAAACGCCCGCAGGCGAATCATAAAGAACACCCCCGCGACGAGCAGACACAGCGGCACGGCGACACCAAGCAAGTAGGTGTTACAGAATTCGAGCAGTTTCATTTGTATCCTCCGCAACAATTTTTTCTAAAGTGTTAAACTTGCAAAAAAGACTTGATTTTTCCTGAAAATGGTATATAATATATCGTGAGGTTTTTTGCGCTCCGGCATGGTCGCGCGAAAATCAAACGAAATGAACACGCCCCGGAACGCAAGGCTTCGGGCGCGCATAACCGTTTAACGTTTAATATGATAGGAGGGTTACCCAAATGACGATTAAGCCACTCGCAGACAGAGTAGTAGTGAAGGCAGTCGAGGCCGAGGAAAAGACCAAGACAGGTATCATTCTGACCGCCGCCGCACAGGAAAAGCCCCAGATCGCAGAGGTCGTAGCCGTCGGTCCCGGCGGTATGGTTGACGGCCACGAGGTCGAGATGGTCGTGACGGTCGGTATGAAGGTCATCACCAGCAAGTACTCGGGCACCGAGGTCAAGGCAGACGGCGTAGAGTACAACATCGTCCGTCAGAGCGACATTCTCGCCATCGTGGAATAAGTCGCAAACAGTACAATATATGAGTAAAGGAGTTTGATTATTATGGCAAAGGATATTCTTTACGGTATCGAAGCACGCTCGGCGCTCATGCGCGGTGTGGATAAGCTGGCCGATACGGTCAAGATCACGCTGGGTCCCAAGGGCCGCAACGTCGTGCTTGACAAGAAGTTCGGCTCCCCTTTGGTCACCAACGACGGTGTGACCATCGCCAAGGACATCGAGCTGGAGGATGCGGCTGAAAACATGGGCGCACAGCTGGTCAAGGAGGTCGCTACCAAGACCAACGACGCCGCCGGTGACGGTACCACCACCGCAACGCTTCTCGCGCAGGCACTCGTCCGCGAGGGCATGAAAAACGTAACCGCAGGCGCTAACCCCATGGTTCTGCGCAAGGGTATCAAGAAGGCTGTCGATCGCGCCGTTGAGTGCCTCGTGGCCAACTCCAAGCCCGTCAGCGGCAAGGAGGACATCGCAAGAGTCGGTACCATCTCGGCAGGTGACGAGGTCATCGGTCAGCTCATCGCTGACGCGATGGAAAAGGTCACCTCGGACGGTGTCATCACCGTCGAGGAGTCCAAGAGTGCCGACACCTATTCCGAGGTCGTCGAGGGTATGCAGTTTGACCGCGGCTACCTGTCCCCCTACATGGCAACCGACACCGATAAGATGGAGGCTGTTCTGGACGACGCCCTCATTCTGATCACTGACAAAAAGCTGTCCAACATTCAGGACATTCTCCCCCTGCTCGAGCAGATCGTCCAGGCAGGTAAAAAGCTGCTCATCGTCGCCGAGGACGTCGAGGGCGAGGCTCTGACGACCCTGGTGCTCAACAAGCTGCGCGGCACCTTCACCTGCGTTGCCGTCAAGGCTCCCGGCTTTGGCGACCGCCGCAAGGAAATGCTGCGCGACATCGCAATCCTCACGGGCGGTGAGGTCATCTCCTCCGAGCTGGGTCTGGAGCTCAAGGACACCACCCTTGGCCAGCTGGGTATGGCCCGCCAGGTCAAGGTCAACAAGGAAAACACCATCATCGTCGGTGGCGCGGGCGAGTCGGACGAGATCAAGGCTCGCATCGCTCAGATCAAGTCTGCGATTGAGACCACGACCTCCGATTTCGACCGTGAAAAGCTGCAGGAAAGACTTGCCAAGCTGGCCGGCGGTGTTGCCGTCATCAAGGTCGGTGCCGCGACGGAAGCTGAAATGAAGGAAAAGAAGCTTAGAATCGAGGACGCTCTCAACGCGACCCGCGCGGCAGTGGAAGAAGGTATCGTCGCAGGCGGCGGTACGGCATATCTCAACGTCATGGCTGACGTTGCCGCTTTGGTCGAGACGACCGAAGGCGACGAGCGCACCGGTATCCGCATCGTGCTCAAGGCACTGGAGGAGCCCGTTCGTCAGATCGCGGCCAACGCCGGCGTGGACGGCTCTGTCATCGTGGATAAGATCACCACGAGCGGCAAGATCGGCTACGGCTTCGACGCTTACAACGAGGTCTACTGCGACATGATGGCTTCGGGCATCGTTGACCCCACCAAGGTCACCCGTTCTGCTCTGCAGAACGCCGCTTCCATCGCGTCTGTCATCCTGACCACCGAATCAGTCGTGGCAAATCAGAAGGAAGAAGCGCCCGCAGCTGCTGCCGGTATGGGCGGCGGCATGGGCGGTATGTATTAATAACCAAATAGTTGGCGGGGGAAAACTTTTTTGGAAAAAAGTTTTCCCCCGCACCCCTTTTCAAAAAACTTCAAGGAAAAGAATTAGGAAGAAAGTTTCAAGCGAAAGCAACAGCATTTGCTGACTATGATGTTCTTGGGGGGAGGGGGCGGGGAGGGGACCTTCTTTCAAAGAAGGTCCCCTCTCGGCACAAAAATGAAAAAAGTTTTCCCCCGTACCCCTTTTCAAAAAGCTTTACAAAGAAAAACGCAAGGGGATGGCTCACACGAGCGTTCCCCTTTTTTGTGGTCATATTCATTGTTTCAGCCGTGAAAACAGCGGAGGGTTAAATTTCATGAAAACATGGATAAAATAGGAACGATCCAGATCAACAGCTATACCCACTTTACCCCAAGAATACTTCTTTCTATTCTCGCTTTGGTATTGATTCAGCCACCGCCGAGTGTCTTCCTCTATTTCATCACAATGCGACACAAGATATGAAGTATCATTCATAATATATTTGCCTTGGATGATTCGCAAAGGTATATGGTGTCTGCCCATCGGTATTATGGATATATTCTCTATGTTTTTATGATTAAAGCAAAGCGTCAAATCATAAATACCGTCGTTTACATTGGTGTTTCTTAGACAAATATGCGAGTAATGATTAATCACCATCGTATTGACAATGTTTGCTTCCTTTTCTTTTATTAATTGATCCAATTTTGTCTTGCGAGAAATAACGAACCCATCATCACAAACGATTCTTCCTTGTTTCAAATTGATCATATTCAATCTCCTTTCATATCAGGGCAAGGGGACGGCAAAACATTTGGAGCACTGTATTCAGTATACCATTTCCAGTAAAACTTGTCAAGAAAACGGAGCCAATTTTGCACAGTTGACAAACCCCAAAAACCGTGATATACTGTATAGTTAGAGAACGAAACTACGCACGGGAGGTTTTCCCTATGGATTTGAGAAATTTCAGCCTGCTCTACCCCAACGAGGCGACGCGGCAGGCGCATTTTGCGGGCAAGGACGCCCCCAATATCCCCATGATCGTGCTGGACGAGCTGGGACTGACCCAGATCTTTGATCTGCGCAACTGCGATCTGTCCGACTTTTTCACCATCGACCCCGCCGTGATCACCTACCGTCAGGACACCTTCCGCGACATGATGAACAACCCGGGGATCGCCCGTATGTTCAACAAGCTCATCCCTGTGCTCACCGACATCATGGAGCTGCGCAGACTTGAAGCCGACAGCGGTAACACAGGCGATTATCTGTCGAGTCTAACCGAGATCGAGCTGTACATCTCCAGCATTGAGATCCTGCACGAGGGCCTCTCGCAGGTCAAGGATACCATCACGGGACAGGCATTTTTGACGCTGGCCGAGCGCATTACTGAGCTGGCCGAGAGCGACTACTACCGCGATCTGAATGAAAAACTGAGTGAGTTGACCGACCGCGTGCGCGAGATCCGCAGTGTGACCATCGGCGTCAATCTTGATCCCCAGCTTCGCCCCACCCACGCCGGTGTCCTGTCCATCAATCCCGAGCCCTTCCGTTCGGGCGACGTGCTGGAAAAGATCCTGCGCCTGAATTTCAAGGACGACGAATACACCTGCATTGCAGACCTGGTTCCCTTCGGCAAAAAGCAGTCCGAGAACCAAAAAATGGCGCTCTCGCTCGCCTTCAATTCGGCCATCAACGAGGTGTACAAGTCTTCCCTGCGCTCCTGGAAGCGCATCGTCCAGGCCTACGTGTTGGAAAACACCGATTTCCTCTTGGGACTGCTCCCCGAGTTTGAATTTTTGACCAAGGGCACCGAAATGCTGCACGCGCTGGAGAACAAGGGATGCCCGCTGTGCACGCCCGACATCCGCCCGATGGAGGAGCGCGCCTTTGCGGCCAAGGAGCTGTACAACCCCGAGGTGGCACTGCGCATTCAGGACGACATTGTGGCAAACGACGTCATTTTCGACGACAAGGCCATGATCTACGTGCTGACCGGCCCCAACCGCGGCGGCAAATCGGTCATCACCTGTGCGATTGGCCTAGCGCTTGTCATGATGCAGCTGGGTATGTTCGTGCCTGCCGAGAGCGCGACCTTAAGCCCGGCCGACGCCATCTTCACCCACTTCCCGTCGGGTGCAGAGGACACCATCGACAAAGGGCGTCTTGGCGAGGAGTGTGCCCGTCTTGGTGAGATCTTCGATCAGGTAACGGCACACTCGCTGGTGCTGCTGGACGAGTCACTGTCCTCGACCGGCTCGTATGAGGCGTCCTACATCGCCGCCGAGGTACTGGCGGGACTTTCGCTGGTTGGCTGTCGCTGTCTGTTCTCGACCCACCTGCACGAGCTGGCGGCCGAGCTTGACAACATCGCCGCGCGCACGCACGGCGCTCCCATCGACACGCTGGTCGCCGGCATCGAGGGCGAGGGCAAGCGATCCTTCAAGATCATCCGCGCCAAGCCCGACGGCAAGAGCTACGCCCGTGACATCGCGAACAGATATGGGCTGACGTATGAGAATATTGTAAAGAAAGTGGAAAGTAAATAAGAGAACGGATTAGGGGGACTTTTTTCAAAAAGTCCCCCTAAAACCCCTCAAAAACATGATAGGAAAAGGTTATTGGCAAAACGGGAAACTCTGTTCGCCGTTTTGAGCAATAGCTCCCGCAAGCTCGTGGGCCCCTTCCCACTCGCTCCACGAAATTAGTCAAACTCTGTAGGGACTGGCCTCCCGGACGGTCCACAAAGCAAAAAGCCCTGCACCGCAGGGCTTTTTGTTCTCAACGACAAGTTAGAATTGAATTTTCAAGAAATTGCTTACCTCAACCTTTATTCTGATCACGTCATTCGAAAATTGAATGTGAAATTTACCTCTCACCCATTCTACGTGTCCCCGATCGCCAATCTCAACCGCCTTGAAGCCGTTACTTTTCATCGTAGCTTCTATGTCTTCGTTTGAGGAATTCATCGACAGACCATAAACGGTAACGTCAGGATCGGTTATCGTAATTCGAGTGACGTGTCTTTTACGGCTCATATAATCAGGGTAGTTGGTAATGGTGTAGATCACGCATTCTTCGGGATCCTTCTGCTCTCCGTTTTCATCCACTGTCGGAATATAACCTTTTCCGTAATACTCCTGACCACCCATCATACCATATCTTTGATGATACTCGGAAAAATCAACGGCCTCGACATTTTCAGCAATCCAAAGATCAAGGTTGGTTTCGGGTTTTGCCAATTTCCCGGAGGCGCATCCCACAAAAGACATTAGCATGAACGCGCACAGCAATAACGTAAGCGTTTTTTTCATCAGCATAACCTCCTTTGTCAAGTTCATCTGACAGTTGTATGATAGCATAAAATGTAAAATGTCGCGCCAAATTTCAACACGATCCTACTCGACAAACTGGAATCTGTTTATCACTCTGGTTTGGATATAACAATGTGGCAAGTCTTGCAATAATACGCTTCAGCACGATATCCTCTCATAGTGAACTCATTGTTTAACTTTACTCCATCATCCGTGGCACGAAAAGCAAAGTTAGATGGCTTTTTGTCATTCGGTATCCATTGCACGGGCTGATAGCCATTATAAAGATATCCACATTCCATCTCTTTTGAGCAATATGGACATTTCATATACATTCACTCCTTTGTCAACTTCAAGTTTATCTGACAGTTATATTGTATCATAAATTTCCCGAAATGTAAATAGGACGGCAGAGTTTTTACAAATTGAACTGCCCTACGTCTTGTAGGGACAGGCGTCCCCGACTGTCCGCATAAAACAAAAAGCCCTGCACACGCAGGGTTTTTTGTTCTCATAAATCGATTCGAATTTGGTTACTTCTCAACAAATTTGACCGCAGTACCGTATACAATAACCTCCGCAGCACCGGACATAATGGCAGAGGATGCATAACGAATATTGACAATGGCGTCTGCTCCAAGGCCCTCGGCTTCCTCGACCATTCTCTTTGTGGCAATCGCCCGCGCCTCGTTCATCATTTCGTTGTACGATTTTAGTTCTCCGCCCACCAGGGTCTTGAAGCTCTGTGCAATATCCTTTCCAATATGCTTGGATTGGATGGTGCTTCCCTTTACCAGCGACAGCGTTTCCAATTCCTTGCCGCTGATGTAATCAGTATTTACTAATATCATCTTCTTCACCTTTCTTTATTTCATGGATTCTTTCTATGCAAACCTTGACTGTTACTACTGAAAAAGCAATCGGAATGATACCCAAAGCATATTTCCACACGCCTTCGAGCAGTGTAATCAGAAAGCCAAAGTAAACAACGTAATAAAGTATCATAATGATGGAAATCACAATCGGTGCGATCATCTTTCTGCCATGTAATTTCAACTTCATCACCTCTGTATATTCAAGTTTATCGGTCACTTATATTATATCATATCATCGCAGAAAAGTAAATATCCTTGCGTAAAGTGTTGCACCAAATTCGCACCAAGATCACACCAACATTCAACGCTGTTCTGCTCGACAAATTGGAATTTGTCAAACAATCCATTCATATTCAATATAGTCGGTTACTATGTCAAGAGTGATATAAGTTTGGCTAAACAACTTGATAATAATAGATTGATAGCCAACATAATGGTAAAGATATTC
>SVSH01000006.1 GCA_015064395.1 Oscillospiraceae bacterium
GGAAAGTATTGTTCATAGAAGGCGTATAAAGACATAATATCTCCGTCCTTTCGTGGTTTTATTTATATCATTATACCATATTTTTGTGAACTTTTCAACCGATTTGGCTTTTCTTTGTTTCCTCCGACGCAAATTTTGAGGGGCGATCCATTTCGGCTATGCCGAAATATGTGGTCGCCCCTCTGTGCGCTAAGCGTTCTTCGCTTGTTTTTTCATCTCTGCGATTTCCGCTTTCATGGTGTTGATCAGCTCCGCGAGCTTTTCTTCGCATTCCTCTCGTGTCTTTGCGTAGACATTCTTGGATATGCGTTTACCGTTGACTCTCGGCGTAAACCGCCCCTCGTAGAGGTGGTCGTTTATCATCGTCACGCATCCCGTGCCACTTTTGCGTATCTTGCCCTTGTAGGGCTCAAATTCCTTCTCAGGCGTGGCTTTCGTGGGGGTGGGTTCACTTGCCTTGGGCGGCTCCACGCTTTGCGTGAATTCGGGCATCTGTGCGTTTGTACCGCCGATTTCTCGGTCGATTCTCACGGCTGCCTGCTGTTGCATGGTGTCGGTGATATGGCTGTAGATGTTGAGCGTGGTCTCCGCGCTGATGTGTCCTATCATAGCGGAGAGCGTCTTGATATCCATGCCGTTTTCGAGTGCCATCGTAGCGAAGGTGTGGCGTAGGTCATGGAAACGCACCTTCTTGCACTGCGCTCGCTTCAGTATCTTTTGGAATTTGCCGTATATCGAGTCGGGGTTTCTCGGCTCACCCTCCTTGACGGGCGACGGAAACACCCACTCGCAGGTGGCGGTTTTCTTATGCTCCGCAAGGATATCCACCATATCCGAGGGCAGAAGGATGGTACGGATACCTCGTTATGTTGAGATTTCGAATTTTATAATTTATCAATATAAGTATACCACATTTTCGGCACAATGTCAATCGGTTGCGGAACAATAATTATAAATTTACGGAATAATTAAAATTCGCTTTATTCAGTGAATGGAGCGAATTTTCAGCGAATAAAGCGAATTTTCGCTCAGCGGATGGCAGGGAGATTTATGCCGAACCTCCCAAAATTTGCATAGAGGGATGCGGTTCGTAATCTTTGACTACAGCATCGCATATTTTGAGTGGTGATGGCGCTATTGGGGCGGTAATAATGTCGGGGGATTTGTTGGTGCAGCACGTATTTTCATTTTAGTCAAGTACGATTTGGTAAATCGTGATTAGGTATTTTGAATCGTGAGTCCGCGGCTCGCTCAGCCTTAATCTTTGATTACAGCGTATCACTTTTTGATCTGTGAAGGACTTGAAAATTTCTCTGTTTTATGCTATAATGATTACAGTAAAAAATCCGCCTCGGGCTGGAGCTTGCGGCTCGCGTGAGGTGGAAGAAAATATGGAGTTTGGATTCCGACCACAATCTTGACCATCTATGGCTTCGGACGACGTGGAAACAGTGCTCACAGTAGCACACGAAAGCAGTGATTTCGGATTGAAAAGCATCAAAAATCACTCAAAAATCCTTATTTTACAAGGCTTTTTGCGTTTGGGACCAGGATGTCGCAGGTTCAAATCCTGTCATTCCGACCAGTCGGCAGTGCCGACAGCCAATGTCGCTGTCAGTGCTGCCGAATTTGTTTGTTCAGCACCCGATGGCGAGGTCAGCTATGAACACTCGTACCACATGAAAACAATCCGAACATTCTCCTCTTTGGAGAGTCGTTCGGATTATTTGTTTTATTCGAGTATCCAAACTTTAATAGTAAGAAATGAAAATAGCCACCGACAATTTTTCTTGTCGGTGGCTTTTCTAATACACGATAGTCGTGTTTGATACCGGTAACTATTTTCACTTAAACGCCGGTGCGTGTGCCTCGCCCGTCGCAAAAGCATTCGGACCGGGATCGGACATAGAAAAATACATTTTCGCTGCCTTGGTCGTGCCGAAGTCGCGATTGGAACCGGTCTGCTGCACTTTATTGAAGGCGTCACGGAACATCTGATTATGCGCTTCTTCGCGGTTCAGCAGGAAATCAATGGTCTCTCGCACCTTTTTATCTTGGATCTGACGGTAAAGATACTCGTAAACGACCTTGGCTCTCTGCTCGGACGCGATATTGGAAAGCAGGTCGGCGCACAGGTCGCCTGTAACGGTCACGTAATCCGCCGTCCAAGAGTATCCCGAGGAATTGATGAGTCCGGGGTTGAGACCAAGCAAAACGTGGGTCTGCACCTCGCCTGCCTGCACTCGGGTGGCGTCCACGTCGTGACCGTTGAGCAGATTGATGGTCTGCGCCACCATCTCCATATGCCCCAGCTCCTCGGCGGCAATATCAAGAAAAAGGTCCTTGATCTCAGGGTCTTTGATGCGAAAGCTTTGAGACATATACTGCATGGCCGCCTTGAGCTCACCGTTGCCGCCACCAAGCTGTTCCTGAAGTAAAACGGCATACTGCGGATTCGGTCTTTCGACCCCTACGGGATGAAATAACTGTTTTTCGTGTTTAAACATGCTTACCTCCGTTTTTTGTAGTTACGGGTAGCATTTCCCATTTGAACCGAAGATATGCTATACTTGACAAAATCTCGTATGGATTTCTTCAGAAATGCCGAAAATGATGAAAGGATAACGGCGTGAAGATATGAGCAATCGATTAGCAAGCGAAACGAGCCCCTATTTGCTTCAGCACAAGGATTATCCCCTCAAAAACGGCAAGACTACTTACTGCGTGTGCCAAGGGCACAGTTGCCTGCCGCCCACCAATGACCTACATGAACTGATATGAAGTTGCGAATACTTCATAGAGGAAAGGACTTTGGATTGATTTTTTCAATCACTGCACTAACAATATACATGTTTTCTCCAATCTACCCATCTACAGGGTATTATCGCCTATATTTTAATACCGTACTACTACAAATTTTATGAAAAACAAAGGAACGGCACAAATAATTCATAAATAATTCATAGAATGTTCATCACGCTCTGCTATACTAACATTGACAAAAAATCATAAATAAGGAGTTATATATTATGGCATTGACATATATAACCAACGGTAAGATCGTCCTGCCCGATTCGGTCGTATGCGGCAAGTTCCTTGCCTTTGACGAAGAGAACGGAACGATCTGCGGCGTGGTGGACACCGTGCCTGCGGATGCACAAGTCATCGATGCCGGCGGCAATTACGTCGCCCCCGGACTCGTGGATATCCACATTCACGGATATCTTGGAGAGGACACCTGCGACGCCAAGCCCGAGGGCATCAAGAAGATGGCATACGGTGTAGCCGAAAACGGAGTTACGGCGTTCCTTCCCACAACAATGACCGTTTCCAAGGACGAGATCGTAGCGGCGCTTGACGCGGTGCGTTCCCTCAAGGAGCAAAGCAAGACCTGGGACGGTGCTGAGATCATCGGTGTTCACGCAGAGGGCCCGTTTATCAATCCTTCGAAAAAGGGCGCGCAGGCAGAGGAAAACATTCTCGCCCCCGACGCCGATTTTATCATTGAAAACGCGGACATCATCACCTCTGTTACCCTCGCGCCCGAGATGGACGAGGGGCACAAGTGCATCAAAAAGCTTGCGGCAGAATCCAACGTGCTCATTTCCATGGGGCATACGGATGCGAAATTTGAGGAGGCCATGAGCGCGGCCAAGGACGGCGTCAATCACGCCACTCACCTCTTTAACGCCATGTCGGCATTGGCGCACAGAAATCCCGGCGTTGTCGGCGCGGCACTCGCCTCCAACAACGTCTCGGTTGAAGTCATTGCCGATACCTTCCATATCAATCCCGGGCTGTACGCCATCATCGCCAAGGTCAAGGGCGACAAGATGGTGCTGATCACCGACTGTACCCGCGCGGGTGGCATGCCCGACGGTGAGTATGACCTGGGGGGGCAACCGATCTTCCTCAAGGGAATTGAGTGCCGCTTGGCGGACGGTACCATCGCAGGTAGCGTTTTGAAGCTGAACCATGCCGTAAGAAACGTTCTCAACCACACCGACCTTGCTGTATACGAGGTCTTTAACATGGCATCTCTCAATCCCGCCAAGGCGATCCGTTGCGACAACCGCCTGGGCTCGTTGGAAGCAGGAAAAGATGCGAACATCATTATCACGGATGAAAACATAAACATTATCAGAACCATCAAGAAAGGGAGAACCATCTATGAAGCTTAAAATGAATGCACCCCTCGATCCCGGCTTTATGCCGATGGCGGTCGTATACCGCGAGTTTGAAGCCGCAGTCAAAGCCGAGGGCGGCCAAAAGCTGACCATCGGGCTGGAAAGAAACAACGGCTACACCTCCGTATTTACCCTTGAGGTATTCAAGGACGGCACGGGACACGACGAGGAAAACCACGATTTCGTGGAAAGACTGGTGAAAACGCTTCTTTGGGTTCGCGGCGGTTATAAGGTCATCATCGCCGGCTCCAAGGTGATCGCAGATCGAATCAAGGCTGATTACTCCGAGGGTGGAATCCGTGCGTTTGACAGCGAATTTATGTCCGGCGTGTATGAGGCTCCCTTTGAGGTCGTCCACGTTCCCTTTGACGAGGCTCCTGTTGCCAACGAGACCGCCGCACCTGTCGGTCGTCACCTGGACGGCTGCCGCATCGGCTTTGACGCCGGCGGAAGTGACCGTAAGGTAAGCGCCGTCGTAGAGGGCGAGGCTACTTATTCCGAGGAGGTCGTTTGGTTCCCAAAGCTGCAAAACGATCCCCAGTATCATTATGACGGAATCATGGAGGCCATGAAGACGGCGGCTTCCAAGATGCCCCGTGTGGACGCCATCGGCGTCTCCACCGCAGGCGTTGTCATCGGCAACCGCATTATGACCTCTTCCCTGTTCCTCAAGGTAAAGAACGAAAATCCCGAGGCCTTTGAAAAGGTCGTTAAGAATATCTATACCGACATTGCCAAGGAGCTCGGCGGCGTTCCGATCGAGGTAGCAAACGACGGCGACGTTACCGCGCTTGCCGGTGCCATGGATCTTGGCGACACCAACGTCCTCGGTGTTGCCATGGGAACCAGCGAGGCGGGCGGCTACGTAGACGGCAACGGCAACATCACCGGCTGGCTCAATGAGCTGGCATTCGTGCCTGCTGACTACAACAAGGACGCCATGGTTGACGAGTGGTCGGGCGACTACGGCTGCGGCGTAAAGTACTTCTCGCAGGATTCTGTCATCAAGCTCGCTCCTGCCGCAGGCATCGAGCTGGACGAGAGTGCATCTCCCGCAGAAAAGCTCAAGGTCGTTCAGGGTCTGATGGCCAAGGGCGATGAGCGTGCGGCCAAGATCTACGAGACGATTGGCGTATACTTCGGCTATGCTGTTGCTTATTACGCGATCTTCTACGACATCAAGCACGTTCTCCTGATGGGACGCGTATCCTCCGGTGAGGGCGGAAGCATCCTGTTGGGGAACGCACAGAAGGTTCTCGCCGAGGAATTCCCTGAGCTTGCCGAGAAGATCACGATCCACCTTCCCGACGAGAGCAGCCGCCGCGTTGGTCAGTCCATTGCGGCCGCAAGTCTTCCTAATATCAACTAATATACCACGGGGCAAAAAACTTTCATCATTTGCCCACAATACCGGCAGTGCCGGCATCCGAATCGGGTGTCGGCACTGTCACTCTTTCGGGGCCCGGCCGCTTGTTCGGCCAGGTCCTTTTTGCTTGATATGGTCTGTATCTGTTCGTCAAGAAACGACATATAATGTAATGGTGCTTCACCAAAATCTACAAAGGAGGTAACATTATGAGCAGACAAAATCCGTTTGCACGAAGTACCAACGATCGTTATCGCAACGACGGTCAAAACGACTGTAACGATCAGCAGTCCTGCTGTGATGAGCGCTGTGAGCGTCGTGACCGTTGTGAATATGACGATTGTCACGATAGAGATAAAAATCCGTGTGTGATCTGTCCTCCCGGTCCCGAAGGCCCAATGGGTCCGGAAGGTCCAAGAGGCCCGATCGGCCCACAAGGTCCCACCGGGCCACGGGGGCCTATTGGCCCACAAGGTCCTACGGGGCCGCGCGGCCCTATCGGTCCACAAGGTCCCACCGGCGACACAGGAGCACCCGGTCCCCAGGGCCCTGCAGGCGCACAAGGGCCACAGGGACCTGCCGGTGATACGGGCGCTTCGGGTCCTCAAGGTCCCACAGGTGCTACCGGTCCGGCTGGTCCCCAAGGTCCCATCGGCCCGCAAGGCCCTCAAGGTGACACCGGAGCACAAGGGCCGCAGGGTCCACAAGGTGACGTAGGGCCCGCCGGCCCGCAAGGTCCCGTCGGTGCGCAAGGGCCTCAAGGTGATGCCGGCCCTGCCGGTCCCGGGGGTCCTCAAGGTGCGGTCGGTCCTGCCGGTCCTCAAGGTCCCGTTGGACCGCAAGGACCTGCCGGTGACACAGGCGCGCAAGGTCCCCAAGGTCCCGTCGGTGCAACCGGTCCTGTCGGTCCGCAGGGCCCGGTTGGTGAGACCGGTGCTGTTGGTCCTCAGGGGCCTCAAGGGCTTCAAGGACTCCCCGGGCCTCAAGGTCCTGCCGGTGAGGTCGGCCCGGCCGGTCCGCAAGGGCCCATCGGTAATCCCGGTCCTGCAGGTCCGCAGGGTCCTCAGGGTGATGTTGGCCCAACGGGTCCCACGGGTCCCCAGGGCGCTACCGGTCCTGTCGGTCCGCAAGGTCCCATTGGCCCTCAAGGCCCTGCCGGTGATATCGGTCCCGTCGGCCCGCAAGGCCCCACAGGCGCAACAGGTCCCATTGGTCCCCAGGGCCCTCAGGGGCCTCAAGGTCCTATCGGTGATACCGGTCCCATCGGTCCGCAAGGGCCCATAGGTGCTACGGGACCTGCCGGTCCTCAAGGTCCGGTTGGCCCTCAAGGCCCTGTCGGTGACACGGGCGCACAAGGACCGCAAGGAATTCCCGGCGGCGTATTGAGCTATGCCGATTTTTATGCCCTGATGCCGCCCGACAACGCGGCACCGGTTGCTCCCGGCACCGACGTCAGCTTCCCACAGAACGGTCCGATCGCTAATACGAATATCGGCCGGCTTGGCCCGTCCTCGTTCAATCTTGGACCCATCGGCACCTATCAGGTCCTGTTCCAAGTCAGCGTTACCGAGGCAGGACAGCTGATCCTGACCTTAAACGGTCAAGATTTAGCCTATACCGTCGCAGGTCGTGCCACGGGAACCTCTCAGATCGTGGGAATGGCTTTGGTAACCACCACGGCAGTTAATTCGGTTCTGACGGTTCGCAATCCCGCAGGAAATGCCGCGGCGCTTACCATCACCCCTCTTGCGGGCGGAACTCGCCCCGTCTCCGCGCATCTTGTGATCACGCAGATCGGGTAAATCAGGTCTGATCCCCTCTGTCGGCCTTGAATATGAAAACACCTATCGCGTTCTGTCTTTCAGAAGGCGATAGGTGTGCTCTTTTTGATCCGTCCTCTGCGTGTTCAGGCACTTGCCGTCTTTTCTTTGCGCTCTGCTCGCCTGCATATCATACCCGTTTATCATCCGTTGCCGGATTGTCGATCAGCTCGCCGTGCTCCGTGAAACGCGAGCCGTGGCAGGGGCAATCCCAGGTGCGCTCGGCACGATTGTATTTCAACGCGCAGCCAAGGTGCGGGCAGCGGGGTGTCGTGGGCGTGAGAAGTCCTATCACCGATTCAAAGGTATTGATGGCAAGCTGTGGGCGGAACATCGTTCGAGAAGGCGAAAAAACAGCGGCATGGGGATGGGGTCTGCCTCGGACAAGGTCGCAGAGGATGTCGGAGGCGACCATGGCATTGGTCATGCCCCATTTGTTAAATCCCGTTGCCACAAACACGTCGGGCGTGGATTTGGCATACTGCCCGATATAGGGCACGTCGTCCAGCGTCATACAATCCTGCGTTGCCCATTTGCCAACAATCTCGGCGCCTTGATAGTACGTTTTCGCAAAATCCTCCAGCTCCTGCCAACAGCCCCCCTGCTTGCCCGTGCGGTGACCGCCGCCTCCGAGGAGCAACAGGTCTCCATAGCTTCGGAAGGACAGCCCCGTGCTTGATTCGTCCACGTACATTCCCTCCACAGTCTGCGCACCCTTGAGGGCAAGAACGTAGGAGCGATGCTGATAAAGCTTTAAGGGATATAGACCGTGCTTGTTAAGGATCGGAAAATGGGTCGCTACGATCAATTTTTCATATGTGATATCTCCGTGGTTGGTCTTTGCCTTGCGCGGCATCAGCTCTAAAACCTTTGTATGCTCGTAAATGGGCAGATCTTTTGCGATGGCGTGCAGGAATTTCAAGGGATGAAATTGTGCCTGATCCTTCACCCGCACCGCCCCCGCGACGGGAAACGGTAGCTCGTGAGCATCTGAACACTCGGCCTCCACGCCAAGGCGCTGTAGCGCCCCCACCTCCCGTTCGATCTTGCCCCGATCATGCATGGAATAGACGTAAGAATCCTTTTGCTCATAATCGCAATCCACGCTTTGGCAAAGGCGGGCGTATTCCTGTCCTGCGCGCATCTGTGCCTCTATATATCGCCGTGCCTGACGCTCGCCCAGACGACGGAGCATCTTGTCGTACATCAAACCGTGCTGTATGGTGATTTTGGCCGTGGTATTTTTCGTAATACCACGGCAGATCTCCCCGGCCTCCACCAACATACACTCCACACCCGCGTTTTTTAGTTTGTATGCACACAAAATGCCTGCAATTCCACCTCCGACGATCAGCACATCGGTGTCCCTGTTGCCCTTCAACGATTCAAAACGCACCCGTGGTGTCCCCTTCTCCCAAATCGATTCCATAAACGCTCCTTCCATGATGGTAAGATTATTGTTTGCATTTTGAGATCAAATATACCGATGCGCGTCAAAGGGCAGACAAGCAGTCATGCCATGACAAAAGCCTCGGCAGTATCCCACCGAGGCTAACTCTATCTATTATTGCCGCCTCATCTGCCGCAAAAACAACAGCACAGCGACAGTCAAGGCGCCTGTTGCCCAGGCCAGCACCCACACAAGGTGCGAAGGCACCGCCGAGAAGTTCCCTGCCAGAATCGCGCGCTCCATCTCTACGGCGTGGACGAAGGTGACTCACAAGCCAACGTCATAGAAGAATATTTTTGTTGTGCTACTCATTGTATTTGCCGGCGCGATCGTTTCCCCTTGACTTCTCACCAAAATTATGCTAAAATACACTTGACAATTGGGTTAGTCATTCTTTGTGTATAACTTTGATTATACGCGCTGTTTATTCGTTATTGTGAGGAAAACAATGAAAAAATTATTTTCTTGGCTGTTGAAGGCTTTCGCGGCTGGCTTGCTGGCTTTTGTTGTTCTTACCCTTTTTTGCACACTCTATTACAATGTTCCTGTCCATTACTCCAACACAGACGGCTCCACCGACTATTCATGGGAGAAAAACAAATTTTATTCCAGAGGAACTGAGGGCTTTGCTTGCGGAAGAACCAACAACGAAGGATATTTAAACACCTATGATTACCTGGACGGAATGGACATTGATGTTTTGATTATGGGCTCTTCACATATAGAGGCCTATAACGTGTCACCGTCGGAATCCACTTCTTGTCGTTTAGACGCACTACTCGAGGATGAAACAATATACAACATTGGAATGTCCGGTCATAACTTTCTGGTATGCTCTAATAACCTTGAGCACGCGCTAAAAAAATACAAACCAAGGCAATATGTCATCATAGAAACATCCATTCTTTTATTCGACGAAAATGCTGTGGAAAATGCTGCCGAGGGAACAATGGATGAGTTGCCTTCATATTCCGGCGGAATTATTGGTATGCTTCAAAAAAATCAGTTCCTACGATTGCTATATTCTCAATTTTCTAATTGGAAGCCCGAGCCAAAGCATGATAATGCAACAAATTTGCAGCCGTTACAATTAACGAATACCCATAAACAATCATATCTAAAACTATTAAACAAGCTATCACAGACAGCAGCGGATTATGGCGTTCAGTTAATTGTGCTATATCATTCGAATATACAGATTGACTCTAAAACCGGGAAAGCACTCAAGGACAGCTCTGAATTCACTAATTTTTTTGCCGCATATTGTGAAACAACCGGGATAACTTTTGTTGATATGTCGGAACGATTCAAGGCAGAATATGACGAAAAGCATATCTTGCCCCATGGCTTTGCAAACACATCCATAGGAACGGGCCATTTGAATAAGCACGGACATCGAATGATAGCGGAAGAGTTATTTGAAATTATAGGGAGTGAAGACGAATGTCATTTGCATCACTAGAATTTATACTTTTTTTCATTGTTGTTTTCGCAATTACACTGATTCTACAAAAGTTTGAGAATAACATATATAAAGAAGTTTTTTTTCTGATAGCTAGCTACTTCTTTTACGGATATTGGGATTGGCGCTTTGCATTCCTTTTGTTATTCGTAAGCTTCTCAGCATATGTTTCAGCCCGATTTATACATAAAAAAGCTGCAATCGTGGTCGGAGTCGTTATCCCCTTAATTGCTCTTGGCTTTTTCAAGTATTCCAATTTTTTCTTGTCATCTTTGTCCGTCCTGGTCGGCGGTAAACTAGGAACATTGAATATCATTCTTCCGGTAGGGATTTCTTTCTACACATTCCAAGCTTTAAGCTATGTAATCGACGTAAAAAGAGGGAAGATCCAGGCGGAAAAGAATTTTATACGACTTGCATTGTACATAAGTTTTTTCCCCCAGCTTGTAGCAGGTCCCATTGTAAAGGCATCTGAATTTTTACCTCAATTAGACGAGGATCGGCAGATAACACGGAAGAATTTGGAATGCGGTATACAATTAATGCTGTTTGGCTTTTTCAAAAAAATTGTAATTGCCGATCATCTCTCTGTATTTGTGGATGACGTATTCAAAATGCCTGCAGCCTTCCACTGGCTTTCAATCGTATTAGCCATAATCTCATATTCGATACAAATTTATTTCGATTTCTCTGGATATTCCGATATTGCAATTGGATGTGCAAAATGTTTCGGATATGATTTTTGTCCGAATTTCGACTTGCCGTATCTTGCTCCCAATGTAACCGATTTTTGGCACAGATGGCATATTAGCTTATCCACTTGGTTAAGGGAATATTTGTATATCCCTTTGGGAGGAAACCGAAAAGGGAAACGACGCCAATACATTAACCTTTTTGTTACAATGCTACTGGGCGGTTTGTGGCATGGAGCAAATTGGACGTTTGTGCTTTGGGGAGCATTGCACGGCTTAGCACTTTGCATCGACAAATCACTTCCTAAAAAGGCCTCCAAAAATCGATTTTTAAACGGCATAAAGGTCATATCGACTTTTTTGTTTGTATCATTTTTGTGGATATTCTTTAGAGCCGATAATTTCATGAGTGCTTGGTACGTAATCAAAGGCATATTTACTCTTCAGCAAGGAATTGTCCAACTGTTCTCCTGGTCCTTTGTGGCAATTATCGCTGTTTGCAGTGCTTCCGTTTTGGCCATATATCGGTCAAAGAAAAATAAGCAAGCTAGGGTCAATTCTTTCTACCCCTTGTTCAAACTAAACACTGTTCCAGGGTTGGCACTTTTGTTTATAGAAATCGGCCTGATTCTATGCCTTGGATTTACAGGGGAGCACCCCTTCGTGTATTTTCAATTTTAGGGCAGCCAAGCAGCATCACCTCTATTATCACACAAAACTCAAGCTTTTTACTATCATTCATGATTTGAATATCGCCATATACATTTATGCAAATATACAGAGCTGCGGTTTTAATGATTACGCAAACAACTCCCGTTTGGCACAACCAAATGGGAGTTGTTTGTTTTTCAAAAAATTCGAGTATTTTCAACAATCTTTGATCGGACATTTATTGCCGCCTCATCTGCCGCAAAAACAGCACCACGGCGGCGGTCAAGGTGACTGCGCCCCAGGCCAGCACCCACACAAGATGCGACGGCACCGCCGAGAAGTTCCCTGCCAGAATGGCGCGCTCCATCTCCACGGCGTGGACGAAGGGAAGCATGTGGGCGATCTTTTGGAAGACGCCGCCAACCAGCTCGAGATCAAACCAAATGCCCGACAGCCAGGCAGAAAGGTTGGTCAGAAGCGCCCCGCAGATGCCTCCCACCTGCTTGTCATTCAAAACGCTGCCAAACAGTAACCCCAGGGCGATGAAAAGGATGGAGACGGGGACGATAGACACAACAGCGTACAGCATATTGACCGTGACGTCCAGCCCCAGGGGGATAGCTACGACGTAGCATATCACGCTTTGCGCCACGGCGATCGGGACGATGGGCAAGGTGTAGCCCAAAATAAAATCCAGTGGCGCCAGTGGCGTGGTATACAGCCTTTGCAGCAAGGAGCTTCCTCTGTCCTTGGCAATGATGGTGGCTGAAAACAGCGTCATAAAGGACAGCCCAAACACAGTGATACCGGGAGTGAGGTGCTGGATCTCAAACAGGCTCACCGGGATGCTGGCCTGAATGGCGCTGAGCAAAAGAATCAGAACCAGGGGAAATCCCAAGCCAAAGCACAGATTCAGGGGATCACGCAGGATTTCTTTTGTATTTCTGCTTGCAAACGTAAGCATTCTCACGCCGTCACCCCCCTCACGATACGTACAAACGCTTCTTCAAAGCGGTTCACCCCCGCCGTCTTCTTGATGCCATCAGCGGTGTCACAAATGAGTAGCTTACCGTCCTTCATGATCGCAATACGGTCAGAGAGTGCCTCGGCCTCCTCCATATAGTGGGTGGTCAGAATGATGGTCACCCTTCCCTTCAACGCACGGATCATGTCCCACAAATCGCTTCTCGCCAGGACGTCAAGCCCCAGCGTAGGCTCATCCAAAAACAGAATCTCGGGCTCGCTGATCAGCGCCATCGCAATGCTCAGACGCCTCTGCCAACCGCCCGACAGCTTACCCGCCCGTCGATCGATCACTTCATCAAGCCCCCAAAGCTCGCTCATTTCCTTGATCTTCGCTTCCTGCTTACTCCTGCCAAATCCGTGCACACCGCACATCAGGGCCAGGTTTTCGCGAACAGAAAGACCGGTGGCGATCGCCGACTCCTGCGGCGATACGGCAATGAGTGATTTGACGGCAGCCGGCTCCTTAACGATGCTTTTTCCAAGCAAATAGGCGTCACCGTCGGTGGGTTTTGTCAAGCAGGACAGCATTTTGATGGTGGTCGTTTTACCCGCACCATTCACGCCCAACAGAGAAAACAGCTCTCCCTGCTCTATGTCAAGGGACAGGTTATCGACGGCAAGAACGTCGCCGTATCGCTTGGTCAGCCCCTCTATTTGAATCGCATTCATGCCTTGCCCTCCTCCAACGCGTGTCTTGCCCGCAGGCCCTTGTATACGTCGCTCAACATCTCGCTGATCAGTTCCCACTCGGGCTCAAAAAACGAAGTGGCGATCATGGTGGCAATGCCGTGCGTGCAGGCCCACATCTCCAGGTGTATCCGTGTCGCCTGCTCGCGCGTCACCCCGTTGGCTGCCACAATCATATCAACCGAGGCTTCAAAGTCGGGCGTGGGAGAGAGATCCTCTCCGCCTCGATCGCGCATGAACAGCAGCTTGAAAAGCGCCCTTTCCTCCTTGGCAAAGCGAATGTACCCGCGGCCAAAGGCTTTGTATTTGGGATAGGCGCCGTTCTCGACCTCGCGCACCAAAAAGCCTACGTAACAGTCATACGCGGCCGCGACCGTTGCCTTTTGCAGCTCCTCCATCGTTGCGAAGTTAGAAAAAACGGGCTGAGTCGAGCAGTTCAACGCCGCCGCAATGCTCCTTGCATTCAGAGACGCCTCGCCGCCCTCTCGGACCAGCGTCAGCGCGGTTTGGATGATGTCCTCTTTTGTGATTTTTACTTTAGGTGGCATGATTGACCTCCGTAATATATCGATTGTTATATATCATTTGATATTTTATCATGAAAACTTGAACTTGTCAATAATAAATCTGCATTTTCCTTCCCCAAAAACATCAGCGCCTGTACCCAACAAGGCACAGGCGCTGATATTGTTATTTGTTTGTATCAATTTCCAAGAAAGATCTGCCGGATCGACGCGATCTCCTCTTGTGTGACACCGATGGAAAGCAGATATCCTTCCACCTTGGCGCTCAACGTGCCCCCCGGGAGCTCTCTGACACGAACGATAAAGTCCGCAAAGGCTTCTGTACTCACGTCGCCATAGCAAAGAGCGCTGAGCTGATAATCCTTTGCCAGACTCGTAGCATCCACGCCCAGCAAAGCACCCAGCAAGTAGCACACCGTGCCGGTTCGGTCTTGACCGTAGGTACAGTGCAGATAGATGGGATAGTTCTCAGGCTTTGCCAGATCCGAAAAGATTTGGCGCATCTTTTCAGCATTCTCTTGGCTGTTGAATATATTGCCATACATCGGAGCGGAATAATACGTGTGCTTGACACCGGGACCCAAGGCATCCGTTCCGTACAGGTTGTCGGTGGGCAGTCGGAGATCCATATCCATCTTGACGCCCAAAACTGTCAGCATCGTGTTAAGCCCTTCCGCCGTAATACGATACGTCGGTTCGACTGCACCGTCGAGCTCCTGGCCACGGTAAAGCAGTCCCTGCGTGATCACACTTCCGTCTACCGTCGTCCAACCGCCAAAATCGCGGATATTACGCACACCGTCTACCATCAAAAGCCGCGGTCCCTTGCCCGTTTTGAAGCTGCCGCTGACCGATGTAGTCGCACCACTGATAAAAACAAAATTGATGCGGTAGTAGTGTTGCGTGCCCGTCTTCAGATTGTAGAATTCCGCTGTCCCACGATAGCCATGTGTCAAAACGATCTGCGGACGCTCAAAGCCCGGGTTATCCGCCACGATAAATTCGGCCGATTGCACGTAATCGCCGCTTGGGATACCGGTCAGCTCATATTCCAGTTCAAAGGGCAAGCTGATATCCAACCGAGTGTTCGCAGAGCTATGCTGATCGACAAAATCCTTGACCGGCGTACTCAGATCCAACTGCATATACGCCTGCACAACGGGAGCGATGACGTTCACGTCGCCCGAGAAGAGCGGCACGTGGATCTGCAGCTTGTCCGTTCCCTCTTCCGTCCCGGGGGTTTGTGACCCGCCCGAGGGATCTCCCTGCGAATTTTGGTGCATCTGCTTGTCCAACTGACTGCCAAGCAGAGCCAGGCACACCACAAAGATGATGGTCATTGCGGCATAAATCAGATAGTGCTTGTTGTATTTAATAAAGTTCTTGAAATTTTCCTTTCCTCGGCTCGCAGGCTTCTTCTTTCTCCGTCTGTGAGAGGAATGATGATGGTGGTGGCCATGCCCGCTGTGGTGGTGATGGTGACCGCTGTGATGATGGCTGTCATATGAATGGTAATCGACACCGTCCGAGTGAGAATGCTTTCCCGAACGGTCACCCGATCTCGCTGGAAGATCACTATTAGGCGCTCCCCGGTTCAATGTGTCAAACATATCCTCCCGACTATCTGTCCAATCTTTCTCTGTCATCTTGTACTCCTTACTTTATAGCTAATTGACTTTGAAAACCCATTTGCTAATTATCCGCGCCTCTATTTTTGACAACCCACATTTTTACACCGTTGATGATCGTCGCCGCACATTTCCAAATTTTATGATTCCATATTTTTGTCCAACATGTCTAAAATAACTTGATCAACATTCACGTCAAACTTACGAGCAAACAACATTTCCGAATGGATAAGTTGATCATAATGTTCTTTGGTCAGTATTATCGGATGCCCGCCATCAAAAACATGAAACCAGCGTCTTTCCAAATAATTGCCTTGTTCATCAAGTTCAATACCACACTCTTCCTTATGCTTCATTATCGCGGTTTGGAAAAATGTCTCATCGCAACCAAATGCATCGCTTATAGCTCTGCAAAAAGGCTCATTCCTACGTTCCTGAAGCATCAGATCAATTATATTGTCAGGAAGCATCCACCACTGAGCGCCGCAACAATTAAGATATCCCATTTCTTTCAATCTTGCATTTGGCGACTTACAAAATAATTCTTTAATCGTAGAAATCAAAAACACAAATCCTCCCGGAATGTATCTCAAAACCCTGTACATTCTAAAAGAAAAATGCTTTTTGAGGAAAGCGTATGTTTTTAACTTGAAGCGCTTTAATATATATACATGTTGAAAAACCTTTTTGACATAATTGGTTTCGGTTGGCGCAATTATATCAATAAACGGTTTGGGATAACTTTCCTCTAAAAAGTTGTGAATTTTCTCCATGTTCTGGAGAGGGTAACATTGTCCGCTAACCAAAACAAAATATTTATACGAATCCTGCTTTTTAGCAGCACGAATCAATTCGAATTCTGCTTCTACCAACGAAAATTCAAAAAGACACGCATCATGCCGTTTCGGCACAAAAAAGACATTTTCCGGAATGTCTAATTCATCCGGAGAAAAAGGAGCCTTCTTATCAACATGAATAAAAATATCAACGTTAGCGTGATTTAGCCTTCTAATCAGTCGTTCGACTTGTTCCTTATTTTTATGAACCAACAAAAGAATGGCAATTTTCATACTTTATTAAATAAAATTCATTATCTCCTCGTTTTAATTGGCTTTGCCGGCACGCCTCCAACAATTGTGTATGGAGGTACATCACATGTTACTATCGCGCCCGCTGCAATGATGCTACCATCCCCTATGTGCACCCCAGGTAAAATAATGACACGATCGCCGATCCACACGTCATTACCGATAACCACGGGCCTCTCCTCTTCAAAACCCTGATGCATCATAGGAATATCCGTTCGGTCAAACAAATGATTGCGCGCTATGATAACCACATCGGTCCCCATCATAACGTAATTACCGATCGTACACGTCCCGTGAATACGTGCATTAATGCCAATGCCCGAATAGTCGCCCAGCGAAACTCTCGCGGAAAAAATCGCATTCTTTTCAATATTAACCTTCTTGCCGCAATGCTTTAGCATCAATTTTCCGCAAAAGGCGCGAATGGCTCTTTGACCGATTTGAACACTCGAATATGAGGGGGGTAAATGCTTGGCAATGGAGTAATATATCAACGCTCCTGCTTTTCTGAAAAATCTTTCCATATAATTCCCCGACCTTATTTGTTTTTGGACATTTTAGTCTTTAATCCTAAATATTTCTTGGCTATGTCAGGATAAAGCCCCATAGAAAGCAGCACAGAAATAAAGCCTACTACGAATACCGTTACAAAGCCACCAACAACCCATCGCCAGTAGTTATATAATGGAGCCTGGTTTGCAATGCTTATACCAATAAACGAAATAATGCTAAATCCTGCCATGGTGACAAAAAAACGAATTAACAGGGATTTCATCTTAACCTGTAGAATCTTTTTGGCGGAGAAAACCATATAATACAGCCCTTTATAAATGGCTGACATCAATGTTCCAACTGCAACTCCAACAAGCGGATTCCAAAATATCAGGGCCAAGGAAACAACAATATTCACAGCTGTTTCTCCGTAAGCCCCTAGCTTACTCTCTTTCAGCTTATTAGCCGCGATAGTCAGATTAAAGCAGGGCCAGATTAAGCAGCTAATGGCTTCTGCCATAACCATCAAAAAAGCAAAGGTGGGCTGTACATAATTGGCATCGGTCGTACCGCTTGTATACAACTTCACAAAGGGAACAATAAGAATCGCAGCCGTTCCAAAGAAGGCAATTACAAGAACTGTCAATATCAGCTTGTATTTTTCATAGGTCGCTTTGAGTTCTTCATTCTCTCCCTTAGCGATCATATCACCAAATACAGCTTCCATTCCTCCCGTAAAGGACGTCACGATGCTTCTCAAGCTAAACGTGATCAAGTGGTATACCGAATAAACCGCAACAAATTTCAGATCTGCGAATACCGTCAAGATAAGAACATCCGTACTGTTTTGCACCACGTAAGCCACGTGTTGAGCGATCCCCGTTACCTTATTTTCGAGCACTGCCCTAGTTTTGGATTTTTTGATTTTATAGTGCCCTTTAATATAAATCGTAAAAACAAGCGGCTTGATCAAAAAGACAATGCTACTTGCCAATTTTACCCAAAGAATGCCGGAGCCGGCAGATACGAGAAGAGTGATTGCTGCCAAATTCAAGAGATTCGACAGCATTGATACCGAATTGACAATGTACTGACGCTGGTGGGCATTAAGAAGCGTGATATTCGATATGCCCCACATATACTCCGCAAACTTGCTCAACGCGATCGCCAAAACAAGTGCAAATACATACTTGCGGTCAAACACCGTCACATCCGCGATATCATAATATACAGTTGCCAAGACAAGCGTATATCCCACAAATGCCACACCAATGATGGTGAAAAAGCGTTTAATCGCCAAGTAAATACGGCTGATCTGCTCCTCGTCTCCGGCGGCCAGCGGCCCGTACAAAGCACCTCTTGCCACGCGCCCAATGCCACCCTCGAACAGAGAGATGTAGGCCAAAAATTGGGCAATAGATGTCGTAGCACCATAAGCCTCCGAGCCAAAGTGATCAATCATGATCCAAGGGATCACGATCCCAACTGCGGTGGAAACAAGTTGTGCCAGCAAAGAAGACAGTGCATTGACTTTCGCCCGACGCATGCGTTTATCCATGAATAGCATCCTCACTTAATGCATCCTTCAAATAATTCAGAGAAGCTTTCCTTAAAGCGGCTAACCGCTCTGACATAATCGAAAAATTCGCAGGTACAGGAGTGATGTTCTCCTCCAGTGGGACAACCCGATCTCGCAACGCAAGTGCACTTACAATATTATTTAAACGAGAGTTTGTCAACGACGAGAGCTCCAAATAAAAATCTTTTTCAAAAATGACCGAAAAAGCCGTCCCATGGAAGGAATTGGTTACCACATAGCGCGCATGGTGAATTAACCATAGCCAAGTCGCTGGAGATATATCTACCGCATAGCGGACTACGGAATCCTTACTTTGGTTCCTATTTGCCCACTGTCCCCCAACAACGATCATCTTGAGCCCTTGCTGTTGTGCAAAAGAGCGGCACTTGGCAAACAGTCGAGGAGAAGACTTAACCGTATAATACAGAACAAACTCTTCGCCCACAGAAAAACCGGTGTCCTCCAGGGCTTGCCACTGCGACGCCTCCAATAACAGAGTAGGGTCTAGCACAATCGGCACTTCCCTGCCGATCATATCAGCAATGATGGCTTGTCCCTGCGCCTCACGCACCGAAAGTGAAGAAAATTTAGTTAATTCCCTCTTGGCTCCTGCAACAAAATCTTCCGGGAGCGTATCAAGTCCAAAGCTGGGAGCATAGGAAATGCGCCGTGTAGAATCACTGCAAAAGTCGAGAAAATAACTCAGATCCCCGCCGGTTATATTGGGGTTCCACACCTGATCACTACCACAGATGACCGCATCGTATCTCAGCCCCACTGTTGGGAGCATGTTCCTACCCGAAAAGAAATTTCTAGGATATAAAGGTATGTTCTTCTTTTCGAACGCAGAAGAACGGGCATACAAAGACGCGTGCAGTATTCTTCTTGCCGTTCGCTTCATAGCGTGCGCAAATGCCGATGACTGTCCAGCCCGACAATGATTTTCCTTTTTCATAAAAGAACTATAATAATTGATCGCCTCCACCTCGTGACCGAGTGCACCAACGGCATAACATAACGCATACATCTGCAACGTTGCGCCATAACTTGCCGAATTAGGAAATGTAAAAATACCGACCTTCATATTGTTCTCCTGTCCGTAAATAACTGAAATGCAATAGAAAACAGCCGACAAGTTCGCCTACTTTCTATTGGACTCCAACATATGAGTTTCACCAAATTGCTGCCAAGCCTTTTGGCTTGGCAGCAATATTTGAGTTATAACTTATTTAGCGGGATAGTACTTACCGTCCGTACCCCAATCGTATTCGCCTCTCTCAAGGTAATCGTTGCGAGTAGTGGGCCAGTATTTACCGGTTGCGAGTTGACCGTTGGAGCGGACGTAGATGTAGAAAGTTTCGCCTTCCTCATCAATCAGTTCAACAACACCCAAACCGATCTGCTTCTTTCCATTGACGTAGTAGTAGAAATTTCCACCGTCTGCTACGATGCCGTCCAGAACCTCTGTGGAAGGATAGTACTTACCATCCGTACCCCAATCGTATTCACCTCTCTCAAGGTAACCGTTGCGAGTGGTAGGCCAGTACTTGCCCGTTGCGAGCTGGCCGTTGGAACGAACGTAAATGTAGAAGGTGCCATCCTTATCGGTCATCTTAACTACACCCTTGCCCTTTGCCAGAACGCCGTTCTCATAGTAGAAGTAGTCATTTCCGATCTTCTGAATGCCGTTCTCAACGATCAGCTTGCCGTTATCGCCGAAGTAGTAAACAGTGCCATTCATTGTCAAACCGGAGTTGAAATCTCTTGTAGCGTAAACCTTATCGGTAGCCATCACGTTGCCGCCGTTGACCTTATCGCCCGCGAAGTAGTAGTAGTCGTTGCCAACCTTTACCATACCAACGTGCCAAGGAGCCATACCATCGATAAAGTAGGACTTGCCCGCAATACCGTCGTACTGCACGAACTTACCGTCTTCATCGAAGTAGAATACGGCAGTGGTAGCATCGGAATACTTGGAGGTATCCTTGTGAGCTTCCCAGTAAGCCTTGTCGGAGGCGTTGGGAGCATAAGTTACGCCGTTGATGGCAACCTCGGGATAAGGAACGCGGGTGATACCCTCTGCGCGGACGCCGGTTGTGGTATTGAAGTAATACCACGCATTGTCAATCACATGCCAGCCGGTTACCATTGCAGCATTCTCGTAGTACGTCTTGCCTTCCCAGCCGGTGAAGGTAGCACCGCAAGTGCAGGTGTAGTCAGCGTCGCCGGTGTTGTAGTCGTGAGCCTCATCGGTCACATAAGCACCATCGCAGCAATCATAGGTTGCGGAGTGGGTGTCACCGTTGTTGGTGTAGACAGGCTTGCCGGTGTGGTTCTTGGTTTCCGTAAAGGTCGCATGAATTTCCACGTTACCGGCAGGCATCGTTTCAGGAATTTCCTTGTCCCATCCGGCAAAAGTGTAGACGCTACAACCAACCTGATCCTTGTGCGGGATTCTCGTTTCAGGTGTAATTGCGGCACCGTATTCATAAGCCTCCGACGCATAAATTCTTCCATCAACCCAATAAGAGATATAATACTGCAGGGGAGCAATGACAACGTAAAGTTTTACAGTGTATACGCCCCTTTCAGCATCATATACCGCATTGTCGGTAATCACGGAAATTCTATGAATGATCGTGGAGCAGACCTTTTCACCGTTGGGCTCCAACGAAAAACCAACGAATCCGTGTCCCTCCAAAGAGGTTCCGGTTCCGGGAATACCGTTAAAGTTAGTAACGTTCGTGGAAATCCAAGTTGTATATTTATGTTGTCTTCTTTCCAAAAGCGTGTTACCATTGGCAGAGTAAACCTCCACGCGGTAGGTGTTTTCAGTAAACACCATAGTAATGGTGGTATCCTCTGTGATTCCCTTGCCGTTATGACTCCAGGAAGCGGTGTATCCGGGCTTGCCATAGGGCACTTCCGGAACACTTTGCGCATCCTTGCCGTATTCCACTGTTTCCGCGTAAACGACGTCACCATTTTCCTTGATCCAGGTAAACGTAAAGGTTTCAACCTTGCCACAATCGCACTTGTGTGCAGCGTTGTTGTAGTTATGAGGAACATTTGCCGTCTTCAGAGTACCGCAGCACTTGTGATACTCGTCGTGGGTGGTAGCGGTAACGTTCTCATAGGTGACCTCGTCGGAGGCGTGGTTGGTGGAATCCTTGTCGCCGTGGGGCTGGCCGCACTCGTCACAGACAGCCTTTTGCGTGCAGTATGCAGTGCCGCCGATGTGATCTGTTACGCTCGTATTGCCGCAGTTAGCATCGCAAGCGTGGTTGCCGTCGCCGGTCTTGTCAGCGCAAGCTACGTTCTTTTCGCCCTCGATCGCCTGATCGCAATCGTTACAATACTTAGTGTGAGTATTAGTACCAACACCGTCGCTAGTATAACGAAACCCAAGCGTATGGCCGTGACCTTTCGCTTCGCCGACCTCAACGGTCAGGGTGTCGCTTACTGCATCACAGTTGTCGCACTGTACGTAGTAGGTTGCCGCATTTGTACAATCAGCTTCAGATGCCAGTTCGCCGGAAGCCTTGCTGTTGAAAGTATGGCCTGCGGGGATCAGCAGATAGCCCTCGTTTGTCAGAGAGAAGGAGGGATCCTTGCCGATGTTGTAGTAGCCACCATTATCACTGTCTCTGAAATAGTTGCCGCAGGGGCACATATAGTACTGCTTATGACCGTTCTCGGTGCAGGTTGCGGGTTTTTCCTCAATTGTTTCCCAAGCGGATACATCGTCTTTGCACCCTACATTCTCACTAACAGTCTCATCGCAATCAGCACAAACTACCTTGTGGGAGGAGGGATCACTAGCGATCGCCTCAATCTTGGTGTTGGTGTGCTCGCAAGCGAGAGCGGAAGAGCCGATGGTGATGGTAGCGCCCTCGATGGCGAAATCGGTAGCCAGGTTGCCATGACGAAGAAAATTATTGGGATTATACTTCTCAGCATTCATAGTGAGGGAGTATTCTCCGGAAGCGGCATCATCCTTGACCTTGAAGGTAGCAGTGAAGAAGTGCTCTTCATAGCGGACCTGAGTCGCACTGGCGGTAGCACGCAGATACTGCACGTTGCAGTTCTTGGCTACTCCATTTTCGTCGATGGGGCCAAACATAATGTACCTGTTGCTGGAGGCATTGTACTTGGAACCCACCTCAATCTGGGGGAGCCAAGCCTCCTCGTCTTCATCGTAATAAGTGACCAGCTCAAAAACATCGTGATCATAAGCGATATCAACTAGAGCACCGATCAATCCGGGCTCGGGGATGTTCAGCAGGTTCACGGTGACCTCAAACTCGTCGCCAGCGTTCAGCTCAGTTTCTTCCACATAGATCTGAATAGTGGGCTTATCAGCCTCAGCAGCAGAAACGGTGGCGAAAGGAATTAAGGTACACAGCATCAAAGCAAACAAGAAAATTGCTAACAGTTTTTTCATTTGTGTATACACACCTTTCTAAATTTTTCGTACAAAGCAGAGTGTCGCACTCTGCGCGGAGCAAATCATACCGCAACAGGGGAGCGTTACCGATATATTTTACTCATTTCCCGTATAGGTACGGGAAAGTTTTGTAAATGGTTTGTCAGATGACATACGCCCTCGGTGGTTGGGGATTACCAACCACCCGGCACGCAGTCATTGTATAGTCAGTCCTTAGGACCCAGTGTCACGTCGTAATCACCAAGATACTGCTGAATCAGAGCAGCATCCTTGATGGTGATGTCGCCGTCGCCGTCAGCATCAGCAGAATCCTTGATAGTCACATCGTAATCACCGAGATACTGCTGAATCAGAGCAGCATCCTTGATGGTGATGTCGCCGTCGCCGTCAGCATCGCCGTAGATGATCTCATCATCCGCCGCAGGCTTCTCTGCCCCACAAACGCACTTGTCACCTTCCTGGTTGTAAGTGTGCTCGACGGGAGCATCGGACTTCGTGTGGTTCTTATCATTACCGCAAACGTAGTTCGCGGTGTGCGTGCCGTCGCCGTTGTCGGTGTAATTGCTGGGTTCGCCCCACGCGTGGTCAAGCGCAGCCACGTTCGCCTCCGTCTCGGTTTGGGTCTCCGCCCAAGCCTCGGTAAAGGTTGCCGTGTAGGTAGTTTCACCCTTGTCCTCACAGGTAGGATCCTTGGTCTGCTCGGACGTCACGCCCGTAGACTTTGCCGTGGCGGTCTTGCCACAAGCGCACTTACCGCTTGCCGTGCACTCGGTGTTGTCCGCATTCCATGTGTAACCGGTAGCCGTGTACTCGTGATCCTTGATGGTCACCATCTCGGTCACCTCGGTTTTCTCCGTAAGAACCTCCAAGTTGTAACCGTCCTTCATGGTGGCCAACTCAAGATCCGTCACACCAAGGTTGAACGAACCCGTAACTCCGGCGGGAACATCATAGATGATGGTCAGCAGATCTGTTGTTGTTTTGTTCCCTGCCTCCGATTCATACCAAACGATGAGATCTTTTCCCGTGTCCGTATTGTAGTTGTTTTCATCGATCAATACCGTCTCACTACCCATAACGGTGTTGATACTCCAACCATCAGGAATGATCACTTCAAGATACATCGAGGTGATTGCGATTTCTTCGCTCGCCTTCAGCGTCACGGTCACCCTCTGCATGTCTTCGCTGACGCACACCGTGGCCTGTTCCGGCACAACTGAATAGCTGACACTGTTCGCAGCCCATCCTGTCACCCCAAGCATCACGCACATAGCCAGAGCGACGAGCACGATGCCGAGTTTTTTGATCTTGTTCATCTCTTTTTCCTTTCTAAATATTTATTTTCAAAAAAGTTTGAAACTGAATCAAGTGCCCTCTTGACCTGAGGTATCCCAGGTCAAGTTGGCATTTTTACGCTGAGCTGCGTTAATCAGCGCCAGGTCGATTGCCGTGATCCTGCCGTCGCCATTGACGTCATACACGGCCGTTGCTGTTTCGTTGTACTCTTGCTTGCCAAGCACAGCCGCTTGCAAGTCTTTCACGTCATCTTCGGACAACTGACCGTCGCCGTCGTAGTCGCCCTTGACAGCCACGATGACCTCAGTCGCATTCTCCGGTGCTTCGTAAGTGTAACTACCATCTTCGTTCTTGGTGGCTTGCAGTGCAACGTATTCGTTCGTTGCACTATCCTTATACACAACCACGCAAGCTTGCTCGTTCTTTACTGTTACGGTCTGCTCGAAGACAGTGTGCTCGATCTTATCTTCCTCGTGATCATTAACGTTTACCTTAACGTTCACCAGGCCGCATGCGCACTTGTTGTCCTGAATGCTATGGCCCTCATGTCCGTAAGAATCGCCGCATTCGGAGCAGATGTTCCAGTGGCCGTCCTTATCGTAGGCGTCGTGAGAGTGACCGTTTGCTGTGCTACGGTTATGGCCCTTCGCAGGAACAACTTCCTGTGCAACCGTGGTTTCGCCGCATACCGAGCAGTGCTTGCCTTCGGTAAGACCGGTGTTTTCACAGTCGGGAGTGACTGCCGCGTCAACCACTTCGGTGTGGCCGAGAGCAGCAACAGTTTCCTGCGCTACCAAAACCTTATCACATACCGAGCAGTGCTTACCTTCGGTAAGACCGGTGTTGGTGCAGTCGGGAGTGACTGCCGCGTCGACTACTTCGGTATGACCGAGTGCGTCAACCGTAATCGTTTCGCGGCTGATTTCCGCATCGCAAACCGTACAGTATACTACGTTATCGTAGCTACCCGTGTTTTCACAATCAGGATCAACATTGTTTTCTACAACAACTTCACCTTCGGCGTGGCCAAGAGCATCAACCGTAACAGTCTCTCGGCTGAGTTCCGCATCGCAAACCGTACAGTATACTACGTTGTCGTAGCTACCGTCTGCCGTGCAGGTGGGAGCCTTGTTGTTTTCTACCACAGCCTCGCCTGCAGTGTGTCCCTTCGCAGGAACTTCCTGCTGCGCTAGCAAAACTTCGTCACATACCGAGCAGTGCTTGCCTTCGGTAAGACCGGTGTTTTCACAGTCGGGAGCGACTGCCTCGTCAACCACTTCGGTGTGGCCGAGAGCAGCATTCAATGTCGTTCCGCACACCGTACAGGTCTGTGCAGTAGTACAAGTTGCGTCTGCGCCAGGGGTGTGACCCTTTGCAACAACTACTTCCTGCGCTAGCAAAACTTCACCACATACCGAGCAGTGCTTACCTTCGGTAAGACCGGTCTCGGTACAGGTCGGAGCGACTGCCGCGTCGACTACTTCGGTATGACCGAGTGCGTCAACCGTAATCGTTTCGCGGCTGATTTCCGCATCGCAAACCGTACAGTATACTACGTTATCGTAGCTACCCGTGTTTTCACAATCAGGATCAACATTGTTTTCTACAACAACTTCACCTTCGGCGTGGCCAAGAGCATCAACCGTAACAGTCTCTCGGCTGAGTTCCGCATCGCAAACCGTACAGTATACTACGTTGTCGTAGCTACCGTCTGTCGTACAAGTGGCGTCAACGTTGTTTTCAACCACTACTTCACCGTGGGTGTGTTCGTGGTTATACGCCGTGTACTCTACACCGTTGTAAGTAATATCCTCGACGCACTTGAAATTGTCCGTAATGTAGGAACCAACTTCAGTGATGTCCTTGGCGATTGCTACAGTATTCGCATGATAACACAGTTGCCCGCATGACAGAGCTGTTGTCATTTGAGATGCAATCGTGGGAGATTGGATATATACAGAAGACAAATTAAAGCAGTTATAGAAAGCAGCCGTCCCAATACTCGTCACACTTTTAGGAATATTATTGATGTTTGCGAGCGAGATGCACTCGGCAAATGCCCGGTCGCCTATGTTCATGATTGCATCACCAAATGTTACATTAGCCAACAAATCACATCCATAGAAAGCATACATATCAATGTTCTTCACATTGTTGGGCAGAGATATACTTGTTATCGAAACGCACTCAGAAAAAGCATACCCGCCAATAGTCTCGAGGCTGTTGGGGAAGGTTATACTTGTTAGTGAACTACAATTATAGAATGCCATTCGGCTTATATTTGTCACACCTTCAGGTATTACCAAATTTGTCAAAAGTTGATTGTTTAGGTAGAGCTTTGCTGAAGATGACTCATATAGTGGGCTACTATCAAACGTTATTTGACACCACACTGCAATATCCGTAATATACACATTTTTTAGTGCGCCACAATTCTGGAACGCAGTATCTTTTATATGCGTTACGCCTTTTCCAATGGTAATACTTTCCAAAGCACTACACCGAGCGAACAGCCCTCTTTCAATGCGTGTTATACCATCAGGAATAGCAATATTTGTTAATGCACTACATCCATTAAATGCGCCTTCTTCCATATACACCAAGGAACGGGGAAGAATAATGTCATTCAACGAGATACATTCAATAAACGCTTGTTCTCCTATCCCTACTAGATTTTCACCTAGTGTTACATTCGTTAGTGAAGCACAACCACGGAATGCAAAGCCTTGTATATTCAACACGCTATCGCCAATCTCAACGCTTATTAACGAGTCACAGTTATCGAATGCATATGCTCCAATATTAACCACATCGCCTCGGATAATTGCCTTAGAAATCTCATACTCGCTCCACGGAGCCTTGAGATAGGAATCCCAATTCTTCTTCATTTCTCCGTGACCGCAAATCACCAATGCATAGTTCCCCGTTTCTCCTAACAGATGAAGATAAGCAATAACTCGGTCCGTGGGGTAATTGGAAACATCCCACCAAATATCCGACGGCTGATCTGCACCACAGATGGAGCAGGCCCATTCGTCATTATACTCGTGACGAACAGGTTTTTCCTCATAGGTCGTATAGTCGCAACGTGAACACGTCTCGTATGCATCCCAACCGACTTCGGTACAGTTGGGTTCCTTGGCGTCGTGATGAATCTCATCGTGGCCAAGCGCATCCACATAGCTGTCTTTGTAACTGTCACCGCAGCGGCATGTATGAGTTGTGTAACCCTGTGCTGTACACGTAGGAGCGGTTACTACTTCGGTGTGGTTGTGGCCCAAAGCCGCTACAGGCAGATGGGAAACTGCTCCGCAATCGTTACATCTTACCTTATTAGTGCCGCCTTCTGTACAGGTGGGAGGTGTCACAACGATGATCTCGCCCCAGTTGTGGTTCTTGACCGTGCCCTCGGTCAGTCCACAATTACTACAGGTCTTGGGAGCACTACAGGTCGCATCGACCCAGTTGTGCCCGATTGCAGGAACCTCGTCCGTCACGCTGTGATCGCAACGAGTACACTCGTGCTTCTTATAGCCAGGTTCGGTACAAGTGGGCGCCTTGTTGTCGCCGCCCGTCATATCGTGGCCGAGAGCCGCAACTTTGTCAGCAACGTAGCTGTCGCCGCACGCACAAGTATATGTCGTGTAACCTGCTGCCGTACAAGTAGGAGCGGTTACGACTGAGTTGTAGCTGTGGCCGGTGGCTGCAACTTCTTCTGTATAAGTATGAGTTGCGTCATTTTTACACGTATAGGTCTTAACGCCCTTCTCCGTACAAGTAGGATTGGTCGTTACGACACCGTCATTGTAGTCGTGGCCAGTAGCCGCAACTTCTTTATATGTCGTGTATTCACATACCGAGCAGTACTCGTATGCTTCGTGACCCTTCTCGGTACAAGTCGGGGCTTTTGCCTCTACCTGCGTCAATGCGTGACCCGTTGCTTTAATTTCCTCGGTGTAAGTGTCACCGCAAGAGCAGGTAAAAGCTTTAATACCAACTTCGGTACAAGTGGGGTTCTTTGTTACCGATTCGGTGTAGCTATGTCCGAGTGCTTCACCTTCGGTTTCGCCACAGGTCTTACAGGTCTTGGGATCTGTGCAGGTTGCATCGATCCAATCGTGACCTAATGCTTCACCTTCGGTTGCACCACAGACTGAGCAGGTCTTGGGTGTGTCACAATCAGCTTCGGTCCACTTGTGTCCGAGTGCTTCACCTTCGGTTTCACCGCAGACGGAGCAGGTCTTGGGGGTGTCGCAATCTGCGTCAGTCCAACTGTGGCCGATAGCAGCATTCAATGTCGTTCCGCACACCGTACAGGTCTGTGCGTTTTCGCAATCTGCTTCTGCGCCGGGAGTGTGGCCATTAGCAGCAACTACTTCCTGTGCTACCAAAACTTCTTTACATACCGAGCAGTGCTTACCTTCGGTAAGACCCGTTGCGGTACAGGTGGGAGCGACTGCTTCGTCGATCACCTCGGTGTGGCCGAGGGCGTCAACTACTTCCTGCGCCACCAAAACTTCGCCACATACCGAGCAGTGCTTACCTTCGGTCAGACCCGTTTCGGTACAGGTGGGAGCCTTGGCCTCGTCGATTACTTCGGTGTGGCCGAGAACAGGAATTTCTTCCTGTGCCACCAAAACTTCGCCACATACCGAGCAGTGCTTACCTTCGGTAAGACCCGTTGCGGTACAAGTAGCATTTACTGCCGCGTCAACCACTTCGGTGTGGCCGAGAGCGTCAACTTCGTCAGAAGTGTAGGTGTCGCCACAGGAGCACGTGTATGTCGTGTATCCCTTCTCCGTACAAGTCGGAGCGGTTGCGACGGAGTTGTAGCTGTGGCCAGTGGCCGCAACTTCTTTATACGTCGTGTATTCACATACCGAGCAGTACTCGTATGCTTCATGACCCTTCTCGGTACAGGTCGGGGCTTTTGCCTCCACCTGCGTCAGCGTATGGCCCGTCGCTTCAATTTCCTCGGTGTAAGTGTCACCGCAAGAGCAGGTAAAAGTTTTAATACCAACTTCTGTACAGGTGGGT
Organism: Oscillospiraceae bacterium; assembly: GCA_015064395.1. Classification (GTDB taxonomy): domain Bacteria; phylum Bacillota; class Clostridia; order Oscillospirales; family CAG-272; genus SIG644. Next base: position 29,433 of record SVSH01000006.1, read on the forward strand.
TGTTTTGTGATCGATTCGGTGTAGACATGGTCCGCAGGAGTGCGGGTTGCGCCGCAGACGTTACATTCTGCGTCACAGGCGTTGTCCCATGAGTGATTACCCGTAGCTGAGATCGTTTTGTTTTCGGTTTTAATTACAGTGTTACATACAGAACAATATGTAACGAGATCATATGAACCGTCCTTACCACAAGTTGCTTCTACGCGATTTTCTTCACGAGTCGCTTCGGTGTGGCCACTATTTTCACATTTGGTCTTGTTACAACCGTTATCGCAAACATTGTCATCGCCATAGCTATGATTCAACTTGGGAACTTCCGTTTGCTTCACAGTTGCCGTGCCACATACCGAGCAGTGCTTACCTTCGGTAAGACCCGTTTCGGTACAAGTGGGAGCGACTGCCGCGTCGATTACTTCGGTGTGGCCGAGAGCAGCAACAGTTTCCTGCGCTACCAAAACCTTATCACATACCGAGCACTTCTTGCCTTCCGTCAAACCGGTCTCGGTGCAGGTTGCTGCCTTGCCGGCAATCGTTTCTTCGGTGTGGCCGAGGGCATTTACTACCGTCTGCGCTACCAAAACTTCGCCACATACCGAGCAGTGCTTACCTTCGGTAAGACCCGTTTCGGTACAGGTAGGAGCAACTGCCTCGTCAATCACTTCGGTGTGGCCAAGAGCAGCAACTTCTTCCTGCTCTACCAAAACTTCACCACATACCGAGCAGTGCTTGCCTTCCGTCAGACCGGTCTCGGTGCAAGTTGCATTCTTGCCGGGAATCGTTTCTTCAGTGTGGCCGAGAGCAGCAACTTCTTCGGTATAAGTATGGCTTGCATCGTTTTTACATGTGTAGGTCTTTACGCCCTTTTCAGTACAAGTCGGGGCCGTTGTGACTACACCTTCGTAGTCGTGGCCGGTTGCAGAAATGATAACAGTCTTTTCTGCAATTTTATCTTTGATCCAAAGGCTATCACAGTCAGCAAAACTTGCTTTATAAACAATCTTACCATCTTGCGTACATGTAGGTGCCGTCTCCTCGCTGGAGATTGCCCCGTCTTCAAAAGTGACATGAGCCGCTTGTGTATCAGTACAGCCAGCATTGGTGCACTTTCTTGTAGCTGTGCACCGCGTATAGTCGTCAGACCAGGCATAGGAAATTTCTCCCATGCTATGCCCCGTGGCGTTCACATAGGTGTCTTTGTAATTATCACCGCAAACTGTACAGGTGTGAGTTGTGAAACCCTGCTCCGTGCAAGTGGGGAGAGTTACGACAGACTCATAGCTGTGTTGAGCAGGATTTCCATAAGTACCACAGCCCTTTGTACACAGGTAAGAGTGTGTGCCATCTTCGTTATTCTTTGCCTTCCCGGTATAGTCATGGCCGTTGCAACACGTGTGTCCGGTATTCCACCAAACACCATGAACCGAGCAGTACTGATAAGTAGTACCTTTCACCGCGCCGGAGGTTTCCACATAGGAGCCATCGGCATTTTTAAGTACCGCCGAAACGACTTTTGTTGTACTTATTTCGGTATTCGCTCCATTCAAATGGTAAAATGTCGTTGCGTCACCTGCGCCATTATTAAATATTATTTTCCCAGTTCCTTCACTGGAGATAACGGCAGAAGTATTGGTGGTGCCATCAGTTGTTGTATAAACAAATCCATTGCAAATAATCGTTCCGTTTATATCAATTTCAACATCGGTCAAGTCTGCAGCTGTTCTTACCTTACGTCCGGACGAAGGAGAATACTGGGCCGCAAGTATAGTTTGATTTTGGAAAATATAAGCACCCCATTGTGCCTTATTAAACACATAAAGGTTATATCCACCTGTTCCGCTCGCGTTCAAGCGACCTGCGTTAGGATCCGAACTCAAATCAACCGTTGCCCCTTGAGCGACATAAATTTTTACTCCTGGCAATAACGTGACGTTCTGACCAATCGTCATAGTCCCGGAATTGACATTGACAGTAATATTGCCATTAAGGCTCAAAATATAGTCAGCGGAGTCAATTACAGTTGACTTTATTATCAGTTGCAACGCCCATGCATACTCATGATCGCTCATATCTAACACGAGATTTTTTAATTGAGCATCACCGTTTATGTCGAAGATCAAACGGTCGGTTGTAGGATCATAAGTTTTGACGATAGTCGAATTGACCTCAGGCACAAACATACCATTAGCACCTATGAATTCTATCGGCGTTCCTATATCCACAACCATGATTTTCGCATCAACTGTCATCGCTGTGTACACAAATTCTGTTGCACCATAATTGATAGTCAAAGGAACTTCGATGTTTTGTATATAGTACTGAGAGAATGGGAATGATTTTTTCGCATTATTTCCTACAAAACCTGACAAATTAGTACCACCAAGATAATCGGGCACCTGAATAATTTCATATACTTTAGTGCCGTTGGTAGCAACCACAGAACCGTTACCGTAGATGTATCCCCATGCATAAAGTGTAGCTCCGGCCTTTGACAGCGTAATATTACTTCCCTGAGACATGTATATTGCGCCATATGCATCACAGATCATACCGCTCTTTGGGAATCCGCCTTGCATGGTTTTGAACTTTCCGGCAACTTCTATAGTACCCTCTACATTAATCTTAGCACCCTCTGCAAGCATTAATGTACGCCATGCATACGGGTCTGGTACATTGGAAGCGTTGCTAACCTGACTCAAAAATTCCGGTTCAACTCCATAAAGCTTATAATCCCCATTTCTAGGAATCAACAGCGTTACGCCGGCGGGAATCACGTATGGAACAACATTACCGTCTTTTACATTCGGTTGCAGCGTACCATTGTCGAGTAGAACAACGGTTTTTGTTGACCCTGATGCCGCAGCATCACAAGCGGTCTGCAGATTGTCATACTTTGCTGCACCAACACCAAACCATGCAACGCTACTTCCATCATTCGACATAAATGCTGCTTTCACGCTCGTATCGCCGCCAGGTTTCAATGTGTATGTAGTAGCGGTTGATAATACAACTCCCGTGTGCGTATCAATCCAGCCAAGGAAAGACACTTCGCTGTTAGGTGATGCCACCAAAGCCACACCTTCCTCCAAGGTAACGTCCGGAATCGTATCACCGTCGGAAACCCCAGTACCGTCAGCCGTTACACTACCCAAAGTACTGTCATAGTTGATGGTAACATCGAAGGATGCGTTCGGAGAAGTCAAACTAATATTAGCAATACTATACTCCGTCTTATCTCCCCCGTCCCCCGCGCTGTTTACCTTGATCGTTACGGTCTCTCCGGGGGCAAGTTGGGCACTGTACGAGTTCCCGTTGCCTCCATTGGGATCAAAACTCACCGAGCCTGAGCCTGAAGTTTTGCTATAAGAAAAGCTCAATATAGCTGTTGCCCCCGAGTTGTTTGTCAAGGTTACTTCAACTTCAGTTTGTGCAGTGGCACAGCCGTCGCGAACAGCTTGGGCATAAATAGTTAGGTTTTTTTTGTCAGAATCAGAGTTCGCGCTGCCACTAGAGCCCTTAACCCGATTCCATTCTATACCTAATCCGTTGATACCTAGATCCAAAGAAGCCGCTTTTACTTCAACCGTCCACCACGGCAACAGTGAAAAAATCATCATCAAGGCCAACAGCAGTGTTAAAAACCTTTTTTCAACGCTTAAATTCATTCAATTAACCTCCTTCTTTACATACTTTTTATGTTTAGAATGTGGTTTGTTTTCTTTTTTATTATGCTTGTCAATCAAATAGATTGCTGTTACTCCAACGACAATCGCGAGGATTGACCAGAAATGAGATATATGGAAAACCCCGGCAACCTCATTGCCTTCCCGGAACCATTCAATCACAAATCGGAATGTTCCGTAGGAAATCATATAAACAGGATATAGCTTGCCCTTGAATTTAGGTTTTCCTGTCTTGTTCCGCAATACAATATACAACGCAACATACAGAGCCAACTCAAGCTCTCTTGTAGGCCAGCGCAAACCCTCTGTGCCCGGTATGACCGTACCAAGGCAGCAGCCCGAAAATATGCAATTTAGACGAGCGCAGAAAACAGTAACAATATTCGGAATTGTAAACACGTCGCATGTATCCGCAATATCGCGCTTTGAAATCCATGCCACTAAACAAAACAGTAGCGGAAGGAAAAACAACCCTCCATACAGGCTCATTCCCCCAGGCACGCCTTCCATAAATGCAAACACTTTTGCGCATAGCACTGCAGCAATCATATGGATCACGCTCAACAAAACAGCAATCCATTTATTGATGCGAATTTTTTTGCCGTATTGAATAATCCAGTAACTATTGAACGTTGCACCAAATCCTAAAATCAGCCACAACTTATTGCTGACTATCCAAGAAATCATAACATATATCCTCTTTACTCAAACACCCCGCAGTCTCCGACGTTGTGTTCCATCTCGGCACCCTACCACCCGGGGCTACCGGGCGGTAAGATGCAATTTTGTTTGTGTTTGTTGGTAAAATTACCAGTCGAGCTTCTTCTTGCCCAGTCTTGCGGCGTTGATCAGGGCCAAGTCTACCGCGGTAAACTTGCCGTCGCCGTTAACGTCGCAAGCAATCTCCTGTTCTTTGGTGAGCGCTTCGCTCTTGCCCAAAATAAACTGTTGCAGTTTCGTGACGTCGTCGGCTTCAATCTTACCGTTGCCATCCAGGTCTCCGGCCATGATGATCTTGACCTCGGTGGCTCCTTTAGGAATCGCGAAGATATACTCACTTTCCGCCTCGGTCGCGAAAGTAGAAACAGCGTAGGGGTTTACCTTGGCTTCAATCACATGATACTTGCCATCCTTCAAGTAGGCAACCTTACAGGTGACGGCGGCCTTGACAGACAGCACACGACCTATGATCTCGGTCACAACCTCCGTCTTGGTTTCATTTTTAATGATCTCTTCAGATACCAACGGATTTTTCAGGCGGCCGAATTCGTCGAACGTGTAGGTTCCGGCGTCAACATATGTATGGGCTTTAGTGTCATTTACAAACGTAGTTACATTCTTCTCAATGGTTCCGTTGCTACCGTTAATCAGGTAAATATGTCCGTCATCGGCCTGTGCCAAACCACCAACGTTACAGTACACACCATTCTGCAAAAAGTAACTATTATCTCCTACATGCCACACATTGGTATAGTCTTCCTGAAGAGCTCCTTTGTCATCAAAAAGATGGTATCTATATACGCTAGACTCCCTCAAGGGAACACTGGCATATCCAGTAGCAACAAAGAAGGGGTGATGCTTTTCTGCCCAATATGCCTTTCCATCCACCTCATACCAGCCATTTAGCCATTGACCTGCCCATCTATACCGATATCCGCTTCTTTTAGCAACGGCATCATACTCACTAACCAATGCGCCTCGCACAAGAATATGGTCCACAAAAGTGTAGGTATAGTCGTTAGTCTGCATAGAGTTGGCGTTTTCCCGGAGCGTAACAATGCCATCTGCAGCTTTACCAGAACCGGGCAGGAAATAATAGTTGTTCCCACCAAATTCCCGCCAACCAGTCTGGGCTACGCCAAGAGTAGCATAAAAAAGATCTTCACCCAGTTCAATCAGACCGGTGACGCCCCGCTCGTCGACCAGCTTTCCATTCTCATCAAATTCATAGAAGCGAAGTTTAGTGGAATCGTGGCGGTCAGTGACCAGTTGCGTGCCGGTAAGTGCTACATTATCCTTATAGAAGTAGTACTCACCATCCTCTTCCTGCCATCCCTGACGAATCTCAAGGTCAACAACGTAGCTATCCGCGAAGTCTAAATATTGGCTGGAAAAATGTCCGCCATGGTCATGGTCATCCTTACGGCAACCATTAGGATATTTCTCATCACTATGCTCAAAAGGATAGAGACCAAATTGAGCTTGATTTGCGGGATCGGAAGCAAAGCTGTGCAATGCGGTGGTTGCAAGATAGATGTCATAAGACACCGTTCCGTTATTGGTAATAACAACCTCGTTGTTGAAATAGCTTGCCGTATCCTTTACCGTAGCAGTAATGCCAGCCAAGATACACAAAGGATTGGCTGTGGCGGGGTCAATGCTCTGCGTCTGGTCTTTCCAATTGCACACCACTGTCAACACGTTGTTTTCATCAAGATTTGCTCGGGTTATTTCAAAGTAATCGGTAATCACCTTAAGGCCCGAAATATCCACATCAAGCTCGGGACTGAATTCTGCTCGAATGGTAACGTTGGTTTGGACACATATACGTTCCGCGAAGCCAAGCAACATATCCCAAGCAGTAGCGTTCGGATTGGTGTAGTTTTCCAACATGCCCTTCAAGCCTTCCAGTTGCTCGGGCATTGCAATCGCTGTCATATCCAAAGCGAAGGTATACTTAATCTCAACCGGCTTTGTGGGATCCGTGATACGATACAGCTGATTGTCCGTGGAACGCGCATTTTCGATCTCTCGCAGCCAAGCCAAATTACGATTGCCCAACGTCGCGTTATCAAAATCGAAGGTTGCCTCATCCTTGTGGTACAAATTAACAGTTGCCATTGCACCTTTAAAATCATTTCCGATCCGCAAGCCAGCCATCACATTTGTCACACGAACGCCCTTGTCTTGTTTGCCCGTAAAAGTAAATCCGTTGATGACACCCGCATCCGAAGTGAGTTTGAGTTGAGGCTGTCCGTTTTCATCAAAACTGTAATCAAAAAACACGAACGCATCTCTCATCGGCGTAAACGCTACGGGAGAACCTTGATACCAAACGGTAACCTCGATTTCCTTGGGCTGACCATAGATAGCAGTAATTCTATCTTCTACGAAGGTAATATCATCAGGAGTGACGACGTTGATCTTTTTGGTACCAACAACCTCGCCATCTACAATAAATTGAACGGTTACTTCACCATTAGCTCGTGCAGTAAAAACGCCCTTATCTTTGTCAATCGTACCAACGGTTTCATCCGATACACTCCAATATGATCCGTCAGGAATCACTGCCGCGTTACCCGTATTACTAACACCAATAACATTCATCGGCATCGAGGTTCCTACCGTAATATATTCATATTGGGAAGAAATCACCGCCTCGCTTAATTTGGTTGAGGGTTCCGCTGTGGAGACAGCCACAAGAGATACTGCAACCAAGCGCTGATAGCCGTCAGAAGGACGGTTGATCAACTGGATGTTGTCACTACCTGCGGGCTTTGACAGATAAGTCGTAGAGCCACCGCCATCGAGGTTGATAGCATGAACACAGCCAGCCTCCAGCATAACCTGGGCAATCTCTTCCATGGACCCGCCGGCGGAGAAAGGCTGCTGACGGCCGTCCATGACCATCATAACAACCTTGCCATCTCCCGTAATACCGACAGCAGTACGGCTTGCTCTAGCTGCAGTATAATTAGGATTCGCAGTAACGTTAATTACGCCATCTTTCACCAAAACTGCGCCAAAACCGCCAATTGCTTCCTTAATACGGCTCTTATAAGTATCATACTCAGCTTTTGTTCCAATTACAGCACTACCGTCATCCAAAATGGCAAAGAAACCATCGTGGTCAACGCCATACCATTCTTTTCCATCCATAACCAGTAGCCCGCCAGGGGTACCGTTATAGATGTTATAACCATCTCCGTTGGTAGCGACAACGGGCGTAAAATATTCATACAACGGCTGGCCATTTTCATCCTTTTTATTTTTGTAATTCTCAACCAGTGCGTTGGTCTGATCCATAACCGTCTGCAAGCCCCAACCCTTGGAAGGATCGTTGTCCCTATAGTTGGCCATGATCATAACGTCCTTGCGGGTCACATCCACAGTTGCAACATAATATACGATTTGCTTACCGTCTACGGTTTGAGCATATTTAATATTCTGTGTAATACCGGGGGCAAGAGTGGTAACTGTATCAGAAAACACAGAATAGTAACCATTACCCTCGGTTTCATCCTCGTTTCGCTCAACCAGTTTGCCTTGCGCCTTTTCATAAATATAATCAGCAACTGCATAGCAGCACGCCTCGCGGAGTGCATTATAAGAGCTTAATCCGCGCTTCGCTTCCAGCAATTTGATACCTACGTCGGCAGAATATGCCTCATAAATTGCTTTGCGAACAGCTGCTTTACTGTCTTCCACGCCAAAACGATTGTTCATGAAGTATACCGTACGAACAGTATCATCCAACTGCGTTGTCTCAGGAGTTTTGTAATAACTCTCCATGATCTCGCTGAACTTCTTTTCACCATTAGCATTTCGATACTCCGAAATCAGGTAATAGGCGTCCATATCGCCCCAGAAATCATCCCAACCAAACGCTTCGGATGCGTCTACGCCTAAACAGTTCTTACGAATATAAGCTGCCATGTCCTCCACAGAGCCCGTGATCGTGCCAAGTTCCTTGCAATAGCGCAGCAAGTCACACAAATCCCCCGCCCAACCGGAAAGATCTGCTGATTTGGGGGCATAGTAAGAGATATTCATGCAACCAAACATGTGCCCGAAATCCACCTTGTTCCCGTTAGGAAGCTTAAAGTCCTTGGTTACAATATCACGAAGATCCATAACAGACGTTCCCATTTCGGTGTCCCTCGTCTCCACATAGCTTGTAAAGCCTACAATTTCAGCACCCGCCAGTTTCGTCCATTCTTCGTCCAAGTATCGCTCGACACCCGTACGAACAAAGTTGAGAACTAGCTCGCCCGCATCTCTAAGAGAAGCTTTAGCATACTCATCCGCATAGACCTCGAGCTGCTTGAATTTGGTCATAAAATCCTCATAGGTAGTTACGCTGCCTGCTGCAAAAACCTGCATAGGAGCCACTGCCACGACCATCAAAACAGCCAGGATAAATGTTACCAATCTTTTTGAAATTTTCTTAAGCATAATTTCAAACCTCTTTCTTATAAAATGGGGTTTATCTAACACAAGAATGCCTGTCATTCTTGAGAATATTGGGGTTTATTGAGAAATCTATTTTACAGACCCAGCGCTGCTTCCCATTGGGAAAAAGCCAGATCGTTATTCTCTCTTATTTGTTCTATATCGTTCGGTTTTCCGCGTGAAACAGCCAACTCGGCAACAATCCTATGTAGAGCCACGTTGATCGCCTCTTGCGTGTTTTCACACACCCAACCGCACTGCCGCTCTGTGACCATATCGTGGGCCGAGGTGGTTTTCGTCGTCAAGATCGGAAGTCCCAGCGCACGCGCCTCGTCGATGACCATCGGGGCAGCTTCGTGGTACGACGTCATGAGCAAAAGGTCGGCGTTTTTCATATATCGGTAGGGGTTGCCCTGCTCTCCGTGGAAAATCACCCGATCGGACACGTCAAGATCTTCAGCCAGCAAGCGGAGCCGTTCGTGTTCTCCACCCTCTCCAACAAGGTGAAGGCAGGCGCGTGCACCCTGTGCATTCACGTGGGCCAGTGCGCGGATCGCGCGATCAATTCCCTTCTCGCCCGACAGCCTTGAAACCATCAACAGATGAACGAACTCTACATTATTGTATATAACGCTGTTCTCGTCTGCCATGGCGTATATCTCATCGAACCTATGAAAATTGCGAACAGTCACGCATTTGCCTTCAAGCTGTGGGAGCACCGACAACAAGGCGCGGCGGCAACCGTCAGAGCAGGCTACGATCCGATCAAACTGTTCAATCTGCCGATTGTTCTCCGGATTGTCGGCACCGCAATTCCGATAATCACCGTGAAGGAACGCAATTTTTTGCTTCGCTTTTACACAGCGCAGGACAAAATCCTGAACGCCGCCATAAAACGACTTTGCTCTTCCGTTGTGTAAATATGAAATCGCGCAATCGTAAGTTTCCTCGAGTTCCAGTTGATGACAAGTCATTCTAGCCAGGACTTTTGCTCTTCCAAATACCCGGCTAAGCAAAGCCAGCATTCCTCTTTTTAGGAAATCCACGCCCCGACATTCGCCCTGGCTCATGCCAAGATAACGGAAGGGACCGCAAACCTCTACGATCTTTACAGAAGGCGGCAGACGGTCTACGTATGTCCCACGCTTTTGGAATAAACAAAGAGTCACGTCGTATTTCCCGTCAATTCCCCAAAGAAGATTGTACAGGCTTTTTTGCACGCCCCCAACCTTCATGTTGTTGTTGACAATAATAATTTTTTTCATACGCCACTCGAATAGGGCTTCATGGTTTTGCCGGCGCGCACACCCGCATATACCAACTGCAAGCGCTTGAGGGGACCGATCTTCGTTTCTCGTTTGAAATGCAAGCCAAAATACAGAGCCATCAAATATGCGGTTTTAGGAAATAATTTGCGGACTAGCACTCCCTTATCATAGAAATACTTTTCGTTATATCCCGCAAACCAGGATGAGGTGTCCTTGCAGCAAGAACCCAAAACGTAATTGTGAGAGTAAACCTTCAGTCCGGCATCAAAGCAAGCCTTCAGGAAAAGGCTATCCTCGCCCGCGCTAAAGGGGCATCCGCCACCAAAGCGCTGGTGAAACGTAATGTTGTGGTCGAGCAAAGCCTTTCTTCTTACAGCAATCCGAACTGTGCCATATTTCATGGCATTCCATCGACGCAACCGATGAATTGGGCCTCTCCTCTTTTCCGTTATCATTCCATTCTTCAAAATGTCAATGCCGAATACTATAACATCAGCCGAGGGAAGAAGCGCGAAGGCATCCTCCACGGCCTGTGGCATATCGTCATAATATACCATATCGTCATCGGAAAAAAGAAGAATTTCCTCTGTAGCGGCAAGTAATGCAATATTACGGTTCAGCCCTACGCCGCGGGTCTTGGTTATGATCATCTTACACTCACCAAAGGCGGTCTTTTGCGTAATGATCTCCTCGCGGTCGGCTTGATTGGCAACAACGGCAGAGCAGCGTATATTCATTTTTTGAATGATCGATGCATCAGTCTGATGCATAGTAGCAACCAGGACTTGCATAATCGCCGCAGAGCCTCCCTTCGCATATCCGTAGAGTATCTTAACGAATACTTCTCGTTAAAACCTCAAACTTTAACTCTTTTTGATACTCCCGATACTCCTCATAGGAATGGTCAAGGTCAATGAGCACCGCGTGCTGCTTGATCCTACGCTCCTCGGGAGGGGGGAGCTGCATATAATCACCGTAAAGGATCGTCAATAGTTCATGCGAGTGAACGGGAACAGGAAATTCGCCATCCTCAAATGTCCTTGCAATCACCTCACGAAAATATTCTCTGGGATAAACGTTTTTGGAATAACTGGATGCCGCTCCGAAGAACGTATGTACATACTTACTCTTGGCGGATCCGCTGCGTGCGATCGCCCGAAACGGTGCCATCGGTAACAGCCGGCACATTCCCATAAACAGCTTTTTCTTTTTATCTTGGGTCTCATATCCACGCCGCCAAAGGGATTTGGCAATCACCACCTTGGAGGCAAGGAACTGAATCTTTCTTCCCAATGCCGTGTTGTAAGCACGATCACAAGGGAAAATATCCATGTACACCCCCTGATGCGTCAGGGGATCCTTGGGATGATACGTCTCCAAGCAGGTCGTGTTGTTCAGGCGCAATTTGGAAAAGAACATCGGCCAATGCTCGGAAAATTCCTTTTGCAGGAAGAAGGTCTTCTTATCCAGCACCGCAGGCGCCTCTCGGAGAAATCTTTCGTAATCCTCCCGCATCATCACCACATCAACGTCGTCATCCCAGGGAATGAAGCCCCCGTGGCGAATCGCCCCCAGCATCGTGCCGGAAAACAACAGATAGGGGATATTCAGATGACGACATACGCGGTCAAATTCGCGCAAAAGCAAACATAATGCTTGTAAGTGTGCATGGTGAAGGTCCTTCTGCTTTGGGGCGTGCAATTGAAGTTCATCGTTTTTCATCATATCTTTTTGTATTTGTCCATTGCTAAAAGCGCATATCGCACAATTAATTTTATGCTCTTGACAAATGGTTCCTTCATATATTGACGATAGATCTTCCACCTTTCCACTGCGCTTCGCCATTTGTTAAAAGAACGAGATCCAGGTAAAATTCTATATTCTGCCAAAACCTCAGGCACACCACACGCGGACTTTTGATCACGCATAAGTTCCAACCACAGCAGCAAATCTTCATGATAATAGTCTGTACGAAAGGAATAATTATCAACAATGCTTTTTGACAACAATGCTGTTGAGCAACTCACAACACTTCTGACCAACATGCCATCATAATCAATCCTGTCCGGGACAATAAAGTCATTGCATGTCTTTCGACCATTTTCATCAATGATCGCATACGAGCAATAGATGATCTCCGCTCCTGTATTTTGGGCCAGTGATATTTGCTTTTCCAACTTATTGGGCAACCAAACATCATCGCTATCCAAAAGAGCGACAAATTGTCCTCGACTCAATTCAAAACCACGATTTCTTGTTTTAGCAACTCCCATGTTCATGGGATTTCTGATCAACTCAATTCGAGCATCCTCATGAGACAAAGCTTCAACAACTCCAGGTGTTGAATCTGTTGATCCATCATCTATGACGAGTAGTTCCCAATTTTGATATGTCTGGGCCATTACCGAACGAATCGCCGTTTCTATATATCGTTCGCAATTATACGCGGGCATAATAACAGAGACCAACAATTGTTCTCCATTTACCATCTCCTGCTTCATTGTTTGACCTCCGCTTGATTTGACTGCACAGATTCCATCTTCTCGTCTTGTCGCGACAGAAAGATCACACCAACACAGACATACATCGGCATCAGGAAAAATTCATCAGAGAATAACATATCCAAGCCTAACCACGGGCCCAAGGTACCGATCATCAGAACCGCAATCTGTGCGAAATGCTTCCATCCGATTGAGATGTCACGCAAAAGGGTACGGACATGACAAACAAACCATGCAGCCAAAAGCGATAACCCAAGCAATCCAAACTGATATACGCATTGAATCAAAACATTATGTGCGCCTCGACCATTGAGCAAAACATTAGAAAGACCTTTTCCAAAAAACAGCAATTTAGGATCACCAAACAAAGAATTCAAATATTGGTTCCACAATCTTGTTCTGCCCGTAGTGAAATCAGCCAGGTTATTATCATAACTTAAACGAGCCAAAAACATCGCAACCTGATCCGTAAAGATAGTCGAAGCCAACAAGAACGCAACACCAACCAACAATGTCATCAGGATTGTGATCTTAACTGTGAATTTTCCTCTTTCAAGCATAAGAGCAAAAAACCAAAACAGAGTCAGGGCAACAGCAATCACTAAAAAGGATTTGGAAACACCAAGCGAACCACAATACACCAACATTACCGCCATGACCATCAACCAGAAGATCCTACGTTTTTTGGCACTGTTAAGCATTAACACCAAAACGCCACCCAGAGCTGCTGTGATATGCGCCGAGTAGAAGTTGGGATCACTGTAAAATCCTGAATACCTAATAATTCCGGAATGCTCAAGCTGCTGAATGTATTGTCTAATCGAGGGGAAGATAACCAGGTACTGCGCCGTAATTGCCGCTATGACAATTCCCAACGTAAAACATGTGGTCAAATAGTAGAAGTCATACTTCTCTCTCAGTTCTCTCGTGAAGAAAGGAACCAGCAGTATAGATGCAAAAAAGAGAATGAAACTATTGTCGATCGAATATCCGTACAGCGTTTTTACCACCAAAGCCAAAGCCGCCAGGGCAAGTCCCGGGACCATGTGGTTGATATTAATATTCTTTATTCCCTTCACCGCATAGATAACATATACGATCAGTAGCGCCACGGTATAAAAGGAGATCATACCGGGACGGAATTTCAGCAAAGAAGCAAAGGGCATGAAGAACAGGAGTGTAGGCAACGCCATTCCCTGAAAAGCCGCCCAAACGATCAACACAAGGAAGCAAGCCAAGCAAGGCAGCAACAACAGCGTGCTACCCATGGTCTGTGCAATCAAAAGCCATATGACCTCTATGATACACATTCCAATTGAAATGATTCTTGATTGAACAGTTACCATAACTCAGCAAACCTCATTTTGCGCCTTCACCACGGAATACCACTCTCACCGTTGCAAACATGATCTTGATATCCAGCCAAAGAGACCTTGTTTTTATGTATTGGACATCGTAAACGATCTTTTCTTCCGGCTTGAGATGGTAGCCTCCACTCACCTGAGCCAACCCGGTCAACCCCGGCTTAACCTTCAGGCGTTGACGGAATCCGTGAATATACTTTTCAAATTCATCGTAAAAAATCTCGCGTTCCGGTCTGGGCCCAACCAAGCTCATGTCTCCTTTTAGGATACACCATAGCTGTGGCAGCTCATCCAGGCGCGTTCTGCGCAAAAACCGACCAAGTCGGGTGATACGCGTATCGTTGTCTCCAGCGGACCACTGCGCACCGTTTTTCTCAGCGTCAGCGCACATGGTGCGAAATTTAACAACTTTAATTTTCTTGCCGTCGAGGCCAAGACGCTCCTGACAGTAGAAGGCACCTCCTCGCGACGTACAAACAATCAAAAGAGCAATGACCAGCATTGGCAACAAAGCGATCAACAAAGCAACCAACGAAAGGGTAATATCCATCACGCGCTTGAAAAATGCATACATCCGTCGTGGCTTCAGCTCGCCAAGAGCTTCGACTTGGTGTTCTTCACACACGTCAAAGGGTAATATCACATCCGTCTTGACTTCCGGATCCATTTGCGTTGTCGTCAATGCCATCCTCACACCTTTCTTTGATTTTTGCAATATCGTGCTTATTTCTTCTCCCGGCAGAAGCACTCAATGACGACCTCCATCAGCGAGTTTTCATCCGGATAAAATTCCAAATACTTCTGACCCATGGCCGACTCACCCTCGATCTCCAGGATGCCGCCAAGCTCGTGCTGAGCCAGGCGATCGAGCAAGCTCTCCAGCTTATTACCCGAACAATCCGAGACCATATAATTGGAAATCTTCAACGCAGCGCGAGAAAGAAAATCCTCATCGTCCGCGGCCACAGCACGCGTCTGGGCATGAAGTGCTTCCATATATTGCTTCTGACGCTTCATACGAGCGCTATTGGTGGGATCCTCCATACCGTGTCTGGCACGGATGTAGGTCAGAGCCTGCTCTCCCTTCAGGGTGACAGTCTCGCCCTTGACCAGCGTCGCATCCACGTGGGTGAAGTCATCCAGCACCTCAAGCGTCACACCGCCCAACGTATCGTTATAGATCGAAACTGCCTCCATGGTCACGGAAACGTAATGATCGATCTTAACGCCCTTGAGCAGTCCCGATACCGCATTTGCCACGTTTCGGCAGCTGACCTCGCGGCCGTTTCCGTACGTGTGTGCCAGGGCAAGCTGCTGCGTAATCGTGCCCACCTTATCACCCGCTACGCCAAGCACGTTCATCTCCGCCATCGTGTCGCGATTGATCGGAATGGCTCGGCAGGTTTCATTGGTACGGTCGATCACTACGAGCAACAGAAAATCCGCTTGCTTGTCGTTGTTGTAGGAAGCGTCCTCGTCGCTCTTGAAGGCGTCAAGGCCCAGGATCAAGATCGTCTCGATGTCCTCTCGGAATTCATATTCCTTGCCTTGGTACGTCAGCGTATTCTGCGTCGTGCCGTCCTGGCCGGAGAATTGATTGTTCCGTTTTTCCCAGAGCGCCACGCCAAGAATAATCGCCAAAACCAGCACGGCGGCGATGACCACAACGATGATCTTTTTTCGATTCATTGCGATCCCTTCGTGTTTGCCGTTCGGGCCGGTCATGCAGCAGCGACTTCCTTCTTGTTCTTCTTGTAGATCACGTAAGCGACCACAGCGCCTGCGATAAGAACAACCAGAACGATGATCAGGACGATCCACCAGGTATTGTTGGGAGCAGGATCGTCATTGCCACCAAGGATGGGGGCGCCGGTTCCGTTGTCAACAACGAGTGCAAAGGGAGAGAAGTCGGTGGCATGGAAGGTAACCGTGTTCTTCTCTTCATCCACGCTCTGCATATCAGCGATCTCCCATGCGGTGCCGTTAAAGTGGAGAATGCCAACCAGCTGAGCGGCGTTAGAGACCTTCAGCGTGATGGTAAAGCCGCCGTGATCGTCGTGCGTTGCACAATGGGTCGTGTCGATGTCAAACAGATCGCTGACAGAGAGCTGCGTCGTATTGCAGTTGAGCTTCTGTGCCAGCTGAGAAAGAATCGTCTTGAAGGGATTGTCCGAGGTGTGATGTACGATCTCGTTGTATGCCTCCTCAAGGGCTACGCAATCTTCTTCGCTGAGGTTTGCTCTGTTAGCATAAGCGGTGATAATAACCTCTGCCGTGCAGTCTTCGGAATCGGGAACTGCACTGTCCAGTTCAGGAGCAGGGTTCGTGGAAGGACTGGAGACGAAAGCGCCTTGAGCTGCCAGGGCAGGAACCGCCAGGACAACCACCATCAACAGTGCAACACAGAGAGCCAATACTTTTTTCATGATAAATACTTCCTTTCGGTGATAAAAATAGAATATTATAATTAATTTTCTTTACTGTGTAGAAGCAACTCGCGCTCATACTCGATCATCGCGGTTGCAAAGGGCTTGCCAAGCTTTTTTTCTATGAGTGAAAAAGCCTCGGCGGCGTTAGGGGGACGGTCGGTCAGATTGTGGCAATCCGAGCCGATGAAGTGGATCTGACCCTTGCGGATCATGTTCATCGCTTGGCGCCGCCCGCGCCATCCGGTCAAAAAGCTAGAATTTGCCTGAAAGAGAACGCCACTCTCCAGCAGTCTTGCTGCAACTCCCTTCTTTTGAAGGAACAAATACCGTTCCACGTGAGCAAGCACGGGAGTGATCCGGCCTTGGCAAGCAATATCGATCACTTCCTTGACCGCATATTCCGTCCATGGACGGAACGGCATCTCAAGCAGCAACAGCCGACTGTTCCGAATGCGTAGCTTGTTCAGATCCGGCATCCGGCTGATGCCCTCGTAATATCTTACCTCTGCGCCAAGGACAATGTCCGGTCCGCCCTCGGGACGCTCCTCCAAGGATCGTAGGGCGGCTTCTCGCCGAGCGAGAAAGTCATCCACCGACTCGTCGTTGGCGTAAAAGTGCGGGGTGGCCACAACCGTTTCAATGCCCTGCCCCTGCATGCGCTCCAGCATTTGCATGCTTTCGTCCACGCCCTGGCTACCATCATCGACGCCGGGTAAGATGTGGGTATGAAAATCAAGCATTCATACGTCCCCCCTTACTTTTTTTCAGGAGTTTCGTAGGTGCTGTAGTGCTTGTAGTAGCGGTAATATCTCTTGTACTTGTATCTGCTGTAATAGCCCCTGTCGCTCGTCGTCTCGTTCATGACACAGCCAAGGACGTTGACGTTGGATAGACGCAACTGTCTGAAGCAGGTTGCAAGCTCCTTCTTTTCAGTATATTCCTGGCGAATGACCACGATCATACCCGTGATATATTTGGACACGGCCAAGGCATCCGAAACCAGGTTAACGGGCGGCAAGTCGATTATGATATAATCAAAATGGGCCGAAAGTTCCCTGAGAGCATCTCCCATGCGCTTGGAGCCCAACAGCTCCGAGGGGTTGGGCGGTAACATACCCGAAGGCATGATATACCATTTATCGTGGTAGGGAGATTTCAGCGACTCCAGATTCAGCGGCGCTTCTCTGCGAAGCAGGTCGGTCAGTCCGTAGGGGCTTTCGATCAGCATCTTTTTCGCGACCGTCGGGATACGAAGGTCACCGTCCACCAGCAGCACCTTTTTGCCGCTTTCTGCCAGCACGTAGGACAGGTTGATGGCCGTCGTACTCTTACCCTCACCTCGCATCGAGCTCGTCACGCCGATGATGTTGCAGCCCTCGTTCTCGGGGAGTGCAAAGGAAAGGTTGGTACGAAGCAGCTTGTACTGCTCGGTCGCGGTAAACTCCAAATTCTTGTGCAGCGTTTTCTGGCTGTCCGTTACAGAGAAGAGACCGTGTTTTTCATGTTTCTTTTTCGTGTTCAAAGCCATTGCTATCCCTCCCCCTTATTTATTATGCTTTTTGTAGCTGTAGTAGTATCCGTACTTCTTGGTTCCGCCATCCAACAGGTTAGGAACCTTGGCAAGGATGGGATAGTTATACGTTTTGATGACGTATTCCTCATCGTGTACCGTGTTATCCATCAGAGCCGAGATGACAATAATCATCGCCGCCAGGATCGCACCTACGATAAACCCGACGATGGTATAGGCCGTGATACTGGGCGCTACCTTCTCGGTGTTCACGATCGCCGAATCAACGACCTCCATCGAGGAGCCCTCGATGATCTCCGCGATACGCTGAGGCAGGACCTTCGCGATACCGTTGGCGATCTTCTCGGCCTCGTACGGATCCGTGCAGGTGACGGTCACCTGCATGACCTCCGTCTCGTTGACGGGCGAGGACTCGATCATATCGTATATGTCTTCCCAGGTATAATCAACTCCGGTCTCATCAATGATACGCTCCAGTGTCGTTCGGTTCTTCAGGAGCACCGTATAGGTCTTGGCCAGGTTCTGCGCCGCCGTCAGTTCCGACGAGCTGATGCTGAATCCCAGGTCTCCTACGTTGAACGAGCTGTTGTTTACGTACAGCATGATGGAGGAGGAATAGGTCGGGGCGATCATGAAAGCTGCCAGGGAGAACCCAAGCGCTGCCACAATAATGCTGACCAGGGCGACCACCCAAACGTTTCTCCAGACGACTTTGATCACATGGGATAGGTCGACCACATAATAGTCATTCGCATTTCTTTCTGTCTTGTCCATGAATACTCTTTTCACTCGGTTGGAGGGGAGAAAGATAACCAAATGCCCAACCGTCCGCATCTGTCATCCTGTGTGATGTTTCATCTCGGCTCATTTGCGTTCACACACCCACACACGAGCCATTTCTTTCCATAAATGGAGCCCTTTAGGAGATATTCAACCTTCAACAAGGCATAGCTAGCCCATAGTACTCCATGCTAGTTTCATTATAGCACATCAAGCCCGATTATGCAAGTATTTGAGGAAAATTTATTAAAAAAATTGTCGTTTTTTATCACTCAAAAAATAACCAAAAAAACCTATATTTTGCAAGGGCTTTTGTCACTTTTTTATATTTGCATTCACCCCCCCCCGACCACCCAATCAGGTGATTTTATTTTGTCCTTTTTCAACCCCGTTTTTCTTGCTCGATATTGCCCCGGAAAAGAAAAGCGAGCCCCCTCGCCAAAGCAGCGAGAGAGCTCGTCATTTTTATGGGATCATTCTTGCCAGGTGACCTGTCCGGTCAGCAGTGTCACCGCATCGTGCCCGACAGTCAAAAGGCCGCCGTCGATGTGTCCGATGCGGTCGTCCGCCTCTTCGTCGGCAAGCTCGATCTTGATATTGCAGGGCCTCACCGTGGTAACGAAGGGCACGTGTCCCGCCATGACCGCCAACTCACCCTCACTTCCCCGCACGGTCAGCATGTACGCCTGCCCGTCAAACAGGTTGCCGTCAGGAGACGAAACGATCAGTCGAAAGGTGTTCATGCGTCCACCTGCCCCTTCGCCTTGGCGACGGCTTCGTCAATGGTACCAACGTAAAGGAAGGCAGATTCCGGCAGCGCATCGTGCTTGCCCTCAATAATCTCGCGGAAGCCGCGAATGGTCTCGGACAGGGGCACGTAGGTGCCGGGGATACCCGTAAACTTTTCAGACACGTCAAAGGGCTGGGACAGGAATCTCTGGATCTTTCTGGCGCGTCCGACCAGCGCCTTGTCCTCGTCCGACAATTCATCCATACCCATGATGGCAATGATGTCCATCAGCTCGGCATAGCGCTGAAGGATACGCTGGACCTCACGGGCCACGGCATAGTGCTCCTCACCCAGCACGTCGGGCGAAAGGATACGGCTGCTGGACTCCAGCGGGTCAACGGCAGGATAAATACCCTGCGAGGCGATGCCACGGGACAAAACGGTCGTTGCGTCCAGGTGGGCAAACGTCGTCGCGGGGGCGGGGTCAGTCAGGTCATCGGCAGGCACGTAGACCGCCTGAATAGACGTGATCGAGCCCTTCTTGGTCGAGGTGATACGCTCCTGCAAAGCACCCATCTCGTTGGCCAGCGTAGGCTGATAACCAACAGCCGAGGGCATACGTCCCAGAAGGGCAGAAACCTCAGATCCTGCCTGGGTAAAACGGAAAATATTGTCGATGAACAGCAGCACGTCCTGACCTTCCTCGTCCCGGAAATATTCCGCCATGGTAAGGCCCGAGAGTGCGACTCTCATTCTTGCTCCGGGCGGCTCGTTCATCTGCCCGTACACCAGCGTGGTGTTGGCAAGAACGCCCGACTCCTTCATTTCGTTGTACAGATCGTTACCCTCACGGGTGCGCTCGCCGACACCGGTAAAGACAGACAGACCGCCATGCTTTTTGGCGACGTTGTTGATCAGTTCCATGATCAGAACCGTTTTTCCAACGCCCGCACCGCCAAACAGACCGATCTTACCGCCCTTGGCATAGGGGCAGATCAGGTCGATAACCTTGATACCCGTCTCCAGGATCTCGGTCGAGGTGGACAGCTCGTCGTACTCGGGTGCTGCGCGGTGAATGCTGTGGCGCTCCACGCCCTCGGGCGCAGGCCGGTTATCCACAACGTCTCCCAGCACGTTGAAAATTCTGCCCAGTGTCTCTCTGCCGACCGGCACGCTGATGGCACTTTCCGTGTCGTATACAGGGGTGCCGCGCTTGAGTCCGTCGGTCGAGGACATGGCGATACAACGCACAATATTATCACCGATGTGCTGGGACACTTCAACGGTGAGCGTCTTCTCTCCGTTTTTCATGGTCAGCGCATGGTGGATGGAAGGAAGATACCCTTCCTCAAAGCGCACGTCGACAACGGGACCCATCACCTGCGCAACGGCTCCCCTTGCCTGTGCTGTCGTTTCCTTGGCTGTATTTGACATATTAGCCTACCTCCTTTACTGCCCGCTACCCGCGACGATCTCGGTGATCTCCTGGGTGATCGCACTCTGTCTTGCGCGGTTGTACTCCAATTGCAAGCGGTCGATCATTTCCTGGGCATTCTTGCCCGCGCTGTCCATTGCAGTACGGCGGGCGGCGACCTCGCAAGCAAAGCTCTCGCGTGCCGCGCTGATCAAAAGTCCTGCCACGTATTCGGGAACTGCCGCGTCGAGCACCGTCAATTCGTCCGGCTCATAGACCATGCCGCTCACCGCCGCCACGCTCTCGTCGGGCGCAAGGGGCAGCACCTGCTTCAATTCCACCTGTTGGGACATCATCGAATGATAGTGCGTGCCAAGAATGGCAATGCGGCTATACTTCCCCTCTCGGAAATCGCGGCAAAGCTCGATGGAAAGCCCCAGAGCCTGGGAATAATCAAACCCCTCAGCCCGGCATAGCTCACCGCGATAGCGATCGCAGGCCCGCTTGCCGATGGGAATCATATCCACGTCGGGATACTCCCTCATGGCGCGGAAAATATTGGCGTTATAGCCGCCGGCGAGTCCTCGGTCACCCGCGATCACGATCATGCAGGTCCGACCGCCCTCCGCGGACTTCATATAGGGACTATTCTGACATTCGGGGCTGGCAATCAAGGGCTCGATCGCTCCTCTTACGGCCGCCTCGTACTGTCTGCCCCGATACATCCCCTCCATGGCGCGGCGCATTTTGGAGGAGGCGACCAGTCCCATCGCACGGGTCAGATGCAGGGTGGAATCCACACTTTTGATGCGGTTTCTCAACCGTTTGGTATCCGCACCCATGCCTTACCTCGCCATCTCGCCGAGCGCCTTTTTCAGCGTCTCGACGTCCTCGGGGTCAAAGTATCCCGTCTCAAAGCGGACGAGCAGATTGTTATATTTATTCTCCAAATATTCAAACAGATCGCGCTCATAATCATGCACGGCGGCAACAGGCACCCGGTTCAAATATCCGTTGATGACGGCATAGACAATCGCCACCTGACAGCCGACGCGGACAGGCGCATTTCGCTTTTGCTTGAGCACCTCGACGATGCGTTCACCCAGCGCCAGTCTTGCCTTGGTATCGGCATCCAAATCGGAGCCGAACTGGGCAAACGCCTGCAGCTCGCGATACTGCGAGTACAGAAGCTTGAGTTCTCCCGACACCTTCTTCATGGCCTTGAGCTGGGCCGAGCCACCGACACGGCTGACCGAGATACCGGGGTTGATCGCAGGCATGATGCCGGCGTGGAACAGCTCGGTCTCCAGGAAGATCTGACCGTCGGTGATGGAAATGACGTTGGTGGGAATATAGGCCGACACGTCGCCCGCCTGCGTTTCAATGATGGGCAGGGCCGTGATCGATCCGCCGCCGTATTCGGGGGCAACGCAAGCCGCACGCTCCAGAAGTCTGGAGTGCAGATAGAAAACGTCACCGGGGTACGCCTCGCGTCCGGGAGGACGGCGAATGAGCAGCGAGAGTGCTCTGTAGGCCACCGCGTGCTTGGACAGGTCGTCGTAAATGATCAAAACGTCACGGCCCTGCTCGCGAAAATACTCCGCCATGGCACAGCCGGCGTAGGGTGCCACGTACTGCAGGGGTGCCGACTCGGAGGCCGAGGCGGACACAACGATGGTATAGTCCATCGCACCCGCACGGGTCAGCTCGTTCACAAGGCTGACCACAGACGAGCTCTTTTGTCCGATGGCAACGTAAATACAGATAACACCCGTTCCCTTTTGGTTGATCATGGTGTCAATGGCGATCTCGGTCTTACCCGTCTGTCTGTCGCCGATGATCAATTCACGCTGACCGCGGCCGATGGGGATCATACTGTCGATTGCCTTGATACCCGTCTGCAAAGGAACGGATACACTTTTTCTCTCAATGATACCGGGAGCTTCCGCTTCGACCGGGCGAGTTTCCTTGGTATCCACCGGGCCTTTTCCGTCGATAGGCACACCCAGCGCGTCCACGACACGGCCAAGCAGTGCTTCGCCTACGGGAACGGACAGGACCTTACCCGTGCGCTTGACGGTCGAGCCCTCGCGGATATCGTTTTTGTTGGAGAGAAGCGCGACGGAAACCGTCTCGTCCTCCAGGTTTTGCGCCAGGCCTACACTGCCATCCTCAAATTCAAGCAGCTCGCTGGCCATACATTCGCGCAGACCGAAAACACGGGCAATACCGTCACCGACGAGGATGACCGTACCCGTTTCCTTCATATCCAACCGCGAACGGTAGTTTTTAATTTGCTCTTTGATGATACTGCTGATTTCCTCGGGTCTTGCAATTTCATTTGCACTCATTGGCTCATCACTTCCTTTACGTCACGCAAGCGGTAGCGCAGTGAGCCGTCCATGATCTTGCCGTCCATTTCGACGATCATGCCGCCCAAAAGCGAGGGGTCTACCCGACAGGACAGCTGTACCTGTCTTGCGCTCATTTTTTCCAGCTTTTGTATCAGTGCACTCTTTTGGTCCTTCGTCAGCTCCACCGCGCTCGTCACGTCAGCAGTTACGACCGCTTGCCGAAGATGCAGCAGCGTCTTGTACTCCTCGACGCAGGACGAAAAAGCGCCAATACGCCCCTTTTCGCACATCAGCTGCACAAGGGACAGGACGTGCTCGCAAACACGCGCGGCAAAAACACCGCCAAGGGAGGCCACGCGCTCATCGCGCGGGACGCTCGGCGAGACCAGAAAGTCCATGTATTCGGGATTGTCGGTAAATGCCTTTTGCACAAGCTCCAAGTCATGCATGACAGGCTCTTCCCTGCCGCACTCGCAGGCCAGCGCAAAGACGGCCTCGGCGTACTGCTTACTGATCTCTTTCATCGCCGTCACCTATCTTGTCGATAAACGAATCGATCAGGGCGCGGTGATCGTTCTCGTTGACCTCGCGCTCCAGCATTTTTTCCGCAATGGCAGAGGACACGTCAACGATCTCGCGCTTGATGCCCTCAGTCGCCTTTTTGCGTTCCAATTTTGCTTCGGTCTCGGCGCGCTCCACGATGCCCTGTGCACGGGTGTTGGCGTCCGTCAGGATCTGATCGGCACGGTATTTTGCCGTGTCAGTGGCCTCGGTGATGATGCGCTTGGCCTCATCGTCAGCCCCCCGCACCTTTCCCTCCCAGGTCGCACGATTCTCATCAGCCACGCGCTGAGCCTCGTCCGCCGCGGCATAGCGATGCGCGATCTCATTCTCGCGCTTTTCAAACACGACGCGAATGGGACCGAACAAAAACTTTTTAGCGAACCAGAAAATCAGCGCCAGATTGGCCAGAGAGATCAGAATATGCCAAATATTGACCGAAATAATGTCTAACGTTTGCATACGTTTCTCCGATTACGGCCGGTCTTACAGGCCGATCGCGTTTTTCAGTGCGTTGACCATGGTAATGGGAGCAACAAAAATAAGCAAAATGGCGATGACCAATGCATAAATACCGGTCGTCTCGGAAATGGCACAACCCATGATCATGGTAGAGGTGACAGCGCCCTTGCTCTCGGGCTGACGGCCGATGGCTTCGCACGCCTTGGAAACGGCATTACCTTCACCGATACCGGGGCCGATAGCACCAATACCCATACAAATGCCGGCACCCAGTGCACAGCAGCCCAGAATGATACCAATTGCGAGTTCCATAATAAAATTCCTCCTGAAAATGTTGTATATTTTAATTTTTTATTTTCACACATAGAAGTTTTGGTCAAGCTTTTTCAAAAGCTTGCGCGGTGGAGGGCGCGTAGCCCTCCTCGCACTCCGCAGAGCGCGAAATTCTCCTCGGCGTTTTCTTTTTGTGACTGAGCTTGCGAAGTCGGTTTTCTTTTGCGCCTCTTGTGCCAAAAGAAAAAGTGGGCAAATCTTTTTGCGATTGCTCGGATCAAACCTCTTGCGCCGCCTTTTGTGCCTTCTTTTCCATCTTTCTGCGCTTTCTTTCCTCGAACAGATCCCGCGGGAAGGCGCCCGAAATGTTGAGCATGGTCAGCATGGCAAAGATATACGCCTGCATGCAACCGCTGAAAATGTCAAAATACATGGACAGCACCGCGGGAATACCAATGCGGAGCAAGGGGAAATCTCCCAGAACGCCGGGCAACCAGCCGAGCACCAGATTGGACAGCCCCGCCAGCGCACTGGCGATCAGCACGGCAATGACCGAGCCTGACAGCACGTTTCCGTAGTGACGGAAGGCCATCGAAACAGGGGTCGCCACCTCGCCGAGAATGTTCAAGGGAAGCATGACGGCAATGGGCTCGGTAAAGCTCTTGGCGTAGTTGAGAAAACCGCCCTTGAGCTTATAGTACGTGATCAGGATAAACACCAAAACAGCCCATCCGGCCACGATATTAACGTCTGACGTGGGCGCAAACAGGCCCAACAGCGAAAGCAAGCTCGACAAAGCAGACAGCGCCAAAATGGCGGCAATAAAGGGTGGGAAGGCGGTAAAATAGTCGCCCATGCTCTCCTTGACCATGCCGTCCAGCTTTTCCACGATCCACTCTGCCAGTTGCTGTCGACGGGTAGTCACCCCTGCTCTCACGCCATGCGTCAGATACAGGCAAATGCCCAAAATGGTAAGCACCACCAAGGCGGAATTGACCTGTGCCTCCGAAATGGGGAGGTTCTGCAGAGGCATCGGGATGGTAAAGTAGACCTGCGCACCCGTGATGGAAATGCCCTCGCTCGGGGGCGTGAACAGGATCTTGAGCACCATTCCTGCCACCAAGGGAAGCACCATCAAAAGGATCAACAGTACGTCCACCGCGACGAAACGCCGCGTTTTATTGTTCATGCTCTCCCTCCTCTGTCTGATCTTTTTTGTTGCCAATCATACGAAGCGCGATGGCGATGCGGGGAAACAACAGCGGAACCAGCGCCGCCACCATATGGAAGACGGGTACCGTCACGCCGATCACAGCCACGCAAAACAAAAACAGCATGCGAACCGTATTCGACAGCTTCATGGTCTGCTTGGCGTCCTTTTCTTCCTTTTCCAGCGCCTTTTGCACCGTAAGGCCTATGCCAAAGTAGTTGAGAACAATGGCCGCATATCCGAGCAGATTGCCCAGGATCACGGTATAGTCCCACCTGCCGATCACCAGGAACACCGCCTGCATGATAGCGCTGAACACGAGCGACCACAGCGCAATATATTTGGTTTCCTTAAGCACAACCGGATCGATCGCTTGCATCTTGTCACCTCGTAAGACTTATAAAATCACTATCCTGTTTATTGTACCATATCTCGTCCTTTTTTTCAAGGCTTTTTTACCAAAATAATCTATTTTTTAGAATTCGTTTTTGTGAAAAAAATAACTATATACTATCTTGTGCTCCGGCCGACGCTTCATACCCGTGAAAAATCGGTAATCAAAATCAGCATAAAAATGCCTCTTTTCGCATTTGAAAAGAGGCATTTTTGCGTCGTTATTTTTCGGGGTCCATATACTTCCAGTAGGTCACGATATAGTTGATGCCCGACCAGATGGTAAAGAGGATCGCCAGCGCCGCCGTTACCAGCGTCAGCACGTAAAAGCCACCAAAGAAATAGGTAGGATCGATGCGGGCAAGGATATTGTCATAGACGACAGGCTCAAGCAAAGCCAGCTCGATGCAGGCGATCTGCACCACCGTTTTGATCTTGCCCAGCTTATCCGCCGCCACGACGACGCCCGACTTTTTGGCGGTGATCAAGCGAATGGAGGCGACCGCCAGCTCGCGGAAAACGGTGATCATCAGCATGATCATAAACACCCAAAACATGATATCGTTGTCAGCGCGATAGCGGCAAACAACGCCGAAAATAGCCGCGATGACCATAAATTTATCGGCCAAGGGATCCAGGAACTTACCGAAATCGGTCACAAGGCCGCGCTTACGCGCGATCTTGCCGTCCAGCATATCGGTAAAGGAGGCCGCGCCGAAGATAAAGGCGGCGATCAGATTATTATACCAGGTGTAGGGCAGAAGCATCACGACCAGAATAAAGGGCACCAGAATCAGACGAAGAACCGTCAGCTTATTAGGTAAATTCATATTCGTATCTCCTTTACTTATTCAAAACAGCACGGCCAAACACGTCGTAATCCACGACCTCATCGATCACAACGTCCACAAACGAGCCGGGCAGAATGCGGCGGGGGCTCTTGAAATAGACCTTGCCGTCAATCTCGGGGGCATCGGCCTCGCTCCGTCCGAAATGGACCTCGCTGACCGCATCAAAATCCTCGCACAGCACGCGGATGGTCTTACCGATCTTTTTCTCGTTTTGCGTCTCGTTGATGTGCATCTGCATACGCATGAGGATATCCATTCTCTCCTGCTTGATCTGCTCGTCGATCTGATCGGGCAGATCGTATGCTACCGTTCCCTCCTCGCGGGAATAGGTAAACACGCCGGCGTGCTCAAATTGCGACTCCTTGACGAACTCACACAACTCAAGGAAATCCTCCTGTGTCTCGCCCGGGAAGCCAACGATAAAGGTGGTACGGAGCGTCAGATCGGGGATCTCGCGGCGCATCTTGGCTACGACCTCGCGCACTGTTTTTCCGTCTCCGTGGCGGTTCATGGCCGCAAGCATCCGGTCGGACACGTGCTGAAGGGGCATATCCACATACTTTAAGATTCGGTCGTTATCACGGATCTCGGCGATCAGCTCGTCCGTCATCTTGTCGGGGTAGCAGTACAAAAGACGAATCCAGGGAATGCTCGTCTCCTCTGTGATCGCACGAAGCAGCTTGGCCAGCGAGTATTCGCCGTACAGATCAAGGCCATAGCGGGTGGTGTCCTGCGCAACGACGGTCAGCTCCTTGATGCCCAGCGCCTCCAGGTTCTTGGCCTCGGCCACGACGTCCTCGATCGGGCGCGAACGGAAGCGGCCGCGGATGGAGGGGATAGCGCAATAGGCGCAACGGTTGTCACAGCCCTCGGCGATCTTAATATATGCCATATATTCAGGGGTAGTCAGCACACGGTCACCGCCGAGTCTCACGCAGTTGTGATCCTCGATGGACACGTACTTTTCTTTTCTTGTCTGATCACTGACAGCCTCGAGTGCCTCGACGACGTTATGGATCGAGCCAACACCCAAAATGGCATCCACCTCGGGCAATTCTTCAATCACCTGCTCGCGGTAGCGTTCAATCAGACAGCCCGTAACGATGATAGCCTTAAGCGAGCGATTTTCCTTGAGCCAGGCGATATCCAGGATATTCTCAATGGCCTCTTTTTTGGCGCTTTCGATGAAGGCACAGGTATTGATGATGACCACGTCGGCCTCGGTCTCGTCGGGCGTGATCTCATAGCCGGCGGCGATGACCTCGTGGAGCATGACCTCGGTGTCGAGCTGATTTTTGGGACAGCCGAGAGAGACAAATCCTACTTTCATGTTATGTGTTCCTTTCGGGGAAATTAGCATGCATAAAAATACAGTTTGATTATAGCATGGGGGAGGAAAATTGTCAAGGTTAGATGGTTGAAATTTCGAACAACTGCTTCTGCCCACGCTCACACTGTGCTTCGCACGCGTTCGCTGTACCGGCTTTTGATGTTACTTCTTTCTCATTCAAGAAAGAAGTAACCAAGAAAGTGAACCAAAACGTTCCCTCTTGGAACTCCCTTTCCGTGCCACTCTACAAAGATGATCAAGAGATAGACATAAAAATCTTTTGTATAGTGCTTCAAGTTTTGCTACCACGAGCGGCAGGCGGGGAAAGCATGGGCTTTTGCCAAGGTAAACCCATCTTGGGCGTGCGCTCATGCGCCCAAGATGGAGGAGGCTTGACGAGACAAAAAGCCCCGGCGGCTCTCGAAAAGCCGTCGGGCGGTGGGGTCCCAAGGGGTATCCCCTTGGTTCCCTTCTTGGCTACTTCTTGGGGAATGCCAAGAAGTAGCATAGGCTCTCCCGCCGCGCGTTGTGCGGCGGGCAAAGGAAAGAAAACTGAATTTCAAACAACTTTTCCTACAGACGCGCACACAGCTGCGCGCGTGCGCTGCACAGGCATGGATGCCATTTCTTTGTCATTCCACAAAGAAATGGCAAAAGAAAAGGAACCAAAGGCTGCCGCCTTTGGAAACTGCTCCTTTGCCGCTCTGCAAAGAGGAAGAAGAGAGATCACATAAACGCTTTTAATGCTGTGCCTTAACTTAAGACAGCACGAGCGGCAGGTGAGGAAAGCAAAAGCTTTTACCAAGTCAAACCCATCTTGGGCGTGCGCTTATGCTCCCAAGATGGAGGAGGCTTGACGAGACAAAAAGCCCCGGCGGCTCTCGAAAAGCCGTCGGGCGGTGGGATCCCAAGGGGTATTAGACCCCTTGGCTGATTTTCTTTCGCCCTTTCTTTGTTCAGCGACAAAGAAAGGGCATAACTCCCCCGCCGCGCGTTGTGTGGCGGGCAAAGAAAAGAACGCTAAAAATCAAGGGAAGCTCCCTTGAAGCTTCCCTCGCATATATTCCTCACTTATTCGCCTGCAACGCACGACGGATTCTCATCATTTCCTTCATACGCAACTCCGTATTCAAAATCTTCTTGCGCAAACGAATGTTCTTGGGCGTGACCTCGATGAGCTCATCGTCCTTGATAAACTCGATCGCCTCCTCCAGGGAGAAGATCACAGGCGGGGTCAGGAGCAGCTTTTCATCCGCACCCGCAGAACGAATGGCGGTGAGCTGCTTGGTCTTGCAGGGGTTGACGGCGATGTCGTCGTTCTTGGGATTCTCACCGACGATCATACCCTCGTAGACCTGCGTCTGGGGACCGATGAACATTCTGCCACGCTCCTGCGTATTAAACAGACCGTAGCGAGTTGTCTCTCCCGCCTCACTCGCCACAAGGCAACCCGTCAGGCGCATCGAGATCTCACCACGCCAAGGCTGATAGCTGTCGTAAATAGAGTTCATAACGCCCTCGCCGTGGGTGGCAGTCAAAAATTCGGAACGGTAGCCAAACAGGCAACGGGAAGGAATGATATACTCCACGCGGGTACGGTTGCCCACGGGGGTCATTTCGATCAGATCACCCTTGCGCTGGCTCAGCTTTTCCACCACCGCGCCGACGTATTCCATGGGAACGTCGATGGTCACGCGCTCCATCGGCTCGCACTTGACGCCGTCAATATCCTTGTACAGCACACGGGGGTTGGAGCAGGTCAGCTCAAAGCCCTCGCGGCGCATATTTTCAATCAGAATGGACAGGTGCATTTCACCTCTGCCCGCCACACGGAACTCGTCCGTTGTGTCGCCGTCGCTCACACGCAACGAAACGTCCTTGAGCAGCTCGCGATACAGTCTCTCGCGCAACTGACGGGAGGTGACAAACTTACCCTCCTTGCCCGCCAAGGGGCTGTCGTTGACCGAGAAGGTCATCTCCATCGTAGGCTCGCTGACTTTGACAAACTCCAGCGGTTCGGGATTGAGGGGCGAGGTGATGGTATCACCAATGGTAATATTTTCCGCGCCCGAGAAGCAGACGATGTCACCCATCTGTGCCGTTTCCACAGGGCTGCGTCCCAGACCGTCAATCTGATAGAGCGACACGATCTTGGAACGGCGGGGCTTTTCGTCGGGGCTGTGGTAGTTGCAGATCATCGCCTCCTGACCGACCTTGAGCGAGCCGCGATCAATGCGACCGATACCGATACGACCGACGTAGTCGTTGTAGTCGATGGAGGAAACGAGCAGCTGCAGGTCACCGTCAGGGTCACCCTCGGGACCTTGAATGTAATCGAGAATGGTATCGAACAAAGGCGTCAGATCGGTGCCCTCGACCGAAGGATCGGTCGTTGCCGTGCCGGCACGGCCCGAGCAATACAGCATGGGGCTGTCGAGCTGCTCGTCGGTGGCGTTCAGATCCATGAGAAGCTCCAGGATCTCGTCCTCGACCTCGCCAAGGCGTGCGTCGGGCTTGTCGATCTTGTTGATGCAGACGATGACACGGTGATTGAGCTCCAGCGCGCGCTGAAGGACGAAGCGGGTCTGGGGCATAGGGCCCTCGGCCGCATCGACCAAAAGGAGGACACCGTTGACCATCTTCAGAATGCGCTCGACCTCACCGCCGAAGTCCGCGTGTCCGGGGGTATCGACGATGTTGATCTTGACGTCCTTATACACGACAGACGTATTTTTGGCAAGAATGGTAATACCGCGCTCACGCTCCAGCGTATTGGAGTCCATGACGCGCTCGGTGGTTGCCTGGTTCTCGCGGTAAGCGCCGCCCTGCTTGAGCAGTCCGTCAACAAGGGTCGTCTTACCATGGTCAACGTGGGCGATGATAGCGATATTGCGCAGATCCTGTCTAATCATTGATTTGCCTCTCTTTATTTTATCAAAATTTTGACTTCACAATACTTAACAGTTTATTATATCACATTTTTCGCATAATATAAAGCAGGAAAAGAACGATTTTTGAAAAAATTGAGAAGATTTTTTTGTCGCTTTTGCTATGATTCCATATTCCACAGTGCCAGGAGCTCCCTCACTTCATCGACTACAATGTCAGCCCCTGCGTCAATCAATGCCTCTCTTCCCCGATAGCCCCAGGAACAACCGATAGCCAGCATACCTGCGTTTTGGGCCGTCTGGATATCCACCTCGCTGTCGCCGATCATGGCGCATTCTTGGGGCTCAAGACCCAAATTTTGCGCGATCAGACAAGACACGGTCGGGTCAGGCTTGGTGGGAAGCGCGGTCTGTCCCATGACGACCGCCATCGTATCGGGAGGCAACAGCTGCTCGATCAGTCCCTTGGTATATTTGTCCTGCTTGTTGGACAGCACCGCCATGCGAAAGCCTCTTTTTTTCAATATAGCAATCGTCTCGGGGATGCCGTCGTAGCACTCGCGGGTATGCAGATAGGTACGAGCATACGCCTCGTGATAATAGGCAAAAACCTCCTCCGCAAGGGCTTTGTCTTGGGCCTTATCCTCGGGCATACAACGCTTGACCAACAGGCGCGCGCCGTTGCCGATGGCACGCCTTACGTCCTCGTACGACCGCTCGGGATAACCATAGTGCACCATCGTCTCGTTGATGCCATCCCGGATGGCCGCGATGGTGTCGGCAATGGTTCCGTCCAGGTCAAAAATAAGCCCTTTTATCTGTTCGGTTTTGTTCATACCGGTCAATTTCCTCTCCAAAATATAGGATAAAAAAAGTATATCACACGAAAAAACGCTTGTCAATATTGCAAGGTAGACTCTTGTCCCTCCGGCCGACAAAAACCGCTAAAAAAAGGGGGAAACAATAATAATTGTAACACATACACCGAGCAAGAACGGCACACATTAGATAGAGCACAAGCGCCCCCGCGTTTTGCAGTCGGATAGCCGACCTCCTCCCACACAAATCAAAAAAAGGAAGTACCACCATGAAAAAAAGCATTCGTTCCACCTTTGCCCCATGGTTGCTCTGCCTGTGCCTTGTCTTCTCGCTGATCCCCTCCGTCAGCGCCAAGGAGCATCCCGGCAATCAGCAATCCCCCGGGGACTTTTCCCGCACCGAGCTCATCCCGGGCGGCATTCCCTTCGGGGTCAAATTCACGACAGACGGCGTTCTGATCGTGGGATTTTGTGACATAGAGATCAATGGCGACAGCCACAATCCCGCGCGGCAGGCGGGGCTGAAGATCAAGGACGTTCTGACCCACGTGGGCGATCAGCCCATCACCTCGGCCGAGGATCTGACGGCCAAGATCACCGCCTCCGGGGGCAACGCCCTGACCATCCGCTACACCCGCGGCGG
The DNA here is from genome assembly GCA_015064395.1 of Oscillospiraceae bacterium. Classification (GTDB taxonomy): domain Bacteria; phylum Bacillota; class Clostridia; order Oscillospirales; family CAG-272; genus SIG644. The sequence continues at coordinate 62,085 of SVSH01000006.1, forward strand.
CAAAGAGGCAACCACCACGCTCACTCCCCTGCCCGACGGCCAGGGCGGCTTTAAAACAGGCCTTTACGTCCGTGACAGCGGCGCCGGCATTGGCACCGTCACCTTTTTCGTGCCGGGCAACGGAGCATTTGCCGGTCTTGGCCACGGCATCTGCGACGTGGACACGGGCGAGCTGATGCCCTTGCACCGAGGCAACGTCAGCGAGGTGACCATCAGCGGCGTCAATCGGGGCGTGGCCGGTACGCCGGGCGAGCTGCGCGGCTATTTCGGCACGGGCAAGTGCGGCACGCTGCTGGGTAACACCGCCTGCGGCGTATACGGGCTGTACCGCTCCCTCCCCGAGGGTCTCCCCCGCGACGCCTATCCCATCGCCACCCGCCAGGACCTCAAGGAAGGCCCTGCCCAAGTCCTCTGCACGCTTTCCTCCAACGAGCGCAAAAGCTACGACATTCGCATCTCCGCTATTGACCGCGACGCTAGGGGCTCCAAATGCTTCACCGTCCAGATCACCGACCCCACACTCCTGGAGGAGACGGGCGGCATCGTGCAGGGCATGTCCGGTTCCCCCATCCTGCAGGACGGCAAGCTCGTGGGCGCCGTGACCCACGTGCTCATCAACAACCCCGCCGTGGGCTATGGCATCTTCGTCGAGAATATGCTGGCACAGATGGGGGATCTGGCATCGTAAAACGGGAGGAGCAAGCCCCTCCCCTACCGACACAACCCTAAATTTGTAGGGACCGGCGTCCTCGACGGTCCGTAATCATAAAAAGTTGTCCCTGATATAGCACACCGCGCGTGAGCTATACAAGGGACAACCATATATGAATGCAGTTACATATACGTCAACTATTCAATAGAGTTTATCGTGATGCGACTCCACATCTGTTTTAGCGTAAAGCTTCCCTTGCCTTTGATATAAAAAAGCTTGGCTTTCTCGTCAATGTCATCCACAAAACCTCTTATTTCGGAACCATCCGGTGTCAGACGAAAGGAAATAATTTTCCCAATATATGCCCCGCTCGGATTGGTCATAATCTCTGATTCAACCCTGCAGTTTCTGTAATGGGCATAGCCGGTTACAGAAAAAGTGGCTTTTTGAATCACACCACTGTTAATGCCATCAACAAACTCTTGATACTCCATCAACATATCCCTCACTCAAACTATGCTTGATTCTCCAAAATCCATTCGAGCAACTCCTGATACTTCATCTCTCCCGCCGCAACGGCAAGACCGACGCGGGCAACCTCCTCGTTTGTAGGACGAAGCTTGATCCCGTTTGTTTCAAGAAAGGTGAGCAGAACATACATTCCGATCCGTTTGTTCCCGTCCACAAAAGCGTGGTTTGAGATCAGGGCAAAGCCAAGGCGCGCGCCCTTTTCTTGCTTGGTGGGATAAAGCTCCCGGCCATCAAAGGTAGCGAAGGCAGATTCCAGTGCGCTATTAAGCAGCGCAATATCGCGCACGCTCGGATCGCCCCCCGTTTCCTCGGTAATCAACTTGTGCAACAAAAGTACTTTTTCTTCGCTAAATTTAATCATTTCGCAAGCTCCTCAAAGGCCGGACGGTAAAGCTTCAGAATACGAGCCGCCACAAAGTCGATCTTTTCATCGTCAGTCATTTCTATCGTGGTATCCTTATCAATATCCACCAGTTTGTATTTCGGTTTGTTGTTCTTGAAAATATAAAGCTCTCCGTGCTTATCGGTCATTCTGGCCACACGAGAAAAGTTCTGGTTAGCCTCGGAGATCGAAACAATCTGCTTGGTGTTAATATTCATTTTTCCTCCTCCTTATTCAAGTCACACTATTATTATACACATATTTTAGGATATTGTCAACCTAAAATTTAATATTTACATGCTTTGTCAAATACCCTTGGAAAAAAGCAACGCTTCCATAAGAAAGCGTTGCTTTTTCTATTTCACTCCCGGTCAAAGGTGATCACCGTGCAGAAGGCAGGGTCGATCTCCCGGACGCGGTCGTCGATCTGTCGCTTCAATTCGGCCTGGTCGATCTTCATTTCAAAGGGGACGACCACGTCAAAGATCAGGTTGGAATGGGTCGAGCCGGGTACCATGCGGAAATCGTGCATATGTAGCCGTTCGTCCATATCCTTGAGAATATCCCTCACGCGCTCCCGCAGCTCAGTGACCACGGGATCGCGCGTTTCGATGGGATCCAAGTGGATGGTCGCGTGGATGCCTGCGTCGGTGTACAGCTGCTTTTCCATACGGTCGATGGCGTCGTGGGTGTCAAAGACGTTGGCCGCGCCGTCCACCTCGACGTGAATGGAGGCCATGGTCGTACCGGGGCCGTAGCTGTGCACCGTCATATCGTGGATGCCCAGCGCCTCGGGGTAGGATTCGATGATGCGAACGATGGTCTCAACCGTCTCGGGCTCGGGAGCGCCGCCGAGGATGGAATTTTTGGTGTCATTCAAAATGCGGATGCCCGCGATCAGGATCAGAAGCGCTACGACAATACCCATATAGGCGTCGGGATCAAAGCCGCTCCAATGGAAAACAAGGGTAGAGACGAGGACCGCAAGGGTAGCGCCGGCGTCGGACAGGCTGTCCGTCATGGTCGCACGGAGCACCTCCGAGTCGATCTTCTTGCCGATGCGGCGATTGAACAGCCCGAGCCACAGCTTGACAAGAATGGAAATAGCCAGTACAACCACCGTCACCCAACGGAACACGATCGCTTCGGGGTGAAGCAGCTTTTCGATGGAATCCCGCATGAGCTGATAGCCAATGATCAAAATCAGCATAGACACGATCATGGACGCCACGTACTCAATGCGGGCATGGCCAAAGGGATGGTCGCGGTCGGCCGGCTTGGCCGCGATGCGGAAGCTGATGAGCGACACGATCTGCGAGGCGGCGTCGGTTAAGTTGTTGATCGCATCGGCCCGGATAGAGATGGAGCCGCTGATCGTTCCGATCAGAAATTTCCCAACGAACAGCAATAGATTTAAGACAATGCCCACAATTGAGGACAGCGTCCCGTAGGCACTGCGCACCACGGGATTTTTCACGTCCTGCGCGTTTTTCACGAAAAGCTTACACAACAAATCAGTCATTACAGCGTTCCTTTCACTCAAAAACGAAAATATAAAAAGGGATTATACGACGAGTCAACCAAATAAGCGGTAGACAAGAGAAGTCCTGCCACGCAAAGGGCAAGCGTGACCCAATCCATCGCGCGCGTCTTCTCATACAGCCGCCAGAACAGCCGCTTGGGAAGGGGCGTCATGCCCAGGACACACAGAGACAGCAGCGGGAGATTTCGAAGGATCTCATACCCCACGTCACCGCCAAACAGCCCCGCGCCTCGCCGGCCGAGCAGGACGGCAAGATAGGCCCGCGCCGCCGAGAGAGACAGCGTTGGCAAGGAGGCATCAAACACGAAAATATAAAAGCTGAACACCACGCAAAGGAGCGTCCAGGCGTGCCCGACCGCGGTAGGAAGCCGCTCCAAAAGGCGTCCGAGAAACAGACGTTCCATGGACAAAAGCAAAAAGAAATACAGCCCCCACAAGACAAAATTCCAGCTGGCACCGTGCCAAAGCCCCGTCAGCGCCCAGACGGCGAGCAGGTTGAGATAGGTGCGCCCCTTTGAACGCCGGTTGCCGCCCAAGGGAATATACACGTATTCCCGAAACCAGGTCGACAGCGTGATATGCCACCGCCGCCAAAATTCCGAGACCGATCGAGCCGTCATGGGATAGTAAAAATTCTCGGGAAAGCGAAAGCCCAGGATGCGCCCAAGGCCAATGGCCATATCACTATAACCGGAAAAGTCAAAATAGATCTGTATGGTGAAGCAAACAATACCAAACCACGCCCCGACCGTCGTCTGCCGCTCGGTGGGCAGATCGCGCACAAGGGCAAACAGCTCGCCCGCCGGATTGGCCAGGAGTACCTTTTTGCAAAGGCCGCAGATAAACGTCCGCGCGCCGCTCGCCGCCATCAGAACGGAATGAGACCGCCCCGTCAGCTGCGCGTCCACGTCGCTGTATCGCACAATCGGGCCTGCGATCAGCTGGGGAAACAGCGTCACGTAGGTGCCAAAGGCAATGGGGTCGCGTTGAGCACACACCTGGCCACGGTAGACGTCGATCACGTAGGACAGCGCCTGAAAGGTGTAGAAGGAAATACCGATGGGCAGGGCGACAGACAGCCTTGGTAAGAAGGCGAGTGCGGGGATAAGGCGCAAGGTGTCCAACATCCATCCGCTGTATTTGAAAAAGCCCAAAAGGCCGAGATTGAGAACGATCGCGGCGATCAGCCACCCCCGGCGTGCGCGCGGTGTCCGGGCCTTTTGAATCAGGAGACCCGCCGCGTAGTCAACAAGGATGGTAAGCACCATCAAAAAAAGATAGACGGGCTCACTCCAGCCATAAAACACAAGGCTGACAAGGAGCAGGACAAGATTGCGATAGCGAAGTGGAGTGATAAAATAGAGCAGTAGCGTCACCGGAAGATACAAGTATAAAAATTCCAGCGACGAAAACAGCATGCCCTACCCTCCTCTGCTTGCAGATTATGTATTAGGGTGGATCAATGCCAATATTTTCGGTCCAGGCTGCGCAGCTGTACTGCCTGAGCGATGTGCTCCTCGCGAATGACCTCCGAGGCATCCAGGTCGGCGATGGTACGCGCCACCCGCAACACACGGTCATGGCCGCGGGCGCTGAGCCCCAGGCGCTCGTAAGCCTGCTTGAGCAAAGCCATCGCGCCCTCGGTCGTGCGGCAATAGCGGTGAATGCCGGCGGGATCGAGCTGGGCGTTGCATCGGGGCATCGCGCCGTCCGCCTCCATGCGCGCCTTGGCAAAGGCACGCGCCCCTATGACCCGCTGACGGATAGTCGCGGACGACTCGGCATGGGGGTCTTGGGTCGAGATCTCGTCAAAGCTGAGCGAGGGGAGCTCGATCTGAATATCCATACGGTCCAGCATAGGGCCGCTGACGCCCGACAGATAGCGGGACACGTCACCTGCGCGGCAGGTGCACTTGCGGGTGGGGTGTCCAAAATAGCCGCAACGGCAGGGGTTCATGGCCGCCACCAGCATAAACGCACTGGGAAAGGTCACCCGTCCCGAGGCACGAGTGATGGTCACCTGCAGGTCCTCCAGGGGCTGACGCAACGCGTCCGTCACCTGCTTGGGGAATTCGGGAAGCTCGTCCAAAAACAGGACGCCGTTGTGTGCCAGCGAGATCTCGCCGGGCGCAGGATTGGCGCCCCCGCCCACCAGGCTGACCGCACTCATGGTATGGTGGGGAGACCGGAAGGGGCGGCGCATGACGAGCGAATGTCCATCAGGCAAAATACCCGAGACGGAATGAATTTTGGTCGTCACCAGTGCCTCCTCAAAGGTCAGAGGCGGCAGAATCGAGGGCAGTCTTTTCGCCAGCATGGATTTACCCGTGCCGGGAGGGCCGATGAGCAGCACGTTGTGCCCGCCTGCCGCGGCGATCTCAAGGGCCCGCTTGGCCATGGCCTGTCCCCGCACGTCGGCGAAGTCCAGACCGGCATACATCTCGTTGTCAATGACGGTCTCATTGGCGGGCATGGGAGAGAGGGGCTTGCGTCCGCTCAAATGATCGAGCAGAGCCGCCATGCTTTCCACACCATACACCTCAACGCCTCGCACGGCGGCCGCTTCGGCGGCGTTTTCCAGAGGCACGTAGATCTTGCGAAATCCTGCGTCACGGGCGGCGGCGCACATACAAAGCACGCCTCTCACACCACGAAGCTTGCCCGACAGAGAAAGCTCTCCGATAAAACAGCTGTCGTCCAGCTTGGTGTCACGGTGGATGGCACCGACGGCGTGCAAAATGCCCGTCAGGATGGCCAGGTCAAAGCCCGAGCCCTCCTTGCGGCGATCGGCGGGGGCGAGATTGACCATCAGCGATGTCTCGGGAAAGCGCAATCCGCTGTTTTCGCAAGCGGTGCGTACCCGCTCCTTGGCCTCCTTGACCGCCATATCGGGCAGTCCCACGAGTTCAAAGCAAGGGAGATTGGGACGCGCGTCGACCTCGACGGTCACGACAAAGCCGTCGATGCCAAACAGTCCTGCAGAATATACGGTAGATAACATAAATAGCCCTCGCCTTCATGGTTACTTTCTTATTATTTTATCATAGGTGGGGGAATATTACAAGGGGAGATGGAATTTATTTTTGGATATGAGGAACGAATGTTCAAACGGCTTCTCCTTTCCACGCGCATACAGCCCACCTCGACTCCGTCGAGCTGCGCGCTGCGCTGTACCGGCGTAGGTGCCATTTCTTTGTCGTTCCACAAAGAAATGGCGAAAGAAAAGGAACCAAGGGGCTTAATGCCCCTTGGAACCCCGCCGCCCGACGGCTTTTGGAGAGCCGCCGGGGCTTTTGCTTTCGCAAGCCTCCTCCATCTTGGGCGCATGAGCGCACGCCCAAGATGGGTTTGTTGTAGCAAAATTTCTTGTTTCCTCCGCCTGCCGCTCGTGTTGGCTTGAGTTGAGGCACAGCACAGGGAGCGTTTATGTGATCTCTCGTCTTTCTCCTTGCAGAGCGGCAAAGGAGCGGTTTCCAAAGGCGGCAGCCTTTGGCGCGCTTTCTTGGTTCGTTCTTTGCCGCGCGGCAAAGAATGAACACCCCCTGCCGGTACAGCGCGGCGCGAAGCAGTATGCGCGTCCGTAGAAGTAGTTACTTGAAATTCAGCTTTCTTCCCTTCGTCCGCCGCACAACGCGCGGCGGAACTGCCTATGCTACTTCTTGGCCAACGAGAAAGAATGAACATCAAAAACCGCACAGCGAGCGCGTGCAAAGCACCGTGTGAGCGTCCGGCTACGCAGACAGTTGAAAATTCAACGAAAAACAACCCGAAGCCAAACGCTCCGGGTTGCATATCCATTCTTTTAGTGTCCGTTCAATTCATCCAGCAATCGGTCAAAAGCACTGGCTTGCTCATACGTCATTCTACACCACGAACCGCCGCTGTTTCGAATAAACATATTGCCGAAATGATAAATCGTTTCCTTGCTCCCATCCTCGTATTCAAGAGCAATTACCCACGTCATACCACCATATTCATCCGGGTTTTCTTCAAAATCAGAAAGCAACTCTAAATTCGAAAGATAATTCACAATGGCTTGGGCATCTTGCCCGGTATAGGAATAATCGTAACCTTCCGGCAAAGAAGAGACCGAAATGCGCGCGACTGTACCCTTCTTCAAAAGGACACTTCCCTTCGTGTAGGCCGGAGAACAACCCACAAGCGCCACGGCACACAGCAAGGCCAAAATAAATACCGCAATCTTTTTCATAGTCATCCCTCTTTCTTTTTGTATTTTGGAAGTAGCTACTATAAAAGACGTAAAAAATGCAAAAATGTTCCCTGTTTTTCGGAAATTGTTCAAAAAATTTTGTTTATCCAGAGATGCTTTGAGGAGATCATTTATCCCTCAAACTGCTCCGCCACCGCTTTGAGATGCTCCACAATGGGCAACTGCTGAGGACATACCCCCTCGCACTGCGCACATCCGATGCACTCTCCGGCGCGTCCAAAGGTTTCCGTCAAGCGCGCATAGGCATCCTTGACGGACTCGTCCCCCTCCGACACCTTGGCCGTATTGTACAAAGCAAAATACTGCGGGATGGCGAGGTTCTGGGGGCACCCGTCCACACAATACGCACAGCCCGTGCAAGGAATGGCGATCTTGGAACGGATCAGCTCGGCCGCACGGTGCACCAGCATCTGTTCATCCGGCGTCAGCGGCTCAAACTCCTGCATATACGAGGTGTTATCGAGCAGCTGCTCCATATTGCTCATGCCCGACAGTACCATCATAACGCCCGGCAAGCCCGCCGCAAAGCGGATCGCCCAGGACGGCACCGACATATCGGGATTGGTCGAACGGAACAGTCCCTGCACGGCAGGAGGGACGTTGGCAAGCGTGCCGCCCTTGACCGGCTCCATGACAATGATCGGAACCTTGTGCTTGCGCGCGACCTCGTAGCACTTGCGCGATTGCACGCTCTCACTCTCCCAGTCCAGATAGTTGATCTGCAGCTGCACGAACTCCATATCGGGCTGCTCGGTCAGGATCTGATCCAGCACCTCGGCCGTGTCGTGGAAGGAAAAGCCCATGTGCTTGACAAGGCCCCTTGCCTTCTTCTCGCGCAACCACTCGAAGCAGTGCAGATCCTTGTAGATCTGGTAGTGCGACACGCGCAGATCGTGAAGCAGATAGTAGTCGAAATATCCTGCGCCCGTCTTGGCAAGCTGCTCGTTGAAGATGCGGTCGCGGTCGTCCTCGTTCTTGATGTACGCGGCATGCAGCTTGGTCGCCAGGGTAAAGGAGTCGCGAGGGTGCCGCTCGACCAGCGCCACGCGCGTTGCGTTCTCACTCTCGTGTCCGCAATACATCCAGGCGGTATCAAAATAAGTAAAGCCCTTTTCAATGAAGGTATCGACCATTTGCTTGGTCTGCTCTATGTCGATGCTTTTTTGGTCGTTGGGATCGGTCAATGGCAGGCGCATCAGGCCAAAGCCGAGTTTTTTTGCATTCATAAGCGTTCTCCTTTATCTCCATTTTTTATCTTTTTTGGGGCCACGCGCATCGAACCTTGTCTGCCCCACGCCGACAGGCTTGAAAAATTGATACAGATAGCAAGGCAGCATACCGTTGTACAGCTTGCGCGTCTTATCCGCTCTTCGGCCGTACAGCCGCTCGAAGCTCTCGCAGGAGGTCAGCACGTAGATCTGCCAGGGCTCAAAGGTGGCAAACCGCCGTCCCATCGCCCGATACAACTCCGCCGCCTCCGCCTCGGTCATCAGCCGCTCACCGTAAGGGGGATTGCACAGGATGGTGCCACGGCGATCGGGCTTTTCGATCGTCCGCGCGTCGGCCGCAAAAATATTCATCACATCCTCGACGCCCGCTCGCACGGCGCAATCGTAGGTCATATCCGTCATATCCTCGTCGATGTCCGACGCCCAGACCTCGCACCCGTTGTCCGTTCTGATGGCGGCACGGGCGGCTTCGCGAGCACTCTCCCACAGAGGGGCGGGCAGTCGGTCAAACTGCTCCCCCGCGAAGGTGCGGTTGAGTCCCGGCGCCCGGTTTTGCAGGATCATGGCCGTCTCGATGGCGATGGTGCCCGATCCGCAAAAAGGATCCCAGAACAGCACGTCCGGGCGGGGGCGGGCGGTAAGCGCAATCGCCGCCGCCAGTGTTTCCCGCAAGGGCGCGACACCCGCATGAGGGCGGTAGCCGCGCTTGTGCAAAGCCATTCCCGAGGTATCGATGAGCAGCATCGCTTCGTCCTTAAGCAAAAAGAACTCGACCGAATAGGTCACGCCGCTGTTCTGCTCGAACCAGGTGATGCCGTATTGAGCCGACAGCGCGTCGACCACGGCGCGATTGACGATCTTCTGGCAGGCAGGGATGGAGGTCAGTCTGCTTTTGATGCTGTGTCCGCTGATGGGAAACGCATCCGTCTTGCCGATCCACGTGTCCCAGGCAAGGGCGCGTGTGCCCTCGTAGAGCTGGTCAAACGTCTCGGCGTGAAAGCGCCCCATGAGCACGAACACCCGCTCGGCGCAACGAAGCGCGATGTTGGCGCGGGGAATGTCCCCCTCCTCGCCCTCAAAGATCACGCGCCCGTCCATCGTCTCGACCCGCTTAAGTCCCAGCGCGTCGATCTCCTCGCCAAGCAAGCGCTCCAGTCCAAACAGGCAGGTTGCTACCAGTTGTAATTTCATGTATTTTACTCTTCCTTCGTTTCAAGATCCTGCAGGCTTCTACTGCTGTTGCAGGTCAGATACAGCACCTGATAGCGCTCGGCCACCGCCTCCAAAAGGTCAGCGGCACGCGCCATCGTCGCGTCATCCAGATTGGTAAAGGGGTCGTCCAAAATGAGGAAGGGACGCTCGCCCTCAAACATCGCATCGACCAAAGACAGGCGCTCGCAAAGCGAGATCAGATCTCGTAGCCCTGTATTGAAGGCGTCGCTGTCCCGTCCGACACCCGCCGCCCGTAGCTTGACGCGGAATTGGGCATCCATGGTAAACACGGGGGCATCCTCGCCCGTCAGAGCCTTCATATATCGGCCGAAGCCCTGTTGCATCGCGTTCAAATAGCGACCGGACAGCTGCTCGCGCGCCAATTTCAGATACTTTTCGGCCGATTGAATGGACATGAGCTGCTGGTTTTGCCGCTCGATCTGACAAGACAGGCTCTCAAGCTCACTCTCCAGCTCGTCCAGCTCCTCCGTTTCCGAGGTCAAGCGGGCTTCGGTCTGCTCCTCACGCGCCAGTGCCTCGGACCACGCGGCAAGTGCCCCGGCAAGCTCTTTTTGTCTTGCCTCCAACGCCGCCACGTCGACGTGACCATCCTCCGCCTGTACCACAGGCTCGCCCTGTGTGCCGTACTGCGCCCGCAGAGCCGCGATCTCGGCCTGCTTGCGCTCGCTGCGCACAAGTGCCTCGCGGTAGCGGCCGGAAAGCTCGGTCAGCCAGCGCACAAGGAGCGTCGCGTCCTCGGGTGCGCCCTTCATATGTTTCATCAGCCCCGAAAGATGTGCCTGCGCCTCGTCCAGCGAACGGCGGCACTCACAATGAGCCGATTCTATTTGCTTTTTCTTTTCGAGCAATGTCACAAGGCGCTCTCCCTGCGCGGCCAAACGTTCAATGCACAAGGCTGCCTCGGTCGCACCGGGGCAGGGCTCGTGGACAAACGTCGCTCGCCAAAGCCCCGCAAAGCGCAAGGCGCTCTCGGCCGCCTGCAGGCGCAGCTCGGCCTGCTTGATGTCGCCGTCCAGTTGCGTGATCTTTTGTCTGCCTTCTTGCGCCAACACCGCGGCCTTTACGTGCCGTTTGGCGTGAAGGGCGGCAAAGATCAAAGCGACAGCTAAACAAACAGCACTGACGATCCACAAGAGGGGGACCCACAACGCAACAATGATGAAGACCACCGACAAGGCAAGCATCACCGCAGAGATGGGATCGATCCTTCGGGTCTTTCCCTGCGTCTCGCTTTGCGCCAGTGCTTGCCGCTGGTCACGTAAGGACTGCAAGTGAGCCCGAGCTTGCAGAAACTGTTCCTCCGGATCTATAGGTTCCACGGAAACATGCTCATCCTCAAGATCCATCGCCAGCACAGATGCGCGGTTATACTCCTTTGCCGCATGGCGTAGCGCCTCCAGCTGCTCCTCGGTGGGTAATCCTCTGTCAAATCGACCGGACAAGGTCTCTATCTCGGCCAACTCCTCTTCATCCGGGTGGGCCCGATCAAGCCGCCGTTTGGCCTCCTCGCAGGTCGCAGCTGCTCCGGTTACCGTTTCGATCAGCTGCTCGGTCGGCTCTTGTCCACCCAGCACCTCGCGACAGTTGGCAAGGAAGGTGTTCAACTCTGCCTCCTCCGCCTCCAGCGCCGCCATTCGCGCACCGATCGCACGTCCCTCTCTCCGTTTCAACTCGGATGAGAGCTCTTGCTGTATCTGTTCGGTCTCGGCCCGTGCTCCGACCATATTTTCCTTTAGGTCATTGATGCGGTTGCGGCAAGCAGACAATACCGTCCGCTGTGCATAGCACCGCTCGATCTCCCGCGTCAATGCCGCGTGACGCGCCGTCGCCGCGGCGATCTCACCGCCGCCGCCCGTCAGATGATGCAATTCGCGTCGCCGCTTTTCCAGCAGCTCCATCGCGCGGTCATAGTTGGCCAGGTCGTCCGTCGCGTCCACCAGGCGGTTGAGCTTGGTGTGTATGCTGACGGTACCGTCCCGGGTCATATCGTCCGGACGTTGGGACAGGTAGGTCGACCGCTCGTAGGCCGCCGCATCCACCCCAAACAGCCCCTCGCCGGGGTTGCTTGCCCATTCCGTATCTGCCTCGGCACCCGTGCGAAGCGACAGGACATTCAACCTGTCCTCCGCCTCCTTGGCACCGAAAAATCGCTCGATGCGATACGCCTCACCCCCGACCTCAATATCCAGACTGCCGCCATAGGCGCCGCCATTCCAAGGAGAATAGCGCTTGCGCTCGTTTTCGATCAGCGACCGCTTGGTCGTGGCGGGCAAGCCGTACAGCATGGCCTTGATAAACACTGCCAGGGTGCTCTTGCCCCAGCCGTTGGGATGAAGACGAAGGTTCAACCCTTCCTCAAACGTCTCGGTGTGGTCACACAGCCCACCGAAATTTTGCACGTGCAAGCCGATGATCCTCATACGTCCACCTCCTCGCCGCGCAACGCCCGCAGGCCGCAAAGAATGGTCCTTTGCTTTTGCTCCTCGGACAGGCGCGAGGCCATGACCGTTCGAATAAACTCGCCCTTGAGCGACACGTCGGTCGCATAGTCCTCGGGGCGAATGGCAAGTCGAGTCTCGTCCGAAAGGCGTGAGAAATAGAACCGTTCACTCAACAGTTTACTCAAATATACCGTGTCAAGGATCAAGTCAGGAGAGATGCCGCCCGTCAATACGACCTTGACCATGTCCTCAGAGGCAATCCCTTCCACCGCCTCCTGTATGCAAGCCTTGATTTCTCCCGCCGTCTCACAAATGCTGACGTCCACCTCCACGAGGTGAAGTGTGCGCTTGGCAACGGGACAGAACGTCACCCGCGCGTCGAGGGGGGCGTCGGTATCCAGCAGGATATATCCCTTCTGTCCGCACTCGTCAAAGCCGCGTCCCTCCGGACAGCCGGCGTACGCCCACTGCCCGCGGGCGTCAAGCGACTCACAGCGATGCGCGTGCTCATGTCCCAGCGCCAGGTAATCAATACCGCGGTTTTGAAGGAGGCGCAGGGGGATGCGTTCGCCCCCGCCCGCTCCTGTACGGACGATCTGTCCGTGCAGCATCACGATATGGAATTCGCCGGGGGCGGCGATGGGAAGCTCGTCGTAAATGCCGGGGCGGTCGATATCCGGCGTCGCGCTGATACGGATGCCGTCCATCACGACACTTCCCCACCCCTCGCCTCCGAAGGCGGTCCAGTTTGCCGGTGGGACGTCGCCCGGGAACAGCGGAGCGACCGAGGCGTCATGGTTGCCCGCTACGTAGAAAAAGTGCAAGGACGGATGCTCACAGATGACGTCGCCCACGCTTCGTCTTGTGCTCTCACTGACCCGGTCCGTGTCAAACAGATCGCCCGCGAGCAAAACCGCGACAGCACCCTGCTCTTTGCCTGCATCAATGGCGCGGCAAAAGGTGGTCAGCAGCTCGGCGCGGCGCTCTCTGGCCCGTGCGGCAGTCAGCCCTGTTTCCATCTTGGCGTCCAGATGCAAATCAGCCATGTGTATCAGCTTCATACCCGTCCTCCTTTTCGTTTATTTTGTGTCATTTTATTGCCCCTGCATCGCGTCGTACAGCGCGTCCGACAGCGCCACGAAATCGGCAATGCTCAGCTTCTCACCGCGAATATCGGCACGGTGACCGCAGGCGACGATGATGTCGGTCAGCTGTTCCTTGGTCAGCGATCCAAACGCGGCAGACAGCGCGTTGGACAGCGTCTTGCGGCGCTGCTCGAAGGCCGCCTTGATGGTGCGGAACATCAGCGCTTCATCCTTGGGGTGATAGGGGCGCTGCTTGTAGAGGCGAATACGCACGACGGTCGAATCGACCTTGGGTGCGGGAACAAAGCGATCGGCAGGCACCTCAAACAGCGCCTCGGCCTCGCCATAATAGGCCAGCACCGCCGTAATGGCGCCGTACTCCGACTTGCCCGCGCGAGCGCACAGGCGGTCTGCCACCTCGGACTGGATCATAATGGTGATAGTATCAAAGGGAAGACCGCTCTCGAGCAGCTTCATCAGGATGGGTGTGGTGATATAATAGGGGAGATTGGCGCAGACGGACACCCGTCCCTTGGCAAAATCCTCGGCAAGCAGTGCTGCAAGATCGGCCTTCATGACGTCCTCGTTGACCACCGAAAAATTACGGTACTCGCCCATGGTAAAGGACAAAACGGGAATGAGGCCCTTGTCGATCTCAAGCGCTACGACCTTATCAAAGCGCTCGGCCAGTGCCCAGGACAAGGTGCCAATGCCGGGACCAATCTCAAGAATAGTAGAGTGCCGGTCATCGCAGCACCCATCGGCGATGTCCTCAACCACCCCCCGGTCAGTCAGAAAGTTCTGGCCCAGCTCCTTGCGGAAATTGAGGCGAAACATATTCATAATCTGCTTGATCTCGCGAATATCACAAAGGTTCATATCGTATTCCCTTCTCGTGTGTATATAATCATAGTCAGTATATCATAAAGCACACAAAAAATCAAGCGTTCTGCTCGGAAAGAAGACGCGCCGGCAACTTTTTTATAAAAAACTTCATTTTTGCGAAAAAAAGGCTTGCAATTTGAAAAAGGTTGTGTTATAATAGCATCCGTTGAGCAAACGCTCACGCTGGTGTGGCTCAGTTGGTAGAGCAGCTGATTCGTAATCAGCAGGTCGCCGGTTCGAGTCCGGCCATCAGCTCCAAACAAAAGAGCACTGCGAGAGCAGTGCTCTTTTGTTTGGAAATGAAGCGCGCTAACGCGCATGAAAAATGAAGCAGGGCTTCGCCCTGTGAAGCGAGCCTTCGGCTCACGGAGAGGTAACATCGCGCTTCGCTTCATACGAGCGCAGCGAGTGCTTCGTGGCGCCGTGCGCCGCTTCATATTCGCGAAGAACAGTATAGTTCCCTTGAATCAAAGTGCAAATCATTAAGAGCGATGCTGGTCGCTTCCATCAATACAGCAAAGAATATCACTCATAGAAAGTAGAAAGAGAGAGTTTCACGGATTTTCACTTCCGTGTTACTCTCTCTTCTGTTTTTTCTATTCTTTTACTTTCTCATCAGCGCCGCACTAACGGCGATAGCCAACGCCACAAGCGACGACGCGCCGATGCTCAAAAGAGATGCACAACCCACAGACATGACTCAATCCTCCTTCTTTCTCAGTACCACAGCACCTGCCAAGGCCAGCATGGCGATGCCGCCCAGAGCGATCGTTGCGCCACAGCCGCTCTTGGGCTCCTCTTGTCCTTCATCCTCTGACGGAGGATTGGCGACAAACGCCTCGTACGCGGCCTCTGCCTGTTCCAGTTTGCTTACGATGTCCTCGGAGATGTACTTTTTGGAATCCTCCTTCATTTTGTTGTAGCGGCTTCTGAGGCTCGCCAGCTTGGTCTTAAGGGACTCATAGTTATCCGCTGTGATTTCAGGCAACTCCTCTACATCCTCGATGAACTTATCCGCCGTCTTCTTGGCAGCGGCTTCCTTCTCGGCGGCCTCCCTGGCGGCAATTCGGTCGGTCAGGCAGATGTTATCCAGCTTGACGGTGATATCGTGGTCCTCTGGCTCATTGACCATGAAGAAACGCAGATAGTTGATCTTGGAAATATCAAAGGGGCCGTTGATAGAGGGATCGTTACCGCCCGCTTCTCTTTCCACAGCAGTATTCAGAGGCAGGATGATGTGGTTCCAGCCCACGACCAGCTCTTCACCCTGGTGATGCTCCTTGATCTCGGCAAGCTTCCAGGAGATCTCCTGGTTGTCGCAGTTGCCCGAGGAGGTGATCTCGAAGCCCGAGTTCATACCCTGGCCGCCGAAGAGGTCGAACAGGGCAACGTCGGATACGTATAGATCAAATTCCAGTGTGTCATAGCCGGTACCGTCAATGGTGTCGTCGGGAAGCATGATGTGGACCGCGCCTTTGGCAGCGACAAAGGACAGGCATCCTGTGCCCTCTTGGGCGTTTTCTGTGTCAACCTCATATCCATTGCTTCCGCCGGGCTTTTCGTCACAGCTGAGCAGCTGGAGCGAGGTAATGCCCGTTTCTTCGTCCTTGGTTACCTTGGGATCGGCCGCCGATACGGACAGCACCATGGCCATCGTCAGCACTACGACCAAGAGTACACTTATCAGTTTTTTCATGGGTATATCCTCCTAAAAAAACAAAAATATGATATTGGATATCATTGGAAACATTATAGCACACTGCTTCGAATTTGACAAGAGGGCGGCAAAAAAAGCTTGCTATTTTGTAGAATTTCACGAATATCAGCCCGTTTTTTTGAGCAAAACGGCTATGTCGGAGCACCACATCCTCCCACACAACGAAAACGCACCCCGCCACTGTGGCGAGGTGCGTCATTTGATTACTTATCCAGCGTCTTCATGGTAGGGAACAGGAGAACGTCGCGGATGGCGGGCGAGTCGGTGAACAGCATGCACATACGGTCGATACCGTAGCCGATACCGCCTGTGGGAGGCATGCCGATCTCCAGCGCGTTGAGGAAGTCCTCGTCGGTGTGGTTGGCCTCGTCGTTGCCGGCGGCAAATTGCTTTTCCTGCTCGGCAAAGCGCTCGCGCTGATCGATGGGGTCGTTGAGCTCGGAGTACGCGTTGCACATCTCCCAGCCGTTCATGAACATCTCAAAGCGCTCGACGTACTCGGGATCTTCGGGCTTTTTCTTGGTCAGAGGCGAGATCTCAACGGGGTGATCCATGACGAAGGTGGGCTGAACCAGATGCTCCTCGACGAACTCCTCAAAGAATAGGTTGAGGATATCTCCCTTGGAATGGCGATCCTCGTAGTGAACGCCCTTCTCGTCTGCGACGCGGCGAGCCTCCTCCAGCGTCTCGATCTCCTTGAAATCGACGCCGGAATACTGCTTGACGGCATCCAGCATGGTGATACGGGCAAAGGGCTTGCCCAGATCCATCTCAACACCGTTATACACGATCGTGGTCGTGCCCAGCACCTCCTGTGCGACATAACGGAACATTTCCTCGGTCAGATCCATCATGCCATGATAGTCGGTGTAGGCCTGGTACAGCTCCATCAAGGTAAACTCGGGGTTATGGCGGGTATCCAGACCCTCGTTACGGAACACGCGGCCGATCTCGAAGACTCTTTCAAGTCCTCCGACGATCAGGCGCTTCAGATACAGCTCGAGCGAGATTCTCAGCTTGAAATCCTCGTCCAGGGCGTTGAAGTGCGTCTCAAAGGGGCGGGCGGCCGCACCGCCTGCGTTGGACACGAGCATGGGCGTTTCGACCTCGATAAAGCCCTTGGCGTCCAGAAAGCGGCGGATGGAGGAAATGATCTTGGATCTCTTGATGAAGGTATCTTTGGATTCAGGGTTGGTGATCAGGTCAACGTAACGCTGACGGTAGCGCTGATCGACGTTGGTCAGACCGTGGAACTTCTCGGGCAGGGGCTGCAGGCTCTTGGACAAGAGGGTCAGCTCGGTGACGTGTAGCGAGATCTCCTCCGTTTTGGTTTTGAACACGGTGCCCTTTACGCCGATGATATCGCCGATGTCCAGCTTTTTGAAGCCGGCATAGGACTCCTCCCCGATGCTATCGCGGGCGACGTACAGCTGCATGGTGCCGGACAGGTCCTGCACGTGGCAGAAGGATGCCTTACCCATGACTCTCTTGGTCATCAGGCGGCCTGCGACGGAGACGGTCTGACCTTCCAGTGCTTCAAAATTGGCTTTGACGTCAGAGGCGTGATGGGTGACGTCATACTTGGTGATCTGATAGGGATCGCTGCCTGCCTCTTGCAATGCGGCCAGCTTTTGGCGACGGATGAGGGCTTGCTCGGACAGCGACGTGGTTTGCATATCTGCCATGGTTATATCTCCTTTTTGGAATGGCTATGGATTAACATAATTTTACAGGATGTATTATAGCACAAGGGAAATGGGTTGTCAAGGGGATTTGGTGGGGAAAGCATGGAGTGGTTAAATTTCAAGCAACTACTCCTACAGCCTCGCCCTGCTTCGCGCGCTCGGTGTACCGGCATGGATGTTCATTCTTTGCCGCGCGGCAAAGAACGAACCAAGAAAGCGCGCCAAAGGCTGCAATGTTTGCGCCCGTGCGAAGCACGATGTTCGCGTTTAGCGAACAAGCAAACTTGCACTTTCGGCTTGCCGAAAGAGGACGCCTTTGGAAACCGCCCCTTTGCCGCTCTACAAAGAGAAAGACGAGAGATCACATAAAAGCCTTTGGTGCTGTGCCTCAATTTTTGCCAGTACGAGCGGCAGGCACAGGAAGCAAAAATTTTGGCCAAACCGCACCCATCTTGGGCGTGCGCTCATGCGCCCAAGATGGAGGAGGCTTGCAAAGGCAAAAGCCCCGGCGGCTCTTAAAAAGCCGTCGGGCGGTGGGGTCCCAAGGGGTGTCCCCTTGGTTCCCTTCTTGGCTACTTCTTGGGGAATGCCAAGAAGTAGCAGACTAGCACAGCGCGCCGCGTTGTGGCGCGCCCGGGGATAGAAAGCTAAATTTCAAACAACTTCCCCTATTGACGCTCACACTGTGCTTCGCACGCGTTCGCTGTACCGGCATGGATGCCATTTCTTTGTCGTTCCACAAAGAAATGGCGAAAGAAAAGGAACCCGGACATTCCCTCCGGGACCTCCCTCCTTTGCCGCTCTACAAAGAGAAAGACGAGAGGTCACATAAACGTTTTTCGTGCTGTGCCTCAGCTTTAGCCACCACGAGCGGCAGGCGAGGAAAGCAAAGGTTGCTGCCAAAACAAACCCATCTTGGGCGTGCGCTCATGCGCCCAAGATGGAGGAGGCTTGCCAAGGCAAAAGCCCCGGCGGCTCTTAAAAAGCCGTCGGGCGGTGGGGTCCCAAGGGGTGTCCCCTTGGTTCCCTTCTTGGCTACTTCTTGGGGAATGCCAAGAAGTAGCAGACTGAGCTTCCCGCTCACGCGCGCAGCTGGGTGAGCGTATGTAGGAAAAGTTGTACAAAACATAGATATCCTCCCCCCTTCCACCCCTTATTTTTTCCATTTTTCCTCTTGTTTTACTCTACCCTTTGTGCTATACTTAAATCAACAAAATCCGACACCACACCACACGAAAGGGATACCATCATGAAGGATAAACTAAAGCTGTACGGTAAACGCTATTTTATCGACGCCATGGGCGGTATGGCGCAAGGACTCTTTGCCTCACTTCTCATCGGCACCATCATCGGCACGTTGGGCGGCTACATCCCCGTCGCCCCCATCCGCGACTTTCTTTTGATGATCGCCTCCGTCTGTAAAAACGACTTCGTCGTCGGCGCCGCCATCGGCATCGGTATGGCTCGCGCCATGAACGCCTCTCCTCTGGTGATGTACTCCTCGGCCGTCGTCGGCGCGGGCAGCTATTCTATCGGTCTGATTGTGGACAAAGCCACCATGGACATCGCCGCACACTATATTCCCGGCGCCGCGCTGGAGACAGGCATGACCAAGCTGATCGCCGGTCCCGGCGGTTGCTTCTTTGCCGTTATTCTGGCCGTGGAGCTTGGCATGCTGGTGTCAAAAAAGACCAAGCTGGACATTCTCGTCACGCCCATCGTCACCATTCTGCCCGCTATGCTGCTGGCTCGCCTGACCTGCCCCTACATCGCCTATGCTATGTTCTATCTGGGTGATTTCATCAACACCGCCACCGAGTACGCCCCCCTTTGGATGGGTATTGTCATTTCCGTCGTGGTTGGTATGATCCTCACCCTGCCCATCTCCAGCGCCGCCATCTGCGCCATGATCGGTATCAGCGGCCTGGCCGGCGGTGCGGCAACGGTCGGCTGCTGTGCCCAAATGGTCGGCTTCGCCGTTATTTCCTTCCGCGCCAACCGCTGGGGAGGACTTCTCTCGCAGGGCCTTGGCACCTCGATGCTGCAAATGGGCAACATCTGCCGCAAGCCCCAGATCTGGGTCGCCCCCACCCTGGCCGCCGCCGTTTGCGGTCCGCTGTCTACCCTGCTCTTCCGGCTTGAGTGCACCGGCGTATCCGCCGGTATGGGCACCTGCGGTCTGGTCGGTCCTATTGGTGTCATCACTGCTACGCCCCACTCGGCCACGATGTGGCTCGGACTTGTGCTTCTGTGCCTCGTCCTTCCCGCTGTCCTTTCCCTTGTGTTCAGTTTGATCTTTGAAAAGTTGGGCTGGTACACCGTGGATGATATGAAGTTAGATGCGTGATGGATAGCAGGGCTCTGCCCTGCACCCGCTCAAGGAACTTTTTGGAAAAAAGTTCCTTGAGAATCCTCAAAAACCTCATAATGAAATTTCAAGGCTAAAGGGGAGAGTAATTGCTCTATATCACAGTTACTGCCGCAAGCTCGTGGGCCCCCTCCCACTCGCTCCACAGAGCGGATCAAATTGTTTCACTACGTAAAAAGGAGATAAATTATGAAAATCGCATTAATTGCACACAACAAAAAGAAAGATGAAATCATTGAGCTGGCCAAGCAATACCAAGACGTTCTGGCCGAGCACGAGCTGTACGCCACGGGCACGACGGGCACCCTCATCATGGGCGAAACGGGTCTGCCCATCCACCGCATGAAAAGCGGACCTCTTGGCGGCGACCAGCAGATCGGCGCTATGCTCGCAGGCGGCGAGCTGGGTCTGATCATCTTTTTGCGCGACCCTCTGACCGCACAGCCCCACGAGCCTGACGTTTCTGCCCTGCTCCGCCTGTGCGACGTGCAGAAGATCCCGCTGGCCACCAACGTCAGCAGCGCCACCATCATGCTCGAAGCCCTTAAGAACGGCACGTTCTTCCTGCATCGCAACTAAAAATGCAACATAGGCCTTCTCCTTTTGGGGAAGGCTTTTTTGCCCCTTGATTTTCGTCCCTTCATCCGTTATAATAAAAGCAGACCGCCCCCGAAAGGAGAAGCCATGCAATATCTGAAGTCCTTTACGCTTGCGACCGAGTCGGATGAAACCAACTTCCTGTTCGACAGTCCGCTGTTTGATATGTCCTGTTATAACCAAATGACGGCCTATCCGTTTCAGATCTTCCCTTTCAAAGGACTGCGCCGCTTGGATTTTGCCCCCGTGACCATCATCTATGGCGGCAACGGCTCGGGCAAGTCCACCCTGCTCAACATCATCGCCGAAAAGCTGGGGCTTCACCGTTCGGCCCCCTTCAACAACTCGCACTTGATGGAGCATTATCTCGGATTTTGCTCGTATGAGATGTACGATGGGACAAGCAAGCCGCCCCGCGGCAGCGAGATCATCACCAGCGACGGCGTGTTTGACCTTCTGCTCGATGTGCGGGCCATGAACCGTGGTATTGACAGAAAACGCGAGGATCTGTTCGACGAGTACCGCGAAACCATCAAGGACTGTCAAGATAACGGCTATCAGATGCGCTCGCTGGACGACTACGACGAGCTCAAGCGCCGCAACGAGGCCCGCCGCGTCACCAAAACGCAGTACGTCGCCCGCCGGCTGGGCGCTGTGGAGCACGAGGGCAAGTCCAACGGCGAGAGCGCCTTTGGCTATTTCACGCACAAGATCAAAGAAAACGCGCTGTATCTGCTCGACGAGCCCGAGAACAGCCTGTCCGCCACGCTCCAGGCGCGCCTGGCCGATTTTCTCTCTGATTCGGCTCGTTTCTACGGTTGCCAGTTCATCATCTCCACCCACTCGCCCTTTCTTCTGTCCATGAAAGGAGCCAAGATCTACGACCTGGACGCCACGCCCGTGGCGGTGAGAACGTGGTCGGAGCTGGAGAATGTGAGGGCGTATTTTGAGTTGTTTGACGGGAAGCGGGGGGAGTTTGAATAATAGTAGCCAACTCCGCCGCAAAGGGTGACCCGTACGGGACGCCGCCGTTGGCGGCTATCGAAACATTTGGCGGCTTGCCGCCAAATGGGCAAGATGCATGAAACAAAATCAAAATTTTTAGTGTGGTTTGCATCTTGCAGGCTTCGCTTCCGCGAAACGGATAAGCAAAAAAGACGACGTCCGAACAAGTTCGGACGTCGTCTTTTTTGGTGACCCGTACGGGAATCAGAACCGCGTTTTGCGCCCATAGAAAGCAAAAAGTGTTTCTCCATCTTGCGCAAAACAAGCAAATCCTGCGGATTCGCGGGGTTCGCTTCGCTTCAAAATCTCTAACAAACAAAGAAACCTGCCTTTATGGCAGGTTTCTTTGTTTGTTGGTGAGCCAAGTCCAATGTAAATCGAAAAAAGTTATAAAAGGATAGCCAATAATATTACCGCTTACTTTTATAAACACAAAGTATTGAAACAAAATTTATTCTATGGTATAATGGTGTTGTAAAATCAAATTTAAGGAGAAAATCAATGAAAAAGAGCATTTTAATGATTATTGCAATTATTTTATGTGTTATGTGCTTGTTTGCTTGTAATAATAACAATACTGGTACAACGAGCAATTCAGACAATACTGATACAACGAACAGTTCAAATGATACGGATACATCAAATGATAGCAATATAACAGACAATGTACCACCAACAACTGAAAATTACACAAATGTTGACGCATTATTAGAAAATGACAATATAACATCAATAACAAAAGACAATTACGCATTATTATCCTCTATGGATTTGTCCCAATTGCCCGAATCAGTAGCAAGTATTTATCGTGAAATACTTGAAGATATAATTACATATCAAGTGTTGTATAAAGTTGACGATTGCACTGTATCAGCTTATATCTCTTTGCCAAAAGATTATGAAACAAAAGATCATCCACTCGTTATATACAACAGAGGTGGAAACGGAAACTTTTCAGCATTGAATGCCGAATCTGTAGCTATTTATACTCAAGCATTAAATTGTGTAGTGATTGCTTCAAATTATCGTGAAGCAACCCCGGGTACAGGAGTTGACGAATTTGGTGGAAAAGATGTAAATGATGTAGTTTTTTGGATGAATTTAATACCAAAACTTGATTTTATTGAAAAAGAATCCGTTTATATGATTGGTGAATCTCGTGGTGGTATGCAAACTTGCTTGGCTTTACTAAACAATAACAACAATGTAATTAAAGCTGCCGCTTGTATTTCAGGTGTTTATGATGTTGCTGACATATACAACAGTAGAACAGATATGCGAGAAATGCTTGTTAGAAGAATTGGTGGCACACCCGAACAGTGTCCCGAAGAATATCAAAAACGCAGTGCTATAAATTTTGTCGAGCAAATAAAAACACCTTTAATTATTGTTCATAGCACAGGAGATGCAAAAGTCCCTTATGCTCAAGCTCAAGAATTTGTTGAAGCATTAGAAGCAAACGAAAAAACAGTTGAGTTTATCACAAGAGAAGATAATTATCATAGCATTACATCTTCTAATGAGATAGTAAACATATTCGAGCAATTAAAAAATATTGCTAAATAAAACTGTAAAAGCGAGTGCCGAAACAATAGAGGTAAATTTACAAATTATAATGACCGTATAATAACGGCATTTATTCCACGGAACAATTGACAAGAGCCTCGATGGGGCGTGGTTGTAAGGCAAAAAAGAGCCAAGACAACAACCCCTTCGGGGCTTTTGCTTGCCTTTCGGCTTGAAACAGCCTACCACACCCCATACTCTTGTCAATTGTCTTTCGCGGCATAAAAGCCGATAACAAAAAAAGGTGCTTACAGGAAAAGTACCGAGGAAGAAAAACCGATAAAAAAGAAAAATAACCTAAACCGAAAGTGTTTCGATTTAGGTTAGTCTTGGTGACCCGTACGGGACGCCGCCTTTGGCGAGAATATCCTCGCCCGGCTCCCTGTGAGCAAGCTCCCCGATCTTTACGCCGGGAATCGAACCCCGCCCTCGCGCACAGCGCGAGCGCAAAAAAGAATATCTCGCGGGCTGAACACCCGCGCCTCGCTGTGCGAGGACGATATTCTTTCGATGGGTTTTCAAACCGCACAGATAACAAAAAAGACGACATCCGAAATAAATTCGGACGTCGTCTTTTTTGGTGAAGTGGACGATTGAATGTCCGAACTATTTGCCATATATTCAATTTCATCGGATGTAGGGATATTGATTGGCTTATCATCAAAGGTAAGAATCAGCTTGATATAATCGTCGTAGACGAATATCGCTTTGACGAGCCCATCAATCAGCCGTTCCTTGTTTTTCTCGAACCTCAAATCGAGATTTCGGAACTTATGCAGCGTGAACAGAATAAAATCCTTGGTAATTTTCGGACGTTTATCTTCTTCAGCCTTGATATTCCATTTGATTTTTTCTTCCTCTGTCTCAAGCTCTTCCAAGCGAGTCTTGGTCGTGCGAGTAACAACACCCTTCTCGATAGCCTTCATAATGTTGTCGATTGAGGATTGAACCTCTTTGAGTTGAGCCTCAAGCGCGAGGATCATCTCGTCATCCTCATTCAGGAGAGCCATCACATCGTCAGCCATATCACTGAGCAGCTTATCGTTATTCAGCCAAGCGGAAATCTGTTCGATGACCTTGTCCTCAATCCATTCCTTACGGATTGCTTTGCGGTCGCATTCGTGGCGTTTGGCACTTGCACACTTGTAATAGCGGTAGATTACTCCGTTCGGTTTGTTGGCACTATCACCCACAAACATCGATTGGCACGTTCCGCAGAACAGCTTGGTTGTCAAGAGATATCGTTCGGGAGCTTTTGCCTTGCCCGTTGCATGTTTGTTTTGTTTCATACGAATGGCAACCCTTTCAAAAATGTCTTTGGAAACGATAGCAGGGATAGCATTTGGAAAGACTATCTCCTTGTAGGAGTACTCACCGATATATCTGCGATTGGCAAATATAC
>SVSH01000032.1 GCA_015064395.1 Oscillospiraceae bacterium
TACATCGTGGCATTTCTAATATTGTGGAGCGAGTGGGAAGGGGCCCACGAGCTTGCGATAGTACCTATGGAACAGCGCACTCACTTTCCCATACAGGGCAAGGAGAAGTTGTCCCGGCTACACTCCTGTTTCTTCCTTGAAAATTTTTGAAGGGTCGTAGGGAAACTTTTTTCAAAAAGTTTCCCTACACGTCCCCCATATTCCCTTCACACCTTCGGCAGGGTGTCTCTTGCTTCGAGCAGCTCGTCGTCGGTGGGAATATAGTCGCTCATGACGCCGTTATGGAATTTTTCATAGGAGACCATATCGAAATAACCCGTACCGGTCAGACCGAACAGGATGGTCTTTTCCTCGCCCGTTTCGATGCACTTTTTGGCTTCATCAAGCGCGACCTTAATGGCGTGTGCGCTCTCGGGCGCGGGCAGGATCCCCTCCACGCGGGCGAACTCCTCGGCGGCGGCGAACACGTCGGTCTGGACGACCGAGCGAGCCTCCATCAGACCGTCCTCGTACAGCTGGGACAGCGTCGAGTTCATGCCGTGGAAACGCAAGCCACCGGCGTGGCTGGGAGACGGAATGTAGTTACTGCCCAGCGTGTACATTTTCGCCAAGGGGCAGATCATTCCCGTGTCGCAGAAATCATACGCATAAACGCCGCGGGTCAGACTGGGGCAAGAGGCAGGTTCAACGGCGATGAACTGATAATCCGCCTCGCCGCGTAGCTTCTCGCCCATAAACGGTGCGATCAGACCGCCCAAATTAGAGCCGCCGCCCGCACAGCCGATGATGACGTCGGGCTTAATGCCGTATTTATCCATCGCCGCCTTGGCCTCAAGACCGATGACGGACTGGTGAAGCATGACCTGATTGAGCACGCTACCCAGAACGTAGCGGTAGCCCTCGTGCTTGCTTGCCGTCTCGACCGCCTCGGAAATGGCACAGCCAAGGCTACCCGTCGTACCGGGATGCATCTCGAGAATGCGGCGTCCGACCTCGGTCTCGGTCGAGGGAGAGGGGGTGACCGACGCGCCGTAGGTGCGCATCACCTCGCGGCGGTGGGGCTTTTGCTCATAGGAGCATTTGACCATGTAGACCTTGCAATCCAGCTCAAAGTAGGAGCAGGCCATGGAAAGAGCGGTGCCCCACTGCCCTGCCCCCGTCTCGGTGGTCACACCGACCAGGCCCTGCTGTTTGGCATAATAGGCTTGGGCGATCGCGGAGTTGAGCTTGTGCGAGCCGCTGGTGTTATTGCCCTCGAATTTGTAATAGATCTTGGCCGGCGTGCCCAGCTTTTTCTCGAGGCAATAAGCGCGGACCAGGGGCGAGGGGCGGTACATTTTATAAAAGTCGCAAATTTCCTGTGGAATGGGGTAGTAGGCGGTGTCCTCGTCCAATTCCTGACGAACGAGCTCCTCGCAAAAGACGGCGGACAGTGCCTCTTTTGTCATGGGCTGCTTGGTTTCGGGATCGAGCAAGGGAGCGGGCTTGTTTTTCATATCTGCACGCAGGTTGTACCATGCGGTAGGCATTTCATTTTCTTGCAAGTAAATTTTGTAAGGTATGACAGGATCAGGCATGATTTTCCCTCCCATGTTGTAAAAACTTCGCATCATTACATAATAGGCGAGTATAGATTATTCATTGTAGCACAAAAACGGGATATTGTCAATGGGGAAAAGGAACTTTTCGAGGCGCTTTTGCAAGAAAAAGGTGGGAATCTTGCAGAGGGCGACGGGGGAGCAGGAGGGGGGTATCTAAAGTGCAAGCAACTTCTTTTTTTGACGCGCGTACAGCTTCGCGCCGCGCTGTACCGGTTTTGATGTTCATTCTTTGCCGCGCGGCAAAGAACGAACCAAGAAAACGCGCCAAAGGCTGCCGCCTTTGGAAACCGCTCCCATGCCGCTCTGCAAAGAGCAACAAGAGAGATCACATATGCGCTTTTCGTGCTGTGCCTCAACTCTTGTCACCACGAGCGGCAGGCAGAGAAAGCAAGGGTTTTTGCCAAACCGCCCCATCTTGGGCGTGCGCTCATGCGCCCAAGATGGAGGAGGCTTGCGAAGGTAACAGCCCCGGCGGCTCTCGAAAAGCCGTCGGGCGGTGGGGTCCCAAGGGGTGTCCCCTTGGTTCCCTTCTTGGCTACTTCTTGGGGAACGCCAAGAAGTAGCAGAGTCGTACAGCGCGCCGCATTGTGGCGCGCCAAAGGACAGAAAGCTAAATTTCAAACGACTTCCCCTTTGACGCGCAATCAGAATCAGTTGTAAAAAATTAATAAAATTCCCTTCAAAAAAACATCAAAAACAGCACAACGCCGATTGACAAAGCCATCACTTTGTGCTACAATAATACAAATGGGCGCAGACGGCCCCAGGCCGTCATCCAATCACCGTTTGATCAGGAGGCGTTATCATGGCACAGCGAATGAAACTGAACGTATTTGGCATCACTGACCCCGATATGATTTCTTCCATTCACAAGGCTATTCTGTCTCTGTCTGCCACCGACATCGGTGTTTTTTGCTCCCCTTCATATGCTGTCTTACCCGGTTTTTGTGATGTGCACGTGCACTTCCGTGAACCGGGTTTTTCTTATAAGGAAACCATCCGGACAGGCTGTGACTCGGCCGCTCGCGGCGGCTACACCGCTGTGTGCACCATGCCCAATCTCAACCCCGTTCCCGATAGTGCCGAGCACCTGAGAGCACAGACCGATCTGATCGATCAAAACGCCACCATCGGTGTCTACCCTTACGGCTCCATCACAGTGGGACAAAAGGGTGAGGAGCTGTCCGATCTTGCCGCCATGGCCGACCGCGCCATCGCCTTTTCGGACGACGGACGGGGCGTGCAGGACGAGGATATGATGCGAGCTGCGATGCTCGAAGCAAAGCGTCTTGGCAAGATCATCGTTGCTCACTGCGAGGACAATTCCCTGCTCCGCGGCGGCTATATCCACGACGGCGACTACGCCCGAGCACACGGCCACAGGGGCATCTGCTCCGAGAGCGAATGGGGTCCCATCGCCCGCGATCTCAAGCTGGCAAAGGAAACGGGATGTTCCTATCACGTCTGTCACATTTCGACCAAGGAAAGCGTTGCACTCATCCGCGAGGCCAAGGCACGCGGGGTGGACGTCACCTGCGAAACAGGCCCGCACTACCTGATCCTGGACGATGGCGATCTCCAGGAGCACGGCAAGTTCAAAATGAACCCGCCGCTTCGCTCCCGCGAGGATAAAGAGGCCTTGATCGAGGGTATTCTCGACGGCACCATTGATATGATCGCCACCGACCACGCCCCCCACTCCGCCGAAGAAAAATCGCACGGGCTGGAAAAGAGCGCGTTTGGCATCGTCGGTCTGGAAACAGCCTTCCCCTTGATGTATACGCACTTCGTAAAGACGGGTAAAATGACCATGGAGCAGCTTGTGCGCTTACTGGTCGACAATCCGAGAAAACGATTCAATCTGCCGCTTGGCACCGATTTTTCCGTTTGGAAGCTGGACGAGGAATACGTCGTCGATCCTGCGGACTTCGCTTCGATGGGACGTGCGACACCCTTTGAAGGGGAAACGGTTTTTGGTCAATGTGTGCTGACCGTCTGTGACGGGAAGGTTGTTTATAAAAAAGCCTAAATTTTCTACGACTTCTCCTACAGCCTCACCCTGCGCGGCACGCCGCGTGCGTTCGGTGTACCGGCTTTGTGTTCATTCTTTCTCATTCAAGAAAGAACGAACCAAGAAAGTGAACCAAGGGGTAAACCCCTTGAAACCCCAACTGTGCGCCACGAAAAGCTAAAGCTTTTCTGATTGTGGCGCAAAAGCTGGCTCCTTCAGCGCTTGCAAGCGCGGCTTAAAGAAAGACCGCGCTCACTCCAAGCTAAGACCTCTCGCATTCTCCGCCTGCCGCTCGTGTTGGCAAAAGTTGAGGCACAGCATCAAAAGTTTATGTGTAATCTCTCGTCCTCCTCTTTGCAGAGCGGCAAAGAAGGGGGTTCCCAGGGGGAACGCCTGGGCGCGTTTCTTGGTTACTTCTTGCCGCGTAGCAAGAAGTAACACAACCACTCAGCGCGCCGCGTCGTGGCGCGCCCGTCCGGCTGCGCGGTCAGCAAAAAATCTCGTTTACACAAACCCAATTTTTCATATATACAGGAGGCCTCCCATGGCAAAAAGAACAGACATCAAAAAAGTACTGATCATCGGCTCCGGTCCCATCGTGATCGGTCAGGCCGCCGAATTCGACTACGCAGGCACCCAAGCCTGCCTCGCTCTCAAGGAAGAAGGCTACGAGGTCGTACTTTGTAACTCCAACCCCGCCACCATCATGACCGACACCACCATCGCCGATAAGGTCTATATGGAGCCCCTGACCCTGGAATATATTGCCAAAATCCTGCGCTATGAGCGCCCCGACGCCATCGTCCCCGGCATCGGCGGCCAGACGGGTCTGAACCTGGCTATGCAGCTCGAAAAGAAGGGCATTCTCAAGGAGTGCGGAGTCGAGCTTTTGGGCACAAGCTCAGAGTCTATCGAGCGTGCCGAAGACAGAGAGATGTTCAAGGAACTGTGCCAGTCTATTGGCGAGCCCACCATCCCCTCCGAGATCACCTATTCGATCGACGAAGCCCGCGTGGCGGCCGATCGCATCGGTTACCCCGTCGTTCTGCGTCCCGCCTTCACGCTCGGCGGCACGGGCGGCGGCTTTGCCAACAACGAAGAGGAGCTTATCGAGATCGGTCTGAACGCCTTCAAGCTCTCTCCCGTTCATCAGGTTCTGGTCGAAAAATCGGTCAAGGGATACAAAGAGATCGAGTTTGAGGTCATGCGTGACTCCAACGACCATGCCATCACCATCTGCGGCATGGAAAACATCGATCCCGTCGGCGTCCACACGGGCGACTCGCTGGTCGTAGCTCCCATCATGACGCTGAACGATCACGATCTGAAAATGCTCAATGACAGCGCCATCAAGCTCATCAAGGCGCTCAAGATCGAGGGCGGCTGTAACGTGCAGTTCGCGCTCAATCCCCATTCGTCCGAATATTACCTCATCGAGGTCAATCCCCGCGTGTCCCGCTCGTCGGCGCTGGCATCCAAGGCATCGGGCTATCCCATCGCCCGCGTGACCGCCAAGATCGCCGTCGGCATGGCGCTGGAGGATATCAAGATCGCCAACACCACCGCCGCTTTTGAGCCCAGCCTTGACTACGTCATCGCCAAGCTGCCCCGCTTCCCCTTCGACAAGTTCACCACGGCCTCCAATATGCTGGGCACCCAGATGAAGGCGACGGGTGAGGTCATGGGCATCGGCTCGAATCTCGAGGAGTGCCTGCTCAAGGGCATCCGCTCGCTCGAGATCGGCGCTCATCACCTGTATCTCTCCAAGTTCGACCACATGAGCGTGGACGAGCTGCTCGACTATATCAAGGATTTCCGTTCGGACAACATTTTTGCCATCGCCGAGCTGATCTACCACGGCGTTTCCATTGAAAAGCTGCACGAGATCACCCAGATCACCCCCTTCTTCCTTGAGGCCATCAAGAGAATCGTCGATATGGAGGAGACGCTGAAATGCCATCCCTTCGATCTGGAAACGCTCACGGCCGCCAAGAAGATGGGCTTTGGCGACAAGTACGTCGCCCGCCTGTGGAAGTGTAAGGAGCTGGACGTCTACAACTTCCGCAAGGAGAACCGTCTGTTCCCCGTCTTCAAGATGGTGGACACCTGCCATACGAACGCCTATATCCCCTACTTCTACTCCTCCTACACGGGCGAGAACGCGTCGGTCCTGACCGACAAAAAGAAGATCGTCGTGCTGGGTGCAGGTCCCATCCGCATCGGACAGGGCGTCGAGTTTGACTATTCCACCGTCCACGCCGTACAGACCATCAAGAACGCGGGATACGAGGCCATCATCATCAACAACAACCCCGAGACGGTTTCGACCGACTACACCACGGCCGACAAGCTGTACTTCGAGCCGCTGACGCCCGAGGACGTGATGAATATCGTTGAGTTCGAAAAGCCCATCGGTGTCGTCGCTTCTCTTGGCGGTCAGACCGCCATCAACCTGGCACAGCCCTTGGCCGACCGCGGCGTCAACATCATCGGCACCGACTGTGCCGCCATCGACCGCGCCGAGGACCGTAACGCCTTTGAGCACCTCTTGCGCGAGCTGAACATTCCCCAGCCCCGCGGCCGCGCTGTGACCAAGATCGAGGACGGCATTGCTGCCGCCGCCGAGATCGGCTATCCCGTTCTGGTTCGTCCCTCCTTCGTTTTGGGCGGACGCGCCATGCAGATCGTCGCCTGCGAGGAGCAGCTGCGCCACTATCTCAAAACTGCCGTTGAGATCGACGAGGACAAGCCCGTTCTGGTTGACAAGTATATTCAGGGCAAGGAGGTCGAGGTCGACGCCATCTGCGACGGACGCGACGTTTTCGTCCCCGGCATCATGGAGCTGGTCGAGCGCACGGGTATTCACTCGGGCGACTCCATCTCCGTCTATCCCTCCTTCAGCATCTCCGACCGCGTCAAGGGCATCATTCTCCAGTATGCAAAGAAGCTGGGTCTGGGCATTGGCATCGTGGGTCTGTTCAACATTCAGTTTATCGTCGATGAAAACGACAACGTCTTTATCATCGAGGTCAACCCCCGCTCCTCCCGCACCGTTCCCTTCCTTTCCAAGGCAACGGGCTACTCCCTGGCCGACATCGCCACCGAGGTAATTCTGGGCAAATCGCTCAAGGAGCAAGGTCTCTTTGACATCTATCCCGAGGAAAAGAAGCGCTACTACGTCAAGGTTCCGGTCTTCTCCTTCAACAAGCTGCGCGGTCTTGACGCTTACCTCTCGCCCGAGATGAAGTCGACGGGTGAGGCCATCGGCTACGATGACAAGCTGTCGCGTGCGCTTCACAAGGCACTGCGCGCGTCGGGCATGACACTGCAAAACTACGGCACCGTCTTTGCGACCATTGCCGACAAGGATAAGGAGGAGGCTCTGCCCCTCATCCGCCGCTTCTACAACCTGGGCTTCAACATCCAGGCGACCGAGGGCACGGCAAGCTTCCTGAAGGAAAACGGCATCCGCACCCACGCGCTGGCCAAGATCAGCGACGGCAGCGATGAGATCCCCGAGGCTATTCGCCAGGGTCACATCGCCTATCTGATCAATACCCGTGACATCTCCTCGACCGACCAGATGAGCGACGGCCTGCAGCTGCGCCGCTGCGCGACGGAGAATAATGTTGATATTTTCACTTCTCTTGATACCGTTCGCGTGCTGTTGGATGTTCTTGAGGAAACCACTTTGACCATTTCGACGATTGACGCGTAAGGGGAACGATGTGGGGGACCGAACCGCAAGCGGTTCACGAAAAAAGTCCCCACACCCCAAAAACTTTCAAGGAAGAAACAGGAGCGTAGCCAGAGCAACTTTTCCTATCCCTGTAAGGGAAAGAAAGTGCGTTGATCCAAAGATACTTCCGCAAGCTCCTGGGGCCCCCACCCCATCCGCTCCACAATGTTAGATTTGCCTGTAGGGGCGAACTGCGTTCGCCCGCGGGCGTTCGAAGAACGCCCCTACGGAGATTGCAAAAATTTCTTGCTTCCGTACATCTGCCGCTCGTGGTATCTGCCGGCGAGCGATGCATAAAAAACCTATATGTCTTTCTCCTCTGTCCGCATTGCAGAGCGGCACGGAAGCGGTTTCCAAAGGCGGCAGCCTTTGGTTCCCTTTCTTTCGCCATTTCTTTGTGGAACGACAAAGAAATGGCATCCATACCGCACAGCGCGGCGCGCAGCTCGACGAAGTCGAGGTGGGCTGTACGCGCGTCAAAAGAAACGGTTGTACCAACTTTAGATAAACTCCCATCTCTCCCACACGAAGGAGCAACCATGAAACAATCCATCTTTACCATACTTACCAACGAGGCTCTGACCACGAGCGTCTACAAAATGACCTTGGTCGGCGACACCTCCTATGTCACCGCCCCCGGCCAGTTCGTCAACCTCAAGCTCGAGGGCAAATTCCTCCGCCGTCCCATCTCGGTCTGCGACTGCACCGAGGGGGAGCTGACTCTCATCTATAAGGTCGTCGGCGGCGGCACCGAGCAAATGAGCCGAATGCTCCCGGGCGAGAAGCTGGACATTCTCACCGGCCTTGGCAACGGCTACGACACGGCCTTGACGGGCGACCACCCTCTCCTCCTTGGCGGCGGCGTCGGCGTGCCTCCCCTTTACATGCTGGCCAAACAGCTCAGAGCAGAGGGCAAGACGGTATCCGTCGTTCTCGGCTTCAATACGAAGGACGAGATCTTTTATGAAAACGAATTCAAGGCCCTCGGCTGTGACGTGACCGTCACAACGGCCGACGGCTCGTACGGTGTCCGCGGCTTCGTCACGAATGCCATGGACGTCGATTATACCCACGTCTGCACCTGCGGTCCCGAGCCTATGCTCAAGGCTGTGTACAAGGCTTGCAAGACGGACGGACAGTTCAGCTTTGAGGAGCGCATGGGCTGCGGCTTCGGCGCTTGCATGGGCTGCTCCTGCAAGACCATCACGGGATACAAGCGCATCTGCAAGGAAGGTCCGATCATGAGAAAGGGGGACATCTTATGGGAAGATTGAAGGTAAACCTGTGCGGTCTTGAGATGGACAACCCCATCATCCCCGCGTCGGGCACGTTCGGCTTCGGCTACGAGTTTGCCGAGCTGTATGACATCAACGTATTAGGCACGTTCTCCTTCAAGGGAACGACCCGCGACCCCAGATTTGGTAACCCCACGCCCCGCATCGCCGAGTGCCCCATGGGCATGATCAATGCGGTAGGACTTCAGAACCCCGGCGTCGAAAAGGTCATCTCGGAGGAACTGCCGAAGCTTGCTAAGTGCTTTAACAAAAAGGTCATGGCCAACGTCTCGGGCTTCTCCATCGAGGACTACGCCTACACCTGCGAAAGGTTAGATAAAGAAGACCAGGTCGGCTGGCTGGAGGTCAACGTATCCTGCCCCAACGTCCACGGCGGCGGCATGAGCTTTGGTACGAGCCCCGAGGCGGCGGCCGAGGTCACAAGAGCCGTCAAGGCCGTAACGACCAAGCCCGTCATCATCAAGCTCTCGCCCAACGTCACCGACATCGTCTCCATCGCCAAGGCTTGCGAGCAGGCGGGGGCGGACGGCATCAGCCTGATCAACACGCTGCTCGGTATGCGCATCGATCTGCGCACAAAAAAGCCCGTCATCGCCAACAAAATGGGCGGCTTTTCGGGTCCTGCGATCCTGCCCGTGGCGGTGCGGATGGTGTATCAGGTATCGAGTGCCGTTTCCATTCCCGTGGTGGGCATGGGCGGCGTCTCCTGTGCTGAGGACGTCATTGAAATGATGCTGGCAGGTGCGACAGCGGTCGAGGTGGGTGCGGCTAACTTGGTCGATCCCTTCGTCTGCAAAACCATCATCGAGGAGCTTCCCCGTGTGATGGATCGATATGGAATCAAAAATTTGAAGGATATTATTGGAGGTGCTCACTAATGGGTAAGGACGTCATCATCGCACTGGACTTTGACAGCAAGCAAAAAACACTGGCATTTCTGGATCAGTTCACGGGCAAAAAGCCCTTCGTTAAGATCGGCATGGAGCTGTTTTATGCCGAGGGCCCCTCGATCGTTCGAGAGGTCAAGGCGCGCGGCCACAAGATCTTCCTCGATCTGAAGCTGCACGACATTCCCAACACGGTAAAGAAGGCCATGGCCGTTCTGTCCGGCCTTGACGTGGATATGACCAACCTGCACGCGGCCGGCACGATCCGCATGATGCAGGGCGCTCTGGAGGGTCTGACCCGTCCCGACGGCACTCGTCCTTTGCTCATCGCCGTCACTCAGCTGACCTCCACCGACCAGGAGAGCATGGAAAACGATCTGCTCATCAAGGAGCCCATCGCGGACGTTGTGATGCACTATGCATCCAATGCCGCCAAGGCAGGACTCGACGGCGTTGTCTGCTCCCCTCTGGAGGCAGGCATGGTACACGACAAGTGCGGCAAGAATTTCCTGACCGTCACCCCCGGCGTCCGCTTTGCTGACGGTGACGTTGGCGACCAGAAGAGAGTCATGACGCCCGCCGCCGCAAAAGAGATCGGCTCCGACTACATCGTCGTCGGCCGTCCCATCACCGCCGCCGCTGACCCCGTGGCTGCATACGAGCGTTGCTGCGCCGAATTCATCGGATGATCACCAGAAAAAAACTGCTGAAATTCGCCGCTTGGCAGGCAGGTATTGCCGCCCTTGTGTTTGCGATCAACTACTTTTTCTTCCACTTTGTCACGGACGAGGGTATCACCACCGTCTGGCAGCCCGAGGCGGGCAAGCCCTTTGTCGCCGATCTGATCGGTATGCTGGGTACGCTGTTTTTGTTCGGTGCCTTGGTGAGCCTGCTTGGCTCGTTTGTCATCTGCGACAAGGAAAAATAAGGAGAACACCATGTATTCCCACCTTCTCTTCGACCTTGACGGCACGCTGACGGATCCCGGCGAGGGCATCACGAACTCGGTCGCCTATGCCCTGAAAAAGCGAGGCATCGCGGTCATTGACCGCTCCGAGCTGTACCGCTTCATCGGTCCGCCCTTGACCAAAAGCTTTATGCAATACTACGGTCTTTCCGAGGAGGATGCCACGCAGGCTGTCGCCGACTACCGCGAGTATTTTGTTCCGCACGGTATGTTTGAAAACAAGGTGTACGATGGCATTGCCGATCTGCTGTCCGATTTGAAGGCGGGCGGCAAGCGATTGATCGTTGCCACCTCCAAGCCGGAGAAATTTGCGATCCAAATTTTGGAGCATTTCGGACTCCTCTCCTATTTCGACCGTGTATACGGCGCGACGATGGATCTTTCCCGTTCCAAAAAGGGGGATATTATCGCCTACGCGCTGGCCGCGGAGGATATTTCTTGTGACCGGGCGTTGATGATCGGTGATCGTCACCATGACATCGACGGCGCGCATGAAAATGGCCTTGCGGCCGTTGGGGTGTTGTATGGGTATGGGGATCGAGAGGAGCATGAGGCGGCAGGAGCAGAGTATATTGTTTCTTCTGTTGAAGAGTTGAAGGAGTTGTTGGGGAAGGTTTGATTTTTCAACAACTACTCCTTGGGACGCGCGTACAGCTTACGCGCCGCGCGGATCGCACGTATGCCCATTCTTTGCCTTGTCGCAAAGAATAGGCGAAGAAAAGACACCAAAGGGCAAGCCCCTTGGAACCCCGCAGTGCGCCACGAAAAGCTAAAGCTTTTCTGATTGTGGCGCAAAAGGTTGCATCTTCAGCGTTTGCGAGCACGGCTTCAAAAAAGCCGCACTCATTTCAGGGCAAAAGCCCTTGTGTTCCCCGTAGGGGCGAACTTTGTTCGCCCGCGGGCGTTCAAAGAACGCCCCTACGGAAAGTAAAAAAATTTTTTCAACACCTGCCGCGCGTGGTGGCTAAAGTTGAGGCACAGCATCAAAAGCATATATGTGACCTCTCGTCTTCCTCTATGTAGCGCGGCAAAGGAGCAGTTCCCAAAGGCGGCAGCCTTTGGCTGACTTTCTTTCGTACTTTCTTTGTTCAGCGACAAAGAAAGTACATCATAAACTGCACAGCGCGGCGCGTAAGCTGTACGCGCGTCCCAAGGAGTAGTTGTTGAAATTTTAGAAATCAAAAAATACTATCACATAAAAAAGGAGACCCACCATGGAAGCCTACAAAAGAGAATTTATACAGTTCCTCCAGTCCGCAGGAGTCCTGAAATTCGGCGATTTCACCGCCAAGTCCGGCCGTAAGATCCCCTATTTCATCAACGCCGGCATGATCAAGACCGGTAACGATATCGCAACGCTGGGCGAATTCTACGCCAAGGCCTACTTCGAAAAGCTGGGCAAAAAGCCCGCCGTTCTCTACGGCCCTGCCTATAAGGGTATTTCCCTGTCCGTTTCCGCCGCAGTGGCTCTCTCCAAAAACGGCCTCAACGTCCCCTTCTTCTTCAACCGCAAGGAAGTCAAGGACCACGGCGAGGGCGGCGTGTTCGTCGGCTATGTCCCCACTCCCGGTGAGGAGATCGTTATCATCGAGGACGTCATCACCGCCGGCACCGCGATCCGCGAATCCATGGAGATCCTCTCCCACCTGGAGGGAACCAAGGTAGCCGCTACCTTCATCATGGTCGACCGCAAGGAAAAGGGCCAGGGCGAGAAGGGCGCGATGCAGGAGATCGAGGAGCAGTTCGGCTTCCCCGTCTACTCCATCGTCGACGTCTATGACATCATCGAGTACCTCGAGGAAGATCCCGCCAACGAGGAAAACGTCACCCGCATCAAGAATTATCTTGCCATCAACGGAGCAAAAGCATAAGGAGCGAACGCATGAAAAGAAGTCTGATCGACATTCTTGACCTGTCTGTCGCGGAGCTGGATGATCTGATCTCCTCGGCCTGCGACATCATCGATCACCCGGAGAATTACGCCCACGTCTGCGCGGGCAAAAAGCTGGCAACGCTGTTCTTTGAGCCCTCCACCCGCACCCGCCTGTCCTTTGAGGCAGCCATGTACGAGCTGGGCGGTAACGTCCTGGGCTTTGCCGGCGCGCAGAGCTCGTCGGCGGCCAAGGGCGAAAGCGTAGCCGACACCGCCAAGACGGTATCCTGCTACGCCGACATCATCGCCATGCGCCACCCCAAGGAGGGTGCGGCGCTGGTCGCGGCCAATGCGGCCTCCATTCCCGTCATCAACGCGGGCGACGGCGGCCACTGCCACCCGACACAGACGCTGGCAGACCTCTTGACCATCTGGCGCGAAAAGGGCGGATTTGACAATCTGACCATAGGGCTTTGCGGCGACCTCAAGTTCGGTCGCACGGTACACTCGCTCATCGGTGCGATGTCGCGCTACGCGGGCATTCGCTTCGTGCTCATCTCGCCCAATGAGTTGCGTGTTCCCGATTACGTCAAGGAGGACGTGCTGGATCGCAAGGGCATCCCCTACGAGGAGGTCACCGATCTGGAGGCGGCTATCCCTGCGCTGGATATTCTGTACATGACGCGCGTTCAGCGCGAGAGATTCTTCAACGAGGAAGACTATCTGCGACTCAAGGACAGCTACATTCTCGACCCCAAAAAGCTGACGCATGCCAAGGCGGATCTGTGCGTGATGCACCCCCTGCCCCGTGTCAATGAGATCAGTGTCGCCGTGGACAACGATCCCAGGGCCTGCTACTTCAAGCAGGTGCTCAACGGAAAATACATGCGCATGGCTCTGATATTGAAATTGCTCAAGGAGGCCGGAACGATATGAATATTGACTCTACCGTCCGCACGGGCATCGTCATCGACCACATCACCGCCGGCCGCGCCATGCTTTTGTACGAGCTGCTGGGGCTGGAAAATGAAGAGGGCGCTGTCGCCATTATCAAAAACGTCCAAAGTAGTAAAATGGGCAAAAAGGACATCATCAAGGTGGATACCGAGCGGGAGTTGAACCTTGATATTATCGGTTACGTCGATCCGGGTGCTACCGTCAACGTCATCCGCGACGGCAAGCTGGTCGAGAAAAAGACCATCGACATGCCCGAGGTGCTGACCGACGTTATTTTCTGCAAGAACCCCCGCTGTATCACCTCGGTCGAGCAGGAGCTGTCCCACGTGTTCCGTCTGACCGATAAGAAAAACAAAGTCTACCGTTGCCTGTATTGCGAAACGCAGGCGAAACAATAATCAAAGCAAAGGAGATCGCAATCATGGCAACCTTTATCAACGAACCTTCCCATACGTTTAACGAGTATCTTCTCATTCCCGGCTACTCCTCGAGCGAGTGCATCCCGGCAAACGTGTCCCTGAAGACCCCCCTTGTCCGCTACAAGAAGGGCGAGGAGTCGGCCATCACCATGAACATCCCCATGGTATCGGCCATCATGCAGTCCGTCTCGGGCGAGCGACTGGCAGTCGCACTGGCCACCGAGGGCGGCGTGTCCTTCATCTACGGCTCCCAGACAATCGAGGACGAGGCCGCTATGGTCCGTCGCGCCAAGGGATATAAGGCCGGCTTTGTCAAGAGTGACTCCAACCTGACTCCCGATATGACCATGGCCGAGGTCGTGGCTCT
>SVSH01000007.1 GCA_015064395.1 Oscillospiraceae bacterium
GCACCGAGAATTACGACGGTGCGGAGAAAAAACCAAAGATCATTATGGGCGGTCTGTTCAAGGGAAAAAGTTGACCTAAAGTTCGCAATTACCCCCGCGAGTTGACCTTTTATCCGCAATATCGCACTACAAAAGGCACCACACTCGTGGTGCCTTTTGTAGTGGTCGAGTAGGTCGGACGAGGCCATCGAACGCAAGTTTGCCGTTTTCGGCGCAAGCCGAAATGGTAGCTCAGCACTGCGAAGCAGTGGTGGGACACCAAGGCAAATCTTGTGCGCGAACGCCAGTGAGCGCGGTGGTCCGAATCCCGGCGGCGAATATAAAACCATAGGATCTATGAGTTCTGCTCCACCGCCGATATTCCGTTTCGGCGCGAAATGGAATGTTGCCATAACAAGCAAACCTTCCTTGACAGCACAACTTTCCATGTGCTATAATAGAAGCAGAAAAAAGGAGGATGCTGATATGAAGAAAATAATCGCCTTACTGCTCATTGTTTTAACCACGTTCACGCTGTCCTCCTGTTTTCTGTTCGGTGACGTTACCATCCATCCCGACATGGTGGAATACACCGAGAAAGAAATCTTGGAGGTCGCAAAAGACAAATACGGTGTTACCGAGTGGATATTTACCGGCATAGAGATTCTTGGCGAAACTTGGTACGATACCGAAGGAACCTTCAAACTCGAATTTTACGACGAGCAGTTCAGCACGGAATTTACAAATGGCGATAATATTGAGGCTGCTATGCAAGCCTTTGCAGGCAAGAACGGAAATCACGACGTGCAAGGAAGGTACTCCCGTTTTCTCTGTTGCGTTGCTCTCGGTAAATGCACCGACGGCTCTCTGAAATTTGTCTATTACAACACCAACATACATAAGGATGCAGAGATTGCCGATACGATCGGCGCATCCGATTACACCTTCGAGGTGTTGCCAAACGAGATTACAAACAATCTGTTTACCGTTGATTCAAGATGGACGAGTATGCAGCTGTTCTTGAATGACTATAAGGACGGTCATCCCCGTGGCTTCTATTATTCGGGCGAACGATTGACAAGACGGCACAACGAGAAGTATAACGGCTATATTGAGCTTGAATTTTATAAGGAAAACGGTAAGGTCGTTTACGATATTTATTACACGAAGGATGAACAAAAGCCGGAAGAAAGACGGCTCGTCTATTCCACATCCGACCGTTACGACGTAATATACAACTATTACGGCTTGGATAAATCGGAGCATTTTGATATTACCCAAACCGTAACGCAAAGCACTGAACAGGAAAGCTGCATGGCATTCAAGGCTCAGGTCGAAGCGAAAGAGATCGACGGAACGGTACTGTACTCGAGATTTTTGTACTCGGCAGAATATTACGTCAAAAGGGACGGGGGAGCTGTTTTACACGGCACAGCGAACGAAACGGTCATAGATAAACTAAATTTTGAGTGCGGCTGGATGTTGGATAAGATCGACGGCGTAGACCACGCAGAAACGGCGAAATTCTACCTTTCGCACTTCTATATTTTCTATGAGAAGAATTTGAAGAATTGAACAACAAAAAGGTGACCGCGCGGCGGTCACCTTTTTTCATATTTTCTCTGTGTCAAACTCCGCACAAACAGGATAATGATCCGACAGATAAATACCGCAGTGCTCGTCGTCCCAGACGGTCACTTCCCCGGCGGCGTCCTTGAGGGACTTGGTCACGTAGATATAGTCAATCTTGCAGACGGGCTCATGGCCGTATCCGTAGCCGTGGAAGGTCACGGGAATGTGTCCGGTCAGGTCGTACAGGGCGGGCAAGGTGGCAGTATCAGTCGCGAGGATGGTCTCACTCCCCGGCTCGGCGTTGAAGTCGCCCAAAAGGACCGTGGGCATGGGCAGTTCCCTTTCGTATTCCGCGAGCTTACCCAGCACGCAACGGATGCCCTTGACACGGGCCGACTCGCCGACGTGATCCAGGTGGATGTTGCACACGCGGATAAGTTTGCCGCTTTCCTTGTGGCGAAGTCCCGTTGTCACACAAATGCGAGGGCAATGGCTCTGATCCTCAAAGCGCGAGGCCGGGATGTGCGGCGTGGGGCTGATCCAGAATGCATCGTAAAAGACAGGCAACCAATCGGCGGTGCGAATGGCAGTAAAAACGCCCTCGCCCGTGTAGTCAGCATTACGGAATTGACCCAGAAAGGTGTAGTCGGGCATTAGCTTGGGAAGCAGGTCGTAATGCGGCTCGATGA
Source organism: Oscillospiraceae bacterium (assembly GCA_015064395.1). Classification (GTDB taxonomy): domain Bacteria; phylum Bacillota; class Clostridia; order Oscillospirales; family CAG-272; genus SIG644. The sequence continues at coordinate 2,241 of SVSH01000007.1, forward strand.
CCTCCTGAAAGGCAACGATATCGGGGGCCTCTGCCTTGATCTTATCGTAGATCATCCCCGCACGGTGGATAAAGGCGTTGATGCCGTCCCCCGTGTACTGCGAGCGAAGATTAAAGCTGACGATCTTTACATATTGCGACATGAAAGTACCTCCTGATACCGACTTTTCATTGGCGAGGATATTTTACTACAAAATCTTCAAAATTACAAGCATCCGCCCTGAAAAAAGTGATTTCCACCATATATAGTGATCATTTTTTGTGAATAACGCCTATTTTGCATGGTGCTGTCAGAAAGTACATTGACAAAATACGGGAAAGTGATTAAAATATAGATATTAATTATTAGGAGGATCTTTTCATGAAAAGAAGCATCTCGTCGGTACTGGCTACCATTATGGTGCTTACTCTGCTCGTCAGTATCGTTTCCTTCCCCGTATCTGCTTTTGATGCAGCAAAATACGGCAAATGCACCCTTTGGTCCGACAAAACGGTTTACGAAGTCGGCGATCCTATTATGGTCAAGGGCTCCGTTGAATTCAACACCACCGATCCCAAATATCCCGCGTGGATCGGCTTGATCGTCCGCGACCACAGCGAATGGGGCGGTCTCCGCTACGTTTACCCCAGAGACGCGAAAAACGGCGAGGCGCAGGATCTGGCTGCAGGCGGTCGTGGTGGTAACAGCAACCTCGGCCCTTATCAGAGCCTTCCCGTTGGCGAATACACCATCGTACTCGTTCCTGACGACCTTCCTCTGGCCGGTGACGTCAAAAGAAAGGAACACATTTTGATGTCCATCGACATTGAAATCGTAGAGAAGAAGGCAGACCCCGCCAAGGCTCCCACCGAGGTTTCCTACGACATCAACGATCCCACGTCGGGCTTGGCAGACGGTAAGGTAACCGTTACTCTGCCCGAGGATCACGGCGCTACTGCCGTTCAGGCATTTTGGGGCACCGAAGCAGGACCTCTTGCCGACTACACGGGTCTTAAGCCCGCTACCGTCACCTCAAATGCTACCCTGGCCAAGTTCAGTATGGTCAAGAACACTCTGATCCCGCCCGAAGCGACGCATCTGCTCGTTTACTCGGTCAACGAGGTGGGGGATCTGAGCGAAGCCTACGCATCCGTCGAGCTTCCCGAGGGCTGCGGATACCAGTTCCCCGAAGGCAAGCCCCTGATCGAATTCCAGGCACTCAGCGATATTCACATCTCCACCGAGATCCGCGAAAAGCACTATAAGGCTATGCTTCAGGACGTTGCCAAGAACAGCCCCGATTCCGTGGGGATCTTCGTTGCAGGCGACGTCGTTGATTCCGGCCCTCGCACCGAGTGGTGGGAAAAGCTGTGGGAGCTGTATGACGAAGTAGAGGGTCTGCCTCATATGTATCTCGGCATCGGCAACCACGAGTTCAGCGGCTACCAGAGCTACGAGCCGGCGCTCGAGCAGTTCCTCAAGTATCTCAGACTTCCCGAGGGCATGGAAAAGCCGACCGATGCTCCCTACTATGACACTTGGATCAACGGTTTCCACTTCATCGTTTTGGGTAACACCGTATACGAGCCCGGCGTGCGCGCCACCATCGGCGATGATCAGTATGAGTGGTTGGAGGAAAAGCTGGGTGAGGCGACCGACGACCGCCCCATCTTCCTGTTCATGCACCAGGGTATGAAGAATACCGTTTCCGGCACCGCGGAAAGCGAAAAATGGTGGGGCATCAACGACGACGAGAGACTTCGCGAGCTGCTCAAGGATAATCCCTCCGTCTTCTTCTTCACGGGTCACACCCACTCCGAGATGAACTCCGCCAACTCGATGTACGGCGGTGGCAAGAATGCCGCGATGTTCAATACCGGCTCGGTTGGTGACTTGTGGATTCCCACCACGGGTGCTTCTCTCGAGGGTAGCCAGGGTCTGTACGTTCAGGTCTACGGCGACAAGGTTCTGGTCCGCGGTCGCGATTTCGTGACGGGTCAGTGGGTCGCATCCGCACAGTTCGTTGTTAACGAAAGATACAGCGTCAAGGCCGATACTACGGCATTGGAGGCCGAGATCAAGGCCGTTGGTGCTCTTAACGCCAACGATTACACGGCTGAGTCTTGGGTCGCACTGACTGAGGCACTGAATGCCGCCAATGCCGCCAAGAAATCTCCTGCACAGGCAGAGGTCGATGCCGCACTGGCGAGCCTGAATGCTGCCCGCGAGGCACTTATTCCCGTTCCCGTTGACGATGCCAAGTCGGGATGTAGCTCTGCTTTGTCGCTGGACACTCTTGCCCTGATCGGCACACTGACGGCAACCACCGTGCTCTGTACCAAAAAGCGCAAAGAAGATTGATCATCCCCGATCACAACATAAACAAGCAACGCCCCGACGGTCGTCGGGGCGTTGCTTATCTTTATCTGTTATCTGTTATCTGTTATCGGTTATCGGTTCAACAGCTGCTCAACGGCCGCGAGCTTAGTGCACAGCGTGAGCATATAGGTTGCCGCCTCCATCTGCTCGAAGGTCGGGTAGGTGGGAGCGATGCGGATGTTACTGTCGTCGGGATCGTTGCCATAGGGGTAAGTTGCGCCGACGTTTGTCAGCACGACGCCTGCCTCGCGGCAAAGCTGGTAGATGCGCTTGGCCGTTCCCTTGGGAGCGAAGAAGCTGATGAAATATCCGCCGCGCGGATGGGTCCAGGTGCCAATACCGGCATCCGTCAACTCTTCATCCAAGATCTGCTCGACACGCTCAAAGCGGGGGCGCAGGATATCCGCCTGCATGCGCATATGCTTCATGATATTCTCGGCGGTGCCGAAATATTTGACGTGACGCAGCTGATTAAGCTTATCAAAGCCGATGGTCTGCATGGTCACGATCTTGGTGATCTGAGCAATGTTGGCCTCGGATGCCGCCATGATCGCCACGCCCGCACCCGGGAAGGTGATCTTGGAGGTAGAGGAAAAATAGAAGACGCGGTCAAGGTTTCCGGCCTCTTCACATAGCGCGAAGATGTCGGCCAATTCATCGGGCTCATCGGGATACAGATCGTGGATAGCATAGGCGTTATCCCACATCACGCGGAAGTCGGACGCGGCCGTCTTCATGAAGGCCAGGCGGCGAACCACCTCGTCGGAATAAGTCATGCCATTGGGATTGGAATACTTGGGGCAGCACCAAATGCCTTTGATAGCGGCATCCTCGGCAACCAGGGCTTCCACCACGTTCATATCAGGACCCTCGTCTGTCATAGGAACGGGGATCAGCTCAAAGCCCAGCGACTCGGTCACGCCAAAGTGACGGTCGTAACCGGGAGCGGGACACAGAAATTTGACCGTTTCTTCTTTGCACCACGGACGCTCACTACCGACCACACCATAGAGCATGGCGCGGGAAAGTGCGTCATACATCAGGTTGAGCGACGAGTTGCCGCAAACCATCAGGCGACTCTCGGGAATGCCAAGGAGGTCGGAGAACAATCTCTTGGCGGCGGGAATGCCGGTCAAGAGGCCATAATTGCGGTAATCCGCCCCGCCATCGAATGCATCCTCGGCACTCAGGCAGGTAAACATGCCGTCCAACAGGTCAAGCTGCTCCGCACAGGGCTTGCCGCGGGAAAGATCCAGCGACAGTCCCCTGCTCTTTGCGTCCTCGTATTGTTCTTGTAATTGGATATAGAGAGCCGACAGCTCTTCTCGGCTCATGCTCTGATAATTCATAGGGTAACGTAAATCCTCTCGAAAAATGGGTACGGAATCAGAACTCCGCACTGCCCGTCGTACGGGGGAATGCCTCGACGTCGCGGATGTTGGACATACCCGTAATATACATGATCAATCTCTCAAAGCCCAGACCAAAGCCGGCGTGCTTGGTTCCGCCGAACTTACGCAGCTCGATATACCAGGAATAGTCGTCGGGGTTGAGTCCGAAGGTATTGATGGCATCGAGCAGAACGTCCAGACGCTCCTCGCGTTGAGAGCCGCCGATCAGCTCGCCCACGCCGGGAACCAGCATATCGGCCGCCGCGACCGTCTTACCGTCGTCATTACGACGCATATAGAAGGCCTTGATCTCCTTCGGATAATCGGTGACGAAGACCGGCTTTTTGAAGATCTGCTCGGTCAGGTATCTCTCGTGCTCGGTCTGCAGGTCCATGCCCCAATACACGGGATACTCGAACTCGTGACCGGACTTTTGCAGCAGGTCAACCGCCTCCGTGTAGCTGACACGACTGAAATCGGCATCGACCAGCATCTGCAGTCTTTCCAGAAGAGTGGTATCGATCAGCTTATTGAAGAACTCCATCTCGGCAGGACACTCCTGCATGACGTAGCGCAGAACGAACTTGATCATATCCTCGGCAGTGTCCATATAGTCGGTCAGATCAGCAAAGGCCATCTCGGGCTCGACCATCCAGAACTCGGCCGCGTGGCGCTGGGTATTGGAGCGCTCGGCGCGGAAGGTAGGACCAAAGGTATAGATATTGGCATAGGCCATGGCGAAGGTCTCGCCGTTGAGCTGACCCGATACGGTCAAACCCGTCTTTTTGCCAAAGAAATCCTGCGAGTAATCGATCTGGCCGTCCTCGGTCATGGGTACGTTATCCAGGGGCAGCGTGGTGACCTGGAACATCTCGCCCGCGCCCTCACAGTCAGAGCCTGTGATCAGCGGCGTGTGAACGTAGACAAATCCACGCTCCTGGAAGAACTTGTGAATGGCGTAAGCGGCCACCGAGCGAACGCGGAACACAGCATTGAAGGTGTTGGCGCGGGGACGCAGGTGCGCGATGGTACGCAGGTATTCAAAGGTATGGCGCTTCTTCTGCAGCGGATAGTCGGGGGTCGAGGTTCCCTCCACCTCCACGGCGGTTGCCTTGAGCTCGAACGGCTGCTTGGCCTCGGGCGTCAGCGTGAAGACACCGCGCACAACAAAGGAAGCACCGACGTTCTGCTTGGCCAGCTCCTTATAGTTTTCCAGCTTTTCAGCCTCAATGACCACCTGAAGGTTCTTGAGGTAGCTACCGTCATTCAATTCGATAAATCCAAATGCATTGGAGGCGCGGATGGTTCTTGCCCAGCCGGCAACGGTGATCTCCTGGCCTGCAAAGGCTTCAGGAGCGGTAAACAACTGCTTTACGGTAATTCGTTTCACGTCGTATCATCCTTTCGACTTGTCGTTTGTTTTTATGATTGATTTTGCAGAATTTTGTTTCTGAAATTGCATTTTCCACAACATAATATATATTATATCACAATTATTGGAAAAAAGCAAGTGCTGTTTTCATACTTTTCTAAAAAATATTGCATTATTCCCCGCTTTTTTGGTCGGCGCCCCAGAAATTCGCGACCGCGGATGCAAGATTTTTTACATCACTTGCATATTTGGCGTGTATCCAGTGAGAAGGAAACAGCCTTTTATACTCCGGCGAGGCGTATCTGTCGTCGATCAAAACAACGATGCCACGATCCTCCTCTGTTCGAATGACGCGTCCTGCGGCCTGCAGAACACGATTCATACCGGGATAGACGTAGGCGTACTGATACCCCATCTCGCTCTTATTTTGGTAGTAATCCTGCAGAATGTTGCGCTCGCCCGACAGTCCGGGAAGTCCCACGCCTACGATAATCGAGCCAATGAGGCGCGAGCCGGGCAGATCGACGCCCTCGGAGAAGGAGCCGCCCAGTACGCAAAAGCCGACACGAAGCACGTCGCTATCCGCCACAAAGGCATCCAGGAATGCTTCCCTTTCGGCCGCCCGCATGCCCTTTTTCTGAACGATAGTGGTGACCTTGGGATAGAGGGCGTGGAAATGCACCAGCACGCTTTCCAAGTAAGAATACGAGGGGAAATAGACGATATAATTGCCCCGCTTGCCCGACACCGCCGCCCCGATCGAGGCCGCGATATGGCGACAGGATTCCCTTCTTTGGGCGTAGCGGGTGCTGACTCCGTCCACAACGAACAGCCCGAAATTGTCGCGGTCGTAGGGGGACGGCAGGGCCATGGTGCGCGGTGCGTCGCCGCCGCCCAGCACGTCGGCAAAATACGACAGCGGTGTAAGGGTAGCCGAGAACAGCACCGACGCGACGGCGCGATGGAGCAGAATATTCAGCTCCCCCGACGGGTCAAGGCAAAGAAGATTGACCCTCGTATCCCCTCCGCCCAATTCAACGTAAGTCACGTAGTGCTCGTCGTAATGGTCCATCATGGTCGTATACTCGTGCAACGTGTACAAGAGATCTTGCACTGCCGGGGCAATATCCTCTTCCCCGTGATGGCGAAGCCACGTGTCGCACTGGTCAGAGAACCAGGCCAGCTTTTCACCAAAAGCGGTCAAGGGCGCGTGAGAAAGGCAGTAGCCGCACTCCTTCCCCTCCTCATCAGTGGTGAGATTGTCACGGCACAGCCGCCGCATATCCCGCATGGCCAAAATGACCGTTTCCAGTGCCTCGTTGAGCACCTTATCGCGGCGATCGACCCGGGCATACACCTTCTCAAAGGCGCGGCGGGACAGTGTCACGGAATACATATCCCGGGCGCGATCGGCCAGATTGTGCGCTTCGTCAATCAGAAAGATATTCTTGCCCTCGCAAGCCGCCCCCGGTGCGAAATAGCGGCGCAGATAGACCATAGGATCAAAGGCATAGTTATAGTCTGCGATGATGACGTCGCAATATTCGGACACGTCAAGCGAGAGCTCGTACGGGCAGATCTTATACTTCTCGGCCACCTCCAGGATGCGACGGCGGTCGTAGCCCCGCCCCGAGGTCAATAGCTCGTAGATGGCGTCTCCCGCCCGATCGTAGTAGCCTTGGGCGTATTCGCATTCAATCCCGTTGCAGTGAGAAGAAAGAGCGCGGCCGTCGCAGGTTGCCGTTGGATGGGGGCAGATCTGCTCGCGCGCCGTCAGGACGACCGCCCGCAAGGGAGCGCCATTCTGTACCAAACGCCGCACAGCCCCAAACGCCTCTCGGCGAGTGCTGGCCTTGGCGGTCAGATAGAAGATACGGTCACACAGCCCCTCGCCGCAAGCGCGCACGGCGGGATACAGTGACGACATGGTCTTGCCGATGCCGGTTGGTGCCTGTAAAAACAGTCGCTCGCCTCGTTTGGCGGCACGGTGGACAGCTCGGATCATATCCTCCTGTCCGCCTCGCATTTCGGCATAGGGGAACGGAAAGGAGGCAAGCGTGGGCAGCTCTTCCCGTCGGTGCCGTTCGATCAAGATCGCCCATGGCTCGATACGGGAGAGCAGTGAAAGATAGTAGTCCCTGAGCTGCTCGCGCGTGGCATAGACGGTGGTTTCTTTTTGCTTATCGTTGTCAATATTGATGCAGGTCATGCGAAGATTGACGCCGCCCAAATCCCTTTCGATGCAGAAAAAGTAGCCGTAGATACGCAACTGTGCCAGATAGATCTCGGGCACGGGAAACGAAAAAGCCCGCGAGTGCATCGTTTTGATCTCCTCGACCGTCCATCCATCCTCGTCCTGCTCGATGCCGTCGGCACGGCCGCTGACCGTGTAGATCAGATCTCCATAGCGGGTGGTATTGCACAGCGGCACCTCGGCACGGTAGCGACCGCTCCGCTCGCTTTGTATACGACGGTGGATGTCAGCCCCGATGCGTCCCCGCTCGGCAAGGGCCCTGCCCCCGCCGTATTCGAGGTCGCCGCCCACCAAGGCACGGGCGCACAGCTCGCGCACGGACAGCTCGATGCTTGCCGTATTGATATTATATTCCATGCGCGACCTCCTTGCCTGCCGAGCTTGCACACAACTCGACAAATTTTCACAGGTACATTATACCATAGTTTTTTCGCAAATACAAGAAGATAGAAAAAAATCCCGACAGATTTGAGAGGTCTGTCGGGATCTGTTTATTCCTTTTCCTCCACCGCTCTCTTGGCGGCGGTCAGGGTGTTTTTCATCAGCATGGCGATGGTCATAGGGCCGACGCCGCCGGGGACGGGGGTGACGTAGGAGGCGATGGGCTCGACGGAGGCAAAATCGACGTCGCCCGTCAGCTTGCCCTCGGCGTTTCGGTTGATACCAACGTCGATAACGACAGCACCCGGCTTGACCATATCGGCCGTGACAAAGTCTGCCTTTCCGATAGCGGCCACGAGAATGTCAGCGCGGCGGGTGTGCTCGGCAAGATCCTTCGTGCGGCTATGGCAGACAGTGACGGTACCGTTGGCCTGCATGAGCAGGTGCGCCATGGGCTTGCCCACGATATTGGAGCGGCCGATGACGACACAGTCCTTGCCGGCAACCGAGATGCCCGAGCGTGTGATCAGCTCCATCACACCCGCAGGCGTGCATGGCAGATAGGTGATCTGACCTGCGACCATGCGGCCGACGTTGTAAGGGTGGAAGGCGTCGACATCCTTTTCGGGTGAAATGCGAAGAAGGACGCGCTCCTCGGACAGCCCCTTGGGAAGCGGCAGTTGAACGAGAATTCCGTGGACGGTCTTATCGGCGTTGAGGCGGTCGATCAGCGCGTCCAGCTCCTCCTGTGTGGTCGTGGCAGGCAGTGTGATCTGCTCGGCGGCAAAGCCGACCTCCTCACAGGCGCGTCCCTTGTTGCGGACGTACACCTGCGATGCAGGGTCTTCGCCGACCAGTATGACCGTCAGCTTGGGAGTGACGCCCGTCGCCGCGATAAAATCTTTGGTTTCTTCTCTCAATTCGGCGCGGATCTCGGTCGAGATCCTTTTTCCGTCAATCAGCTTGGCCATGGTCTTGCTCCTTTTCTTGCTCTTGCACAACGGGTTCGGTATTTTCCTCTGTTTTTGTCTCTGCTTCTTCGTTTGCGCTTGTCTCGGAAGCTACCGTAAACACCGGTACGTATTCCCCGCTCGCCTCTTGCTTTTTGCAACGCATGAGCATATAGACGATGAGCGCCGTACCGCCGACGAAGCACAAAAATCCGACCAGCTGGGACACGCGGATGCCCGAGTTACCACCGCCCAGATACAGGCTATCGGTACGCAAACCCTCGATGAACATACGGCCAAAGCCGTACCATGCGGCATAGGTGAGGAAAATCTGACCGTTGAATTTTTTGCGCTTGTACAGAAATACGTTGATCAGCACAAAGCCGAGGATATTCCAAAGCGACTCGTAGAGGAAGGTGGGATGGACGTAGGCCATGCCGTGCGTCAGCTCGTTGGGATCCAGTCCCATGCGAAGGAAATACAAAAGACTTTTCTCGGGGACGATGCCACCGTAGGCTTCACCGTTGAAGAAGTTGCCCCAACGGCCCATTGCCTGGGCGATCATCACGCCGGGAGCGACCATATCCAACGCGCGCCGCCAGTCTTTCTTTTGCAAGCGGCAATAGATATACAGCGTCAAGGCTCCCGCGATGATGCCGCCGTAAATGGCAAGGCCGCCGCCACGAATGTTGATCATATCAAGCAGGTTTTCCCAAAAGGTTCGTGAAGGTTGAATATAAAGATCCAGCTTCATGAGCACGTAATACAAGCGGGCCCCGAGCACGCCGAAAATCACGATGTACAAGCCCATGTCAAGGACGTTATCCACACTAAAGCCTTCCTGCTTGGAACGGTAGATGGCGTAGCAGAAGGCCATGATCATGCCCAGTGTGATAAAAATACCATACCAACGGACTTCAAGCCCGAAAACCTCGAAGGCCACGGGGTCTAAATGAAAATTATCAATTCCCAGGCCGGGAAAGGAAACCTCGATCATATTATTGTTTCTCCTTTGTTTTTTTATCGGGGATCATGGTCGAAAAGACGGTCATGTCCTCATCAAAGCTATGCACAAACAGCGCTTCTATCTCCTCAAAGGTGATGCTCCCGATGGCGTCAAGCGCATCGAACAGTCCCCGTCCGTCCCCTTCTGCCTCGCACAAGAGTTCCGCAATATCATCGGGGAAATCAAACTGGGCAACAAAGCCGGCATACAGCACCCGGCGAATGCGCTCGAAATCCTCGCGCGAGAGGCCCGTTTGTCTGACTCGCTTCAAATAATTGCAGTAAAAATCAAAGACAAGCTGCGGATCGTCCGCCTCGCCCACCACGGCGTGATACGAAAGAGGGCTGTGGCCGTCGAGCGTCGAGCATTCATAGGAATAGGAAGGCGAGATGTTGCCGGCCTCAAACAGCTCGTGGTAAAAGCCGCCTGCGCGGCAAAACAGCATCTCGGACAGAATGGACATGCCGATCTCGTGCCGCACGCGCGACGCCACATCGAGCATATAGGTAGTATCCTTCCAACAGATACGGAACAGCGGCTGCGAGACGTTGCCCCGCTCCACCGTCCGACGCCGCAGCAGTCGGGGCGGCTCATTGACGGGAATGGGGCTTGCCACAGGACGCGAAGCCGTGCGCTTGGCCCAGGCTGTCAGCGGCTCCTCCACCGCCGCCAGCACCCGCATCATATCCATATCGCCGCAAACGATGAGATACATATTGTCCGGACGGTAAAAGGCATCGTAGCAAAGCGTTAGCGTTTGATGTGTGATGCGGCCGATTGAGGTCGGTGTTCCGCAGATCTTGCGGCGGACACCGTGACAGTGATACATCGCCCGCATGGACCTTGTATACAGCGTCTGCCAGGGGTCATCCTCGCCCATGGCGATCTCCTCACGAATGATGCCTCGCTCCCGTGCCACGTTCTCACGAGTGAAATACGGTTCGGACACGAATTCGATCAGCGTTCGGAGCGCCGCATCTGCCGGCTCGGTGGTGCTGAATAGGTAGGCGGTCTTATCGTAATCCGTCCAAGCATTGGCGTCCGCGCCCAGTGCCGAAAACAGCTCGTTGGCATTCGAGCCGTCGGGACGGGCAAACATTTTATGCTCCAAAAAATGCGCAACACCGTCGGGGGTCTTGTATTCCCTGCCATCCATCCTAAAAGCAGTATCTTGTGCGCCGTAGCGCACGACAAGGCTTGCATAGGTGGTCACGCACCGCTTGGGAAACAACAGAATAACAAGGCCTGTGGGATGGACCAGACGCTCATAGGCTTCGCCCAGTCTCGCGTGCTCGATCTTATCCGTCATAGGCATCCTCCTCCCCCGCCTCCTCGTCACCATCCGTCCCGCGACGGAAGTAGACCATCTCAAGCGTCAGGCGTCCGGCAGCGGCCATGACGTCCTGCTTGGTAAGCGCATCAAATCGGGACACGTAGTCCGGTATGGTATGATCGGGACACAGCGGCTGACGCAGGCTGTAAAAATCAGACAGCACGCGGGCAGAATCTTCCACCTGTCGGGTGCCTCCGATGAGCGATTTCTTGGCCGCCTGCCACTCTGCCTCGGTAAAATCTCCGTTTTGCAGGGCTTCGATCTGGGCCAAGATCGCGCGCTCGGCCCGTTCCTTGTTTTCTGCACGAATTCCGCAGCCGACGATCAGATCACCCCGCTGTTCGCGGTAGCTGGAAGAGCAGGCATAGCACAGCGACTGTTCCTCTCTGACATAGACGAACAGCCGCGAGATGGGCGAGCAGCCCAGTAGCTCGTTGCACAGCATCATCGCATAGTATTCGGGGGACTGAATGGTAATGCCGCTACGGAAGCCTAAGATCAGGTGGCTCTGCCCCTGCTCTCCCTGTTCCGTGACCCGCCGCACCTGGCCAAAGGATCGGGATGCCCGGCAGTGGCGTACGATCTCGTCCGTCTCTCGGACAGCCCCTGCCATCACCGGCGCCAGAATGTCACACAGGCATTTTTTGAGCTGCTCGACGGGCAAGCCGCCAACGTAAAAGCAATGGATGGGGGCCGTGGTGATCATGCGGCACCATATGTCGGTCAGTTGTTCTGCGCTGACAGCCTCTACTCGCTCCTCTGCCCCTTGCAAAAGCCCCACGTAATCGGGCTCCTCGCAGTAGAACAGATCCCGGAAGCGCGCCATGGCATAGGAGCGAGGACTGTTTTTCAGAGAGCGAATCTGGTCGATGGTATTCTTCTTTTCCGATGCAACGTATTGCTCGGCAAATTGGCCGCGGTCGTCCATAAGGGGGAAAAACAGCAGCTCGCGCATCAGCGAGAGCACCTCCCTGACGATGTCGGTATTGTCGAGCACGTAGCGGTTTTCCAGCGTTTCGGCAGCGAAGCCAAGGTAGTGGCGATCGCCCCGATAGCGGTGCATAACGCTAAAAGGCGTGGCGTAAAGCTCGTCCAGTCGGCGGTTGATGGCCGACATGGTGGGATACCTCTGACATCCCCGCTTCAAGACGGAAAGCATAAGCGACCTTGCCGTGTCCTCCTCCCCGGAGAACGGAAGCACAAAGGAGAGGGACAGCATACCGACCTTGAATTTGTCAGTCGGCAGAACAGACAGCGTAACGCCCGGCATGACCCGATGCGTTTGCAGGTTTACATGATCAAATGTCATACGATCCCTCCTTTTCATAAGCTTTCCTATTATTGTACACCATTTTTATGGCAAATGCAAGAACTGTTTGTGAATTCCTGCTTGCTAATCCGTTTTTTTGTCAGCAAACGCCTTCAAAAGCCTTCATTTTCGATGAAAATTTTTTCAAAAAAGGTATTGACAAAGCAAAACGCGTATGATATAATAGTCGAGCGTTCGGCAAAAAACGCTTTGCCAAGCGTATATACGGCGGAGTAGCTCAGTTGGCTAGAGCAACCGGTTCATACCCGGTAGGTCACGGGTTCAAGTCCAGTCTCCGCTACCAGGCCCGTTGGTCAAGCGGTTAAGACACGGCCCTTTCACGGCTGTAACATGGGTTCGATTCCCGTACGGGTCACCAAAAAAGGCAACGTCCGAACGCTGTTCGGACGTTGCCTTTTTTGCTTATCCGTTTCGCGGAAGCGAAGCCTGCAAGATGCTCACTGCATGAGGAAATTCGATGTCGTATATGCATCTTGCCATTTGGCGGCTTGCCGCCAAATGTTTCGATAGCCGCCATAGGCGGCGTCCCGTACGGGTCACCAAAAAAAACGATATCCGAGCTTGTTTGGATATCGTCTTTTTTTGTTATCTGTGCGGTTTGAAAACCCATCGAAAGAATATCGTCCTCGCGCAGCAAGGCGAGGTCGTTAAGACCTCGAGATATTCTTTTGCGCTCGCGCCGTGCGCGAGGGCGGGGTTCGATTCCCATTTGGATAACGTCTTTTTGGGTTTGACCACAATTATCACACTCAACATGCGCAGTGTTTTCAATATAAATTCGCATATGGACACCTTCCCTTGACTTTTATCCTAAATTTTGCTATAATAGAGTCAGAGATATTTATGACATTATTGTTGCTTTTTATTTTGCAAATTCGTATACCAATAAAAGCATCGCCATTTTGCGTGACAAACTCTCTGTATGAAAGGAAATTGTTTTTATGACCATGAAGCGTAGCATTTGGTTCGTCTTGTTAACACTATGTCTTCTGCCACTGTGTTTGGTCGCTTGCGGAGACAGAGCAACAGAGGGCCTGGAATATGAGCGTCAGGACAACGGTACATATTATGTCGGTGCAGGAGAAGCACAAGAGCTGGAGCGGATCGTAATTCCCAAATGGCATAAGGGCAGAAAGGTCACCGGCATTATGGACGGCGGATTTGCCTCCTGCAGCAACCTGGTGGAAATCGACATTCCCAATTCGGTAAAGGTCGTTGGCTACAAAGGTTTTTTCGATTGCAGAGCCCTTGCCTCGATTGAAATTCCCAAATCTGTCCGCAAGCTTGAAGCCATGGCTTTTCTGCGGTGCAGATCACTGGAAACGGTCGTTTTTAAGGGCAATGCCACAGAGATTGATCACAGTGTTTTTATATTTTGCAGTTCACTGACTAATGTCGTGTTGCCAAAACATCTGCAAACCATTCCCTACTGGACTTTTGACGGATGTACGGCACTCAAGGAGATCACCCTGCCCCAAAACCTGCACGAAATCAGCTCCCAAGCCTTCCGCGATTGTAGCTCTCTGACCAGCATTTCCATCCCTGCCAGTGTAGCATGGATCGCTCCGGATGCCTTTGACGGCTGCAATTCATTGGCCGAGGCTCACTTTGACGGGCCGGAGACCATCCCCGCAGGACTTATGAAAAGCATGCAATCTCTCACGACACTCAGCTTTGGGGATGGGGTTAAATCGATCATGGACAGCGCATTTTGGAAGTGCGAGGCGCTGACAAGCGTTACTTTGCCCGACGGCATCGAGCGCATCGCCGGCAATGCGTTCCAATCCTGTTATTCTATTCCGCTGAGTGCGTACGGAAACGGATTCTATATCGGCAGCAAGAAAAACCCTTATCTATTTCTTGTAAGCCCACGCAGCTCAGTGGCGACCGAATACGAGATCCATCCGGACACCAAGATCATCGGGGCTCTCGCATTCCATGATTGCAACTACTTCACATCAATCACCCTGCCCGACGGCATCCGCTGTGTTGAGGGATACTTTCTTACCTATTGTGCCAAGCTGACCTTTAACGAGTACGAGGGCGGCTTATATTTGGGTACCCAAGACAATCCCTACTACTACTTCTACACGGTAAAAGACAACGGCTGCACATCCATCAACGTCCATTCCAGTACCGTTGTGCTTGGCCCAGTCGCAATGGCCTTTTGCAAGCAGATGACAGAAATAAACATTCCGGCGAGCGTAACATCCATAAAGAACGGGGCTTTTTCTTCGAGCGCTCCACTGGCCAACATCAACGTAGACTCTAAAAACAAAGTATACTCCTCCCTGGACGGTATCCTTTATTCCAAGGACGGACGCACGCTGATCGCCTTCCCCGATGCCAAGCAAATTGACACCTTTACCGTTCCAAAGCGTGTTACCACAATTGGTACCAGAGCCTTCGCAGGCAATTGGTACCTGACCGAGATCATCCTTTCCAAAAAGGTGACCTCTCTTGGGGTCGAATCCTTCCGCCAGTCTAGAAAGCTGGAAAAAATCACACTCCCGCGCACACTCACCTATATCGGGTACGCCGCATTTGACGATTGTGATGAGCTTGAAACGGTGGTCTATCAAGGAACGGAAAAGCAATGGGAAGCGGTTAAAGTTGCCCCTGAAAACTACCGCCTTACCGGGGCAGACTTCACCTACAACGATTGATCACAAAGCATAATTCAAATTGTCACATGACAAAGCCCCCATTTGTGTGATACGTGATAAAAGACGCCTCTTTTTCATTGACAAATCCTTCATTTCGTGCTATAATATTTTAATACAAACCCCAACATCACAAAAGGAGGTTATTATGGCATACATAGAAGCTATTTTGGAATATTTACGCGAATTTAATATAGCATCGATCTCGGTAAGACTGGTCCTGTCGGTGATCCTTGGCGGTCTGATCGGCATGGAGCGGGGACGCCGCGGACGCGCCGCAGGTCTTCGCACCCACATTCTCGTCTGCTTGGGTGCCGCCATGGCTTCCCTTTTGGGTGTTTTTATTACCAAGGAGCTGGAAATTTCCTCGGATGCCGGTCGTATTGCCGCTCAGGTCATCTCGGGTATCGGTTTTCTCGGTGCGGGAACCATCGTTATCAAGGGGCGCTTCCGCGTCTCGGGCCTGACTACCGCCGCCGGGCTCTGGGCCACGGCAGCCATCGGTCTTGCGCTGGGCTACGCCTTCTTTGAGGGCGCTCTGATCGCGGCCTTCCTGACTGTCGTTACCATTACCATCCTGTCCCATTTTGAAGCGCGCATCTACCGCAGAAACGCCCGCGCCAGCATTTACATAGAGCTGTCCACCGTAACGGCGGTGAATACCACCTCGGCCATGCTGGCAAAGGAGTACCACGCCATCGACCTGCAGGTCACCCCGCCCCGCTCCGGCATTCAAAACCACGTCGGATTTGAGGCGACCGTATACCTTGGCATCCTGAAGATCACGGAAGAAGAGCTGATCCGTCAGATCTCTGAAAAGCCGGACGTTGTATTCGTTCTTGAATCCGTATGATAAAAACGCTGTCCATATGTTGAAAGACATACGGACAGCGTTTTTTGTATGGCATTATTAATAGAAAATGCCTTCTGTATTATCCGATTTGAGATTGTGGAGCTCCTTCATAAAGGTATCCACGTCGGTAAATTCACGGTAGACCGACGCAAAGCGCACGTAAGCGACGACGTCCTGCTCGCGGAGCTTGTTCATGACCATCTCACCGATATCGCGGGTGGGAATGTCCTGGCGCAGTGCATTCTGGATCTCTGCCTCGATCTCCAGGGCGATCTGCTCGGCATTGACCGGCCGCTTTTCGGTCGCCTTCATGATGCCGGCGAGCAGCTTGGCGCGGTCAAACAGCTCCCGCGCACCGTTCTTTTTGACGACGAAAACAGGCACAGACTCGATCATTTCAAACGTCGTAAAGCGCTTTTTGCAAGAAAGACATTCTCTGCGGCGGCGGATACTTGCGCCATCCTGAGCGGAACGGGAATCCACTACCTTACTCTCCTGGTATCCACAGCAAGGGCATTTCATAGCATTTTCTTCCTTTCCAAATGCAAGTACGTGTGGCAAAAACAACATTTTGTGCCCACTTTCGACCATTATACCATAACTTGATTAAAAATGGAAGAGCTTTTGAAAAAATTTTCTTTTACCAGATCAATTTTCTCACTTGAACACCGGATAGCGCATCGCGCAACGTTTCCCCCAGGCGGGAAAAATCAGCCACCATGGAGTGGGGCTTGCCCTTAGGATCGTCCTGCACCATGGGAACGAAGTAGACGCTTTTG
Organism: Oscillospiraceae bacterium; assembly: GCA_015064395.1. Taxonomy (GTDB): domain Bacteria; phylum Bacillota; class Clostridia; order Oscillospirales; family CAG-272; genus SIG644. Next base: position 18,911 of record SVSH01000007.1, read on the forward strand.
CGCGAGAGCAGCGCGGCGATGTTCTTAAGGTTGGCCGAGAGCGCGTCGTTGGAGGCAAGAGCCAGCACCAAGGGGCGATCGGTCCTGAGGTGGGCTTTTGCCGCCATACACACGGCGGTGTCGGTGATGCCGCAGGACAGCTTCGCCAGGGTGTTACCCGTACAGGGGCTGATGATCAAAGCATCCAAGGGGTGGCGTGGGCCGAGCGGCTCGGCCTCTACGATGGTGTGGATGACCGAACGACCGCACAGCTCCTCCACGCGGGTGATCAGATCCCGGGCTTTGCCGAAGCGGGTGTCGGTGGTATAGACGATCTGGCTCATAATGGGTTGAATGTCATAGCCGCTTTGTACTAAGGCCTCCAGCTGGGTAAGCGACTGTGCGTGGGTGCAAAAGGAACCGCACATAGCGTATCCGATCATAGGGATGTCACCTCCTTCAAGAGCGGCCATAGACAATCGGCCAATATATTTCCTGCCGTCTTTGGCGTGTGCTTGGCAGGTAGCCCCGGCGCGTACAGGGCGCGGCAGGACATGGGAGCGCCCCGATCCCAGCCGCCGGGGGACGAGGCAAGCTCGATCATGAGTGTCTCCTTGGGCATTGCCGCCATCAAGGACGGCGTAAGAATACGGTACGGGACGGTATTGAAGATCACGTCAAAGCCCGCTGTCAGGGGCAACAGCGAGGCTTCATCCCGGATGTGAAGGGCGCGGTGTCCCGCGACCTCAATGCGGGCGACGTCACGCACCTTCCTGGCGGCGACCGTGGTATGAGCGCCCAACTCTTGCAGGCGCTGTGCCAGCAAGGCGCCGATGCGACCGTAGCCCAATACCGCCACGCGGGCGCCCCAAAGGGTCACGTCCAGTGATTGCATGGCAAGGCAGAGTGCCCCCTCCACCGTGGGAACGGCGTTGCGGATCTGCACCTCCTCCATCTCGGCGTAATCACAAACCGTGATGCCGCGCTCACGGGCAAGCGCAAGCATATCCTGCGACAGGCGTCCGCCGTATACGGGAACGCCGGGATCGACGTGTTCAAACAACCACTTGCCAGTGATGGGTGCCGTGTTATGCGTCATGGAGCAAAACAACCTTCCCTCCCCGTCAAATGCAGGCATAGGCAGGATAACGGCGTGGCACTCACCCAGGGCCTCCTGCACCGTCGAGGCTACTTTGACATTGGGCGGTGTGTCGCCCTCGAACAGACCATACGCCGTGACCCTTGCCCCAAGCGAAGCCAATCGGGTGGCCATGGCGCGGCTACGGGCGTCGCCGCCTAAAAATGTTAGTGATATATGTCGTTGCATTGTGATGCATCCTCTCATTCAGACTACAACAGTTCGCCTATCTCAAATAGGCTGCTCTGTCATGACAGTATATGAAGGATCGCGTCGAATGCTGCAAAAAAACAGAAAGCTTCATCCGCTCCAATTCCGGTGAATGAATGGGAGCGTTCGGGTTCATACTGATAAAAAAACAAGGAGAATATACCATGATCGATATTCCAAGAATCGTTTCATGCCGTGGACAGGAAATATTGGATTCCCGCGGCAATCCCACCGTGCACGCCACCGTTGTTTTGAGTGACGGCTCACGCGGCTGTGCCGCCGTGCCCAGCGGTGCCTCCACCGGTATCTACGAGGCCCACGAGCGCCGCGACGGCGACTCCTCACGCTTTGGCGGCAAGGGGGTGCTCGGCGCTGTCCGAGACATCCGAGACCGCATCGAGCCGGCGCTGGCCGGTATGCAGGGCGATGACCAAGCCGCCATCGACCGCGCGCTGTGCGAGCTGGACGGAACGCCCAACAAATCTTCTCTGGGTGCCAACGCCATACTGGCCGTCTCTCTTGCCACCGCACACGCGGCGGCCGCTCATCACCGCCTGCCGCTGTACCAATATTTGGGTGGAAGTCAGGCGACCCGCCTCCCCATCCCCATGATGAACGTGCTCAACGGGGGCGCGCACGCGGCCAATAACGTAGAGATCCAGGAATTTATGATCGTCCCCGTCGGCGCGCCCAGCTTCGGTGAGGCGATCCGCATGGGAACGGAGATCTATCACGCGCTCGGCCGCCGTCTGCGCCGCCTGAGTTATGCCACAACGGTGGGCGACGAGGGCGGGTTTGCCCCCGATCTGAAATCGGACGAGGAGGCACTGGACCTGCTTTGTGCCGCCATCGAGGACGCCGGCTACAACACCGATCAAGTCAAGCTGGCGCTGGATGCCGCCGCCTCGGAATGGATGCCGGACGGTCAAGACCAAGGTGCGCCCCTTGTCTATAGCCGCCCCAAGCGTGGAGACCAACTGACGCCGGATCAGCTGATCGACTACTGGGAGGATCTGTCCCGCCGTTATCCCCTTTTGTCTCTTGAGGACGGGCTGGATCAGCGCGATTTTGACCACTGGCAAGCCTTGACCTCACGCCTTGGCAAGCGCATGATGCTGGTGGGAGACGATCTATTCGTCACCAACACAAAACGCCTTCGTGAAGGCATCGACCGGGGCGCTGGCAACAGCATTCTCATCAAGCCCAATCAGATCGGTTCGCTGACCGAAACGCTGGCCGTTATTCGCATGGCCCTAGACGCAGGGTATACCAGCATCATGTCGCACCGTTCGGGCGAGACCGAGGACACCACCATTGCCGATCTGGCTGTCGCCACAGCATGCCCCTTCATCAAAACGGGTGCTCCCTGCCGTAGTGAACGGGTGGCAAAATATAATCATCTGCTGACGATAGCGTCAGAGCTTGGTGCAGGCGCGCGGTATGGCAAGGCGTGAGAAAAACAGCAAACAAAAAAAGATTTCGCAATTATTTGCGAAATCTTTTTTGTTATATTCTATTAATCAGCCATTTCATTGCTATTTGTACTATCTGGCAGTTTGCCATATAGGTTAATGGATGTTAGAGAACCATTAATAGCATTATATAGTGCCCACAATTGTTCTTCACTAGCGTTTTCTATAAATTCTCTATCTATAGTAATGTCTGGGTATGCTTCTCGTCCCCAAAATCTTTCGTGATAGGTTCCTTGCTCTCCCAATGAGTCAGTATATTCTTTGTTAATTTCAAAACTATCAATATTACCGGCTTTCATAATGCTTTCAAATTCTTCATTGGTAATTGCAAGTAATTTTACATTCAACACTTCTGTTTTGTCTCCTAAGTGTGCATTGTAATTAAAGTTTAAAGTATAAACATCATTAAATTCTTTAGATTCTTCAAGCCAGCGATATCTAGCATAGTGGCGTGATGTGGAAATGTAAAATGGCTTAATCATTTCTATGTCGCTGTTTGAAACGTCGGAGGGTGTTATTCCTGAGAATCTATAAGTAATATCGTCTACATAATCATCAAGACCTTCTATAGTTGGAAGTTCGCCTGCCAAGAAAAATTCCTTTGCCAAATTATCTAGTGCAGCCAAAACATCTTCAGAAGTAATGCCACTTTCTTCAATTTCTTCAACTGGACGCATCTCTAATTGAGGTGGTTGGTTTGTCTTGTCGATTACTACTTCGTCTTCTTGATTAAATATATCATCTATAAATTCCGGCACACCACAAGCCGTCAGACCGGTCAGCAGCATACCTGCGGTCAGCACGACAGCAGTGACTTTAACAGCAGTTTTCCTTGTGTTTTGTGCGTGCTTTTTTAGATATTCCCATACGTTTTTACTCATAAGCTTTGGTCTCCTTAGTCCGACTTTGCAAAGATATCTCCTTTGTTTTCTCTTGTATTATATCTCACGCAACGTCACTTGTCAACACCTTCTTTCCCATGCATCGTTATAAAAAAAATCTTAAGACTTTCTTACGATTCATTTAAGATAGTTTAAGATTGTGAAAAACCTCTTGATTTTACCAATGCTTACCTTATAATAGAGGCATCAAGGAACAGGAGGCATTTTGCATGGCTGTTACGCTTTACGATTGGATCTTCAGCATTTATCCGCCCGCACGAGCGGCTGTCAACGGTCGATTTGGGATTGTCCACATCGCCACCGTTCTTCTTTGCGTTGCCATCATCCTGCGCATCGCGATGTGCCGCCGCAAAGACCCGCAAAAGCGCGACCGCATCATTTGCAACCTGGCGGCACTGATTGTACTGTTTGAAGTTGCACGCCGAATCATCAATTTCTCGCGCGGCTACGATCTGGATCTGCACACCGTGTTGTATATGCTGCTGCCCCGCCCCTGGTGCGCCATCTCCTGCTGGCTGACCGTGATGGCCGCCATGTTCAAGCGTCGCTATCTCTACAATGCCGCGTCCATGTCGTCCCTTTTGTGTGCACTCGTTTTTTTCGCCTATCCGATGGTTGGCTTCAACCACGGCGTCTATTTGTTCGAAGACGTGTATTCTATCACAACGCACGCCCTTCTCCTTATCAGCTCCATCAGCATGATCACCCTGGGCCAGACCGACTTCCGCTACGAGCGCGAGGGCGGCGGACAGGCACGCCACGAGTTTTCCGTGCTTGCTTTGGTGTTCCTCTATGCGTTTGTTGAAATTTACCTTCTCAAGATAGAAAAAGATCCCCTGTATTTCCTGCCCGGCAACGACGTGCAAAGCGTGTTTGGGCTGTCCTACCCGTCGTATCTTGTCGTGTACATCACATTTATTCTGGTGTATTTCAACGCTTTCTATCTCATTCCCATGGCTCTGCGCCACTTCAAGCATAAGCCCTTGCCGCATGCGGCGTAACGTAAGATTTGCCCTCCTTCGGGAGGGCGAATTTTTTTGCTTTATTTTTAAGTTTTTTTGATTTTTATATTGCATTTTGCCCAAAAATATGCTATACTATATTAAAGAAGCAGTGAAAGTGCTCAAATTTATGCAAAGGAGATGATAAAATTATGTTGATTCCTATCGCCGGCCTGATTTCCCTGATTGCCAGTGCAGTCATTCTCGTGGAGATCGTTATTCTCTGTATACTTTACAAAAAGCTTTCAAAGAAAAGAAAAGCTGCCAAAAAGGAAACACTCTACGCTGCCGCAGCTGCCCCCGCAGGCGCAGCCTTTTTAGGCCCTGCGTTCGTTGTTTCTGCCATCCTGCTCGTTCTTGAAGCAATATTTTATCTTTGGCTGATCATCTGCTTTGCCCGTCTTTTGAAGGACAAGGAAGAGGCCGTCGAGCAACCTGAACCCGAATCTGAGCCTGAACCCGAATTTGAGCCTGAGCCCGAGCCTGAGCCTCAACCCGAGCCCGAGCCCGAACCCGAGCCCGAACCCGAGCCCGAACCCGAGCCCGAACCCGAGCCTGAGCCTGAGCCCCAGCCAATCGACGAGACGGCACCGGTTGCTGAGGTTGAAACCCTGGTTCGCGATGCCATCACCATCACAGAGGCACATGATGCCATCTCGGATGATTTTGCTCTTCATCTGATCGAAGAGGCCCCGGCCGACATCGCACCGGTTGTTGTGGCCGCTGCCGCAGTCGAAGAGCAAGCCGAGGAGAGCGGCGAGCCTCGCTACAAGAGTAAAACCATCATCAACGTAGATACCCTGTCCGAGAACTTCGAAAATTACGCTCACGTCAATTTGGAAACGATGAAAGAAAAAGGACTTATTCCCCAAAAAACGGATTTCGTTAAGGTTTTGGGGCGCGGCATGCTCGACAAGCACCTGATCGTCGAAGCCCAGGATTTCTCGGCTGACGCCGTTAAGATGATCGTTCTGACGGGCGGTCACGCCATTCATAAGAAATAAGTTATACTCAACATAAAAATCCCCCCGACACAAGCGATTTTGTGTCGGGGGGATTGCATATTTGTACAAAAAAATCCGCACACAGTTGTGTGCGGATTTTTGGAGCTGGTAATCAGAATCGAACTGATGACCTCGTCATTACCAATGACGTGCTCTACCGACTGAGCCATACCAGCAGCGCCGCGGACGATTGCCCTGCGACCTGCCTATTATAACACAGCCAATTCGTTCTGTCAAGCCCTTTTTCAAAAATTATTTTGGTTTTTTTGACATTTTTTCGCACTTACCAAGCCAGTCCCTTTTCCTTGGCTTCTTTGGCCAGACGGAAGAAGGTATAGGGGTCAACCAGCGTGAAGTTGGCCTCGGGACGGGCGGTCTTCAGGCCCTCAAGCAGGCGATCGTGGTCGGTGGGAGAGACCAGAATGGTACGGAAGATATGGAACTTCTTTTCCTTGGGGCAATGATCGACAAAGTGCAGCATCAGGTTGACGCACTTATCCACGTCCACCTTCTCTGCCCCCGCGTCGCAGGTCTCGCGCATATAGACGGCACCGTTTACGATGGTGGTCTCCAAGGGACCGTTATTCATACTGCCGCCGATGATGTATTTGGAGAAATCGCGCATTTCCTGCTCGGTCGTCGGCTTGTGACCGTCGATGATAAAGCCGATGATCTCGATATCAAACAAATCGAAATACTTCTTATTGTGCGCGTCGTTGACGGCGTGACCGTCGGGCAGATTCGAGAAGGGGCGAGGCTCGTAAAGCAGACGGGGATTGTTGTAGCCCGCGCCGCTGTCGCCCGCTTCGAAGTAGTCGTTCTGGGTATAGTTCTTGTAAATGAAGTCAAACGCCATAGGAATGCGGTCGGACAGGTTGGGGTTGAAGCACCACATCAGGGGGTTCTTGCCCAGCATGGGGTCTTTGTACCAAATGGGAATGTGCCTTGCCGTCCAGGCGCCGGCATCGTAGTCGCCGACGTAGAACAGAACGTAGGTCTTATTGGGATCGTACTCCTCGATTGTGGTCGGGCGGGGGTTATGATACTGCTTATCCAGCGGGAAATGGGTGAAGGCAGAGGCATTGGCCAGGCCGCAGTAGCCGGCCGCGTCGGCGTCCTTGACACAGTTGTAGCAGGACAGCACCTCGGTAAATCTCCACTCGCTGTCCACGCCCTCGTGCGAGCCCTTGCCGCCCGTTTTGGTATATTTGATATGCCACGGAATAAAGCCGCAGACTGTCGTCATCTCCTGACCGTTCGTCTTTTGGTACTGACGCATAAATACCTCTTGCATGATGGCAAAGTCAGCGCCGATGGGCTGGTCGGGGTCGTCGTAAGGCGCCTCGTCCTCCCAGCAGGAGACGTCGAAAACGAAAGCGGCCTTGGTGATGGCGTAGTCGTGGTTGGGAACAAACAGGTTGCCAAGGTCGGGATAGTAGGCCTCGCCCTTGCGGTATCCGCCGCCGTCCATCATATAAACGAGCAGAGTCGGGTTGGTCTTGTCCATGTACTTCTCCAATGCCCAGACGTAAGCGTCGCACTTGGTAGATCCCGTGGAGGGGCGGTCGGTGTCGGGGACGGTTCCCTTGCCCGTGAACTTGCCGACAAGGTTGAGCTTGATCTCGACTCCGGTCGCCGCGACAACGCGGTTTTGAATGCTGTCCTCGGCTTCATCAAAGCGGACGGGCAGATATCCGTCCACGCCGCAGGCGGTGGTAGCGACGTTCATGGTCGCAGGGACGGAGAAATCCCACAGCACAAGGCCGCACGTGCGAATGAAGTCCGCGTACAGCGCAAGAAATTCGTCAAAGGTGGCAACGGGAACAAGCTCCATGCCGTGCATGAAGTTGCCCTCCTTCATCATGTAGTCCAGCCAGAAATGATCGGCCTGTTGCCAGAACAGATAGATCTCGGGAAAATCGCGGTTGCGAAGTCCTTGCACGGCCACGACGAATTTGAGCATATCGTAACGAAGCTTGGTGTCCTTGCCACATTCGGCAAGCATCCGTTCCACTTCAATGGTGTACAGCTTTTGTTTTGCGGGCATGGGTTGTCCTCCTTGGTGATTTGTTACCACAATTATACAGAAAAGCAGGGGCGAAGTCAATGCGTTGGGGAATTTTTTGTTGGGAAATTTGTAAAAATCCCCCGACTGTCCAGGCAGTCGGGGGAGATATCATATTTTATGGTCAGGCGTGCTTTCACAAGGGAAGATGGGAAGGGTCAGCTTATACAGCAGACGATACAGCCAATAGGCACCAAACACGAAAAGGAGGTCAACCGCCGTTACGACCAGAACATAAAGCACCTGTGTCAGCGTGACACCCAACGGCCCGATCAGGGATTGACGCACCGACTCAAGCGGCGGAACGTTGCACTGATAGAAATTGTTGAAATTCGTTTCTAACAGCTGCGCCGAAACAGCAGCGATCACGCAATAGCAAAGCATAAACAACAGAAGCGGCTCTACGTCCTTTTTGCCTCCCTGCGGTTCGAAAAGACGCAACGTGATGATCAGAAAAAACTCCAGAATGATAACATTATGGAAGGTGACTGTATGGAAGGAGAAAAAGTTTTGGAAATACTGCTCAACGTCGATTCCGCTGTAGATCAGATCGGGATAGGCACACATCAGAATGAACACAGCTGCACACAGTCCGACGGTAATGGCACGGACGCCGTTTTTATACTTGCCGTGATAAAAGGACATCAGGGGGAGCATAAAAACGAACAGTGAGCAGAAATGAAGTGGAATGTGATAAAGGTCATATCCCTGTGAAAAGGATATCAGCTGCTTGAATATTTCCAAGATAAACAGAAATACAGCAAGAACCTGAAACGGCAACATACGGATGCGCGCAGAGCGCTTGGCCAAACACTTTCCGAGAATGAGGGCCACCACCGCCATAATCAGGATCGAGGGGAGTAGCGTTTTTATGTGCATATCCGTCCAAAGCTGCATAATTTCTCCTTTTTGGGGTCTTACGTCGCTATTTGCCCTCATTATACATTTCGCCGTGTCGAATTGCAATACATCCGGCGCCACTTTAAACAATTATTAAGTTTTTCGCATACCGAAAAGCAAAAGAGCCCCGGGTGGGGCTCTTTTTCTTCGGGTAATTTACCACACCGTCGGCACGCCGTTGACGTAGTGCCAGAAGTTCCCTTCGGTGGTGGGTTTCGTCTCGGAGTAATAGTACCAGGTCGCATCCAGCAGGGCTTGATTGCTCTCGGCATCGATATGGATATTCTGCCGGTCGGTCTCGGTGCCGCGGTAGAAGACGGTCTTAAAGGCCGCACATTCGGCAAAGGCAGAGCCGGCGATCGTCTTGACGCCAATGCCGATCACGATGCTTTCCAGTGCGTCACAGCGCTGGAAGGTAGCGGAACCTATGTTGGTCATAGTATCGGGGAGGATGATGGTCTTGAGCGCCGTACAATGATAAAAGCTGACGCCGCCCAGCATACTCGTCATGGTCTCGGGCAACGTCACACTTTCCAGCGAGAGGCAGGCATTGAACATTCCTCTATCCAGCACCGTGACGCCAACGGGAATGACGATGCTTTTCAGGCTGCTACAATCCATAAACACGCCGTTTTTCAGGGTGGTCAGGTTGGCGGGCAGCTTGATCTCGATCAAAGCCCCACAGCCGTTGAAGGCGCCGCCCTCGATGGTTGTCACGCTGTCGGCAATGGTGATTTTCGTCAGCTTGGCGCACTTATAAAAAGCATATGCCTTGATGGTCGTAATACCGTCGGGAATGACCGCCGAGGTGATCGTTTTGCAATCATTAAAAGCACTGCGGCCAATGGCTGTTACCCGATCGCCGTCGGGTGAGGTCGCAGGAATGACCAAACGGGAGCCGGTGAATGTACCGATGCCGGTGACTTCGCAGGTGCCGTCACCGTTGGAGTGGAACACAAGGCCCACACTGGGCAGTGCATAATCGCAATGCCTGCACTCGCCGTTTCGGATCTCGTGGCCGGTCTTGGGCAACGGATTGTAGGTCGTGTAGGAGCAACGGGAGCAGGTGACGTATTCACGCCAGCCGTCCTCGGTACAGGTCGGTTTTTTGCTCTCGTGCACGATCTCATCGTGGTCCAGGGGGGCTATATCCTTATACGTAGTATAGTCGCAGTGAAGGCAGGTATGATAGGCCGCCCAACCGCCCTGCTCGCAGGTCGGCTCCATGCCCAGGTGATACACCGTCTTGTGCTCCACCTTGGCAATGGACTGGGTCGCCATGATCTTGTGGCAGGTCATACAGGATTTGGTTCGGCTTCCCTCACTGACACAGGTGGGCGCCGTTACGATCACCCAACCGCCCTCCTTGTGCGACAGCGCAGGGATAACGTCCTGCTTTACCGCACCGCATTCACACCTTCGCTCGTGGAGTCCCTTTTCGGTGCAGGTCGGTCGCTTGGCGGTGACCCACGGGCCGAATTCATGTCGGTGCGTGCAAGAAGAAAGTAAGATCGCTCCCACGGCAAGCAACAATGCAAAGAGGCCCAATACGAAGAGCTTTGATATAGACAAACGTGATCGCTTCATTGGTACCTCCCTATACTTTTTCTGTAAAACATTATACCACACCTAGGTGACAAAGTAAATATACTTTCAAAAGAAAAGTTTTTGATCTTTTTTGGAAAATACTCTTGAAAAAGCAAAAAAGATGTGATATAATACGCGAAGTGGCTATGATGAAGTTGCCGCAACCTATCCCCTGCTCAACAGAGAGCTCCGCCCCCGGCTGAAAGCGGACGTGCAGTTGGTTGTGTGCGTTTCCCTTCGGAGCTTGTCCTGTGAAGCGGCGATACGGTCGTGTCAGCGGGACACGGTGCGCACCGTTATCTGCGAGCGAAGTGTTGGCTTTGTGATCGATCGTGATACGGTACAGGGCCAAAATTTGGGTGGTACCGCGGCATGCTTGGCATCTCGTCCCAGGATATGGACGGGGTGTTATTTTTTTGCCGTTCCCAACAGCAAGCGTCAATCAAATAGGGGAAGATCCCCGACAAAACAATACAGAAAGGAACATTTCCATGAGAGAAACACTGGCAAGCATCAAAGCGCAGGCTATGAAGCAGATCGCCGAGGACGGCGCGGATCTGGACGCTCTGCGCGTCAAGTATCTCGGCAAGAAGGGTGAATTGACCGCAGTCCTTCGCGGCATGGGAGCACTCTCGGCCGAGGAGCGTCCCGTGATCGGTCAGCTCGCCAACGAGGTGCGCGCAATCATCGAGGAGGCACTGGCAAACAAGGCCGCCGAGCAAAAGGAAAAGGCACTGGAGGCACAGCTCAAGGCTGAAAAGCTGGACGTCACCATGCCCGGAGCGGCACCCCAGGTAGGTCACACCCATCCCCTGACCCTGGTTCAGCGCGACCTGGAGAACATTTTTATCGGCATGGGCTACGCCATCGCGGAGGGTCCCGAGGTCGAGTACGATTACTACAACTTCCAGGCACTCAACATTCCCGAAAACCATCCTGCCCGCGACACGCAGGACACCTTCTATATCACCGACAACATTCTGCTTCGCTCCCAGACCTCGCCCGTTCAGGCGCGCGTCATGGAGGTTCAAAAGCCCCCCATCCGCATCATCAGCCCCGGTCGCGTGTACCGTTCCGATGCGATGGACAGCACGCACTCTCCGCTGTTCCATCAGCTCGAGGGTCTGGCTGTCGACAAGGGCATTACCATGGCGGATCTGCGTGCGACGCTGTCCACCTTCGCGCAGGCTATGTTTGGTGAGGAGACCAAGATCCGTTTCCGTCCCCACCACTTCCCCTTCACCGAGCCCTCGGCGGAGGTCGACGTTTCCTGCTTCGCCTGCGGCGGCAAGGGTTGCCGTCTTTGCAAGGGTGAGGGCTGGATCGAGATCCTCGGCGCCGGCATGGTACACCCCAACGTGCTCCGCAACTGCGGCATCGATCCCGAGGTGTACAGCGGCTTTGCCTTTGGTCTTGGCGTGGAGCGTATCGCTATGCTCAAGTATCACATCGATGACATCAGATTGCTCTACGAGAACGACGTTCGTTTCCTCTCGCAGTTCTGATCGGAAAGGAGTGTTTGATTTATGAATCTTTCTATGAATTGGCTGTCCGATTTCGTTGACGTAAAGGACGTTGACATCAAGGCCTTCTGCGACCGCATGACCGATACCGGCTCCAAGGTCGAGGGCTATGAAATTTTGGGCAAGGATATTGAAAACGTAAAGGTGGCTCGCATTGTGAGCCTGGAAAAGCACCCCGACTCCGACCATTTGCAGATTTGTCAGATGGATATCGGCACGAGCGAGAACGTCCAGATCGTCACGGGTGCGCAAAACGTATTTGAGGGTGCCATCGTCCCCGCCGCCATTCCTGTGGCCAAGCTGCCCGGCGACGTGACCATCAAGGCAGGTAAATTGCGCGGTGTGCCTTCCAACGGCATGCTGTGCTCCTTCGGCGAGCTGGGTCTTGACGCCCACGACTGCCCCGGCGAGTTTGCCGACGGCATTTGGATCCTGGGCGAGGAATATGCCGATCGCATCGGCGAGGATATTCGAGACGTGATGATGCTCAACGACGCCGTGGTCGAGTTTGAGATCACCTCCAACCGCCCCGACTGTCTGTCCGTCATCGGCCTTGCCCGCGAGGCAGGCGTCTCCTTCGACCGCCCCTTCACTCTGCCCACGCCCTCCGTTAAAGGCTGTGGTGACGGTGACAAGGTAGAAAACCATCTGTCCGTCAAGATCGATTGCCCCGACGTATGCTACCGCTATACCGGTCGCGTGGTCAAGAACGTTCGCGTCGCTCCCTCGCCTATGTGGCTGCGCCGCAGACTGCGTGCCGCAGGCGTTCGCCCCATCAACAACATCGTTGACATTACCAACTACGTCATGCTGGAGTACGGTCAGCCCATGCACGCCTTCGACGCGGCATGCCTGGACGGCTCGGCCATCACGGTGCGCTATGCAGCCCAGGGCGAGCAGTTCCGCTCGCTGGATGATCAGGACCACACGCTGGACGCTTCCATGATGGTCATTGCCGACGACAAGAAGGCTGTGGCTCTGGCCGGTGTTATGGGTGGTGCCAACAGTGAGATCACCGAGGGCACGACCAAGGTTGTGTTCGAGAGCGCCAGCTTCAACGGCGCGTCCGTCCGCGTGACCGCCAAGAAGAACGGTATGCGTACCGAGTCCTCCTCCCGCTTTGAGAAGGGGCTTGACCCCGAAAACGCCATGGCCGCTCTGCAGCGCGCCTGCGAGCTGGTCGAGCTGTTGGGTGCAGGTGACGTGGTCGATGGTACCATTGACGTATATCCCACCAAGTCCGATCCTGTCATTCTTCCTCTTGAGGTCGAGCGCATCAACCGCTTCCTGGGCGTTGATCTGTCCGCCGACTACATGAAGGACGTTCTCCGCCGCCTTGATTTCACGATCGAGGGCGATATGGTAACGGCACCTTCCTTCCGTATTGATATTACCTGCATGAACGACCTGGCCGAGGAGATCATCCGTATCTACGGCTACAACGAAATTCCCACCGGAAATATGTGTGCCGAGGCTACGCGCGGCGGCCGCACCGAAAAGCAGAGCTTTGAGGTAGCACTGGAGCAGGTAATGTACGGCATGGGCTACTCCCAGATCCACACCTTCTCCTTCATCAGCCCCAAGTTCTACGACAAGATCCGTATGCCCGAGGACAGCGCGCTGCGCCGCTCGGTGACCATTCTCAACCCGCTGGGTGAGGACACCTCGGTCATGCGTACCACGGCCGTTCCTTCTCTTCTGGAGGTACTGGCTCGTAACAACAACTTCTCCAACGAGAACGTTCGTCTGTTCGAGGTGGCAAGCGTTTACTATCCGAACGAAGACGACAGTCAACTGCCCGAGGAAAAGAAGGTATTGACCGTGGGTGCTTACGGCAAGATCCACTTCTTCGCCATCAAGGGTATGGTTGAGAACGTACTGGCTCTGGCCGGTATTCAGAAGGCAACCTACGTATCCTACAGCGAGGACGCGACCTACCATCCCGGTCGTTGTGCCAAGGTAATTGCCGCTGACGGCACCGAGCTTGGCATCTTCGGTCAGCTTCATCCGTTGACGGCCGCCAATTACGGTATTGACACGCAAGCTTTCGTAGCCGCTTTGGATTTCGACGCGATCTTCGCGCACCGTGCAGGCACCGTTGAGTACAAGCCGCTGCCCAAGTTCCCCGCTACCACCCGTGACTTCTCGTTCGTGGTGGACGAGGCGGTCGAGGTCGGCACGCTGATTACCACCATGACCCGCGCCGGCGGCAAACTGGTCGAGGGCGTGGCACTGTTCGACATCTATCGCGGTCCCCAGATCGGCGAGGGTAAAAAGTCTGTGTCTCTGCGCGTCTCTCTGCGCGCCGCCGACCGTACCCTGACCGTCGAGGAGGCCGACAAGGTCTCTGCCAAGATCCTCGGCGCGATGGAGCATCAGTTAGGTATTACGATCAGACAATAATAAGAACGATTGTGGGGGGAACTTCTTGAAAGAAGTTCCCCCCACGCCCCCTTTAAGAACTTTTATGGGGAAAAAATAATACTCGGCCTTACAACTTCTCCTAACCTTGTATGGGAAAGAACTTCGCTGTTCCGAAGAATAGCTGCCGCAAGAAGTGGGGCCCCCACCCCATCTTCTCCACGGACGCGATATAAGCAAAACCGCTCACCGGAATCGGTGGGCGGTTTTGCCATTTAATTACTTTGCCGGTACGCCGGTGACATTCATTGAGGGTAGCAGTTCTTTTGGGTAGAAGGTATCTCCCACAGAATCATAGAATACAATATAGGCAAAAATGCCATCAAGATCGGCGATCCACCTAATGCTATCCCCGATGCCCGAAGGATGAGGCGCTCGCGATTCATGGTAAACCTTGAGTTTCTCGTCTTTGCTCTTCAAAGGTGGCAAAAAAGCCTCGCCGTTCTCTTTGCTCAAGACTCGTTCCTCAATGGCCGCCTGCACATCAGTCAATGAAAAAATGTATTCGATACGCATCCAATCGCCATTCGGGGCTTCAAGCGTAATATAGAGTACTTCTTCCCCCTTTACTCCCTTTGAGTAGTTAATCCAAATAATGTCCCCCTCAAAACAATGAACGTAGGGCACGGAATCCACCAAATTCACGAAAAAGATCAAATTTTCTCGGCTATCTGCGCCACCGCCTTTGATGTTTCTTAAATATTCCTTCAGCTTCTGCTCGTCCTGACACAAAATCATCTCACGCATTTCTTCCAACTCTTCCATACTGTAAATAGCCATCGAGGGGGGGGGCTCTCCCGGGAGATTGGAAGGCGGATTCTCCGTGTGAGGGCCGGATGAAACGCCGGGTAATCTATCTCCAAGTAACACGACCGTTCCGACAATGAGTAAAAAGCACGCCGCCATGGCAACCACACAAGTGTATATTCTCCGACGGCGGTTTTTGTGCATTGCTTGCTCACCCGTGCGAATATCTGTCAACACGAATTCTTCAATCAGGACATCGTCGATATTGTCCATGATCCTCATGTAATTCTCGTTTTTCACAGCGAAATTCCCTCCTTTCCCAAAGCCTCTTTGAGTTTTTCTTTCATCGCGTGCAGCTGCTTTTTGACCGTGGACAGGCTGACGCCCAGCGCATAGGCAATATGAGCGATCGGGCGCATATAGAAGTAGCGGCTCATGAAAATGTACCGTCCGCGTTCGCTCTCACCGCGCAAAAAGGCGTTGATCACCTGCGCGATAAGGCGCGATTGCTCCTCGTCAATCTGCGCGGGTAAAACGCCCTCAAGCTCCGAGAGCGAGTGCATCAGCTCGGGCGGTACCCTCTTTTTTCTGCGGTCGGCGCGCAGACGGTTGATGGCAAGAGAGCGGATGATCTTGGCAAGATAGGCCGAAAAAACGCGCGGACGCTCGGGTGGAATGCTGTTCCATGCGCGCAGATAGGTATCGTTTTGGCACTCCTCGCTGTCCTCGTTATCATGCAGGATGTTATGGGCGATCGTGAACAGATACTTGCCGTATTTGCGGTCGGTCTCGGCGATCGCTGACTCGTCGCGGTCAAAAAAGAGCGCAAGGATTACTTCATCCGATGCGACCTGTGCCGTCGAGGGTATTTTGTCTTTCGTTTTCATCGCGCACCTCCATAGTCATAGTTAAGAGTTCTTCACCTATATAGACACTTTTTTTGTAAAAAAGGGGAATCATTATTACAAAAATTTTAGCATATTTCCCACTCTTTGTCAATTTCAAAAAATATTCAAAAATCCCCTTGCCCTTTTTCTTATTTTGTGTTATCATTAATATGTATTTTTATTTTCACCTGAGTTTGGGAAATTAGGAGGTCATCATGCTTCAGCATCATATGTGGTACTGCTATCACGGCGCGGTCGATACCGAGCTGCGTCAATGCCGCGACGAGGGTCGCGACGTATCCGCTTTGGAACAGAAGGCGACCGCGATCAACATTGTCGCTCCCGTCACGGAGGAGGAGTACAATATCGTGATGTCTATGGTGGACGAGCTGGAGGCACTTCCCTTGCCTGAGCATCCTACCTATATTGA
This sequence comes from Oscillospiraceae bacterium, assembly GCA_015064395.1. GTDB lineage: Bacteria > Bacillota > Clostridia > Oscillospirales > CAG-272 > SIG644. The sequence goes on from SVSH01000007.1 coordinate 35,177, forward strand.
GCCTGACGATCTTGAGGCTATTCATGCCTGTGCCGCACCTCGCCGCGAAGCTGTCCCCTATGACAAGGAGGCGCTGGTCGATCGCATTCACGGCGCCTGGATCGGTCGTGTCACGGGATGTCTGCTCGGCAAGCCGGTCGAGAACCGCTCGCGCGAGTACATCCGCAAGATCGCCGAGGCAGACGGCAACTACCCCATCACCCGCTATCTGCGCGGGCAGGTGGAAAATCCCACAAACGATCCGTTTTTTGACGATCCCAACTTCAAGTACAACTGTTTTGCCGAAAAGCTGGAGGGCTTCTCACCCTCGGACGACGACACCAACTACACCACGCTGGCTTTGACTGTAGTTGAGCAGTACGGTCGTGATTTCACCTCCGACAACGTCGTTGAGGCATGGCTGCGCAACTTCCCGGCTTGGGTGCTTTGCACCGCAGAGCAGGCCGCCTTCCGCAATTTCCTTTGTCACATTCTGCCGCCCAGATCCGGCTACGTTCGCAACCCTTACCGCGAGTGGATCGGGGCCCAGATCCGCGGCGATCTGTTCGGCTATATCAACCCCGGCGATCCCTGCGCAGCCGCCGACATGGCATACCGTGACGCCTGCTGCACCCACACCCGCAACGGTATTTACGGTGAGATGTTCATCGCGGCTATGATTGCAGAATCCGCCGTGTCGAGTGATGTTCGCCACATCATTGAAACGGGCCTTGCCTGCATCCCGCAAAAGAGCCGTCTCAAAGAGGCCATTGACCGTGTGTTAGCCATGTATGACGAGGGGCTTGCATTTATGGAGGCCATCGGCCGCATTCACGAGCAGTATCCGCAAGAGGAGCTTCACAACGCCGTTCACACCATCCCCAACGCCATGATCGTGGCGACTTCGCTGCTTTGGAGCCGAGGTGAGTACACCACGGCTTTGGGCTACTCCGTCATGGCGGCGATGGACACCGACTGCAACGGCGCGACCGTCGGCTCGATCGTCGGTATGCTGTGCGGTGCCGGTCAAGTGCCCGCTCACTTCACCGATCCCATTTGCGACACCCTGCGCACCGACATTGTCGGCAACACGCTCGTCCGCATTTCGGACATGGCGGCACGCACCATGAAGCTCATTCGATGAACGGTTGACCACCGCAAGAAAGAAAACAGAGGGGTTTATTTTATGAATCACATCGGCTTTGACAACGACAAATACCTCCGCATCCAGTCGGAAAAGATCAGAGAACGTATCGCCCAGTTCGGCGGCAAGCTCTACCTCGAGTTTGGCGGCAAGCTGTTTGACGATTTCCATGCCTCGCGCGTGCTTCCCGGCTTTGCCCCCGACTCCAAGATCCGCATGCTGCTTCAGCTCAAGGAGCAGGCGGAGATGGTCATCGTCATCAATGCATCCGACATTGAAAAAAACAAGGTACGGGGCGACTCGGGTATTACCTACGACCTGGAGGTCTTCCGTCTGATCGATGCCTTCGTCGGCTTCGGCCTGTACGTCGGCAGTGTGGTACTCACCCGCTTCCAGTCCCAGCCCAGTGCCGTTACCTTTGAGAAAAAGCTGACGGACCGCGGCATCCGTGTGTATCACCATTACGACATTCCCGGCTATCCCAACGATATTTCCTTTATCGTCAGTGACAACGGCTACGGTAAGAACGATTATATCGAAACGACCAAGGAATTGGTAGTCGTCACCGCCCCCGGTCCGGGTAGCGGCAAGATGGCCGTGTGTCTGTCCAACATTTACCACGACTACAAGCGGGGCATCCGTGCAGGATACGCCAAGTTCGAGACCTTCCCTGTCTGGAATCTTCCGCTGGACCATCCCGTTAATATCGCCTACGAGGCCGCGACGGCCGATCTGAACGATATGAATATGATCGACCCCTTCCACCTCAAGGCATATGGAGAGACCACCGTCAACTACAACCGTGACGTGGAGATCTACCCCGTTCTTCGCGCCATGTTCGACCATATCATGGGCAAGTGCCCCTATCTCTCCCCCACTGACATGGGTGTCAATATGATCCGTAGCTGTATCTTTGATGACGACGCCGTGCGCCTTGCCGCTGAGGGTGAGATCGTCCGCCGCTACTTTGCCGCTCTTTGCAATCGCCGCCGCGATATGGGTAGCGATGTCGAGGTGCAAAAGCTGGAGATGCTGATGCAGCAGCTGGACCTCAAGCCGCTGGATCGCAGATGCGTTGAGCCCGCCCGCCGTCGTGCCGCAGAAACAGGCGGCCCTGCCGTAGCGATCGAATTGCATGACGGCACCATCGTTACGGGCAAGACCACACCTCTGTTGGGTGCCTCGTCGGCCTGCCTGCTCAATGCCGTCAAGACGCTGGCCGGTGTTCCCAAGCAAGCCAAGCTGATCTCGCCTGAGGTTCTCGAGCCCGTTCAGGCGCTCAAGCTCAACCACCTGGGCAATCACAACCCCAGGCTTCACACCAACGAGGTGCTTATCGCTCTGTCCATCTGCGCGACAACGGATGAAAACGCCGCTCGCTGTATGGAAAAGCTGTCCGAGCTGCGCGGCTGTGAGGTGCATTCCTCCGTCCTGCTCGCGGCGGTGGATGAAAACGTTTTCCGCCGACTGGGCTGTAACTTGACGTGTGAGCCCATCTATCAAACCAAGAAGCTGTATCACGGAAATTAATGAAATTTCAAGGGAGATCACGTTATGTGCATCTCCCTTTTTTAAGTTTTTAGTCAAGTTTTTTTCAAAAAACTTGCGGGTCAAGGGCGGCGCCCTTGTCGCCCTCCGCAGAGGGCGAAACCCTTTATCCTTCCAAAGCGCCCGAAGGGGTGAATGTCAAAGTGCGAGCACTTTGACAGAGGGGAAACCACAAGTGGGGTTTCCCCTTCTTTTTCTTGTCTGAAATCCAAGCGAAATACAAATATTTTCCCCTACCCCCTTTTCAATCCCCGAAAGTTGTGCTATAATATAATTGGAATATTATGATTTAGGAGTTTATATATCATGGTTCAAGAAAAGATCGACCGCATCAATTCTCTTGCCCGCAAGTCGAGAACCGAGGAGGGGCTCACCGAGGAGGAAAAGGCAGAACAGGCGGCACTGCGCGCCGAATATATCGCCGAGTTCCGCGCCTCGTTTGCCAGCCAGCTCGATCACACCGTCATTCAACGCCCCGACGGAAGTAAGGAAAAGCTCAAAAAAAGCGACAAATAATGGAGTTTATCATGTCTTTTGACCTTCCCTATCAACAACTGACACAATCGGTAGACGAGACCGAGGCGCTGGGCACGCGCCTGGCCGAGGCGATGCTAAGCGATGCCTCGCTCCCCCGCTACATTGCCCTGCAGGGTGACCTCGGCGTAGGAAAGACTGCCTTCGTGCGCGGCTTTACCAAGGCGATCGCCCCCGAGGCGCTCGTCCGTTCTCCTACCTTTGCGCTGGTCAACGAGTACCGCCCAACGCGCGCTTCGGGTCTCCCTCCCGTGTTTCATTTTGATATGTACCGCATCACGTCGGAGGACGATCTGTACTCCATCGGCTACGACGATTACCTTGACCGCGGCATCTGCCTTGTCGAATGGAGCGAAAATATTCCTTACGCCCTGCCCGACGACCATCTGCGCTTGACCATCGAAAAATGCGGCATCGACACCCCCGATCATCGTCAAATCACCCTCACCCGTATCACGGGTGGCCAATAAGGAGCCTTTCTATGTACATTCTTGCCCTGGACAGCACGGCCATCGCGGCCACCGTCGCGCTGTGTGACGATGAGAAGATGCTGTCGCTCTCAACCGTTGAAAACGGCAACACGCACAGCCAGACACTGTTACCTATGGTAGAACAAACACTTGCTCGCTTTGAGCTTCGTCCTGCCGATATTGAGCTGTTTGCCTGCTCGGCCGGTCCCGGCTCGTTCACCGGCGTGCGGATTGGCGCATCGACCGTCAAGGGACTGGCGTTCGGTACGTCTATTCCCTGTATCGGTGTTTCCACGCTTGAGGCACTGGCACAAAATCTCATTGGCTTTGACGGCATTCTCTGTCCCGTCATGAACGCCCGCCGCAACCAGGTGTATAATGCGCTGTTCGAATGCAAAAACGGTGTCATCACCCGTCTTTGCGAGGATCGCGCGATCGCGCTCGACGCGCTGGACGAGGGGCTGACGGCCATGAATGGTACGCCCATCTATCTTGCCGGCGACGGCTATGATCTGGCCGTATCTCAACTGAAAAAGAGCGCCGATCGCATCCGTCCCACCCCCGTCCTGCTTCGGACGCAAAACGCCTATTCGGTCGCACAGATCGCCCTTGTGTTGTATCAAAGCGGCGTAAGAACGAATGACCGCGCGCTTGTTCCCGTCTATCTGCGTCCCTGTCAGGCAGAGCGCGAGAGAATGGAACGCCTGGAAAAAGAAAAATCATTGACTGAATAACATAAAGGAGCTTTATCATGGCGAACAAAACCATTGTACTGGCCTGCGACCACGCAGCCCTCGATCTGAAAAAGAAGGTCATCACTCACCTGGAGGATCTTGGATACGCGACGGTTGACGTCGGCACCCACACCACCGACTCCTGCGCTTATCCCGAATATGCCAGCGCCGCTTGTCAAAAGATCCAGAACGGCGAGGCTGATCTGGGCATTCTGATCTGCGGCACGGGCATTGGCATGGGCATGGCCGCCAACAAGCACCGCGGTATTCGCGCTGCCATTTGCTCTGACACCTTCAGCGCATCGGCAACACGACTGCACAACGATGCCAACGTGCTGTGCTTTGGCGCACGCGTGGTTGGCGAAGGTGTGGCGATGCAGCTGGTCGACGCCTTTATCGGCACCGAATACGAGGGCGGCAGACACCAGTCTCGCGTAGACATGCTCACCGCGATCGAGGAGCGCGAAGCACGCCGCTGATCTTCCCATCCACATTAAGAAAGGAGCCTTGCATATGGCAATCAAAGCATATCAAGTAGCTGACCTATTACGTGCGGCCGTCGGTCGTCCCGCTTCTCACCGCTTCACCACCGCTATCATTGCCGCGGCAGGCTCATCCACCCGCATGGGGGGAGAATCGTCCAAGCAGCTGCTAAAGATCGATGGAGTCCCCGTATTGGCGCGCACCCTCATGGCGCATCAGTTGGCAGAAAGCGTTGACGAGATCGTGCTCGTCGCTCGCCGCGAGGATTTTGAAGCGTTTGCCGATCTGGCACGTCGTCACGGCATTACCAAGCTCAAGCGCATCACCGAGGGGGGCGAGAGCCGTCAGGCCTCCATCCTGCGAGGGTTGTCCGTAGTGTCGGACAAAACGCAGTTCGTTGCCATTTCGGACGGTGCGCGCTGTCTCATTACCCCCGACATGATCGACCGCGTCAATCGCGCGGCCTGGAGGCACGACGCCGCAAGCGCGGCTTGTCCCGTCACCGACACGGTGAAATTGGTCAACAAAAAAGGTTATACCGAGGAGCACTCTCCTGATCGCAGCTGCGTTTGGCTGGCACAGACGCCTCAAACCTTTGCCCTGCCCCTTTATCGTGCGGCGGCGTACTACGCCAAGGAAAACGGCATCGTCGCCACGGACGATACCTCTCTTGTAGAGGCCATCGGACGGCGGGTCAAGCTCATCGATTGCGGTAAGGAAAACGTCAAGATCACCACACCCGAGGACGTGTATATCGCCCGTGCGATCCTTGCGCGCCGCCTCGCCGAGCAGGACAAGAACGGAGGGACAGACGTATGAGTACCCTTCGCATCGGTCACGGCTATGACGTGCACCGTCTGGTAGAGGGTCGCCCCTTGATCTTAGGCGGCGTCAACGTTCCGTATGAATTAGGACTGCTGGGACATTCGGATGCCGATGTCCTGACCCACGCGATCATGGACGCGCTCTTGGGTGCAGCGGCGCTGGGTGATATTGGCCGTCATTTTCCCGACAGCGACGAGGCGTATCGAGGGGCTGACAGCCTGAAGTTGGCCGCCCACGTTGCCGCACTGCTGAAGCAACACGGCTACACCATCGTCAACGTGGACGCGACGCTGATCGCGCAAAGACCCAAAATCGCGCCCTGGATCGAACAGATGCGGCAAAACCTTGCCCGAGCGCTTTCGATCGACATTGGGCAGATCAACGTCAAGGCCACCACCGAGGAGCATCTCGGCTTTACGGGCGAGGGGCTGGGCATGGCGGCGCACGCCGTTTGTCTGATCGAGGCCCTCTAACGCCGATAAAAAGGGCGTCCCGGACGTTTGCCCGGAACACCCCGACACCGCACGCATACGATCCTATTTGTCGTCACGTCTTTGATTTGACATCCGATCGCACTGCACGGATTTTTTCGTGTCCCCCGGAACACGGCAGGACGTCTGCCCCTGCATGACAGTATATGACACACAGCGGGCACAGTTACAAATTTCGACATTTTTTTTGCGTTCCGCCACGCGGACGGAAAGGACGCTTATGGTACATATTTCCCCTTCGATTTTAGCCGCTGACTTTGCCAACCTTGCCAGCGACGTTGCCCGTGTAGAGGCGGGAGGTGCGGACTGGCTGCACCTGGACGTGATGGACGGCGCGTTCGTTCCCAACATCAGCTTTGGCGCTCCCGTCATCGCGGCACTGCGTCCCCACTCGAAGCTCTTTTTTGATGTACATCTCATGATCTGCGATCCCGGTCGCTACCTCAAGGATTTTCTGAAGGCGGGAGCAGATCTGATCACAGTACACGCCGAAAGCGCTGACAACATCCCCGAATGCTTGAAGCAGATCCGAGATGCCGGTTGTCGCGCAGGACTTGCCATCAGCCCCGATACGCCGGCCGAGAGCATTGTGCCCTTATTGCCGCTGTGCGATCTGGTGCTGGTCATGACCGTCTATCCCGGCTTTGGCGGGCAGTCGTTCATGGAGAACATGATGCCCAAGGTTCAACTGCTCCGTCGCGAGATCGACCGCCTGGGGCTTGACATTGACCTTGAGGTCGACGGCGGTGTCGGTCCTAAAACCGCCGAGGTCTGCGCTAGGAACGGCGCCAACGTGCTCGTTGCCGGCTCGGCTATTTTCAAGGCCGAGGATGTCGCAGGAGTTATTGAACAGTTAAAGACAATCGCAAATCCTTACTTTACATCATAACGCAAAACGCCTCACCGAGCGTCGGTGAGGCGTTTTTTATATCAATAGAAGTAATCCAGATTCTGCTTGACGTAGCGGAGCATTCTGCCGCGCAGGTATTTGCGGTTGCCCATGAGGAAATCGCGCAGGTTCTCGCCTTCCTCGCCCTCGCCCTTATACAATTCAACAATGGCTCGGGCCATCTCTCCGTCGCCGCTCTGCTTCAGGGCTCTGGTGAGCAGGCGGATGGTCGTGGTCTCGGCAAATTCGAGCAGTCTCCACTGGACGTCATCGTCGCGCTCAGTCAGGTCGTACAGCATTTTATAGGCGACCAAGGGACGATAGATCTCATCTCTGCCAAACGATCCGTCGCTCTTGGCAAGCACCCCGCCTTGCCACAGCTCCTCGTCCGAGTCGGAGATCAGGGAGAGATAAAACTCCATTCTTTCATTGACCACCGAGAAGGTGAGTTGGTCGACGGGCAGATTCTTGTGCAGGGTCTGATCGTACAAAAAGAAGTTGGGATCGTTCTCACGGGTAAGATAGAAATAATACAGCGCCAGCACCATCAAAACAAAGAACAGCACCGCCGAGATACCAAGCAAAACTTTTTTGTAGGTAGCGTCCGCTCCCACGGCGCTGACGATCACCACGATGGCGGCGATGAGCGACAGCAGTGCGATGAGCAGCATGGCAAGCGGCATCAACCGCTTCATGGTTGCTTGCTTTTCATTGGACATATTCTTGCCCTCCTTATATTTCAACATCCCCCCTTTTGCGTTTTCCCGCTTTTTGGGGGTATTGGACTTATCCTGTTACAGTATATCATATTTTCTTGCACTTTTCAAGAGTCTTATCCATTTTTTCCGCATTTCTTTATCCGCCGACCAAATGCGACACGGTTGCGACAGCAAGGCACAGAATCGCGCCGATCAAGGTGGGAAGCAGGCAACCGATCAGCGCCCAGCGAAGTCCCCCGCCCTCCCGCCGAAGCGCTTGAATGGTCGTGGCGCAGGGCCAATGAAACAGCATGAACAAAAGGACACAGATCGCCGTCGTGACCGTCCACCCCTGCGAGACCAAAATGTCTTTCACGCCCATCAGCGACCCCAGCGGCTCCAGTGTCCCGCCCGCACGGTAGATCATGATCATAATGGGGATAAAGATCTCATTGGCAGGAAGGGACAGGACAAAGGCAAGCAGAATGACCCCGTCCATGCCCAGGACGCGACCGATGGGATCCAGGGCAGTCGCGATCAAAGCAAGCAAGCTGACCTCTCCCAAATGGATATTGGCCAACAGCCAAAGCGCGAGTCCTGCGGGAGCGGCGACTGCAAGAGCACGCCCCAGGACAAACAGCGTTCGGTTCCACACCGAGCGGACGATCAGTTCACCCACGCGCGGCATGCGGTAAGGGGGCAATTCTAAAACAAAGGAGCTGGCCTCCCCCCTCAATAGCGTCGCCGAAAGCAAGCGAGAGGCCCCAAAGGTGATCGCCACGCACAGCACCAAGGCCAAGGTCAGACTAAAGGCTGACGTCAAGGTCCGCACCATGCCGCTCCCCGTTGCCAAAAACAGACCGATCAGGGCGATCAAGGTAGGAAAACGGCCGTTGCAGGGCATCAAGGAATTGGTCAGAATGGCGATGCGACGCTCACGGGGCGAATCGATGATGCGGCATCCCGTCACCCCCACTGCATTGCATCCCAGGCCCATACACATGGTCAGGGCTTGCTTGCCGCAGGCATGGCAGCGGCAGAAGGTTCGATCCAAACAAAAGGCGACGCGGGGCAGATATCCCACGTCCTCAAGAAAGGTGAACAGCAAAAAGAAGATGATCATAGGCGGCAGCATCACCGAAATGACCCAGGTCGAGGTGCGAAACACGCCGAACAAAAGCGCGCCCGTCAGCCACGGGGGCGCTCCCACCCCTGTCAATGCACTTGCAAGCCAGGCTTCACACCGGGAAAACAGCGTCATCATGGCGTCGGAAAGGCCGTTAGCCCCCGCCATGGTCAGCCAAAAGATGAGGCCAAGCATGGCAAGCATGAGGGCAAATCCCGTCCATTTACCGGTGAGCAGGCGATCCCAGCGGGCATCCCTTGCCCGTTTGTTGCCCTGTGTCTCTTCGCTGACCTTTGCGGCAATGGTAGTCGCCAGCGCGGCAAGCTGCTCGGGTGTATTTTCCCGCTGCTCGGGGCGTAAAAGTCTCTCTTGCTGATCTTGGAGAGCTTTTCCGCTCCACGCGGCCAAGAGTGAGGCCACCTCCTCTACGCCCTCGCCCTCCCTGGCCTCCGTTTCGACCACAGGAACGCCCAGCGCCGACGCAAGCTGTCCGGCATTCACGTCCACACCTCGCCGCTTTGCCTCGCGCTGAAAATTCAAGATGACGACTACGGGGCAATGACTCATCTGCATCAGCTGTAATACGAGGATCAGATTGCGTTCCAGCGCCCCGGCATCGCACACAACGCCAATGGTGTCCACCTCGCCCGAGCACAAAAAGTCGCGTGCCTGTCCCTCCTCGGCGGCGTGGGGCGTCATAGAATAGGTGCCCGGCAGATCGACAAGAGTATACCGCCGCCCCGCGTGACGGAAATGTCCCGTAGCACAGCTGACCGTTTTGCCCGTCCAGTTGCCCGTATGTTGATGCAAGCCTGTGAGCGCGTTGAACAGCGTGCTTTTGCCCACGTTGGGGTTGCCCGCAAGGGCGATCACCCGCTCACGCGCCTGTGCTCTGTCTTTCGCTTCGACCATCATATTCATTCCCACCTCCCTTCTCATCGTTCACAAAGATCTCTCTTGCATCCTGCCTGCGCAAGGCGATCACCCCCCCACGGATGGCGTAGGCAATGGGATCCCCCAGGGGGCTTACAAGCTCACAGCGAATGGGCGTTCCCCGCGTCCAGCCGAGGTCGATCAGCCGCTCATACAGCGGATGCGTGGTCTCTATCGTGCAGAGCCATCCGCCCTCCCCCTCCGAAAGCTTGGTCAGCGGCCGCTTTTTTTCGTTATATGGATCGGTACGTTGTTGCATCTCTCACCTCCGCGCCCGTATCTATCGACAGGCGTCTCATTGTCACTATATGCCATATGGCCACGCAGCGTGCAAATCTTGTCGAAAACAGGCGGACACGCGGGATAAGTTTCCTTTGAAATTACCATATTTTTTGGACTATCATTTTGCCCTCTTTCGTACTATAATGTTAGTAACTAGTAGCCTGTGGGCTACTCAAGGAGGAAACATCATGGATCTGATCAAGATCAACGATAACAAGCTGAAGATCATGCTATCAGCGACCGATATGCACAGCTTTGCGCTGGATGCCGATCATATGGATTACACCAATTCCAAAACGCGCGAGGCCTTCCGTCATATTTTAGAGGAGGCACGCGACCGCACCGGCTTTGATGCCAAGGGAAATCAGATATACGTACAGCTTTATCCTTCACGGGGAGGCGGATGCGAAATGTTCGTCACCAAGTTGGGAGTTGTGTGCGCGTTGGGGGAGGAAAGCTCCCCGCCATCCAAAGAAACGTCTCAACAAAAGGCCACTGCCGCCCTGCCCCGTCCCAAGCCGGGACCGCAGGCCGATCGCCATCACACCGTCGCCTTTATGTTTGACGCGATGGAGCACCTGCTTTGCGTCTGCCGGCGCTTGCGTGGGCGGGAGTTTGGTGGCTTGAGCGAAGCCTGGCACGGCGAGGAAGGAAAATATTATCTGTTGCTCTCCGAGCGAGGCGGCGCGCGTCGCAGTATGCTGTTTGACCGTACACTGCTCTGTCTTTTGGGCGAATACGGCCTCCAGCAAAACGCTGACACCGTTCGTCTGTACATACGCGAGCACGCGCGTCCCATTTGCGAGGAGGACGCCATTGGCAGGCTCGCCGCGCTATGAAGAAAGCATCCCGCTATGGCGTGATACTCTTGGCGGAGTATCACGCCAGTTCTATTCGCCTCTGGCGAGTGATATTGCTACGCAGTGATATTCGGCTTACGCCGAGTGATATTTGCTACGCAAGTTTTTAGGGCGAATAGAATATCACTGTGAGGCAAAGCCGAACAATATCACTGCCCGAAGAGTAATATCACTCTTTGCGAAGCAAAGAATATCACTCACATATAAAGTAGAAAAGAGAGAGCTTCGCGAAATTTTGCCTCCGCATTACTCTCTTTTCTGTTTTTATCGCGCGCCAGTTTCGCATTTGTTTAACAAATGCATCGGGCTATGCCCATACACTTATTATATTTCTCCGATAAAAGCAACACGCTATCTTGGCGGGATGTTTTTCGATTGATGTAAAGGTCTTGACAATTCTCATAAAAAAGGCTACAATGTCTATATAGAAATCTCCGGCCAAAAAGGAGCTCACGCCATGAACGTATACACCTCGATCGATCAGCTTATCGGCAAGACACCGCTGGTAGAGCTGACGCATATGGAAAAAGAATATGATCTCAAGGCCAAAATACTCGCCAAAATCGAGGGCTTCAACCCTGCCGGCTCTGCCAAGGACCGTGTGGCGCTCGCCATGATCGAGCAAGCCGAGCGCGAGGGCAAGCTGTCCCCCGGCGCGACCATCGTTGAGCCGACCAGCGGCAACACGGGCATTGCGCTGTGTGCGCTGGCTGCTGTTCGCGGCTATCGTGCCGTTATCGTGATGCCCGATAATATGTCGGTCGAGCGCATCCGCTTGATGAAGGCATACGGTGCCGAGGTCGTATTGACCCCTGCCGCGCTTGGTATGTCGGGGGCGATCGACAAGGCCCGAGAGCTGGCGTCCACCACCCAAAATAGCTTCATCCCCGACCAGTTTGCCAATCCTGCTAACCCTGCCGCACATTTTGACACCACCGGTCCCGAGATCTGGACGGACACCGAGGGTGGCGTCGATGTGTTTATCGCCGGTGTGGGCACGGGCGGCACCATCTCGGGAACAGGGGCTTATCTGAAGCAACAAAACCCTGCCGTGCAGGTCGTAGCCGTTGAGCCGGCCGCCTCTCCCCTGCTATCCAAGGGTCAGGCCGGTGTGCACGGTATATCCGGCATTGGCGCCAATTTCGTTCCCTCGACGCTGGACCGCACCGTTATTGACAAGATCATGACCGTGACCGAGGACGAAGCCTTTGCGGCCGGTCGCCTGCTGGCACGCCGCGAGGGCATCCTTTCCGGCATATCGTCGGGGGCTGCCCTGCACGCCGCTATTATATTGGCTCAACTGGATGAGAACGAGGGCAAGACCATCGTCGTTCTTCTCCCCGATACAGGAGAGCGGTATCTCTCCACCCCCATGTTTCAATCAATCGAAAAAAGAGTCCTCGAGTGAGGGCTCTTTTCGTATAAAAATGTAAAATCATGAATACTTTATGAAGAATTATGTTGACAATCGTATTTTTTCATGATATACTGAACGAAATAAATCATAAATAGAGGCGCGGCCGACATGATAAGCACGGACAGGGACGTAGGTTCGTGTGGCAAAGGGGAGGCCGCCGAGACTTCAGATGTTGCCCGGACGTCTGTGGTCGGGCGCGACGAGAACATCGGCGCGACTGTCACCCATTCCTTGGGTGTTGCGCTATTTGATATTGGATCGCAGGATCACGGTATTGGTAGTGCCGTGATTTTTTATTTTGACTTTCATTGTAATCAACATAATAAAACAAAAGGAGAAAAAAACACATGGAAGGTACTTTTTGGGCATTCGTGCCCGCCATCATCGCCATCGTGCTTGCCCTTCTGACCAAGCAGGTCTACGTTTCGCTGTTTCTGGGCATTTTCGTCGGCGCTATGATGTACGCGGGAGGAGATCCTCTCAAGGCATTGTTCACCCTGTATCAGGTCATGAGCGAAAAGGTGGGCGGCAACACCCCTATCATCGTATTCCTGGTCGTACTCGGCATTTTGGTCGTTCTGCTTCAAAAGTCGGGCGGTGCTAAGGCATACGGCGACTGGGCAGGCAAAAAGATCAAGTCCAAGGGCGGCGCACTGGCCGCAACCGCAGGTCTGGGTTGCCTGATTTTCGTTGACGACTATTTCAACTGTCTGACAGTCGGCTCCGTTATGCGCCCCGTCACCGACAAGTTCAAGATCGCAAGATCCAAGCTGGCGTACATCATCGACGCAACGGCAGCGCCCGTTTGCATCATCGCTCCCATCTCCAGCTGGGCAGCTGCCGTAGCAGGTGAGCTTGAGGGCGACGGCCTGATGGTCTTCATCAGCACCATTCCCTTCAACGTATATGCACTGCTCACCCTTGTTATGGTATTTGCTCTTTGCTTCTTCAAGTTTGACTTTGGCAAAATGAAGCGCAACGACCTGCTCGCCGAACAGACGGGCGACGTCCATGCAGGCGTGACCGAGGATGCCGAGTCGGGCGAGGAAGTCAAGGCCAATCCCAACGGTAAGGTCCGTCACCTGCTCATCCCTGTTCTCGTTCTGATCGCTTGCTGCATTGGCGGTATGATCTACACCGGCTTCTTCTACAACTGGGATACCGGTCTGATCGACACCGTTCCTCAGTCCGCAAACGTCATCGAGGCGTTCTCCAACTGTGACGCCGGTCTGTCCCTGGCCATCGGCTCTACCGTAGCCCTTTTCATCATTGCCGCTTATTATATGATTACCCGCGTCGTTTCCTTCAAGGAGATCACGGGCAGCTTCACCGAGGGCTTCAAGGCCATGGTGCCCGCTATCCTGATTTTGACCTTCGCTTGGTCCATCTCGGGCATCATGGGCGCACGCGGCGGTTATCTCGACGCGCAGGCGTTCGTTCAGAACAACCTGGCAGGCAGCGCCTTCCCGCAGTTCCTCTTCCCTGCGATCTTCTTCATTCTCGCAGGCGCGATCGCCTTTGCGACGGGTACCTCCTGGGGTACGTTTGGCGTTCTCGTTCCCATCGCCGTCACCATTCTGGGCGGCAGCGGCACGCTGACCATCCTGACGGTATCTGCTACTCTTGGCGGTGCCGTATTCGGCGACCACATTTCTCCCATTTCGGATACCACCATCCTGGCATCTGCCGGTGCACAGTGTAACCACGTCGAGCACGTCAACACACAGTTGCCCTATGCGGCTCTTGTGGCAAGCATTGCCGCTGTAGCCTACGTCATCGCCGGCCTTTGCGCAAGCCTTGGCGGTGTTCTCTGCTGCCTCATTATGTGGGCTGCAGCACTTGCACTGTTCGTTGGTTGCGTTCTGTTCATCAAGGCGATGGCAAAGAAGAAGGCAAGCGCCTAATTGCCTTAGCATATAACAAAAACAGCTCCCGATGGGAGCTGTTTTTGCTTGTTCAATCTAATTTCTCGCCGCAATACGGACAATACTGGCTCCAAAAGCCATGCTTGGTAGGCAAGAGCCGCCCGCAATGGGGGCAATGCCAAGCGATCAGGGTATATACGAGATGCCCAAAAACACCGATAGCAGCCAGCACAAGAAATAGAGGCGTGAGCGCGCTATTCGATTTAGCGAACACAAGGCCCAGCAAGGCGCCAATCAACCCGATCGCCAACAGTACAAGGCGAATTTTTCTGACTTTTTGCATATTGTTTCCTCTTTTAGGTAAGGGGGCTGAAATCAGCCCCCTTTTGTTGCGTTGTTTTTAAGATTAGATCTCGTCAGCGGCGGTGTCGTCCGTGGTATCGACCGCGGGAACTTCCTCGACGATCTCCACCTCGATCTCGGGCTGCTCGGCCACGTCCTCGCACACAACGGTCGTTGCGACGGGGGCAGGAGCGGCGGCTACCTTACCGCCGACAAAGCCGGCGAGCATGCTCATCAGGTCGATGCCGGTCGTCTCCTTGACGCCCTGGATGACCTGGTCGGTGCTGTTCATGACGTCGCGTACCAGCTTGGTCGAGTTGCCGTCGCCATACATCACGATCTTGTCGGTCTTGGCAAGAGGCGTTGCGGCGTTCTTGACTACCTCGGGCAGTGCGTTGAGGTACATTTCGAGGACGGATGCTTCGCCCATCTTCTTCTGTGCCTCGGCCTTCTTTTCGATGGCCTCTGCTTCTGCCAAGCCCTTGGCACGGATACCCTCTGCCTCCTGCTCCATGGCATAGCGCAGAGCCTCTGCCTCGGCCTTTCTTGCTTCAGCCGCGCGCATCGCCTCGTACTGACGAGCGTCTGCCTCCTTCTGGCGGCGGATCAGATCTGCCTCGGCCTCCTTCTCAGTCTGATACTTCATAGCATCAGCCTGCTTCTTGATCTCGGCCTCGAGCTCGCGCTCCTTGATGGCGATCTCCTTCTCCTTCAGCTCGGCCTCTTTTTCACGGCGAGCGATGTCGGCGTTGGTCTTGGCAATCTCGATCACCTTACGCTGATTTTCCTCCTGAATGGAGTAAGCGGCATCTGCCTCTGCGCGCTTGGTATCGGAACGAACCTTCATGTCTGCCTGCTGAACGGCCAGGGCGGCATCCTGCTCGGCGATCTTCTTTTCTGCCTCGACCTTGACGGCGTTGGCTTCCTGCTGTGCGTTAGCGGTAGCAATCGCAATATCTCTCTGTGCGTTTGCCTTTGCGATCTGGGCGTTCTTGCGGATCTGCTCAACGTTATCGATACCCATGTTTTCAATGGTGCCGGCAGCATCCTTGAAGTTCTGGATGTTGAAGTTTACGACCTCAATACCCAGCTTTTCCATATCGGGCACGACGTTTTCGGTGATCTTCTTGGCAACGCCCTGACGGTCCTGGACCATTTCCTTGAGCCCAACGGAACCGACGATCTCACGCATATTACCCTCAAGAACCTGGGTAACCAGCGTCACCAGCTCCTGGCGAGTCTTGCCAAGCAGTGCCTCTGCGGCGCGCTTGAGTAGCTCGGGATCGGACGAGACCTTGATGTTCGCAACACCGTCAACGGAGACGTTGATAAACTCGTTGGTAGGTACGGCTTCGGTCGTCTTAACGTCCACCTGCATCACACCAAGCGAGAGCTTATCCACGCGCTCGAAGAACGGCACGCGCCAACCGGCCTTACCGATCAGAATTCTCTTTTTACCAAGACCCGAGATGATGAATGCGGTATCGGGCGGCGCTTTGAGGTAGCCAAACACCACAAAGATCAAAAGAAGCGCTACGGGAATGGCAACAATGGCAAAGATGGGATCCATATTCTTTTCCTCCTGAAATATGTTGATATGTGACAAAAGATCGGTGTGCCATCCATGGTACGCCTTCACCTGCAGGTAATGGCGGGAGATGGGCACGGCTGCCATGGCAACCTTGATTTCCTGTCTACGAGCATATTTTACCATCATATGACTGCTTTGTCAAGAGGTTTGAATAAAAATATTCGGATTTGTAGGGATGCACAATTTTGGTTTTCAAAATTATGCAGAACAAACAAGAAGCAGAAAAAGGGTTTGATACACCTTCTCTGCTTCATGATATTATTGCGTCAGCGCCCGCATGACCATCTCGGCGGCACTTTGGGTGGGGGTGCAATCGGCGGCGATGGCGGGGACGGTGCGGATGAGGTCGCCGAGCAGATGCGCCCCGCGGATCATCGAGGGGGTATCGGTCGGGAACACGACCTGGTGAATGATGCTGTTTACGTACCCCTCGGGCGTGATCGGGCGGACGATGTCGCGCGAGCCGCGCGAGAGAAAACAAATGCCGTACAAGGGAACTGCGGTATTGACGCCCATTCCCTCTTTGCCGCACCAAGGCGTGCCGTAGGCGAGGTAAGTGCCGTTGGATTGTCGGCGCAAAATAGGCTTGTCTCCGTTGACGATGGTAACGTCGCTACCAAAGCGGGCGAGCCATTGGTTGGCGTGCACCGTTTTACCCACGCCGCGCGGGGCGACGATGGCATATCCCTTCCCCTTGTAGGACAAAAGCGCCGCATGAAGCACAAAAGCATCGTGATGGACCAGCTTGAGCGCGAGGTTCTCGTGCAGGCAGATGCACTCGGCCTGCTCCTCAGTCAAGGGGATGGGCATGGAGGCGATCTTTTTCTTGATCTGGGCGGGGGAGGCGTAGATGGAAATATCGGTGAATGCGGAGTCAACAAGGTACGGCTTGCAAATGCGGGCAGTCAACTCTCCGCGGGCCACAACGTCGATCAAAAGATCGGCTACTTTGATCTTGAAATGTGCCATATCTTGTTCTCCTTTCGCAAAAATATCCAAGATATATTGTAACACACTTGTTTTTGCTTTGCAAGTGCTTTTTCGATTTTTGCCAAGAAAGTTGGTAAAATTTATTGACGGGGACGCATATTTATGGTAGAATGACAGTGAATGGAGTGTGCGCAAGTCAAGCGTCTCTCCCCACGCCGAAAGGAGCACTTCGATATGAAAAAAACACTGCATATCATCCCCCACTCTCACTGGGACAGAGAATGGTATCTTCCCTTTGAAAAGCACCGTATCCGCCTGATCGATCTGTTTGATAACCTCATCCAGGTCATGGAGGAGAACGAGGACTATACGTACTACCACATGGACGGTCAGTACATCGTCATCGAGGACTATCTGGAGATCCGTCCCCAGATGCGCGAACGCCTGATGAAGCTGATCCACGACGGTCGCATTCAGATCGGTCCCTGGTACATTCTGCAGGACGAGTATCTCACCTCGGGTGAGGCCAACGTCCGTAATATGCTGTACGGTATCCGCTTCTGCCGCGAGATCGGCGCCGATCCTGTACAGTCGGGCTACTTCCCCGATTCCTTCGGTAACATTTCGCAGGCTCCCCAG
The DNA here is from genome assembly GCA_015064395.1 of Oscillospiraceae bacterium. Taxonomy (GTDB): domain Bacteria; phylum Bacillota; class Clostridia; order Oscillospirales; family CAG-272; genus SIG644. The sequence goes on from SVSH01000007.1 coordinate 52,957, forward strand.
ATCGTGCGCGGCTTCGGCTTTGACAATGCCATTTTCGGCCGCGGCGTCAACGACGTGGGTGCCGACAACGAGGTAGTCAAGCAGAACGGCGTGACCAAGAGTGAGCTCATCTGGCGCTCGCCCGACGGCTCCGAGGTCATCGGCGTCATGTTCGCCAACTGGTACCACAACGCCATGGAGCTGCCCACCGATCCCGACGCCCTGCGCGAAAGACTGAAGCACATCGTGGCTTCCACCTCCCGCTTTGCGACCACCGACCACCTGCTCGGCATGAACGGCTGTGACCACCAGCCCATCCAGATGGATCTCCATCAGGCCATCAAGCTGGCCAACGAGGTTCAGGATGAGGTGACCGTCAAGCAGTCCAACTTTGGTGAGTACATCGCAGAGATCCGCAAGCACAAGGATCAGCTTACCGTGTTTGAGGGCGAGATCAACGGTCAGCTCTCTGCCGGCTCCTGCCCCCTGATCAATACCGCCTCCTCTCACGTCGATATCAAGCAGGACAACCACGACGCACAGCATCTGCTCGAGAGAGTGGCAGAGCCCGCCTCCGTGATCGCTATGCTAAATGGTGGCAAATATAAGCAGGATTTCTTTACCTATGCTTGGCGCGTTCTCATGCAGAACCATCCTCACGACTCCATCTGCTCCTGCTCCTGCGACGAGATCTACGAGGAGATGAAGACCCGCTTTGCCAAGTCCATCGCCTGCACCGAGCAGCTGCGCGACGGCTCGCTGGAGTATCTGGCGGCTTCTATTGACACCTCCAAGGCGGACGGTGACAAGGCCATCGTCGTGCTGGCACTGGAGCCCAACGCGAGCGTCGTAACCGTCAAGGCAAACGTTGATTTTGATCTGAACGACGACATCTCTGCCATCGCCATCTTCGACGAGAACGGCCAAGAGGTTCCCGCCAAGATCAAGCTGATCAAGAACCAGTTTACCTATACCCTGCCCGACGACCGCTTCCGTCAGCCCAAGTACGTCAACCGCTTTGAGGTTGAAATGCAGGTCAAGACGCACGGCATCGGCTACCGCGTCTTCAGCGTCAAGCGTCAGGAGGCAACCGTCAAGACGGGTGTCAAGTACACCGACCGTGCGATGGAGAACGAGTACCTCACCGTCAAGTTCAACGACAACGGTACCGTTGACGTGACCGACAAGAAGACGGGCCGCGTATGGGCCGGTCAGAACCTGTTTGAGGACACGCAAGACCGCGGCAACCTTTACAACTACATCCAGGCCGCCGGAGACGTTGCCGTCACCACCAAGGATTCCCTGGCCGACATCTCGCTCTACGAGGTCACGCCCTACTCCGTTACCTTCAAGGCCGTCGTTCCCATGGCCATCGACGCCGATATCACCACTTACGTCACGCTGTCCGACGGCATCGCTCGCGTAGACTTCAAGACCGAGATCACCAACCGCGCCGAGGATCACCGTATCCGCGCGCTGTTCGAGACCAATATCGATACCAAGACTGTACTGGCCGAGGGTCAGTTTGACCTGGTTCGCCGTGACATTCAGCCCGCGCCCACCTGGAAGAACCCCTGCAACACCCAGCGCGATCAGGCGTTTGTGACGCTGGAATCCGAGAATGGCACCGACGCTTTGATGGTTGCCAATCGCGGTCTGTGCGAATACGAGGTGCTGCGCGACGGTCACAACACGCTGGCCATCACGCTGCTACGCTGCATCGGTCACATTGGTGACTGGGGCGTATTCCCCACTCCGCTGGGTCAGAAGAAGGGCACCTGGACGCTGGAGTACTCCATGATCCCCTACGACACCTCCCGCAAGGCAGAGGCCTACGGTCTGGGCTACGTCTTTGCAGGCCCTGCCGCTCTGGCGATCGGTACGGAAAAGCACGAGGGTAAGCTGCCCGCCTGCGCTGATTACGTCCGTTTCGACAACGAATACATCCGTATGTCAGCCTTCAAAAAGGCAGAGTACAGCAACAACGCCATCTTGCGTCTGTTTAACGTAGCGTCCAAGACGGTCACGCTGACCATCGACGTCTCGCCCGTCTTCCAGGCCGCAAGATTGACTAACCTCGGTGAGGAAAAGATCGCCGACGTTGAGATCAAGAACGGTCAGATCACGCTTGACGTTCCCGCCAAGAAGATTGTGACGATCGAATTAGCGTAAATCATATGTGGGGGAAAAACCTTTTGCAAAAGGTTTCTCCCCCACACCCCCTCTTCGAAAAACTCAAATAAGAAAATGGCTATTGACGTTTATCAGCAATAGCCATTTTTATTATATAAAGTTTTCTGGTGGGGGTGAGGGGGAGGTCTCTTTTTCAAAAGAGACCTCCCCCTCATATCACACATTACTCGTCCTTCTTAGCCAGCTCGGTTGCGCTGGTGACCAGTCCTGCCAGGCCCTGGATCTCGGAAGGGATGATGATCTTGGTTGCCTTACCGTCGGCGGCCTTGGCGAACGCTTCCAGGCTCTTGATGGCGATGACACCCTCGCCGGGTGCAGCTTCATTGATCATACGGATACCGTCAGCCGTTGCCTGCTGGATCTTCAGAATTGCCTCGGCTTCACCCTCGGCACGGCGGATTGCAGCTTCCTTAGCAGCCTCTGCTTCCAGGATCTTTGCTTCCTTGGCAGCCTCGGCATCCAAAATCGCGGACTGCTTACGGCCCTCGGCCACGAGGATGGCGGACTTTTTCTCACCTTCGGCCTTCAGAATGGACTCGCGGCGCTCACGCTCGGCCTTCATCTGCTTTTCCATGGCGTCCTGAATTTCCTTGGGCGGAATGATATTCTTCAGCTCAACGCGCGTAACCTTAATACCCCAAGGGTCGGTCGCCTCGTCCAGGACGGCACGCATTTGGGTGTTGATGACGTCACGGCTGGTCAGCGTATTATCCAGCTCCATCTCACCGATGATGTTACGCAGCGTGGTGGAGGTCAGGTTTTCAATTGCAGCCATGGGCGTGGTATGACCGTAGGCGAACAGCTTACAGTCGGTGATCTGATAGAACACGACGGTATCGATCTGCATACGGACGTTATCCTTGGTGATAACGGGCTGGGGCGGGAAATCGGCCACCTGCTCCATCAGGTTGACTCTCTTGGATATGCGATCAAAGAAAGGCAGCTTGACGTGAAGACCGGTCGACCAGGTACCGTGATATGCGCCCAGACGTTCGATCACAAAGGCCTGGCCCTGCGGCACGATGTGGATGTTGGTGATCACGAGAAGAAAAAGTACTGCGACAATAATTCCTACAACAATAAAGGGTCCCATAATATTCCTCCTGAAATGTAATGATAAATAAGTTTACGAATTCTTTTTGCGGCAGATCAGCTTGACGCCCTCAACCGAGAGCACAACGGCAAGATCGCCCGGGACAAGAGTCTCCCCCGGATCCTTGGCACGGACCGTCCAAACAAGTCCCCCCACTTTTCCGGCACCCCGCCCCTCGATGTTGTTCACCTCCTCGGTGATCAGCACCGTTTTTCCGATAACAGAGTCCACGTTTGTCTTGGTCTTCTTACGGCGGATCTTAAATCCGAGGATCATCGTCACCACCGTAATGGCCGCAAACGCAACGATCTGCCACGGCATGGGAATCGAGCACAGCGACATGATCAGCGCAACGGATGCGCCGGGAATCACCCAAACGGCAACCAGTGCCAACGTCACTCCCTCAAGCAGCAATGCGCTAACGATGACAGATGCCCATACGTACGTCATCATTTCGTGAAAACCTCCTTCTGTATGCGTTTGAACCAGGCTCTCGCCTTGTTGTATCAACATTATACCACGCAGTCATGTGATTGTCAATAGGTTTCCGGAGAATTTTTGCAAAAATCTAAAATTTTCTCAATACGAGGTGTATGGTCTCATGCCGACAATCAAAAGACGGTTGCCCTCTTCGACCAAGGTGAACAGATATTCCCGGCCCACGTCGCTGCCGATATCGCGGCGGAAGGTGCCGTTGTTTTTGTGGATCTTATAATTGACAATGTAGCACATCTCGCCGTTTGCGTTGGCATGAGGACGAAGCTCGATATCGTACACCATCTGCATGGTAAAGTCCTCGGGAAGCTCACCCTCGTAGGCTAACGAGAAATGCTCGGCATAATTGAGAGCGTCGCCGTAGATGACCGTTTGGAAGTAAGAGTGGAAAAATTTTACGAACGGTTCCGCAGAATCAACTTCCTCCTCTTCCACCCAATAGGTTGCACCCGAATCGGGATCATAATAGGAGATGCGACGATCGTACTCCAGGTACTCCTCGTCCGCCATAATATTATAGTCCTTATCTGCCGGGTAAAATTCAATGTTTTGAGGCGGAAGATCAGAAGTATTGTCGTCAGAGAACCAGCGGTCTACCAGTTCGTCCGGATTCAACCACATCGTCGCTACGTACAAGACGATAATGACCGCAAACACGATCAGAATGATCTTGACGATCTTTCTTCGCTTGGCATATCCGGCCGAGCGCGCCGCAGCGCCCGCGTTGTCTTGAGGAGGTGTTACATTGGAATTCATGCACATCATCCGTCCTTTCCTGTTTCTATACCTTATTTTATCACATTATACCAAGAAATGCAATGGCGTGCGCACAGTATTTTTATGTCTTTTTTGAAAATAAACTTTTGAAAATTCTTGTATCCGGCTGAATTATATGTTATAATATATGCTGAATATATATTTTCCCGAAGACAGATGAAAAAATCTCTGATTGGAGGTTATGATCATGAACACCAATGAACGTTTGGATGAGCCGATCTTGACTGACGGTGACGTCCCCGTCGTCGAGCCCGCTCCTTCCATAAACAATATCGATACGCCCACCGACTCCCCTGCCCAGGATGCTTCTATTGAGGAGACCGTCGCACAGGAGACTGTTGAACAGGAGCCTGTTGAACAGGAGACCGTCGAGCAGGAGCCTGTCGCGCAAAAGGCCGATGCGCCTGCAAAGAAGGGGCTCTCTCCCCTTGGCTTTTTGTTGGAATATCTGGAGCTGTTCGTCGCCTGCCTTGCCGTGATCCTTGTCGTGTTTTCTTTTGTATGCCGCATATGCAGTGTCTCGGGAGACTCCATGCTCCCCACCCTCAAGGACGGTCAGCTGTTGCTCGTATCCGATCTGTTTTACGATCCCAAGCCGGGCGACATCATCATCTTCCATCAGACAAGCGAGGAGATCTCCCGCTTCAACGAGCCCATCATCAAGCGCGTCATCGCGACAAGCGGTCAGCACGTTCGCATTGATTTCAATGAAGGAACGCTGGAAATCGACGGCGTTGTTATACAAGAAGATTACATTCAGCTGATCGACACGCTGGGAGAGGAGATCGGGGAGTACCGCGTATTCGCTGAGCACCATATGCAAATGACCTCGATGCCCGGCAATGAGACCCACCGCATTTTTGAGGCCACCGTACCGGAAGGGTGTCTATTTGTCATGGGGGATAACCGCAACAATTCCTCCGACAGCCGTACCAACGTCATCGGCTTTGTGGACGAGCGCCGCGTGCTCGGTCACGTCATCTGCCGCCTGACCCCCACCGACGCGTTCGGCAGCGTCGATTAATCACATCGAAGAAAGGGAGAGTATCATGCCCTCTACACAAATTCAATGGTTCCCGGGACATATGGCCAAAACCCGCCGCATGATCACCGAAAACCTCAAAAGCGTTGATCTGATCGTCGAAATATTGGACGCACGTATTCCCTACAGCTCCCGCAATCCAGAGCTGTCCCGTCTGATCGGCAACAAGCCCACGCTGCTTCTGCTCAACAAGTCGGCGCTGGCCGATCCCGAAAAGACCCGCCAGTGGGCCGAGCATTATCGCTCTGCAACGGTGCGTTGTCTTGCTATCGACTGTCTGACGGGCGAGGGCATCAGTCGCATTCTCCCCACCGTGCAGGATATTCTCAAGGAAAAGACGGAGAAGTACGAGAGCCGCGGCATGGCGGGCAGACGCTTGCGCGCCATGATCTTAGGCATTCCCAACGTGGGAAAATCAACACTGATTAATAAGCTGGTCGGCAACAAGAAGGCCAAGGTGGAAAACCGTCCGGGTGTGACGGTCGACAAGGCCTGGTACTCTACCTCCATCGGTATTGATCTGATGGATATGCCGGGACTTTTGTGGCCCAAATTTGAAGATCGGATCGTCGGTGAAAACCTCGCCATCACGGGGGCGATCAAAGACGCGATCCTGGACACAGAGGAGATCGCCATGAAGCTGTGCGGTCGCCTTCGCGCACTGTATCCTTCCCTTCTGCTCGCCCGTTATCCCATTGCCAAAGAGGCTTCCGAGCTGGATGCCTTTGGCGAATTTGAATTGATGGAGGCCATCGGTCGCCGCCGCGGATGTCTGATCTCGGGCGGTGAGGTCAACACCGAGCGCACAGCAACGCTGCTGCTGGATGAATTCCGCTCTGCCAAGATCGGGCGCATCACACTGGAGGTGCCTACAGGGCGGTCCCAAGATAAGGAGATGGCAAATCATGACTGCTGATCGCTCCCTGCAGGATTATTTTGACGGACAGGCGTATACTTTGATCTGCGGTGCTGACGAGGCCGGGCGCGGTCCTCTTTGCGGTCCCGTGGTTGCCGCCGCCTGTATTCTTCCTTCGGACGTTGTCATCGAAGGACTCAACGACTCCAAAAAGCTGACCGCCAAAAAGCGGGACAAGCTGTTTGACGAGATCAAGCAACGGGCACTGACCTATTGTATCGCCGAGTCGAGCGTCGAGGAGATCGACCGCTACAACATTTTGGAGGCGTCGCTACTGGCCATGCGCCGCGCCATCGACGGTCTGTATCCGATTCCCCAGGCGGCACTGATCGACGGCAACGTCGAGCGCGATTTTCCCCTGCCCGCCCGCGCCGTCATCCATGGCGACGCTCTCGTCCCCGAAATTGCCGCCGCTTCTATTCTGGCCAAGGTCAGCCGTGACCGCGGATGCCTTACGCTGGACGCGCAATACCCCCAGTACGGCATTGCCGGACATAAGGGCTACGGCACCAAGGCGCATATGAACGCTCTGCGGGAGCACGGCCCTGCCCCCATTCATCGTGCCCGTTTTATCCGCTTTCTGAACCCTGACGACTCGCGTGACACCGAGGCACGTCCCGAGGATATTGCGCGGGCAAAAAAGCCTACGTCTTGGGCATTCCCTCTTGATTGCCGCGGCTGTACTTATGAAGAGGTAAAAGACCGTCTTCCCGCCTGGATCTTGGATTTCAAGCACGGAGAGCGCTGATGGACAATATCAAAGCATTCGTCGGCATGACGGGTGAGGACGTTGCCGCGAAATTTTTAGAGCAAAACGGATATACTGTTATCGAACGCAACTACAGAAGCGGCCACCGGGAGATCGACATCATTGCCCGCGACGAGCAATTTCTCGTATTCGTCGAGGTCAAGACGCGCTCCTGTCTCATCCCCGAGCGCATGGCATACGGACGCCCTGCCAGCGCCGTGAGCGCGACCAAGCAAAAAAACATCGTCGCCGCCGCACGCGCCTATTTACGGGCGCACCCCGACAATATCCTCCAGCCCCGTCTGGACGTCATTGAGGTGTATCTCAAGAAGACGGTGGCCGGTGCCCCGCCCCAGCTGCTCGACATTCACCATATCCGCAACGCCTTTATGGCACGCTAACACCGCACAGGAGGTGCTCTGTGTACCCCGATTACATTGACCTGCACTGTGACACGGCTCTTGAGCTGTATCGCGAGCAACAAAAATTAAACCAAAACGAGCTGGCCATTTCACTGGAGAAGGCCGCCTGCTATCCCCACTATGCCCAATGCTTTGCTATTTGGGGCAGCAGTAAGCGAAGTGACGAGGAGATCTACACCGATTTTCTCGCTGTTTCAGATCACTTTTCGACACAGATGGCAAGCAGCGATTCCATTCTTCAGGTGCGCGATGGCAAACAGCTACGCGCGGCGTGGGAGAGTGGCAAAAACGCCGCTATTTTGGCCGTAGAGGATGCGCGCCTGTTGGCGGGCAAGATCGAGCGCCTGGACGAATTAGCCGCCCGCGGCGTGGCTTACCTGACGCTGATGTGGGCGGGCCAGAGCTGTATCGGCGGCGCACATGACACGGATGCGGGGTTGACAGATTTTGGTCGCGAGGTGGTCAAACAGTGCTTTGAGCTCGGTATCATTCCCGACATTTCCCACGCCTCCTCCCGCAGTGCCGACGAGGTGCTGACGCTGGCTGAAACGGCAGGACGTCCCGTCATCGCCTCGCACTCCAACGCCTATACCGTTTACGATCACAGCCGCAATCTGCGCGACGAGCACGCAAAGCGTTTGTTTGCGCTGGGCGGCATCGTCGGTCTCAACCTTTGCGCGTATCACATACGGGATTGTACCGACACCCCCACCCGTCCCGAGGATATTTTGCCTCACGTCGAGCATTTTCTGTCGCTCGGCGGCGAGCATCACCTCGCCATCGGCGGGGATCTGGACGGCGCCCCCTTGCCGATTGGCATGAGCACCGTCTCTGACGTTGCTATCCTGGCTGATCGAATGAAGAACGAGGGCTATTCGCAGGCGCTGATCGAGCGTATCTTCAGCCGCAACGCCCTGCACTTTTTCGAACAATATTTGAATGGACTTTAACCGAAAGGATGTCATAAATTATGAACTACTACAGCACAAGAGATGAAAACAAGACAGCACCCGTCAGCGCGGCGCAAGCCATCAAGCAGGGCTTGGCGGATGACGGCGGACTGTTCGTTCCCGAGACGCTTCCGACGCTGACGCGGGACTTTTTGCGCGCGCTGTGCGCGGACGATTACGCCGCCCGTGCCGCCAAGATCATGAAGCTGTTTTTGGACGACTATACGTATGAAGAGCTATTGTCCGACTGTCAGGCAGCCTACGCGCCCACCTCGTTCCGAGGCGGGGCTGCGCCCTTGGTTGCCGTTGGCGACAAGGATCTCTACTCGCTGGAGCTGTGGCACGGTCCTACCGCCGCCTTTAAGGATATGGCGCTGCAGATCATGCCCCGTCTTCTCTCCCGAGCCCTGAAAAAGACGGGTGAGGATCGCACGGCGCTTATTCTCGTGGCCACCTCGGGCGACACGGGAAAAGCCGCACTGGAGGGCTACCGCGACATTGATCAGACTAAGATGATCGTCTTCTACCCCGTGGACGGTGTCAGCCGTGTGCAAAAGCTGCAAATGGCCACCCAAGAGGGCGAAAATGTCCGTGTCGTAGCCATTCGCGGTAACTTTGACGATGCCCAGACAGGCGTCAAGCGCATCTTTGGCGACAGCGTCGTTGCCGACCGACTGAACAAGGGCGGTTACCTTCTGTCCAGCGCCAACTCCATCAACTGGGGAAGACTTCTCCCCCAGATCGTTTATTACGTATCCGCTTGGTGCGACCTGACAAACGAAGGCAAGCTACACGAGGGCGAAGTATTTAACGTCTGCGTGCCCACGGGCAACTTCGGTAACATCTTCGCCGCATATCTCGCTCGCCGCATGGGTCTTCCCATTGGTCGCTTGATCTGCGCCTCCAACCAAAACCACGTGCTGACTGACTTTTTGCGCACGGGCACGTATGACCGCAATCGCGCCTTCCACCTGACCATGTCGCCCTCGATGGATATTCTCATTTCCAGCAATCTGGAGCGTCTGCTGTATTTCACAGCAGGCAGTGCCGTAACGGCTGATTGCATGAAGCAGCTCAATCAGAATGGCTGTTACACCGTCCCGGCCGAGGTCAAGGCAGAAATTGATCGCGCCTTTGTCGGCTATTACGCGGATGAGCAACAGACGGCTGCTGCTATCACCAAGGCATGGGCGGAAAACGGGTATCTGTCCGACACTCACACCGCCGTTGCCCTTTCCTGCGCCGAGCAATACCGCACCGAAACGGGGGATATGACCCCTATGGTGGTCGCTTCGACTGCCAGCCCTTACAAGTTCGCCAACAACGTCTATCGCGCCATTGCCAAGGCCGAGCCGACCGACGATCTGGCCGCTTTGTACGAATTGTCCGCTCTGACAGCAACCGACATTCCCTACCCCCTGTCGGGCTTGGCAGAACGAACGGTGCGCTTTTCGGACGTCATCGATGCATCCGACATGACCTCCGCCGTATACGACACACTGGGGCTGTAACACAAAAAACGGCCACCGAGGTCGGCAGCCGTTTCTATCAAATCAGATATCCTTCTTCTGCTTGAAGGTAGCACAAACGGTGTCCTGCGAGGTGGTTGCATAGCTGGGACCTACGGCGATCTCGCCGGCGGTGCAGTGTGTTTCGCAGTCGTGGTAGACACAGTTGGTTACGTTACATACAATGCCGCTGATGTGGTCTTTGTTGCCACAACAACCCTTCTTTTGCTGATCCATACGTTCAAAACTCCTATCCGATAGTATCTTTGCCGCCAAGCGTTTGGCGTGCCCTACTATTTTGTCCCACAGAAAAAAACTTATCCCTGTTATTTATTTTCACGAAAGGAGATATCATGGCACTTTTCGTCCTGTCCGACCCGCATCTTTCCTTGCGCGACGCCGGCAAATCCATGGAGGCCTTTGGCAACCGTTGGCAAAATTATACGCAAAGAATCGAAAAGAACTGGCGCGCCGTCGTCTCGCCCGACGACACTGTTGTCCTTCCCGGTGATATTTCCTGGGCCATGACGCTGGACAGAGCGAGGGAGGATTTTGCCTTTTTGCATTCTCTCCCCGGGCGCAAGCTCATCGGAAAAGGCAATCACGACTTTTTCTGGACGACTGCCTCCAAAATGAATGCGTTTTTTGATGAGAACGGCTTTGACAGCCTGCATATCCTGTACAATAACGCTTATCTGATCGAAGATATGATCGTGTGCGGTACGAGGGGCTGGTTTTACGACGAAAAGCTTCAGAACACCGTGGGAGAGGTCGACTATGACAAGATCATCAATCGCGAGGTCGGTAGACTGCGGTTGAGCCTGGAGGCTGCCCGCAACATACAGGCAAAGGAAATGGAAGCTACCGGGTGTGAGCGCGAGATCGTTCCCTTCCTGCATTTTCCTCCCGTCTTTGGTGATTTCCGCTGTCGGGAAATGATGGACGTCCTCTCTGAGTACGGCGTGCGCCGTTGCTATTACGGGCACATTCACAGCGATCTCCCGGACGGAGCGTCGGGCGTGGTGGACGGCATTCACTACATTTTGTGCGCGGCCGATCATCTGCGCTTCACCCCTATGCCCGTTTTCCCGACAGAGCGCTTTCATTTCTCTTGATTTTCAAAGAAAAATGAGAAAAGCTCTTGACATTTTTGACAAATTTTATTACAATATAGGATGTATGTAAATTTTAGCCAAGTGCTATAATTCGGAGGAAAAATCATGACACTGACAAAGAATGAAAAGAACGAGCAGGGCCAGGTTGTCCTTGAGTTCAAGGTTGAAAAGGAAGTTTTCGACGCTGCTGTCGAAAAGGAATATCGCAAGGAAGTAAAGAACATCACCGTTCCCGGCTTCCGCAAGGGTAAGGCTCCCCGCTCCGTCATCGAGAAGATGTACGGCAAGGGCGCATTCTATGAGGGTGCATTCAATGCCATCCTGCCCGGCGCATTTGACGAGGCTGTCAAGGAGGCTACGATCGAGGTCGTTGGCCAGCCCGAGTTTGACGTGGTATCCTGCGATGAGGACGGCGTTGTTTTCTCTGCCGTTGTTTACGTAAAGCCCGAGGTCGAGATCAAGGATTACTTCGGCATCGAGGTCGCCAAGGAAGTCGCTCCCGTGACCGAGGAGGAGATCGACAACGAGATCTTCGGCGTTCGTAACCGCAACTCCCGCGAGACTGACGTAACCGACCGTGCCGCTGAGAACGGCGACACCGCTACCATTGACTTCGAGGGCTTTGTCGACGACGTTGCTTTCGAGGGCGGCAAGGGTACGGATTACGCGCTGGAGCTGGGTTCCAACACCTTTATCCCCGGCTTTGAGGATCAGATCGTCGGCCACAATGTAGGCGACGCTTTTGACGTAAACGTCACCTTCCCCGAGGAGTATCACGCTGCCGACCTTGCCGGTAAGGCTGCTGTGTTCAAGGTCACCCTGAACAAGCTGCAGAAGATCGAGCTGCCCGAGCTGGACGATGAATTCGTCAAGGACGTTTCCGAATTTGACACCGTCGATGCATATCGCGCCGATTGGAAGGCAAAACTGGAAAAGCAGCACGAGGACAGCGCAAACGCTGCCTTTGAGAACGATCTGATGAAGGCACTGATGGAAAAGCTGGTTGCTGACATTCCCGAGCCCATGTTCGCCCAGGAGACCGAAAACTTCGTTCGCGACTACGATAACAGACTGCGTATGCAGGGTCTGGATCTAAACACCTACTTCAAGTACACCGGTATGACGCTGGAGTCTCTGCGCGAGCAGATGCGTCCTCAGGCTGAAAGCCAGGTTAAGTGCCGTTTGGCTCTGGAAAAGATCGCAGAGCTGGAGAACATCGTTCCCACCGACGATGAGGTAGCAGAGGAATATGAAACCATCGCAAAGGCGTATAATATGGATGCCGATAAGGTCAAGTCCATGATCGCCGCCGACGCGATCGTCGCCGATATGAAGGTGAAAAAGGCAATGGAGCTGGTTAAGGAAAAGGCCGTTATCGTTGCCAAGGAAGCAGCCGCTGAATAATCCGCTTCCCATCAAACGCAAAGACAACGACGCCCGGCAAAGCTCTTCGCTGCCGGGCGTTGCTTTCCCGATCAAAAACATTACGGAGGTATTTCCCATGCAAGATTTTAATATGCGCCGCGCCGCTCTCGTCCCCACCGTCGTCGAGCAGACCGGTAAGGGTGAGCGCGCCTATGATATCTACTCCCGCTTGCTCAACGACCGCATCGTCTTTTTGTCCGACGAGGTCAACGACGTCACCGCATCGCTCGTCGTCGCCCAGCTGCTGTTTTTGGAGGCAGAGGATCCCGACAAGGACATCAGCCTGTACATCAACAGCCCCGGCGGATCGGTCACGGCAGGTATGGCGATCTATGATACCATGAACTTCATCAAGTGTGACGTATCCACCATCTGCATCGGTATGGCCGCCAGCATGGGTGCTTTTCTGCTCGCCGCAGGTGCCAAGGGCAAGAGAATTGCTCTGCCCAACAGTGAGATCATGATCCATCAGCCCCTGGGCGGTGCCAAGGGTCAGGCCACCGATATCAAGATCCAGGCTGATCTCATTCTGCGCACCCGCGACAATCTCAATCGCATCCTTGCCGAGAACACGGGCAAGTCGATCGAGGAGATCGCCCGCGACACCGAGCGCGACAACTTTATGACCAGTGAGCAGGCATTGGAGTACGGTCTGATCGACAAGATCCTGACCAAACGTGACTGATTGAGACAGAACGAGGAAACACGCATGGCAAACAACAACAATTCGGGAAAGAACCAGGGCGAGCTTCGCCGCTGTGCCTTTTGCGGGCGCAACGAGCACCAGGTCAACTTTCTCATCCCCTCCCCCACCGGCATTTATATTTGCGACTTTTGCGTCGATGCCTGTGACGAGCTGATCAATCAGACGCTGGAGGAGCAGGATTACCCCGGCAACAGCGCGGGGATGGGAATGTCCATGACGCTCGAGACGCTGCCCAAGCCTGCCGAGATCAAGGCGGGGCTGGACGAGTACGTCATCGGTCAGGACGAGGCCAAGATCACCCTTTCCGTTGCCGTCTACAACCACTACAAGCGCATTCTCTCCAAGCAGCAAAAAAAGAACAAGGAAGCCTCGGGCGCTTTTGATGACGTAGAGCTGCAAAAGAGCAACGTGCTCCTTTTGGGCCCCACCGGCGTTGGTAAGACTTATCTTGCTCAGACGCTGGCCAAGATGATGCAGGTTCCCTTCGCCATCGCCGACGCAACCACGCTGACCGAGGCGGGATATGTGGGTGAGGACGTGGAGAACATTCTGCTTCGCTTGCTTCAGGCCGCCGACTACGACGTAGAGCTGGCCGAGAGAGGTATTATTTATATCGACGAGATCGACAAGATCTCCCGCAAGAGCGAAAACCGCTCCATCACCCGCGACGTGTCGGGCGAGGGTGTGCAGCAGGCGCTTCTCAAGATCCTGGAGGGCACGGTATCCAACGTTCCCCCGCAGGGCGGTCGCAAGCATCCCAATCAGGAGTTCATTCAGGTCAACACCGAGAACATTCTGTTCATTTGCGGCGGTGCGTTTGACGGTCTGGAAAAGATCATCGAAAAGCGCAAGGGCAATCAGTCCATCGGCTTTGAGAGCAAGATCCAGAAAAAGGCCGAGCGCCGCGAGAACGGTATTTTCCACGATGCGACGGCACACGACATCGTCAAGTTCGGTTTGATCCCCGAGCTTGTGGGACGCTTGCCTGTTATGGTGGCTCTCACCGACCTTGACCGCAAGGCCCTGGTACGCATCATCAGCGAGCCTAAAAATTCGCTCGTTAAGCAGTATATGAAGCTGTTTGATATGGACGGTGTCAAGCTGACCTTTACCGAGCAAGCGTTGGGTGAGGTGGCAACGCTGGCGCTGGAGCGCAACACGGGCGCGCGCGGACTCCGCTCCATTCTCGAGAAGATGATGACACGTATGATGTTTGAGATTCCCTCGCGCGGGGATATCGCCGAGGTGCAGATCACGCCCGCCTTTGTGCGCGGCGAGGGGGCACCGACGTATGTACTGAAGCAGCCCGAAGCACCGGCACAGCTCGGTGTGGGGGAATAAAAGGGATGACGATTGAGGGGAAACTTCTTACAAGAAGTTCCCCCTCACCCCTTCAAGAAATTTAAAGGAAAATGGCAGAGTAAAAAGGAAAGTGAGTGCGCTGTTCGAACTTACTACCGCAAGCAGCGGGGCCCCTTCCCCATCTGCTCTTCCGAAAAAGAGCAAGAGCGAACGCAACACACAAGTGTCCGTTCGCTCGTTTTTTATTGTTTTTTCTTATGTAGGGGCAATCGTGCCGCGCCAAAGCAAAGGGCACACATCAACATATCCAAACCAAACAAAAGCAGTAGCATCACAAAAGGCATCACGAAGGGCGCGACCTCCGCAGGCAGAAGGTAAAAGGGATCACGGACAACGAACGACCAGTTATAGAGGCGCGTCGTATCCTCCCAAGTACCGTTATACAGGGTGTTACCCAGCAGTGCCCACAGCACCATGAGGGCACAGATAAGGGCCTCTCGCCGCCACCCTCTTTGTTGCGGCCTGGAGGACGGCTCATAGATCAGAACCAGCAGTCCGTAGGCCGTCATGATGCCGTGAAACAAAAGTGTTTGCCACACGCGGTAGGACAAGGGATGAATGGCAGACCAGCCCACACCGGCGGGATATATGACGTAGATCAAATTGGAGATCAGTCCCAGGCGGGCAAACGTACCCGTGTATTTGTTCAGCGGTGCCCAGTGCCGACTCCAAAAGCTCATCACGCACATGGCGGTGCAAACGTGAAAGGGTAACTTTTCCACGTCGATCTCGCCATAGGCAAAAGGCATGAGAAAAAAGTCTGCCATGTAAAGTCCAAAGGCAAGCGCGATCGTCCCGCAGATGGTCCTCTCGCGGGCGTTCTCGCCTTTTCTTCGAAGCAAGATCACAATGCCTGCGATCGCTCCGCCGATGAGCAAAAGATAGAGCAGGTGCCACACGCCAAAGCAGGTGAAGATCGCGCCACTCTTTCTGTCGGCCAATAATTCATGTAACATAGAATACATAGACACCTCTCACTGCATCTCGGCTCTGCCGACCAAATAGTCCAGCGTGACCCGATAATAGTCTGCCAGCTTGATCGCCGCCCACAGGGGAAGCTCCCGCTCCCCTCGCTCATAACGCTGATAGACTGTCAGCTGCATATTCAGCATGGAGGCGATCTCCCTTTGTGTTTTGTCGCGATCCTCGCGAAGATCTCTTACACGTTGATATACATACATATCGGCTTTTCGTTCCCCTTTTACAAAATACAAGTTTCAATTTTATTATACAAAAAGTACCGTACGGTGTTGACATATAGCGCCATACGGTGTTATAATATTAATGATAACCATGATATAAACGGAGAAACAATATGTATGTCAAAATTGGTGCACATCTGGCACAATTAAGAAAGCAACATCAACTTTCGCAAGGGCAGTTGGCTATCCTATTGGGCGTTACACCACAGGCCATCAGCAAGTGGGAGCGCGGGAAAAGTATGCCCACCTTCTCCCTTTTGCTTCGGGTATGTGAGGTGTTGGGCACAACTCCTGACACACTTTTCCTGCTCGCGCAAGAGGAAACCCAAGGGGAGGCCCGCTGACGACTTTCTTTTGATTTGTGCTCCTTCACCTTGCTTTTTTGCCGCATCTGTGGTATACTGTAAGGGATCACAGACAGAAAGGAAGCAGGTATGGTACTCATCATTGCAGAAAAGCCCAGCCTTGCCCGCAACATTGCGGCGGGAATTGAATACGCAACCCAGCAGGCGGGACAGGGCGGCAAGATGGTCCGCCGCGACGGCTACCTGGAAGGCTGTGGATACTTGGTCTCCTGGGCCTTTGGTCATTTGTTTTCTCTTTGCGACATTGAGTCGTATCTGTCTCCCGAGCGCCGCACCGAGCGCTGGACGA
This sequence comes from Oscillospiraceae bacterium, assembly GCA_015064395.1. Classification (GTDB taxonomy): domain Bacteria; phylum Bacillota; class Clostridia; order Oscillospirales; family CAG-272; genus SIG644. Next base: position 69,544 of record SVSH01000007.1, read on the forward strand.
TGGACAACCTTCCCTGCTTTCCCACAGAGTTCCGCTTTGAATTGCGCCGCGAGGGCAAGGGCGGTCACGTGGATCCCGGCGTCAAGAAGCAATTTGGCATACTGGAGTCGCTGTGCAACCGCCCCGACGTCACTGCCATTGCCAACGCAGGAGACGCCGATCGCGAGGGAGAGATCATTGTCCGCCTTTGCATCGGGCACGCACTGCGACCCGAAAACAGAGCAAGCCGCAGACAAGTCAGGCTGTGGCTGCCCGACCAGACGCCCCAAACCGTCGCTCGCGCCCTGGGAGAGATGAAGGACGAGAGCGAATATCAAAACCTTGCCAACGAGGGCTTTGCCCGCACCTATATCGACTGGCTCTATGGGGTCAATCTGACTCGCTACGCTACGTTGCGTATGGGATCGCTTCTGCGGGTGGGACGCGTCATCGTTCCCATCGTACGCGCCATCTACGAGCGCGACATGGCCATCAAGAATTTTGTGCCCGGTAAATACTTTGCCGTTGTCAGCAAAGAGAAGACGAACGGCGAGGAGATCGAGCTGACCTCCAAGACGAAGTTTGAGGGTGACAACCAGGCCGCCCAGCTCGCCGCCGCGCAAAAGCTGTGCGATGCCTACAATGCCCTGCCTGCCATCGTCACAGGCGTCAAAAACAAAAAAGACAAGCTGTCCCCGGGTAAGCTGTATTCCCTGTCCAAGCTGCAAAACGTACTGGGTAAGAAATACAAGATGTCCATGGCTGACTCGCTTGAGATCGTGCAAAAGCTGTACGAGCAAGGGTATCTGACCTATCCCCGTACCAACTCGGAATATCTGGCCACGGCAGAAAAGGATAAGATCCGACAGATCCTTGCAGGGGTTGCCAAGCTTGGCTATCCCGTCACCTTCAAGGACGGCAAGCATATTTTTGATGACAGCAAGATCGAGTCTCACTCCGCTCTCACCCCGACCTATAAGATCCCCAACAAAAACCAGCTGTCCGAGCGGGAGATGCAGGTGTATTCCACCGTATTCCGCCGTTTCGTCGCCGTATTCTGCGCCAAGGATTGCCTTGTCAGCCGCACCGAGATCACCATTTCGGTCGGCGACCTTGAAACATTTACCCTCAAGGGAACGGTCATGCTGGAGCAGGGTTGGACCAAATACGACGACTACAATCAAAAGGACAAGATACTCCCCACCCTCAAAAAGGGCGACACCGTTGTGACCGACTTCAAGCCCGTCGCCAAGGAGACCTCCCCGCCCCGTCATTATACCATTGAGACACTCAACAACTATCTCAAAAACCCCTTCAAGGAGGAGCGTGCCGCGCTCGCCGAGCAATCGGCCGAGGGTGAGGGTGCAGATGACGCAGAGGAATACCGCGCCATGCTGGAGGGTGTTGAGCTGGGTACCGAGGCAACGCGGACGGGTATCATTGACAACGCCCGCAAGAGCAATTACATTGCCCTTAGAAAGGACGTTTACACCATTCTGCCCGACGGCATTTTCCTCATCGAATCGCTGGACCGCTTGCACATCAGCATGGACAAGTACAAGACCAGCGACATGGGTCGCGCTCTGAAGCGGGTGTTCCGTGGCCAGATGAGCGTGGATGACAGCGTGGATATTGCCAAGCGTGAGATCCGCGAAGTGTTTGATCAGAGAGATCATGGCGCCGACGACATCGGATTTTTCGGTGATGCCATCGGAACCTGCCCCCTGTGCGGCAGTGAGGTTCGCCGTATGCGTAGCTTTTACGGCTGTAGTGCCTACAAGGAAAAGGGCTGTAAGTTCAGCATCAATCTCGTGATCTGCTCGCGCCCCATCAGTAAAAGTCACGTTGAGGCCCTTTTGACCCAAGGGAAAACACCCCTGATCCAAGGGTTCCGCTCCCCCCGCACAGGCAAAACATTCGATGCCTGCCTGAAACTGGAAAACGGACGCGCGGTCTTTGACTTTGAGCGCACGCGCCAAGCTCCTCAGCGGAGTGCCCCTCCGTCCGGCTTCGGTGTCTCATCGCGTCCGGCACCGCCTATGGAAGAAAACCCCTTTCCGCCCGCCTTTTACGACGGTCAATAAAAAATTCCCCTTGGCAGATAAATCCTGTCAAGGGGATGCTTTTATTGATCCTTGGTTTTCGATTGCTGTTTGATAGCCGTTTTGGGCTTGATTGTGGTCACACCCTCGCGCAAAGCGGTGATGGGAGAAACCTTAGGGGCCGACTTTGCCGCCTTTGGAGGTGTCACCTTCTTTACGGGAAGTGTTTTCTTTTGAGGCGCGGCAGGCGTGTGGCCTTGTGCGCCGTCTGCTTTGATCGCAATATCCGGCAGCTTTTTGTTTTTCAGCACAGGCAAAATGCTCTCGACCCAGATCCGTCCCGCCTCGCCCGTCAGTTGGGAAAGCCCGGCGATGACGGTTTTACGGGATTCCGAGATCTCGCTGTTGGTCATCAGCCGCCAGAACCAGTTGCGGTCGCGGGTCAGATCGGTCAACGTTTTGGCGTTGGTGGCCGTCAGCACGCGGTACAGAGAATCCACAAACTTTTCCCGTTGCCCCTCGTCCATATCCGCCACCCATTTTTTGAGCGAGCGATCGATCATCTCGCTCTCATTGGACAGGGCGGGCGCGGGAACGAAGGCCGTTCCCTTGACCTCCCAGGAAAAGCCATCGTGCTGCCAAAGGCCGGACGCAGGGCTGTATACCACGTAGTATTTATTGTCGTGCTCCAGCATACGCCCAATCACAGAGGTTTGAGGAACGATACTGATGATACGGTCCGCCATTTCACGATAATCAGACGAATCCAGCACCTCACGGCGATAACCCGGACCATCGTTACTATAAACAGCGACAATACGGGATTTTACCGTTTTCTCACAGTGAATGGCCGCGTAGATCGCCAGATTTCCGCCCTTGCTGTGCCCACCCACAATGATGCGAGGATGGCGGGTATCGGCGGCTACGTGGTTGAGGTATGCCACGGCATCCAGCTGTGCGGGAATGGCCTGCATGAAGCTCATATTAAAATTTTCCTTCCAACCGACAATGGTATCGTCTGTGCCGCGGTAGGCAACGTACAACTGACGCTCGTCGATCTGAATGGTCAAGGCGGCAAATTGCTTTTGGACGCTTTCGTCAATGGTATTGACGTATCCTCCGACCAGAAGATCCCGATAGCGGGGGCATTGTGCCATACGGCGCATCATATCGCGGATGGCCGCCGGAACGATCAGGCCCAGTCCCACACTGTCGTCAGGATGCTTGTCAAAATAGCGGGCCACAGCCACGTGAAGCGGCATCCACCCGGCCGACACGCGAGGGGGCAAAATACCCTCCAGATCAATAAAGGACAACTCGGAAAAGATGAGATTGTCCACCTCGTTGAAGGGAGACAACGAAAACGGCACGTCGCCCCGCCAGTCTAAATAATCCATGATATTAGCCACAGTCATATCCCCCTCTCGTCTTATTTGATCTTTTTCACGTTCAGTATATCACCTTAACTTTAACAATTCAACTATACTTTATGAATTTTTTTGGTGCCCCATCGAAAAATATGGCTTTTTCCCTTGATTATATGCGTGCAATATGATATGATAATTCTATCATATTGGATATTCGGAGGTACTATGGAAAACGCAACGCTAAAGACATTGATGGAACGCCGCAGTGTGCGAGCATTTCAAGCAAGACAAGTCGACGAGCAGACGCTGAACACGATTTTGCAGGTCGCGACCTACACCCCGACGGGAAGAAACCGCCAGTCCCCCATCATGGTTGTCGTGCAGGATGAAAAGACACGTGAGCAGCTTCGCCGCATGAACGCCGAGATCATGGGAACGCCCGAGGCCGATCCCTTTTACGGCGCGCCCACCATCGTCATCGTACTGGCAGACCGCAACGTGTCTACCCACATCGAGGACGGCAGTCTTGTCATGGGAACGCTCATGAACGCCGCTTTCTCTCTTGGTGTGGACAGCTGTTGGATCCACCGCGCGCGCCAGGAATTTGACTCCGAGGAGGGCAAAGCACTCTTGACCGCCTGGGGCATCGAAGGCGACTATGTCGGCATTGGCCACTGCATCCTCGGCTACCGCGAAGGAGACCTTCCCCCCGCTCGTCCCCGCAAGGACCGCTACGTCTATCGCGTTTGATGAAAAATTGGCTCTTTATCGTCAGTTTTCACAAATATTGGGGCAAAAATACCCTGTAATTTTTAGTTGAAAAATTTGACATATAGTGATATAATACTCTTGTTAGAATATCCGCGCACGTCGGCCCATCCGACACAACCAAACAAATCCGAACTTTCAAAGGAGAAATGGATATGGAAAAGATTTACCAGGGAAAAACTAAGGACGTCTACAGCCTTGAGAATGGCAACGTACTGCTGAAATTTAAGGACGACTGCACCGGCAAGGACGGCGTATTCGATCCCGGCGAAAACAGTGTTGGTCTGACCATCGAGGGCATCGGCAAGGCAAACCTGCAGACCTCGGTCTACTACTTCGAGCTGTGCAAGAAGGCGGGCATCAAGACCCACTACGTCAGCGCAGATATCGAGAATGCTACCATGGAAGTGCTCAACGCAGAGTGCCTGGGCAAGGCACAGGGTGGCGGCGGTCTTGAGGTTATCTGCCGTCTGGTCGCAACGGGCAGCTTCATCCGCAGATACGGCGAATACATCAAGGACGGCACCCCTATCGAGGGCGGCTACGTTGAGTGCACCTTCAAGAACGACGCCAAGGGTGACCCGCTGGTAACCGGCGAGGGCCTTGCAGTTCTGGGTGTTATGACTCCCGCTATGTTCGAGGACATGAAGGCACAGACGCTCAAGATCACCAAGATCGTAGCGGACGACCTGAAGACCATTGGCCTGGATCTGTGGGACATCAAGTTTGAGTTCGGCTACCACAACGGCGAGGTCGTTCTCATCGACGAGATCGCCTCGGGCAATATGCGTGTCTACAAGGACGGTCAGATTGTCGCTCCCGTTGAGCTGACCAAGCTGATCCTGAATAGATAACCGTCGCAAGCAGAGCTTGCGACAACAAAAAAGTGGTTGTGCTCCGCACAACCACTTTTTTTGCACAACTACTTTTTTCGCACAACTACTTTTTGCGTTCTGTTCTTGATAATTTCGTCGGTTCGTGGTATAATAGGTCAAAAGTATAGCAGAGGAACCTTATATGAAACGATATATTTTCCCGATTTTTGCAATTCTCGCGTTCATCACTTCCCTTTTGATGGGAACGGTGCTTGTAGGATGCCGCACCACACCAACGCCCGCCGACGGCTATGAGCAGATTACCGCCGAGGCAGCCAAAAAGCTGATAGACACCACCCAAGAAAACTGTGTCATTCTCGACGTCCGCACCCAGCAGGAATATGATCTTGGTCACATCCCCGGCGCCATCGTGATCCCCAACGAGGTGATTTCGCAAGAGGCTGAGAAAACTCTTACGGATAAAGATCAACTGATCCTCGTCTATTGCCACAGTGGCCGCCGCAGCAAGGAAGCCGCGCAAAAGCTGGTCGATCTGGGCTACACCAACGTCAAGGAGTTCGGCGGCATCATCGACTGGCCTTATCAGGTGACGAGATAATATCACCCAACTTGCGAAAAACGCAAAAAAAATCAAAAGAAAAAGAAAAAACATCTTGCTTTTTTCCTTCACCTGTGGTATAATACCCAAGGTGCGAAAAGCGCACCATATGGAAGCGTATCGAAGTGGTCATAACGGGACTGACTCGAAATCAGTTGTACCTCACGGTACCGTGGGTTCGAATCCCACCGCTTCCGCCAAAAAGAGAAAGAGGACACTTACGTGTCCTCTTTCTCTTTTGAGAGAACAGTAGCGATGAGAACCCACCGAAAGAATACCTTGCGGGTCCTCGCCCGCAAGATATTCTTTTTGAACTCACGCCCACAGCGTGAGTTCGGGGTTCGAATCCCACCGCTTCCGCCAAAAACAAAACGGAACGTCACTCGGCGTTCCGTTTTGCTTTTTATTGATTCAATTCCTTCAATTTGGCATATACATCCCGATCCACGCGCTGGAGCGTCAAGGGGGTGATCGAAATATACCCGTTCATGACGGCGTCGCAGTCGAGGTCGAAATTTTTGGCATCGCGCCAGACCATCATGCCGCTCTGACGCACCATGTTCTCACCCGTGCTGACGAATTCATCCGAGTAATAGGCGCCGCCCTGTCGGGTGATGCGGATGCTCTCGGTATAGTCGGCAGGAATGTTGACGTTATACAGATCGTGGCACTCGAGCAGCTTATGCTCCTCAAAATACGCCCAGACCTCGTCCAAATGGGGCACGGCCCTCTCAAGCGAGGTAAATTCAGTCGACATGGCAATCGCCGCCCGAGCCCCCAGACAGTTGGCCTCGAAAATGGCCGCTACCGTGCCCGAATAGACAATGTCTCGTCCGAGATTGACGCCACGGTTGATGCCCGAGAGCACCAGGTCAAACTGCTCGCCAAGACCAATCAACGCATAGCGGATACAGTCAGCGGGGGTGGAATCGACCGAGAAGGCGCGCACGCCGGGCATAAATGCCACCGGCTTGACCTCAAACTCGCCGATAATGTTGATTGCGTGACTCTTGGCGCTCTGCTCGTGCTTGGGAGCGACCACCGTCACATCTCCCAGCTTTTGTGCCCATTTGGCCAGCTCGCGAATACCGGGAGCGAAGATGCCGTCATCGTTGGTAATCAGTATCTTCATAGCCAGCCCTCGTGATTCGCTTTATAATCCTGCAACAGCGCATCGGCGTCGTTCACCAGTGCCTTGAATTCCTTTTTGTTGTGCACCGTTGCGCCGCAAGCGCAGGCATGTCCACCACCGTTGTATCGTTCTGCCAGCTCGTTGATCGTCACGAAGCGGGAGCGCAGGCGCACACGAGCCGTTCCGTCGCCGTTTTCAATGCAGACCAGCCAAATGAGGCTATCCTTGATGGACTCAAGATAGGAAATAGAGGCGCTTGCCTGCTCGCTCGTCAGCTTGAACTTTTTCTGCATGGCACGGTCAATGTACAGGTACACCACACCCGCAGGCGAGATCTTCATTTTCTTATAGACGTGCGCCTGGAACTTCAGCGTGTGAAATTCCTTCATATAGAGATTAGCAAACAGCGTGTCGGTGTCAATCCCCTGGTCCAGCAGCATAGCCGCGGCACGCAACGTGTCACCCGTGACGCTACGGAAACGGAAGCGGCCCGAATCGGTAACCATACCGGCATAGATATAGGTAGCCGCCGCGCTGTTGATTTTGAGCTCGTCCGAGAAAGCGGCATAAAAGTCTGCGATCATCTCGCAAGCCGAGGATTTTTCCTCCTCGACCCAGGAAACGTCTCCGTAGGGCGTGCGGTCGATGTGGTGGTCGATCTTGACGAGCTCCTTACAAAGGGCGCACTTGGGGTTGGAAACGCGGTCGATGGTGGCCGTGTCGATGACGATGCCCAGTGCATCGGCGTAAAACTCGTCGGGGCGAGCCTCGTCCTCACCGCCCAAAAAGCCGGTGAAATCGGAATAGTCGTTGTTTATGATATAAATTTGCTTTTCGGGATAAGTCAATTTCAAGATCTCGCACAGACCCTTGGTCGAGCCGACCGCGTCGCCGTCGGGACGCTTATGACGGAAAATAATGATCTTTTCATACGCCTTGATCTTATCCAGAATGACCTTCATTTGTTCTCTGTTCATGCTTCCACCTCCGTCAGCTTCATCAGATCGTTCAGCATCTCCATCGCCGCGTCGCGGTCCTTGACCGTCGCGCCGCTGGCCTTGGCGTGTCCGCCGCCACCGTATTTCTTGGCAATGCCGTTGATGTTGTATTTGTTGGAGCGCAGCTCGCACAGCACCCCTTCCTCGCTCTCGGTGAAGTTCACCCAAATATCCACGCCGCGAATCTCGCCCATGACGTTGACCATGCCACGCGACAGCGTGAAGTTATCCACCCCGTACGAAGCGGCTTCTTCCTTGGTCGTATAAATATAGGCCACGGGCTTGTCGGTGAGTTGGATCTTGAGCACGAACTTGGCGCGGAGCTGAATGAACGAGAAATCATCGGCGTAGAGGTTGCGATAGATGTCAGCGGTGGAAAACTCGCGTTCCATCAAAAAGGACGCCACGCGGAAGGTTTGGGCGCTGGTCGAGTCGTAGCGGAAGCGCCCCGAGTCGGTGATCATGCCCGTATAGAGCGATTTTGCCGCCAGGGGAGAGACCGTCCAACCGGCCTCCATGGCCAAGGCCGCCACAAGTCCGCAGCAGCTCTCGTAAGAGGAGTCTGTGACCTCCACCTGGGCGATCTCCTCGCAAAACAGATGGTGGTCAATGCGTGCCGTCGCCTCAGCCAACGTGTATCTGTCATCACAGATCAGCGCCTTGGCCGAGGTATCCAGGATAATCGCAAGCGCCCCTTGATAGGTCTCATCGGCGATCTCATCCATGGTCGAATCCTCCATAAAGCCATAGCGGCGGGAGGCATCCCCCACGATGTACACCGTCTTCTCGGGGAACGTGTCCCTGATTATGTGCTTGAGTCCAATTTGGCTGCCCAGCGCATCGCCGTCTGGGTTGGTGTGTCGGTGAATGATAATGGTATCGTATTTTTGGATCAGTGCAATGATGGGTTCAAACATATCGTTCTCCTGTCTCAGATGGTGCACTCATCAAAATAGCCGCGGTACTCTACCTTGAGGGGGCTATTCGGGAAGAGATAGTGGTGCAGTTCAATGAAATAGTTATCCGTCATACTGGCAATATAGTCCACGATGATCTGGTTGGGCTCGGTATTCTCATAAGGAATATCGCGCTTGTAGTGCACTGCGTTGATGTAATCAATGTGGTGCGTGTAAACGGGCGAGTAGATGTTGTTGTTCTTCAGATCGTCCAGGAGCTGTCCGTAAACCTCTGCCATCATAGGCTTGACCGTCTCATCCAGCTTGGAGAAGGAGACCGTGTTGTTATAGATCAGCGCGTAATTGTCCTTCTTGGAGCGTTGGAGCGCCTTGAAGTGCTTGGTATCCAGGCGAATATAGGGCTTGCCGTAGCTGTTCTCAATGATATTGACCACGAGATTGTTGATCAACTCCGCATTGATGGAGCCGATGTCCTCGTTGACGAACATACTCTCCTCCACAAGCTTTGCGCGCTGTGCATCCTGTCTGTCCTTGCCCAAGTACGCAATAATATCGGCCAGGCGAACCACGCCCGCCTCCAGGGTAGAGGGCATCAGGCCACGCGCGTAGACGGGATCGACGTAGCAACGCTCGACCATGCGGTCAAACTCGGCAAAGCTGTACAGCGGCTCGGGATGGATCTCCTCCAGCTCGATCTCCCCATTGTGCGTCAGAATGCCGTTGAGCGTCTGCAGGCTGATGTTGTAAGGGAAAATACCGTCCAATACGCGGACCGAATGCACGTTGTGGGCAAAATGGCGGCCGGTGTGGGCAAAATACAGCCCATCCAGATAATCCTCGCCCGTGTGTCCAAAGGGGGTGTGTCCCAGGTCATGCCCCAGGGCGATCGCCTCGATCAGATCCAAATTCAGATGCAGTGCCGCACCGATGGTGCGCGAGATGCGAGAGACCAGCTGAACGTGCAGACTGCGGCGGGTCAGATCGTCGTTTTTGCACAGAGAGAAGACCTGCGTCTTGTCCGTGTAGCGGTTATAAAAGGGGCAGTGCATGATCTTATCGATATCGCGCAAAAAGGTCGGACGCCATACGCTGGCCGTATCCTTGGCCAGGTTCTTGCGGCGAACCACCTTGGTATCGTCAAATGCCACCTTTTCATACTGTCCCGTTTCTTTGGCGTGACGGATCTGCTCCGTCAATTCTTTTGACAAAACCTCATATTTTGGCATATGATTTCCTCCGTTTCTTTCATTTTTATGGGAACAATGGCACCTGTTTTGCCATTGGTAAGTGCTTTACCCTTCATTATAACATAACTTTTCCGATTTTGCAAACATTTTTTTGAAAATGCCGATCAAAAAGCAAATACCGTATTACCCTTCCTTTGTCCTGTACGCGGGACAAAAAAAAGACCACCAAACGGCGGTCTTTTAGTGTTGCATAATTGCTTCTTTGGGGAATGGGTTCAATGCCCATTGAAAATCGAATAAAGGAATGGATTGGTATGAAGAAACTCAAGAAATATAGTGTGAACTTGAGACCTATTAGGAGGTTCAAGCCCTCGGTCTATTAGTATCGATCAGC
>SVSH01000033.1 GCA_015064395.1 Oscillospiraceae bacterium
TACCATTCAATTCAGCCGTATCTGAGCTGGGAGAGATTACAAAGATAAAAACTGTAAGGAGCGAAATCATGAGTCAGCAAACCATGAATGAAAACACTCAAGCAGCAAAAGAGCCCCAAGAGCAACCCACAAAATTACATAAGGCGCTAACCATCGTCGGCATCGTACTGTGTGTCATTCTCATTCCTATGCTGATCATCAACTGTACGCTGATCATCAAGAGCTTTATCAACAAGGACGAGGTTCCCAATATCGGTGGCGTATTGCCTCTGATCGTTCTGACCGACTCCATGGCGCCCGACATTATGAGCGGCGATATCATCATCTGTCAGCAGACCGATCCCGAGACGATCGTTGTTGGCGACGATATCGCTTTCTTCGACCCCGCAGGCAACGGTACGAGCATTGTAACGCACCGTGTCATCGAGATCGTGGAGGAGGACGGACAGAAATTCTTCCGCACCAAAGGTATTAACAACAATACGGAAGATAGAGTCCTGGTTCCTATGGATAAGCTGGTCGGTAAGTATACCGGCATCCGTATTCCCGGCGCAGGTCATATCGCGCTGTTTATGCAGAGTACCCCCGGTCTTATCGTCTGTGTCGTCGTTCCCATTATCCTGCTGGTCGGCTATGATATGATCCGCAGAAGAATGTACGAAAAGAGCAAGGGCAACGATATGGAAACGCTCATGGCAGAGCTGGAGGCCCTCAAGGCCGCCAAGGCAGAGGAGGCAACCGCCCCCGCCGCCGAGCCCACTCCCGTCGTCGAGCCTACCCCCGAGCCCGCGCCCGAGCCCGAAGCTCCTGCAGCTCCCGCACCCCAAACGCAGGCTGTGGACGTAGCCGCGCTGATGGCCGAGCTTGAAGCGCTCAAGGCCGCCGCCGCACAAGCACAAGCTGCCGCTGCCGCACCCGCGGAGGAGCCCGCACCGGTGGAAGAGGCCCCCAACGAAGAAACTCCCGCTGAATAATCTACGCAAAAGAAGCGCGCGCAAAGGGATATCCCTTTGCATAAGAAAGCGCCAGCTTTCTTATGCAATCAAACTCCTGTTGACTCAACTTTGCGCGATACTCCGCGCGAAAATAGACGTCTATTTTCATACAAGAGAGCGAAGCTCTCTTGTATGAGATAGCCCCTATGAAAAAAGGGCAGGGCGCAAAACTATACCGTCTTTGTAGTGAATGCTACAAACGCCTCGCCCAAGCCTTCTCCCCCGGAGAAGGCTTGCTACATCTAAACCCAGTTATTCTTCCCTCGGAAGCCACGTTCGGGGGCGAATATAAATTGCCGCGGCGATTGCCGCAAAGACTCGGCATAGCCGGGCAAATATTCTATCCCCCAAAGTACTTAAAGGGAAGAATGAAACCGCCGCAAGGCAAAAAAATTGAAAGGAGAAAATTTCCTATGAGAAAAAACAAAATGATGAGACTTGCTTCCGCTCTTCTGGTTGCAGTTCTCCTGACCACCTGCGCTATCTCCGGTACGTTTGCTAAGTACGTAACCGAAGGCACCAGCACCGACACCGCTCGCGTTGCTAAGTGGGGTGTAACCATTACCGCAGCAAATAAGATGTTTGCTGATGCGTACAAGGATGCCGAAGCTACCTGGACTGCTGACGAAAATGTTGATACCATTACGGTTCAGGCTAAGACTGCAGGTACTAAGGTTGTTGCTCCTGGTACGCAAGGTGAATTCGTAGACTTTACTGTTGCTGGTTCTCCTGAAGTTGATGTTCAGGTTACCTATACTGCGAATTTGTCTTTGACCAACTGGACTGCTGGTGGCGAATATTGTCCTATCGTATTCACTGTTAATAGTGAAACCTATAGCTTGAAGGATATGGGCGGTACTAACGAAAGTGATACCATTGCTGAACTTGAAACTGCAATTGAAACTGCAATTATTAATTCTGCGAAGAAGTATCATACCAATCAGAATCTTTCTGCAGTTGCTACTGACCTCAATGTTTCTTGGGCATGGGCATTTGAAACCGGTGCTGATGATGCTGCAAAGGCCGCAAATAACGTCAAGGATACAGCACTCGGCAATGCCGCAACTGCTCCTGAAATCAGCCTGACTGTTGGCGTTACCATCACCCAGGTAGACTAATCCACGAATTAGTTACATTAAGTACATCGTACTTTAAGCCATATTTTACCGCCGTCCCGTCGTGGCCGGGACGGCGGTTCAATATTGCTTACCCGCATTTTTCCCCTTTGAGGGTGTTTGACCCGTGTCAAACGCCGCCAAAAGCGAAAAATTGCCGGGCTACCCGTTCCGTTTTCCCGTAGGGGAGGGCCTTGGTCCTCCCGAAACAAAGGGAAACGGCGATACAAGCGGGAGGAGCAAGCCCCTCCCCTACGAAAGCAAAAGCCAGCCGCGCGCGTCGCCAAGCCTTCCCCTCAAGGGAAAGCCTTTCACCCAAACGAAACATCACATCAACGGAGGAGATTCTCTTGTCTGACGTAAAAGATACCAAAAAAGAAAAAAAGGAAAGAAAATCCATATTCGGTGTCGGCGGCACCTTCTGGGTGGCCATGGTCATCCTGTTCATCCTGCTGATTCTCAGCCTCATCGTGTTGGGCATCCGCTTGGCTGAATACGCCCACATCGATAACCGAGAGGTCATGCTCAAGTCCAACATGGATGCCGAGCTGGATATTTTCTCCGTTATATACAAAAACGCGACGGGTGAGATCACCGTTGAGGGTATGGATGGCGAGAAGGTCATCGCCCCCGGTACGGACGTTGACTACACCGTCCGCCTGCGCAACAAGGACACCATTGCCATCGACTACACGCTGATCGTTCAGGTTGAGCTGCTGGCAACGGAAAAGCCTTTGTCTGATTACGAAATTCCGCTGCTCTACCGTCTGCTCGACCCCGAGGACAACTACCTTGCGGGCGACGCCAAGACCTGGGCAGACAGAAAAACGCTGGATGGCCTTTCCCACAACGGAACCATCAAGCGCGGTGAGAGTGCAGAGTACCTCTTCCAGTGGAAGTGGCCCTTTGAGTCGGGCGACGACGCTTACGATACCTTCCTTGGTAATATCGCAGGCGAGGACGTCGGCATCAAGGTCTCCTTCACGCTCCGCGCCGAGGCCAATACCACGATCGACGCCAACGGCGGCTTCTGGGGCTCCGGACTTGCCAGAACCATTCTGTGGTGGCTGTTCTTCCTGCTCCTTCTGATCGCGATCATCCTGCTGCTCATCTCCATCTTCAAGCGTAAGAAGAAGGAGCCCGAGCCTGAGCCCGAACCCGAACCCATTGTCATTCCCGAGCCCGAACCCGAACCCGAACCGATCATCCCGATCGTCGTTCCCGAGCCCGAGCCTGAACCTGAACCCGAGCCCGTTCCTCCGCCTCCTCCTCCCAAGCCCAAGAAGAAAGAGGGCTTCGTCGGTAAGATGGAATACATCAACATCGACGTTCTGGATGCGAACTTCGAGCATGGCGACAGAATTACGCTGCGCGTGCTCAAGGAAAAGGGTATGATCGATCCCAAGACCAAGCAAATGAAGATCCTGGCAAGAAATGCTGCAACGCTGAATAAGTCCTTCATCATTGAAACGCAGGGCATTTCCGCCGAGGCAAGAAAGTATATTATCGCCGCCGGAGGTAAGGTTATCATTACCAAGGGCTGATAGGGGAGAACAAAGCATTGAAAAAGCAAACGAAAACAATCATACGAACCGTCTTGCTTGTCTTTGTCGCACTTATCGTAGGAATTAACGTTTACGCCTTTAACGCCTCGCGCGTGGCAGGCGATGCCATTCCCATGCCGTTTGGCGTAGGACTTACCGTGGTGCTGTCGGGCAGTATGGAGCCTGAGCTTTCGGTTGGCGATCTGCTGGTCGTCGTCGAGCAGGACAGCTACGCGATCGACGAGGTCGTTGTATTCCAGGAGGGTCGCATCGGCGTGGTCCACCGTATCATCGAAATGGACGGTACGACCGTGACCACGCAGGGCGACGCCAACAACGCCCCCGATGAGCCCATGGATATCAGCCGCGTCAAGGGAAAGGTCGTGCTGGCCATCCCGCTGATCGGTCACGTGGTCAATATGATCAAAACGCCGGTCGCGACCGTCGTTATCCTCGCCGCTGCTATCTTCTTGCTGGAGCGCTCCTTCCATAAGGAAAAAGAGAAGGACGCCGATCAGCTCGAGGAGATCAAGCGCGAGATCGAGCGGCTGAAGCAAGAAACAAAGAACCAAGACACGAATTAATAAAATAGAGAGGGTGGTGTTCTTTTATGAAAAAATCGAATAAAAGGGCACCGCTCATCTTTTACCTTGGCATCTTTGTGCTGTGCATGACGCTGTTCAGCTCTCACATGACGGGCGGCCTTTACGCTCGCTATACCTCCAACGCCTCGGGCTCCGATAGCGCAAGAGTGGCGAAGTTTGATGTGACTCATAGCGATAAATCCATTCCCATGAGCATTGAACTTGATTTTTTTGACTCGTCAAAAAAGATAGATTACGTTGAATTTGACGTGGTTTCCGACAGTGAGGTCGCGGTGAAATATGACGTTATTCTCACGCTTCCCGCCGCTATTCCAACCGAGTGGTTGACGTCGGGATTGATGATCATAACGCTGGATGATAAAGCTCCAACGAGCGTTGACGGCGGAATACTCACGTTTTCTTTCGCGTCGAATACGTTCAGTGCAGGTGTGAACACAACGCGCCAACACGTGCTTAAGTTCTCTCTTAAGCCGGATGGCATGCCCGGAGTGAGCGTGAAGATCACCGATCCTGCTACGCTTCGCATCCACGTTGAACAAGTTGACTAAGGAGGCTCACGACTATGAAAACAAAACGCCTTCTGACGTATATTAAGGATAGACTACCGCTGTTGCTGCTGCTTGTTTGCGTGATCTCTTGTGCGGTTGCCAGTGCGGTATATGCTAAATACGTAAAAGATATTGATGCAAACGTTTCGATGGACATTACCGGAGTGGGTGATATAGAGATTGAGGTTGTCAAGCAGTCTAACGGTACGTATACCATTCAGCATGGTGATGATAGCCGTATTCCCGCCTACATTCGCTTCGCGATCGTTGTGAATTGGAAGCATAAAACGAATGGAACTCTTTGGTATATCAATCCAAGCGATCTGTCGTACACGGTACCTAATGCAACGCAGTTGAGCGACGGTTACTATTACGGTGTTAAAGATGGTAATGCTCAAATTGCCGTTGGAACCGTACTTAGCGGTATTATGGTAACGACAGAATCTACCCCTCCCAGCGATGAATATGAACTGAATGTCCAGATTCTTGCTGAGGCAATTCAATGCGTGCCTGAAGATGCGGTTGAAATCGCTTGGGATGCCGCGTTTATAGATGGTAACTGGAAGAAGTTACCCTAACTATGAAGTAAATAAAATATCCGGGAAATTCCTATGAATTTCCCAGATGTTTTTTATCTAATTTATGACAAACAAGCTTTGTCAACCGTTTTCAATTGTACTTACTTGAGTAAAGACAGTTGCACTTCATTCTTTTTATAGGAGGATTGCAAATGAAAAATATAAATGAAATGAGCAAGAGAGCGCTGACGCTTTTGTTGGCGTTTATCATGGTGGTCACGCTCGTGCCGCTGAACCTTTTGGTCGTGGCAGAGGATGGTATCATTGGCTCGATGGTGCGCATCGTCAGCGATACGCTTTATATGTACCGTGAAGCAGGAGAGTCCGCAGTTAGCCACAGCAAGAACGAACTTCCCGAGACTCTCGTCGTTTTGGATACTTTGGCAGATACGTTTGTTGTCACAGAAGATTATGCAGTAGCCGATGGTGCTGTTGGTGAAAATCTGGATGCTCCTATTCCCGGCTTCAAGCCCTTGTTCTATGATCCCGAGACCATCATCAGCGGCGACGGTACAACGGTTGTGGACATTTATTATGACCGCGAGTATTATTTGGTTGATTTTGATCTGAAGGCTCCCGGCGGTACGGGTTACGGCGTTGTGCCTATGTACGTTCGCTACGATACACAGGTTTTGATTGGTACGCCGACCAACCCTGGTTATACCTTCCAAGAGTGGGAACTGATTCGCGTGTACACCGTTAATTCGGACACCAAAGTGGAAACTGACATCGTTGACGGCACGATTACCGGTCCTTATGACGTCAAAAACGGTGGTAGTTTGGTTACTGTTCGCCATAACCTGAAATATAAGGCTGTTTGGCAGGTGGCGACGACGTCGTATACCATTGCATATTGGTTGGAAGATCCGGAATATGTTGATCCTGCAGACCCTAATGATGTAAAGATAAATGAAAAATATAAAATTTGGGGTACACGAAATATAACGAACGTTACCACGGATACGGTTGTTGATGGTCCTGCTGCTGGTGATGTTCCTGCCGCTTGGGTACAACAAAACAATGTCCGTATCAAGTCCGATAGTACCGAAACACGCAATATCAACCTATTGAATTATTTGGACTTTGTAAGTTCTGATCAGGACGTAAAAGTTCAGGGTGATGGGTCGACCGTAGTCAATGTTTACTATGACCGAAAAGAGTATACTCTTAAATTCTATTATGCGAGATCTACCAGATCGAACAACAGAACAACATGGTATGTTGCCGGTCAAACTGACGCAGGTACTTCTTTTGTTCTCACAAGAAGTAATGATGAATTGACTTGCTTAAACAATAATAGCGGTTCCTTCGGTCAGGTGGCCTCACAACCCACGCTTAAAGATGGGGTAGCGGTCGAAAAACGTTATATTTTGGATTCGGAGACCAGTGGAAATAATACATATTACTATTTATCCTTCAAAGCGAAATACGGAGCAGATATCAGCGACCAATATCCTTGCGATATTTTTAACTCGGTTGAGAGAACTGGCACGTATAGTAATAGTGGTTGGAGTGATAAAACAGTTCTTATGAGTGCTTGGTCTGGAGAATATAACGTTATGTTCAGCCGAGTCGAAGGAAACAAAACCATGAAAGGTAAATATCAGGTTTTGGATTACCGAATGCTTTGGGATCCGAGTGCGGACGGTTGGGAAACGGCATACAATGATAATACAAGACCCAAAACCTGTACGACACCGGCTACACAACGTATCTGACGCTGCAACATGAAGGCGTTGTTGGTAATCACTATTCGATCGCCCAAAATGAAGCAATGGCGATTCAAGGCTTTGCGCTTAATTTTGAAAAGAGCAAAAACACTATGGGCGCAACCCTGCTCAAACCTTTGGAGCAGGGCGGTGGTACAACGTTGATATTGTACTATGACCGTCAGCCGTATACGTATACTGTTGATTACTATAAACGCGGTACGATGGAAAAGCTGAAAGACACGGAAACCAAGACGGTTCCCTTTGGAACAGAGGTTACTGAAAACGCAGCGAATGATATCGCCGGATATCATGTCGTCAGTGAGTCGTCCGTTACGGTAAAGATCACCAATCAGAATCAGCCCATCATTTTCTACTATGATGCGGATGATATTTCTTACGTATACAGTGTTGGTGTGGGTAAAGGTGTGCTTTCTTCCTACGGTGAAAAGGTTAGCATTGTGAAGGATCCGGCGGGCTGTATTCCTCAGCCGAATAACGGATACATCTTTGCTGGTTGGTATACAGATCCCACATGTCAGACTTCGGTTACATCGGATATAGCTACGGTTGTTACGGATCCCGGAGGTAATTACGGCAAGATTATACCGAAAAAACCTACGGTTGCACCGGATTCGCCGATTTACTTCTATGCCAAATTCGTCCCCACTCGCTTGACAATTCAAAACAGTATTGGTTCGAGCGGAATGACATTTGACCCCGTAAATACAAGTGAGCAGGGTTTTATCTACCACATTGTGGGGACGGAGCCGGCGACGGATGCTGTTGACGTTCGTGTGGCGGTTATTGGCAACCAAATGACGCAGACTATCCTTGGCCTTCCTTTGGGTAACTACCAGGTAACGGTTGAAGGCGAGTGGTCTTGGCGTTATAAAACTGTTGTCAAGGCATGTATTGAAAGTAAGGACAGGGATACAAAAGTGATCGAAAAGCCAGATAAAATGAAATGGGAATTTCAATTTTATGGAGAGGATTTGATGATCACCACTTATCCTGGAGCCCAACCGGATATAACCGGCGAAGCAGGAGGGGGCACCTACTTCATTACCGACAACGCATACAGCACTCAAAGTTCAACAACTCCTTAAAGCAAAAAAAGCGAGGACAGATGATCCATGATCATCTGTCCTTTTGCTATGCAATTAATACGTATAGAACAGCACCACGCCAGAGCGAGGCTCCAGGGCGAGCGTGAAGCCCTCTGCAAGCTCATTTGAGGTCAGGGTGAGGGATTTGCCCGTCTCACGGTCGGTCAGCGTGTAGACGGCGTTTTCGTGGATACAGGGCAATATCACGGCGTAGGTGTCCTCGGCAACCTGCGTGTTGCGGATGACCTGGACGAAGCCGCGGCGCTCCTTGGCATCGTCAAACTGCATGGCGTAAAAGTCGTGCGGATCGAGGCGGCATTCGGTCATGGGGTAGTAATCGCCTGCCAGCTCGATCTCGGCGGCCGCTCTCCAGACCTCGTCCATGCGACGGCCGATCTCAAAATTCTCCTCGGTGTCGTTGTAGGTGAACATGGAGGTCAGGGCAGGGGCAAGCGCGCAATGGAAGGCGAAGGTGTCGGTGGGGCGGCTGTGGCCGTCGTACGCGCCCGTTTGAGCGTTGTCCCAGTTCATGTTATGGGCGCGGAAGTAGGGGATCCACTCGAACATTTCGCGGTGCTGCTTTTGCTTGATGGGGTGATGGCCGTAGCCGATGTCGGTGTAGTGAAGCGGAACGGCGCGGCGCATGGTCTCAAGGTCGTTGCGGCGGCCGCCCGATGCGCAGGAGTCGATCCACAGCCCGGGATTGGCAAGGATGATGGCGTCCCAGTAGGCAAGATAACCCTGCGCGTGGCGGTTTTCCAGCATGCCGATGCGATCGTCCGCCTCGTTTTCGACCCAGATGGGGGCGGGGTTAAAGTTGAAATCCTGACGGTAAATGGCAACGTGCGATTCCTTGATCAGACCATTGACGTGCGAGATCAGCCAGCCTCTGGCTTCGTCGTTGCCAAGGTCAAACAGGCGCTCACCAACGTGATTGCCCTCTGCATCGTGCTGGCACAGCAGCCAATCGTGGTGCTCGCGGTCCAGCTCCTCACCTGCGCGAACGCGCTCGGGTTCAAACCAAAGCAACAGCTGTACGCCGTTTTGTTCGCAGGCCTCGCCCAGCGGCTTCAGTCCGTTCGGGAAGCGGGCGGGATCGGGATGCCAGGTGCCCGTACGGGGCCAGTCGTAGTCGCAGGGATACCAGCCCGCATCCAGCCACCAGACGTCGGGCTTCATGCCGCGACGCAGATACTCGTTGAGCGCGTCGATCTGATTTTGCTCGGTTGCACCCGTAAACTCGGGCTTGCCGTCAGCCATGAAATTGTGCAAGCAAAGCTTGGGGCCGATGGGCTGACCGTTTTCGCGGGGAAGAATATGCTTGAAGTACCAATGACGCCACAGATTGATGCCACGCCAGGGGGCGTTTTCGTTGGTGTAGGCCATGAGATTGAGACGGGGCGTGCGGAAGGTCTCGCCCGAATGCAGCACCGTATGGCAACGATCCTGGCCGCAGACAAGGCTGATGCCGTCCTCGCAGGGCGCGATCTCGGCCACCCATTTGGTGGGCCAGCCGATAGCGGCACGAATCTCGCAGTCAGGGGTGTGGATGGTCATGTAGGGGAAGGCACCGTTGCAGGAGGTGCCGTCGTTGGGGGTCAGGCGGATGTCGTGATCGACGGGCGTTTTGAAAAAGTGATATCCCTCGGGAGTGCAGGTGTCACCGTTGCCGTGCTCCAATAAGGCCTTAGCGCAGGGAATGACGCCGCCTACGCGCACGTCGGAGATCACGGGAGTGTCGGTTGCGCCGTGATTGGTCAGGTAAACCACCCACTCGGTCACGGGAAAGTCGCGGTATTCGATATACTCGGCGCGGATCGTAAGACCGCTTTCGTCCGTGCCCTCGATCACGTACTGTACCATATTGCAATCGATCAGACGGTGCGAAACGCGCGGGGAAAATTCAGCGGGGATGCCGCAGATCTCGCGGTCACCCAAGCGGAAACGCAACGGAATCTGATTGGGCGTCGTGAATTTCAGTATGCGGGGAAGTAGCGCCATGTCGGCAGCGGTGATGCGGTGAGGAGAGGTCATGGTTGAGTCCATCCTTTCGTTGAATTGATATTAAAGAAACAGTAGCGTGGAGACGAAGCAAAGGGCAATGCCAACGATGGCGCGCGGAGACAGCTTTTGCTTGAAAAACAGCAGCCCTGCGATCGCGGTCAGCACGACGCTGCCGCCCGTGATCATGGGATAAAGCACCGTGGCGGGCAAGTTGGATGCGCCGATGAGCTGAAGCAAATAGGACAGACCGTCCACGGCAGAAAACGCGAACATGATGCCAACGATCTTGGGTGTCATTTTCAGGGGAGCGGGGGCGTTGTCCGTCGGCTTGCGGCGGTCGCGCAGCCACAGCACGAGATACAAAAGAGAAAAGCTGACAAAGCGGATGATACCCGCCAGCATAACGAAGGCCGTGGGGGAGACAGTGAGCGATTCGTTTTGAGGCAGTTGATGAATCTTCGATACGATGCTACCGCCGCCGTTGAGGCAGAATACGATGAGGCACAGCACGAAAAACAAAACCGAGCTCTTTTTCTTTTCCTCGTTTCCGCCTTCCGAGCCCGAAAGGGCAATGGCAACGACCATCAGCGCAAGGCCGATCAGACGCAGATAAGAAAACTCTTCATTCAGATAGATAAGTCCGAAGAAGTAGGGAAGCATCATGCCGCCCAGCATCAAAAACATGGTATAAACGGCCATGCTGCCCATGGAAATGATCTTAAAGCCGATGAGAGCGTACGCGCCGCAAAACAGGATCATCAGCGCCGCCATGAGCAACGAAAAGGGCGTTATTTCAAGGCGGAAGCCGTTCATTACGCCGTTGATAACGAAAAAGATCGTGGCGGTGAAGGCACCCGTGATGATGTTGAAGATCACGCTGACTCGCATGCCGGTACCTGCGTGGTTCTGGTACAGCTTGGTCAGGCAGAAATTGGCCGCAAGACCGATGACGGAAAGAAAAATGAGAAAGTAGTATTGCATGTTATGTCACCTCATAGGCTATGATAAGGGTATTTTACCACGCTGACGCAAAATTGTCAAGGCGCAAGGCGGCGCCTTTTTTATTTGTTGTTGCGTCCTCTTTTTGGGACGCGTCTTGTGGTATTCTATTAGCGTAAACAAAAAACGCACCCTGCTCCCTTCGCTTTTCGCGCCCTTCTTGTATCTGTTTCTGCGCGTGCGATTTTTATTTGTTATTTTTACCACTTCGTGTTATCATGTATCAAAAATAAAATCAAAGGAGAAAACGTATGAACGTCAAAAGCTTCGAAACCAATTCGCCCATGTTTCCCCGCGCCGTCTTCGAGGACGACAAACCCATTTGCTTCATTTCAGGACCCAGCGTATATCTCCACCTGATGCGCTCGCTTCTCGACGGGGATAGCGAGGAGAGCGAGGTAAGCGAGGGCCGCGGACACACCTTTGTCAGCCGTGTTGATTTTGACCTGAGGGGCAAGAATTACTGCCTTTGCGGCGTGCTTTGCGATGATCAGACCTTCTTTTTGGCTGTGGATAAGAACCATAAGTTCTCGCCCATTGACACGCGAGACTGCCAGCGACTGCTCAAGGAGATCGACCTTGGAAGCGGCAACGTATTTTCTCCTCTGCGCGGGGGAAGGGCAGACGCAACATCAGGCGAGAGCGAGCTTGTCGAGCGCGAGCTCAAGCGGTTTATTTGCTCGCTCAGGGAGGACACGGCGCGCGGTGACGAGCGCCCCGTTTATCTGTTCAATTGCTTCGACCGCTTGGACGATGCTGTGGATATTCAGCCCTATCTGGATGCGCTCGCCTCACTTGGCAGGCAGGTGTTCGTGTCCGTCGGTCTTGACTATCCCGAGGAAAAAATGACGCACGCGCGCCTTCAGGTGGTAAGGCTGAACGAGTGGGCGCAGGTTGCGGACTGAGCGATGGAGGGAGAACCAATGCGATATTGCTACTACAACGCACATCCGCGAAGGCTGCACGTGGACGATTGCACCAAGCGGGCGATCGCGCTGGCGACGGGCATGGACTACCGTGACGTCGCGCGCGGCCTCAACGCGCACAAGCGCCTTACGGGCGCCAAGATTTTTTACGAAAAGGAAAATCCGCGAAGCTACGTGGAAAACGTGCTGGGCTTTGCGCGTCAGGTCGTTCCAAAACGGAAAGACGGCACTCGGATCAGCGTTGCGTCCTTCGCGGCGGCGCACCCTCAGGGACGCTATATTCTTTCCGTCAAGGGGCATTGGACTTGCCTTGTCGACGGGGTACTGTACGATACCTGGAACTGTGGGGCGCTTGACTTGTATTCCTATTACGAGATCACGCGATTTCAACGCAGGAATATCGAAAGGGAAGCGCATTTTCGCGTAAAGGAGCAGGACGGAACGTGGGCGGTGACCGTCATCGACGGCAACGGTGCGTCTGCCACGAAATATCTGGACAAGCGGGCGGCTGACGCCTATATTGCCGAGCTTTACGACAGAGGTATGTATAATTGGGATGAGATAGGAGATTGGATATGAAGGTTGACATTTACTCACGTCGCGCGATCGGAGAATTGATGAGCAAGCGATTTCCCCCCAATACGGCGGTCATCAGCTTTTATACCCCGCAAAGAACGCGGGGGCGCGCCGAGGATCGCGTGGACTATTCCGGTGTTTGCGAGCGCGTGATCTACGTTCCCATTCCCGATATCGATCTGGAAATTCTCGGGGACTACGGCTACACCTACGATACCTATCTTTCGAATGCGGACGAGGTGGCGGCTTTTATTCTTGAGGCCAAGCGCGACGGAATGGACGTTATTTGCCAATGCGACTACGGGCAGAGCAGAAGTGCCGCCTGCGCTGCGGCGATCCTGCAGTATTTTGAAGGGCGGGGGATCGACGTGTTCGCTGACTATCGCTATTACGCGAACCAGTTGGTTTACCATAAGATATACGACGCGTTGGTGAGATCGGGGGAACAAAACGGGGAAGCGATGCGTCCCCAAAAGAAAAAGCCTTGAGAATTTTTCTCAAGGCTTTTTGCAAGCTGCGCAGGTATTAATAGTATTTTGACATGATCAGAGGTGTGATCTCGTTGGTCAGTCCCATCTCGTGGATCAACGTCAGAATCGTGTATCGATCGCGCACGGTGTAGGCTTTTTCGAGCATTTCCTCCATGGTCTCTTTTCGAACGCCTAACGCGGAAAAGCGAACGGGGCATCCCATGCGCACGAGCATTTCCTTCAGCGTCTCGACGCTTGGCAGCTCGTCGACCAGCGCGTACACCTCTTGAGCGCCGTCAAATTCAAGCCCTCTGTCCTTAATGTAGCGGTACAGCTCAAGCGAAACCAGCGTGCCGATGGCGACTTTTAAGCCGTGCATCGGTATTTTTTCGCCGCGACGGACGAAATCCATCTCCAAAAAATGAGATTGGTGATGCTCGCTGCCGC
>SVSH01000034.1 GCA_015064395.1 Oscillospiraceae bacterium
CGCGAAGTCGCGGATCAAGCAAGCATTGGTGCCGTCGGGAGTCTTGCAATCGAAGAACAGATTCCACTTTTCGGGAGTAACTTCCCAGCCGTAGTCAGCCAGGTGTTCAGCGCTGGGCAACTTAATTTCGTGTACGCCAGCATCTGCCGTTTTAGCATCTGCCGCAAAGACAGTCACCAAAGAGGTGGCGGCCATGGTAAGCACCATAACAGCTGCTAAAAAAGCCGATAAAAACTTTTTCATACAAAAAAGCCTCCTTAAAATATTTCGCCACATACTCATGATGTGGTGGTTGATTTAAGTATAGCACTGCCCCGTCAAATTGTCAAGAAAATTTCACACCGTTTTGTTCGATTTGTGCCGTTTGCGCAAATTTGGCGTGTCGATTTTGTGCACAAAGAATAGGGCTTTTTCACTTTTCAAAGCTTTTGCGTTAAAGTTTTGTCAATGTGTCGATTTTAAGCCGGAAATGGCGTAAAAAAGCGTCCACAAATGAGTAATTTTCCCATTTACGGACGCATTTTTAATTTATTAAGCCTATGCGCTTACGCCTTGCCGACCGAGCCGAACAGCTCCATCTTTTCCTTGACGGTTGCCTTGATGGCCTCGTAGCCGGGAGCGAGCACCTTACGGGGGTCAAAGCCCTTGCCGGAGAGGTCCTTGCCTGCCTCGATATACGCGCGGGTAGCCGCGGTGAAGGACAGCTGGCACTCGGTGTTGACGTTGATCTTGGAGACGCCCAGGCTGATGGCCTTTTGAATCATCTCGGCAGGGATGCCGGTGCCGCCGTGCAGGACGAGAGGCATCTCACCCGTGAGCTGCTGGACAGCGTCGAGCGTTTCAAAGGACAGGCCCTTCCAGTTTTCGGGGTACTTGCCATGGATGTTACCGATACCGGCCGCCAGCATATCGACGCCCAGGTCAGCGATCAGCTTGCACTCCTTGGGATCGGCGCACTCACCGGCACCGACAACGCCGTCCTCCTCGCCGCCGATGGAACCAACCTCAGCTTCGATGGACAGGCCCAGCGCATGAGCGACGTTGACGAGCTCCTGCGTCTTGGCGATGTTTTCCTCGATGGGATAGTGCGAGCCGTCGAACATGATGGACGAAAAGCCCGCCTTGATGCACTTGTAGCAATCCTCGTAGGTACCGTGGTCGAGGTGAATGGCTACGGGAACGGTGATATTCAGGGACTCGATCATAGCCTTGACCATATCGGCAACGACCTTAAAGCCGGCCATATACTTACCCGCACCGGCAGACACGCCGAGGATCACGGGGGAGTTGCACTCCTGCGCAGTGGTCAGGACCGCCTTGGTCCACTCGAGGTTGTTGATATTGAACTGGCCGACGGCATAGTGGCCCGCCTTGGCCTTTTTGAGCATTTCTGCTGCAGATACTAACATTGGATGTTTCCTCCATTCAAAATCTATCGACTTATTATACCAAATTGCTGTTTTTTTGTCAATAGCCACGCACGCTTTTCTCCGTTAGTTTGCATCAAATCCAGAGAAGTATTCCCAAAAACGAAAGGGATCGGCAGATGCAGATCCCTTCATTATTGTATATTAGTTGATTGTGACAGTCCCGTCCGAGCAAATGACGCTCACGCCGACGGTGTCCGCCGCCCAAAGGCCGCCCTTGGCGATCTTTTCCCATTGCTCGACCGTGCCTCCGAAGCGAATGGTCTTCAGTGCGGTACAGCCGCCAAAGCAACCCTCCGCCAGCGCTTCCAGACCTGCGGGCAGTGTCACCTCGGCAAGCGAGGTGCAACCGTCAAAGGTTCTGCGGCTGACGATCAGCGTTGACGCCGGCATGACAACTGAGGTCAGCTTGGCGCAATGCTTGAAGGCACTTTCCTCGATCAGCTTCAGATCCTTCTGCTCCTCATCCTTCTCCTCCTCTACGTTCTCCACGTCCACAATGGTCAGGGTAGTCAGCGAAGAGCAATATTCAAACGCGCGGTTACCCACGTAAAAAACGCTGTCGGGAATGGTGACACTCTCCAAACGGACACAACCGCGGAAGGCATAGGGCTGGATGGCCTGAACTCCCTCCTGAATGGTCAGGCTGGTCATAGTTACACAGTTATAAAAAGCGCCGTTGTCGATCAGGATGACGGGCTTGCCCTTATAGGTAGCGGGAATGACGATATCCGTCGTCGTTGCATTGCCGATGCCGGTGCACATATAGCTCTCGCCATCCGAGCTTAATTTATAGGACAGGCCGGGCGTGCCCTCGCTTGCGTTTGCTTGGTCGCCCGTGCCGTCAGCCGCAAAGGCGGAGCAGCTTACTGCCGCGAAGCAAAGAGCAACGGCCAGTACGAGCAATAAAAATCTCTTTTTGAACATAGCAGTTTCCTTTCGGAGGTTTAACATTAAACGCGGCAAAGCCGCAGGTGCATACATATTTAGTTTATTATATCACCTTTCGCGACAAAAAGCAAGTGTTTTTTATATGAAGATGGTGAAGGCGGGATGAAATTTAGCACAGTTTTCGATCCCCGGGCGCGACACAACGCGTCGCGCTGTGCGGCTTATGCTACTTCTTGGCATTTCCCAAGAAGTAGCCAAGAAGGAAACCAAGGGGACACCCCTTGGCACCCCGCCGCCCGACGGCTTTTTGAGAGCCGTCGGGACTGTTGCACTTGCAAGCTCCCTCCATCTTGGGCGCATGAGCGCACGCCCAAGATGGGTGCGGTTTGGCAAAAGATTTTGCTTTCCACGCCTGCCGTTCGTGTAGGCAAGGCTTGGAGCACCACATAAAAAGATAATATGTCTATCTCTTGATGTACTTTGCAGAACGGCAATACCAGGGAGGTCCCGGAGGGAACGTCCGGGCTGACTTTCTTTCGTCCTTTCTTTGTTCAGCGACAAAGAAAGGACATTTATGTCTGCACAGCGCGGCGCGAAGCTGTACACGCGTCCCGAGAAGAAGCCGTTTGGAATCTTCAAGCAAACCAAAAGGGCGAAGATTCCCACGAAATCTTCGCCCATATCCTCTTTACTTCTTCATGACCGCCATCGCACACCAATCGTTTTCCACGACGCGCTCGACAATCTTCAGCCCATTGGCTTCCAGCGCCGCCACAACGTCGTCACTGCGCTCAAGAATGATGCCCGAGACCAGCAAGACCGTCCCCGCGTGCATCAAAGCCCCCACGTCGGGCGACATGCGGATGATGATATCCGCCACAATGTTGGCCGTAATCAGATCGTACGGATATGCACGATCCACGTCGCGTAGCAGATCCGACACCTCGCAGGTTACGTTGGTAATGCCGCTGTCACGGATGTTCTCATTAGCGACCTTCACGGCAACGGGGTCAATGTCGTAAGCATAGCACTGCCCCGCCCCCAGCTTGGAAGCGCAAATAGCCAAAATGCCGCTGCCACACCCCACGTCCAGCATACGACCGCCGGCAGGCGTGTATTTTTCCAACAGGCCGATCACAAGGCGGGTCGTCTCGTGCGAGCCCGTACCAAAGGCCATACCGGGGTCCATGCGCACGACGATCTCGCCCGGCTGCTCGTCATATCTCTCCCAAGCAGGAACGATGACCATGCGTTTTCCAATATGAAGCGGCTTGTAATAGGCCTTCCAGGCGTTGGCCCAGTCCTCCTCGTTAACGCCGTTCAGGCTAACGGTCGCCGTATCGGCAATGCCGGCAATGGCCATGTGCTCGCGCAAGAACGCCAGCTCATCACTGCAAGGCGAGTTGCCCGGGCGGTAGACCGACACCGACGCGATGGTCTTGTCTGCGTTGAGGATCGATTCGTCGATCAGGTCACCATAGCAGCTTTTCAGGTCGATGTCACTGTAATCCTCGATCTGAAGCTGATTGCTGATCATGCTCATCACGGCGACCAGGGCGTCCAAATGCTCCAAGGGCACCGTTACCTTGATCTGCGTCCACTCCTGGACCTCGCCCCTGTCCTCACAGCAATAATCCTTATCCAAACTCATGTACGTATCCTACCTTTTATTTTTTGTCAAAGATGCGCTTAAAAAATCCTTCCTTTTTGCTGTAGTTGCTCTCGCCACAGCTGTCGGCAAAGGCGCGCATCGCCTCTTTTTGCTTTTCGTTCAGACCGCGCGGGATCTCCACGTTGACCGAAAAAATCAAATCGCCCCGACGGTTCTGCGTTCTGGGAATGGTGATACCCTTGCCTCTTACGGTAAAGGAAGTACCGGATTGCGTTCCCTCGGGAATGGTGTAAGCAAACTTACCCTCAAGCGACGGCACCTGGATCTCGGCGCCCAGCGTTGCCTCGGCCACCGTGATGGGAAGCTCACAGTAAATATCAAAGCCGTTGCGTTCAAACACAGCGTGATTGCGCACCGAAACGGTAATGATCAGATCTCCCGCCGGGCCGCCGTTTTTGCCGTCGCTGCCCATGCCGCGCAGAGCGATGCGCTCACCGTTATCAATGCCACCCGGGATGTTGACCGTCAGTTTTTTATTCTCTCTCTGCGTGCCCGTACCACGGCACTTACTGCAGGCATTCTTGATGATCTTACCCGTTCCGCGACAACGGTCGCAAATACCGGTAGACTGGAAGGACATGCCGCCCAAGCGCTGAACGACCACCTTTTGTCCGCTACCGCCACAGTCAGGGCAGGTCGCAGGCGTCGCACCGCCCGCTTCTCCCGTGCCGTTACAGTCGGAGCACTTGGCAATGCGGGTGTAGGTAATGTCTTTTTTCGTTCCAAAGGCCGCTTCCTCAAACGTGACCGTCAAGCGGAGCGAAATATCATCGCCCCTTTGGGGCGCGTTGGGATTGCGACGGCGCGAGCCGCCACCACCAAAGCCGCCGCCAAAAAAGGAGCCGAAAATATCCCCAATGTCGCCAAAATCGCCAAAGCCGGAAAAGCCGCCAAAGCCCTGGCCGCCGCCACCCATGGACGGATCGAACGCCGCGTGACCGTACTGGTCATACTTCGCCTTTTTGTCGGCATCGGAAAGAACGCCGTAGGCCTCGTTGACCTCCTTGAACTTTTCCTCCGCCTCAGCATTTCCCGGATTCATATCGGGGTGATACTTTTTGGCTAAGCTTCGATATGCTTTTTTTATAGTTGCGTCGTCGGCGCCTTTGTCAACGCCGAGCACCTCGTAATAATCTCTTTTGTCTGCCATGATAAACCTCTGTTTTTGATAGATTGCCGTAAATATCAACGGGCGCAAGCCTTGTGCACATGGATATTTGCGGCAAGCCGCGGCAATCGGTGAATACGCCCTTGCGGGAAAGGGCTCTCGCCCTTCCCCGCAGGTGTTATAAGCACGATTACTTGCTGTGATCCTCGAAATTGGTGTCGTAATAGGTGCCGTCGCCGCCCTGTGCGCCGCCGCCCATATCGCCTTGAGCCCCTGCCTGATCGGCCTGCGCCCGGTACAGCTTTTCGGATACGGCATAGAACGCCTTTTCCAGCGCCTCGGTATCTGCCTTGATGGCCTCGGTGTCGTCCGTCTTGACGGTCTCCTTAAGCTTTTCGATGGCGGCCTTGACGTCGACGAGATCCGCCTCAGCAACCTTGTCGCCAATATCAGCCAGCGTCTTCTCGCTCTGGAAGATCATAGACTCGGCGCGGTTCTTGGTGTCGACCGCTTCCTTCTGCTTCTTGTCCTGCTCTGCGAACATTTCCGCATCGCGAACGGCCTTATCGATGTCCTCCTTGCTCATGTTGGTGGAGGAGGTGATGGTGATGTGCTGTTCCTTGCCCGTGCCCTTGTCCAGTGCCGTTACGTTAACGATACCGTTGGCGTCGATGTCGAAGGTGACCTCGATCTGAGGCACGCCGCGAGGAGCGGGAGCGATGCCGTCCAGGTGGAAGCGACCCAGCGTGGTGTTGCCGGCGGCCATTTCACGCTCGCCCTGCAAAACGTGAATCTCAACCGAGGTCTGACCGTCAGCGGCGGTGGAGTAGACCTGGCTCTTCTTTACGGGGATGGTGGTGTTGCGGTCGATAATTCTGTTGAAGACGCCACCCAGTGTTTCGATACCCAGAGACAGGGGGGTTACGTCGAGCAGAAGCAGATCCTTGACGTCGCCGCCCAGGACACCGCCCTGGATGGCCGCGCCGATGGCAACGCACTCGTCGGGGTTGATGCCCTTGAAGGGCTCCTTGCCGATGAACTTCTTAACAGCGTCCTGAACAGCGGGGATACGAGTCGAGCCGCCGACGAGGAGCACCTTGTCGATCTCGCCAACGCTCAGGCCGGCATCAGCCAGTGCCTTCTTGGTGGGAACCATCGTTCTTTCCACCAGGTCAGCCGTGATGCGGTCGAACTCGGCGCGGGTCAGCGTTGCCTCAAAGTGGAGAGGACCCTCTGCCGTTGCCGTGATAAAGGGCAGATTGATGCTGGCCGAGGTCATGCCCGACAGCTCGATCTTGGCCTTCTCTGCCGCGTCCTTCAGACGCTGCATGACCATCTTGTCCTTGCGCAGGTCGATACCGTTTTCCTTCATGAACTGGCCTGCCATCCAGTCGATGACGCGCTGGTCGAAGTCGTCGCCGCCCAGCATCGTGTCGCCGTTGGTCGCCAGAACCTGGAAGACGCCGTCCGAGATCTCAAGGAGCGACACGTCGAACGTACCGCCGCCCAGGTCAAAGACCATGATCTTCTGGTTGTCTTCCTTATCCATGCCGTAAGCCAGTGCGGCGGCGGTGGGCTCGTTGATGATTCTCTTGACCTCAAGGCCGGCGATCTTGCCCGCGTCCTTGGTTGCCTGACGCTGTGCGTCCGAGAAGTAAGCGGGAACGGTGATGACGGCCTCGGTCACCTTGGTGCCGAGATACGCCTCTGCGTCAGCCTTGAGCTTCTGCAGAACCATAGCCGAGATCTCCTGGGGGGTGAGTGCCTTGCCGTCGATGGTGACCTTGTAGTCGGAGCCCATATGACGCTTGATACTCATGACCGTGCGGTCGGGGTTGGTGATAGCCTGACGCTTTGCGACCTGGCCGATCATTCTCTCGCCCGTCTTGGAAAAGCCGACAACGGAAGGGGTGGTTCTTGCGCCCTCCGGATTGGGGATGACGATGGGCTCGGAGCCCTCGTAAACAGCCACGCAAGAGTTAGTTGTACCCAAGTCAATACCAATAATTTTTCCCATGATAAATTCCTCCTGAAATATACATTTAATGATATACAATCGTTAGTTTGCGACGGTGACCATGGCGTAGCGCAGTACGCGGTCTCCCATCTTGTAGCCCTTTTGCAATACGTCGGCTACCACGCCCTCACCCAGCGTCTCATCCTCCACGTGCATGACCGCGTTGTGAAGCTCGGGATCGAAGGGCTGACCCTTGGCGTCGATCTCCTCGATGCCCATTTTAGCAAGCGCCTCGGCAAAGCCCTTTTGCATCATCTCGATGCCCTTGGCAACCGACGCGGGATCGGTAAACTGAGCTGCTCTTGCGAGATTGTCGCCGATGGGCAGGATGTTTTTGAGCGCCGCCTCGGTCGCTTCGTTGCAAGCCAGCACGCGGTCGTGCGCGCTTCTCTTGCGGAAGTTATCGTACTCGGCGATCATACGCAAATATTTATCGTTTGCCGCGGCCAGCTCCGTTTGGAGTGCTTCGATCTGCGCCTTGAGCTGTGCGGTCTCGTCGACAGCATCCTCCGCACTCACCGTCTCCTCGGCTACCGTCGTATCGGGAGTTTCCTCCTCGACGAGCACCTTCTTTTTCTTTTCTGCCATATCTCTATCTCTCCTTGTTTTGTTCCTCATCCCGATCGGAGTCTCCTTCGGGCAGTGCCGCCGTGTCGGACAGAAGATCGGCAATGTTGCCGGTCAGACCGTCCAGCGTGGCGAGCACGCGGGCGTAGTCCATACGAAGCGGGCCGATGACGCCGATGGCGCCGACCGATTTTCCATCCTTGACGATGGTCTTGAACACCACCGTGGAATTGTTCATTTCCTTGACCGACGCTTCCGATCCGATCACAACGCCATGCGGCTTATCCGCGGCGGCCGTGGAGATCATATCCATCAGGTCGTTTTTCTGTTCCAGCGCCCCCAGCAGGCCCTTGAGCTCGCGAGCGTCGCTGTATTCGGGGTACTGGAGCAATCGATCCACACCCGTCACCTTGAGGTCTCCGCGATCCGACTCGCTGACCGTCTCGTAGATCAGCTTGACGACCGGTCCGATCAGGGCGGCGTCCTCGGCCATCGCTTGCTCCATCGTCATGATAATGGGAAGGGTGATTTCCGACGCCCGACATCCGACCAGATGCTGTTTGAGCACCGTCGCCAATCGCGCGACCGACGCACTGTCAATGCTAAGGTCCAGCTTTACGTTTCGCGTCTTGACCGATCCGTCGTCTGCGACCATGACCAGCACGAACTGTCCCGGCGCGATGTAGATGGCCTCGTACTTGGTGACCGTGATCTCACGGGCACGGGGCTTGAGGGCAAAGCCGGTGTAGTTGGTCAGGTTAGAGGCAAGGCTCGAGGCGGTCGCCAGGATCTGATCCAGCTCGCTCATTTTGGTTTTGAGCACTTGGTTGATCTGGGCGATCTCGCGGGCGGTCATGGCGTAATGCTCGACCAGCGTGTCAACGTAAAATCGATAGCCCAACTCACTGGGAACGCGGCCGGCGGAGGCGTGGGGCTGTTCGAGGTATCCCATTTCCTCAAGCTCGGCCATCTCGTTTCGGATGGTAGCGGAGGAGCAGGAGATCTGCTGCTGGAGGACCTTGGAGCCGACGGGCTCACCGCCTGCGATATGGGCGTCAACGATCGCTTTTAATATTTGTTTTTTTCTGTCGCTTAATACGCGTTCGTTGTTTTCCACAGTTCTCGCGGCCTCCCTTGTTCGTTTTTGTTGGTTTTGGTCGATTTTTAGCACTCCGTGTGGTCGAGTGCTAAACTTGACGCCTTTATTGTACCACTTTTTTGCCAGTTGTCAAGAGTTTTTTGAAAAATTCTTGATTTTTTCACACTTTTTTAATAAGAGTGCTAAAAATGACGGTGGGAGCAGGGGGGGAGTATCTGATCTTCTAACGGCTTCTTCTACGGACGATCATACTGCGAGCCTTCGGCTCGCGCTGATCTGTGCCGGCATAAATGTTCATTCTTTGTCATCCGACAAAGAACGAACCAAGAAAGCGGACCAAAGGGCCTGGAGCCCTTTGGAAACCCACAGTGCGAAAAGGTCGCGGCGCTATCGCTCTGCTCATCTTTTCGCAAAAGCTTGCATCTACAGCGCTTGCGTTTGCAAGTTGAAAAAACTTGCAAACACGGAAGTAGCACGCGGGACACAAAGGCTAAACCTCTTGCCACCGTTCAACGCACCTTATGACAGCATAACTTTTCGCGAAACGGGCAGCAAAAACCCTTTGCTTTCTATACCTGCCGCTCGTGTTGACTAAATTTGAGGCACAACACTAAAAGTGTATATGTGATCTCTCTTGGTTCTCTTTGCAGAGCGGCAAAGGAGCGGTTTCCAAAGGCGGCAGCCTTTGGCTGATTTTCTTTCGTCCTTTCTTTGTTCAGCGACAAAGAAAGGACATCAAAACCCGTACAGCGCGGCGCGAAGCTGTACGCGCGTCAAAAGAAGAAGTTGTTTGAAAGTTAGCTATCTCCCCCCTGCCCCCACGCAAAATAAGCACCCACCACACGATAACCGCGTAATGGGTGCTCATATAAATAATGTAACAATCACCGCTTGGCAGTGACCTTGGTCAGCGTCTTGACAACCTCATCCGAAATCTCCGCATCCTTGGCATACCGCGCCAGATTATACGTATCAAACAACAGCTTTTCCGCATTTTCCAGCACCATTTCCTCCGCC
This sequence comes from Oscillospiraceae bacterium, assembly GCA_015064395.1. Lineage (GTDB taxonomy): Bacteria > Bacillota > Clostridia > Oscillospirales > CAG-272 > SIG644. The sequence goes on from SVSH01000034.1 coordinate 9,799, forward strand.
ATTTCATCCGGCGTCATCTGGCGACGGTACAAAAAGCCGGTTCGAATGCGCTTGATCATATACTCGATAAACAAGTAGCGAACGCGGTGGCGATTGTCCGTCTGGTCCGCCCACTTTTGATCGTTCTTCAGTCTCTTGCGGCGGCCGCCCTTTTCACGTTCCTTCCACATAAATGTCTTTTCGTCCTCACACCAGCCGCGCCAGCGCCCAATCCCCAGCCACTTTGCCACCTTACTAAACAAAAGCGCCAAGGGGCGGAAGACCCAGCGCATGACGTTCTCGAACCAGGTATCGATCGCATCCTGCAGCCGATCGGTCAGCAGCTTTTTGAGAGAACGAACAAACAAAACGAGAAAAACGAAAAAGAACAGCATGGCAAAGCCGCGCGTATACATTTCCTGCAAAACGGCGGCGAGCCAAGCGCAGGGCGCCAGGAGAATGCCGTACACGACCGTCAGGATCAGCCGCTTGACGCTCAGGTTTTCAAGCACCTCGCTCTGTCCAAAATCCTTACGATTTTTCATGGCCGTACACCTCCTCCGCTTCATCCACTGCCTCCAGTGGCACGATCTTGACCGAGTTGCCAAGGCGCTCCAATTCCGCGATGCGCGTCAGCATCTCCTCGCCCTGCACGTAGCAGAAAATGACCACCTCGGTGTCAGCCATACCGTCCACCAGGTCGTATTCCAAAAGCGAGGCAAAGGAAGCCCCGTCGTAAGGGATCATGGCGGCCATCGCCCGCATCATTTCCATCAGATGCGCCTCACTGCTGTCAGGCGGGAAACGGAGCGAAAGCGAGCCGTCAGGCAGCTTGCAGTTGGCGGCAAAACCCACGGCGTAGCCGGTGAAAATGGCATCGCGCATGAGAGCCGACGAGAAGGACAGCCCGCGCTCGGCGCGGCGCTCGTAGTCCTCGCTGGTCATGATAGTGCCGACGGGCAGGTGGAAATCCATGTAGATCATCAAGCGGCGCGACGCACAGAAATCACGGTGATTGACCTTCAAGGGAGAGGCACTGCTCCCCGACATGGGAACTCTGGCGCTGGCCTTGAAGTTGATCTGCGAGACGGTATCGCCAAAGCGATAATCCCGAATGCCCGAAAGCGAAAACGGATCGGAATACAGGGGACGGAGCGAAGTGTATTCGCCCTGCATACGTCCCACCGCCAAGCGGTACAGATCCATGGGGATGACCTTGGGATACACGTAAAGCTCGGCCGGTGACTCCAGGGGGACGGAGCCTCCTCGGTCATACACCGAGGCCGTCTGAATGGTATAATAGCCACGCTTGACACACTTCAGCTTGTGTCGGCGGCGGATCTGCATATAGGGCAGAAGCTGGAAACGGCTGAGCAGATAGGGCCTGCCGCCCGTCTGTCCCGTCTCGTAATCCATCACGCGCAATTCAGCGGGCATATAGGATTCAACGTCCACAAAAAACAGTGGAAAAAAGCCACGGTTTCGGATGATCTCGATCAGCTCGACCTCTTCCCCCTCGTACACGCCCTCCACCGCAAAGTGCCGCTCGTACTCGATGTTGACGAGATTGGCAGTTCGCAGCCTCAGATAGAGACGAATGAGCAAAAAGATAAACAGCGCAATGCCGCATACAACCAGCGCCACCCGAAAGCCGGGCGACTGGACGATACGCGTCACCGCTTCGATAAATTCGATCATGCGCGCGCCTCGAATACCGCCTCGGTGGGAACGGTGGTCTTGGACAAAATATCGTCGATGATCTCGGTCGCCGCATTCTTGCGGATGCGCAGCGAGTTCTCCAGCTGCAAACGGTGCTCCAGAACGGGGTGAGCAGCGCGCTTGATGTCATCCGGCAAAACGTAATCTCTGCCGGCAATGGCGGCATAACCCTTGGAGGCTCTCATCAAAGCGATCGAGCCGCGGGGGCTGACGCCCAGCGTCACACGAGGATAGGCGCGCGTTGCCTCGACCAGCGAAGAAATATATGCCATAAGCTCGCGGCAAATGTAAATGTTAGGCAATTCCTCCATCGCCCCTCTCAGCTCGTCCACGGTGACGACGTTCTGCAGGGTAGTCAAAGGGCTGTGATGGTCAAAGCGGGTCAGAATGTCAATGCTTTCGTCATGGGAGGGATAGTCCATCGTCCCCTTCATCAAAAAGCGGTCCATCTGCGCCTCCGGCAGAGGAAAAGTTCCCATGCTCTCAACGGGGTTTTGCGTGGCGATAACCATAAAGGGCGCGGCCAGCGCATACGTCTTACCGTCAATGGTCGCCTGCGCCTCCTCCATGCACTCGAGCAGACCCGACTGCGTCTTGGGCGTGGCGCGGTTGATCTCGTCCGCCAATACGATGTTGGCAAAGATAGGGCCCTTGATGAATTCAAATTCCGACTTTTTCATGTTGAAGAAATTAATGCCGGTGATGTCGGAGGGGAGCAGGTCGGGGGTGAACTGAATGCGCTTGAAGTCACAGCCAAGAGAGGCGGCCAGCGACTTGATCAGCATGGTCTTGCCCGTGCCGGGAACGTCCTCGAGCAGCACGTGACCGCCGCACAGCATGGAAACGATGAGCATATCGATCGTCTCGTCCTTACCGACGATGACGCGGCTGATGTTTTCCTTGAGTCTTTCGTAAACGGATGCAATATTATGTGCCATTGTGTTCTCCTTTATCGGGTGCGGGTGTGTGCCTCGCACGCTGAGTATTCTATCTTTTTTATTGTACCACTAACTCACCCCAAAGTCAAGAAAATCCTTGACGTTTGCCAAAATTGGCGATGAATACCCTGCTTTCCATCAAAAATATCGTTAATTTTTTAATAATCTCGCGCTTTTTTGTCAAAAACGACTTTACTTTTTTGAAGTTTCGTGTTATCATATAGGGTGAAGTGATTTGCTTTCTACACAAAGTAATTCCAAAAATAAAAATATATCTCAGGAGGAAACAAAATCCATGGCAATCCAAAGAAAAAAGCTTTCTATGGACGGTAACACCGCTGCGGCGCACGTATCCTATGCGTTCACCGAAGTCGCTTCGATCTACCCGATCACCCCGTCCAGCCCCATGGCAGAGGTCACTGACACTTGGTCCGCGACCAACAAGAACATCTTCGGCGAGCCCGCGAACAACATTTTCGGCGAGCGCGTCAAGGTAATGGAGATGCAGTCCGAGGCAGGTGCCGCCGGTGCTGTTCACGGCTCTCTGGCAGCCGGTGCACTCACCACCACCTACACTGCGTCCCAGGGTCTGCTTCTTATGATCCCCAACATGTACAAGATCGCAGGTGAGCTGCTTCCCTGCGTCATCCACGTTTCTGCCCGTGCCGTTGCTTCGCACGCGCTGAACATTTTCGGTGACCACTCCGACGTTTACGCTTGCCGTCAGACGGGCTTTGCCATGATGGCCGAGACCAACCAGCAGGAGATCATGGACCTGGGTGCCGTTGCACACCTGGCTACCATCAAGGGCCGTGTTCCCGTGCTCAACTTCTTCGACGGCTTCCGTACCTCCCACGAGATCCAGAAGATCGAGGTCTGGGACTACCAGGATCTGGCTGAGATGGTTGACTTTGACGCGATCGCCGCTTTCCGTGGCCGTGCGCTCAACCCCAACCACCCCGTTCTCCGCGGCTCCGCTGAAAACGGCGACATCTTCTTCCAGCACAGAGAGGCTTGCAACCCCTACTACGATGCATTCCCTGCTATCGTTGAGGAGTACATGGGCA
>SVSH01000008.1:0-11585 GCA_015064395.1 Oscillospiraceae bacterium
TTCAAGATGGATATCTGGGTATCCGATACCTCCGTCTTCGAGAACGTTAAGATGCGCATCGAGCTTGGCTCCGGCAGCATCGGCTTCCTGCTTGGCAAGCCTGCAACTTACGTTGTTAAGGACGCTAAGCTGAAGGATCTGGTTGGCGGTACCCTTAAGACCGGTGCTATCACCGACAAGGCAAACTGGATGACCATCACCGTCAAGCTCAGCGACACCGTCGCTCAGGGTCCCGCAGTTGACTGGACTAAGTGGGACTGGATGCGTATCTTCAATCTCGACAATATGAACTCCGCTAACGGCTATCAGGTTGCTATCGATAACGTTCGCATGGTCAACGCTGAAGGCGAAGTTTGCGTAATGTCCGAGTGCCAGCCTAACATGAACGGCTGGGATAAGTGCTGCAGACCTATCACCATCACCGGTGTTGAGGCTATGGGTCAGACCTGGACCGACACCAAGGTTGCCGGTGCATACGCTCTGTTCCGTAACCAGAACATTGACCACGTCAGCATTCTGGGTCAGGAATACGTTGAGTTCGACGTATACGTATCTGACGTCGCTATTATGAACGCTGTTGAACCCGGCTGGCTCTTCGAGCTGAAGGACGGCGACGGCGGTATCCTGAAGATCAACTGCTTCAAGCCCACTGAAAAGGGCTGGACCTCCGGTTGGAACCACGTGAAGTGGAAGCTGTCCGACCTGGAGAATGACGGTTTCAACTTCAACGACCTCACTTTCTTCCGTTTCGTTAACCACGGTGAAATCGACGTTACCGGTAAGTCTCTGACGATCGCTATCGATAACTTCCGCTTCACCGACGCTACTAACCCCGAGTGCAAGGATTGCCACGTCATCCACGAGTACACGTTGCCTATGTTCGAGGACAACGGTAGCTGGCTGGATGCATGGGGCAAGGTCGTTCCCAGCTACCTCAGCTTTGAGGGCAAGGACGGCGTAGTTGCTCACGTTCTGAACAAGGCTCCTGAAGGCTTCAAGCTCGGCTTTGCTTACGCAGCCTCCACGCCTATCGACCTCACTCCTTACACCTACATCGAAATCGACTACTACGTTTCTAACGCAGCTGCTCTGAACGGCATCACCTTCGAGTTCGAGTTGAGCTCCTCTGGTGTTTCCGATAAGAACGAAGTTTACAAGCGCGGCGGCATTGACGCTCTCGTTGAAGGCGGCAAGTTGGTTGACGGTTGGAACGTTCTTAAGGTTAAGCTGGCTGACATCAATGCCAACGACAACACCGGCGACTTCGACAAGACCGCTTGGAACTTCATCCGTATGTTCAACCACGACGGTTCTTCCGCAACTCTCGACAGCTTCTCCGCTGCTATCGGCGAAGTTCGCTTCGTAAACGATGACGCAAGCAAGTCTGTTGTTGCTACCGACTGTGGCGTTGATATGAACGGTTGGGATGCTTTCAAGGCAACCGCTACCGAAGTATACGGCTACAAGGCACTGACCAACAGCACCAAGGATGGTAAGTACGCTGCTTACGATCTGTATCACACCTACATTGCCAAGGAAGCAGTCAACCTCATGAACATGAAGTATCTTGAGTTTGATCTGTACGTAACCGACGCTGAAATCCTGAAGGACGTTCTGGTTCACATCGAGGTTAACTCCTCCGGCGACTGCGACAAGGAAGAGTCCGGTTGGGATAAGACCATCGGCCAGCTGGGTCTGAAGAACGGCTGGAACCACGTTAAGCTGAACCTCTCCGAGCTGTCTGACACCGCTAATTCCGGCAAGGTCGGCGGCACTTGCAACATGGCTAACTGGATGTGGTTCAGAATGTACACCGAGGCAGTCGTTAAGGATGCCGGTGACATCACCCTCACTCTGACGAACGTTCGCTTCACCGACGACCAGGCTCCCAAGTGCGAGTTCTGCGATGTTGTTGCAGCTAACACTCCCGACGCTCCTCTGAAGCCTTACGTTGACCAGGCTACCGGTAACTTCGTAGTTTCCGACGGTACTGGTGCAGTTGATGATCTGTACGCTGAGAGAACTCCCGGTTGGGGTATCGGCGGCGGCGGTCAGAAGCTGAACGTTGACTACGGCGTAATGGAACTTGACGGCAATAAGGTTATTGCTAACTGGTACGAAGGTCCTGCAGAAGGCGAGCTCTTCACTAGCCGTTTCTTCTTCTGGGCTGACACCACCTATGACATTACCAACTGGCAGTACATCGAGCTGGATGTTTACATCTCCGATGCAAGCGCTGCTAACGGTAAGACCTTCTACATCGACCTGTCCTCTGACGAAAACTGGATCCTGGGCGAAATGTCCCGTATCACGCTGAAGGCAGAGAACTGGAAGAACGGTTGGAACCACATCAAGGTATCTCTTGATCAGCTCCAGCCCGCAAACGGCACTCTGAATCCCGCTAAGTGGGACTTCATCCGCTTCTACTTCACCGGTACCGGCGAAGGTCAGCCTGCTGCAAGCTACACCGTAGCTGAGGGCGAGACGTTCATCTTCGGTCTGGACAACGTAATGTTCACCGAGCCCAAGCCCGAGAAGCCCGCTACCAAGAGCGAGACCTACGAGTTCGAGGTTGACACTGAGGACGAGAAGAAGTACCTCATCCAGGGCTCCGAGTTCGGCGCTGGTAACACCAACATCTCCGGCGATGCTGAGCGCAAGGACCAGGGTCGTTACGCTGATGCTAACCAGGCATTTAAGTACGTTTACACGCTGAAGAACACTGACACGATGGAAGCTCTGACCTGGACTGCAAGAGTTGGCGGTCAGCTGCACCTGAGCGTTTCCGCTGATGACAAGACCTACGTTGACGTCATCCTGTGGAAGGAAGGCGACAGCCAGAACGCAAGAACCGAGACCATCAACATTCTTGAGCACCTGACCGCTGAGGCTATCAAGGCTTCCGGTAAGGTTTACATCAAGATCGCTGACGCAACCACCAACAATGGTTACGGCGGTAAGGTTTGGTGCGAGCCTAAGGTTAACCTGACCCTTGAGTACACTCCTCTGTCTGATGAAGAGCTCGACGCTAAGGAAGCAGAGCGCACCGAGCATAAGGTTCCTCTGTGGGGCGCTAACAAGTCTTGGGGCGCCGGCTTCACCGTTGATAACGAGAACCAGGTTGCAGGTTCCGGTTGTGTATCTGTTAAGCTGGAGAACTTCAAGGGTGGCTCTAAGGTTGCACAGGTTAAGCTTGATCCCGTAAACGCAGAAGGCATGGATACTCTGGAATTCGATATCTATATTTCCGATATCGCTATTCTGGAAATCATGAACAAGAATGATTCTCAGTTTGAGGTTACTTCTTCCGGTACTTGTGACTATCAGGAAAAGAGCCTGCTGCTCTGCAACTTGATTGACATTCTGAAGGCTGGTAACATTCAGGCTGGCGAATGGTTCCACGTTTCCATCAATCTGAAGAATATCAAGACTCAGAACAGAGATGATAAGGAGCCTGCTGGCGAGTTCAACTGGTCTGCAATCAACTTCCTCCGCTTCTACTGGTCTCCTATCGGTATGAATGACAAGGGCGAGACCGTCGAGCCCAACATTCCCGAAGGCGCTGAGTACATCCTGAAGTTCGATAACTTCGTTCTGACCGATGCTGCTAAGGTTGCTGAGGAAGAAGAGGCTGCAAGAATCCAGGCTATCCTGGACGCTAACGCAGATTTGATCGGCAAGATGGAAGCTCTGGCTGACGTTTACGCTGAAGACGCTCTGACCGCAGAGAACATCGAGGCTATGAAGGCTAAGGTTGCTGAGGTTAGAACCGCTTACGACGCTCTGACCGATGAGGTTAAGGAAGTTCTGCAGACTCGCGGCTACTTCGAGCACCTCAACAAGGCTGAAAAGGCCGTTAACGGCTTCAAGGCTCCCGAGGATCCCAACAAGCCTGAGGATCCCAACAAGCCCGAAGATCCCAACAAGCCTGAGGATCCCAACAAGCCCGAGGATCCCAACAAGCCCGAGGATCCCGAAGAGCCTAAGGGCGGTTGCAAGTCTGCTCTGACCATCGGTGCCGGCGCTATGATGCTGCTGGCTGCTGCTTGGGTTTCCATGGCTGCTCGCAAGAAGGAAGACTAATTCCAACTCGTAGGAATGAACATTCTTTCAAACTAAAATAACACTCCGATGTCATCCGCGCACCCCAGGGTGCGCGGGGACAACGGGTAAACACGAAGGGGTGCTGACTCGTTGGCACCCCTTCCGTGTATCAAGGCGCGAAGCCTTGCTCCCAATGGCTTGGGAGCGATGCTTTTTGCCTTGCTTGATCTGACAAAAAGGAGGAATCATATGTACCCATACAAGTTGTTTTTGGGACTGGATCTATATAGCATTCTGATCACGGTTGGCGTGGTTGCCTGCCTTCTTTTGCTGCGCCTGCAGGGAGACTGGCGTGAGCTGCGGGCAAAGCATCAGAATTTTTTGCTGACGCTTGTCCCTCTTGCCGTCGTACTGGGCTACGTGGCTGCAGTGTTTATCCAAGGTCTTTACAACATGGCGGCGCTAGGCGAATACCGCATTGACGGCGCGACCGGCGCGACCTTCTTTGGCGGACTTTTGGGCGGCGTGATCGTGTTTGTGTCGCTCTACTTTGGCGTGGGACACTTCCGCTTCCGTGACGGTTACCACAAGGCGCATTTCCGCGACGTGCTGGATCTGGCTGCCGCCTGCATTACGGTGGCGCACGGCTTTGGCCGACTGGGATGTCTGATGGCAGGCTGCTGTCACGGCCCTGCAACCGACGCCTGGTACGGCGTGGAGACGGTCTATCCCGGCTACCGTGTCGTGCCGGTACAGCTGTTCGAGGCGCTGTTTCTGTTTGCTTTGACTGCCGTGCTCCTGCTCTTGATGAAAAAGGGAAAGCGGCACCAGATGCCCGTCTATATGTTCGCTTACGGCACTTGGCGCTTTTTGATCGAATACGTCCGCGCCGACGACCGCGGCCAGACCATTGTCAGCTTCTTGTCGCCGTCCCAGCTGTTCGCCCTCGTGTTAATCCTGGGCGGTGCCGCTTTGCTTGCTGTTGAGATCTATTTGGATCGCCGCGCCGCGGAGCAGGGAGGGGCGCATGAGTAAACGCCGAATACCCACGTGGCTACCCTTTGCCGTGATCGGCGTGGCTGCTCCGTTGCTTCTGTGGATCGAATACGGCCCTCCCATGACACAGGATGCGGTGTTGCTCCCCTTGATGCAAATGACGCTGACCCGCACCATTGCGGCGGCGGTGTTTTTGGTCATTCTCCTGTCGCAGGGCTATCGGGTGCTGAACCCGTTGCGCGCTCCCTTTGGTAAGTCACTACTGTGGTCACTGCCCGCTTTTGCGGTGGTGATCAACAATATGCCCATCCTCTCGATGATGTGGGGCGACGCCTATATCGTACACGGCGGGGCCATGTATTGGGTGTGGTTCGCCCTGGAGTGCTTGGCCATTGGCCTGTTTGAGGAGATCGCCTTCCGAGGCGTGATACTTTTGCGCTTTGCCCAGACCCGCCGCGCGACACACAAGGGGCTGCTGATCAGTATCCTGTTGTCCTCGGCCGTCTTTGGTGCCATGCACGCGGTCAATTTGTTCGCGGGGGCAGGGCCCGGGGCTGTGCTGATGCAGATCGGCTACTCTTTTTTGATTGGCGCTATGTGCTCGGTCGTGCTGTTCAAGACGGCCAATCTGTGGCTGTGCGTGGCGCTTCACGCCATCTACGACTTTTGCGGTGCGCTGCTACCGACGCTGGGGGCAGGGCACTGGTGGGACACCCCGACCGTCATTTTCACTGCCGTCCTGGCTGTGGCAACAACGGTGTACATGGTCGTCCTTTTTGCTCGCATGGATCCTCGGGAGACGGATCGGATCTATGCGCCAAGCGCCGAAAAGCATCCCGAATAAACGCGCACACCGACCGTGGCAAAAGCCCCGGTCGGTGTGCTTTTTTGTGGGATTGTGAGCAAATTTTGAATGGCGCATGAAGGGATAAAAATTGTCTGTCCGTTATGCACAAAAAAGCACTTCCAAATTGAGCATAGAATACAAAAAAGTCGTGGAAACCTAAAAAAATATTGACTTTTTTTAGTGGAAATGATATACTTTAGGTAACCGTTATGACGAAAAGTATAACGAAAATTCTTAAGGAGGCTTTTTTACTATGAAAAAGTTTTTAGCGGCCCTTTTGGCTGTCCTTATGGTTTTGTCCACCTGTGCGACCATCGTCGTATCCGTGGCGGCCGAGGACGCTGGGTCGAATGAAAAGGCCGAGGAGCATCGCATCACCATGTCGGATGCCGATGCGACCATCGACGGCTGGCTGAGTGGTACGGCAAACGCTGTTCTGCCCAAGGTTAATGCTGACAGCAAGGGCTGTATAGCATGGGTCTTTGCCCCCGGCAAGATCAATGCTGCTCACCTTTCTGCCAGATTTACGGCAGAAAAGACGGATACCACTTCGTATGATATCACCAAGTATACCCACTGCGTATTTGATTTCTACGTATCTGACGCAGACCTTCTCAACAAGGACAATGCAGCGGGCGTACAGTTCTGCTTCGAGCTGACTTCTTCCGGTACGTATGACCAGGAAGAGACCGGTGCCACCTTCTTTATTGACGCTTGGCTCGAGGGCGATCTGCAGGACGGCTGGAACCAGATCAAGGTTCCTCTGGATGCCCTGACCTCCAGTGTTACCGATCCCTTCGATCCCACGAGATGGAACTTCGTACGTATGTTCAACAACGTAGAGCTCGTCGTTTCTGAAGGTCTGACGGTTGCTATCGACAACTTTGGCTTTGCTAATGATACTGAGTCTGTTATCGTTACCAACTGTGACCCCGACCTGAACGGTTGGACCGGCACGGCTAACGACATCAAGGTTGATAAGCTGACCGGTGTCGATAAGGAAACCGGCAAGGACGTCTACGAGCCTCAGAACGCTATGGGTATGGTTCTGCCTACCGGCGAGAAGCCCGTTGGCGCTATTCAGCTGACCTGGATCGCTCCCGATGAAGAGGCTGTGATCGACATCAGCAACATGAAGTACATCGAGTTCGATCTGTACGTTTCGGACGATAAGGTCCTTCCTAATGCAAGAAACATTTGGATCGAGCTGGGTTCTGCAGGCAAGTGCGACCACAATGAGTTCTCCGTTGAGTTCTGGAACAATCAGAATCCCTCGCTGGGTCTGAAGAAGGGCTGGAACCACATTCAGCTGAGCCTGGAGCTGTTCAAGAACAATGGCAGCAACGGAGATCTCGACATGACCAAGCTGAACTATTTCAGATTCTTCACCAACACCAAGTTTACTCTGACCGAGGAGTTTACCATTGCTATTGACAACGTCACCTTCTGGGACGGTACCGATGCTCTGGAAATGGATAAGGCCGGTGTGGCACTCGCTCAGGGCAGAGAGATCATCACCTTTGCTCCTAACACCGAGGCTCAGAAGCCTTACGAGTATAAGCGCGACGAGTGGAAGTACGAAAACCGTAACCCCCTCGATCAGTACCGCACCAGCAACGCCGATGGTGTTGTAATGTATCAGTTCCCGATCGAGTACGCTAAGACTGCACAGAAGGTATTCTTCAGTGCTAAGATGGGCGGTCAGATGTTGCTTTCCGTTTCCACCGACGGCGAGCACTGGAACGAGGTCTACAAGTTCGAGGATGCTAAGGCTGCTGCAGACAATAGCTGCTCCAACAACAGATATGCCTCCATGCACACCTTTGACCTGACCGAGTACGTCGTTGACGAGGATGGCGGTCTGCTGGGTGAGGCTGTATACATCAAGCTTCAGGATGCGTATCCTAACAGCGGTTGGGGTGGTCAGATCCACTTCAATGCTAACGTTACTCTGGAAGTCATTTACGACATTCCCGGCTTCGAGGCAAACGACGCTTATTCCTTCACGGTTGGTAAGGAAAACGAAAAGACTTACCTGGTAAGCGAAGGCACCGGTCTGACCGAGACGCTTCGTTTTGCTGACAAGAACGACGCTGTTATTTACAAGTACAATCTGGAAAGAACCGAGCACCTGGATCGCGTATCCTGGGGTGCAAGTGTTCAGGGCCAGTACGTGATTTCCGTTTCTACGGATGGCACCAACTGGACCGAGATCTCCCGTTGGGTGACCGGTGACTCGATGGATGCCAGCAGCAAGCTGCTTGACCTGTCCGCGGGCATTGATATGAGCGGCAAGGTTGAGGCAATTTGGGTCAAGATCTCTGACGCGATCACGACCGATGGCAACGGCGGTGCTGTCAACAACACCCGTCCCGTTACCCTGCAGGTTACTTACTATAACGCCGAGGCAATCGTTCATAACGATATCTCCTTCAGCATCAACACGGAAGATGAGAACAATTATCTGCTCGACGAGGGCGGTTCCAAGCTGAAGAATGACAACGGTGCAATCACCAAGCGTTATGCCGATAAGGAAGCTTACTATGTATACGCATACGACCTGAAGGAATTTGACAGCATTCGCGGTCTGACCTGGAAGGTCAAGATCGAGGCTTGGTATCACGTTTGGGCATCTGCTGACGGTGAAAACTGGGTAGAGATCGCTAAGGCAACCAAGGCGGAAAGCGCAGCAGTTGTTCCCTTCGATCTGTCTTCCGTTCTGGCTGATGTTGCTAAGACCAAGAAGCTGTTTGTTAAGGTTGGCGACGCTGTCATCACCGACGGTTACGGCGGCGCAGTTTACACCGATACTCCTGTTATTCTGGATGTTGCTAACATTCCTTTGACTGATGCAGAGCTGGATGCTCTGGAGATGACCGGTGACGAGCACTCCCGTCCTCTGTGGGGCTGTAACGAGAACTGGCCTCATGACGGTGAGGAAAACGGCTGGGTACTCGATATGGAGAATCAGCTGTCCGGTTCCGGATGTATTTCTCTTGATATCACCGATGGCTTCAATAGCCACTACAACTCCGGTGGTGCAATCTACCCGATGCCTGTTAACGGTACCGGTATGGATACGCTGGAATTTGACGTATATCTGTCTCACGTGGAAATCGCGACCAGTCTGCCCAACGCAGGTATGTCCCAGATCGAGCTGACCTCCAGCGGCGGTATGGACGTTGAGGAGTGGTCCTTCAACTGGCAGCAGATGTTCGATTACATCGTAGGCGAGGTCAAGGTCGGTTGGAACCACGTTGCCATCCCCATGGATAAGGCTTACCAGCAGGACGATACCTTCAGAATCACCAACATCAACTGGCTGCGTCTGTATCGCGTTCCCGCCAAGAAGGGCCTGATCCCCGAGGGCTGGGTCATGAAGTTTGATAACTTCCGTCTGACTGACGCGATTCAGTATGCAAAGGACGAGGCAAAGAGAGAGCAGCAGGCTATGATCGACAAGCACGCCGCTCTGATCGAAGAGATCAAGACGCTGGACATTTATAAAACCAGCACCTCCATTACCGAGGAGAACTATGCGGAGGCAAAGGCTGCTATCGAGGCTATGCGCGAGAAGGTTAACGCTCTGCCCGAGGTTGAACTGCAGGTGCTGACCGATGCAAAGGCAATCAGACCTCTGACCAACGCAGAAAACACGCTGAAGGGTTACGAGGAAGATGTTGAGGAGGAAAAGAAGGCTCTGGAAGAAAACAAGGACTTCTTGGCCGAGATCGACAAGCTGGCTGCTGATTACGCAACCATTACCGCAGATAACCTTGAGGCAGCTACCGCTGCTGCAGTTGCAGTAAGAGAAAAGTACGAAGCACTCAAGAAGTCCGTCAGAAACCTGCTCGAAAGAAAGGGTTACCTGGCAAAGCTTGAGGCAGTAGAAGCGGCAATTGAGGACTTCAAGCCTTCTGATGGTCCCACTGTTCCCGGTGATCCCGAGCCTAATGAGGGCTGTAATTCCGCTCTGACCATCGGCGCCGGCGCTATGATGCTGATGGCTGCTGCATGGGTTACCATCGCTGCTCGCAAGAAGGAAGACTAATCCATACTCATTGTCCGCAAGATGCGGACGTATAAAAGACCAAGGCCGCTCCCTCGGGGGCGGCTTTGGTCTTTGGAGAGAGCAACGGTATAACGCACAAAACAAACAAGAAAAAGTGAAAAGCCCTTGACTTGTTGCACAAAAAATGGTATACTTGGGTATACACAATCATGCGATTTGCGTGGGTGACGATTTCAGGAGGAAATGATAATGAAAAGATGGATCGCTTTTATCCTGGCCGCTTTGATGCTGCTTTCTTTTTCTGTAATTACGGCAAGCGCCAAGGAGGATGACCAGACCAGAATCTTGATTTCAGAGGGTGATGATCTGGCAGAAAGTCAAGCAAGTGGTACCAGCGTTGGCTGGCGAAACTCCAAAGTGGATTCAGGGGCTGCCCCTTTGAAGCTGATGGAGGTTGACGGAGAGCTTGCTGTCGGTGTTGTGCTCACAGGAAGTGCTGCTGAATTCCATAACACCGTTCGTTTTTTGTACTATACCGATACCCCCGTGGACCTTACGGAGATGAAATATCTGGAGTTCGACTTCTATATTTCTAATGCTGAACATTATAATAACAACATCAATCTTGAGCTGACCTCGAGCGGCAGACAGGATTATGAGGAAATGTCCATCTATGGTAACGTTTTTAAGCTGGTTGACGGCTGGAATCACATCAAAATTGCACTTTCCGATATGAAGCAGGATACCTCTCCTGCCGGCCCGCTTGACCTCACCAAATGGAATTTCTTCCGTCTGTGCCTCAACGGCGCGTATGATCTGGGCGACGAGGAGCTGACGCTGGCGATCGATAACCTGTGCTTCTGGAATGGTATTGATCAGGACACGCTTGACGTTATGGAAATGATAGAGGAGCTCAAGGACTACAATTCCAAGGATAAGATCAACGCAAAGAACTACAACGCGGTCAAGGCTAAGGTCGCTGCTGCCAGAGCTGCTTACGATGATTTGAGCGACGAGGCTAAGGAAATGATCAAGGACCAGGAGGGTCTTCGTGTGATCATGACGGCAGACAGCGCCATCGAAAAGTATGAAGAGGCACTTGCCAAGGAGGAAGAAAACAAGGACAACCAGGATGACACTACGGGTGAGGAGCCTCAAAAGTCGGGTTGCTCCGGCGCGATCTCGCTGTGCGGCGGCGCTATGATGCTGCTGGCCGCAGCTTGGATCTCCATGACTGCTCGCAAGAAGGAAGATTAATGACATAGAGGAGTCATGCTGCAAAGCGGTGTGGCTCCTCTTACCATATTTTTTGAAAAAATATAGTCGAGAGTAAAAAAAAGACTTGATTTTTCAAAAAAGGTGTGGTATACTATATGCGTTTGACGGGAAGTCAAGCAAATGAACACGCCGGTGTGATGGAATTGGCAGACGTGCTGGACTCAAAATCCAGTGGTAGCGATACCGTATCGGTTCGACCCCGATCACCGGCACCAAAAAAGAGGTACCTCCACAAGCGTGGAGGTGCCTCTTTTTTGACGCCGGTATGAGGCCGAACCCTTTGCGCAAATGTGTGAGCGGGTTGCACAAGCAAAAGACGCAAAGAGGTTCGCATTCGAGGCGCGACGAGGTCGCGACGAGAATCCGCCCACCTTGTGTGGGCGCCCCCGAAGGGAACCGATCACCGGC
>SVSH01000008.1:11595-72629 GCA_015064395.1 Oscillospiraceae bacterium
TGCGCAAATGTGTGAGCGGGTTGCACAAGCAAAAGACGCAAAGAGGTTCGCATTCGAGGCGCGACGAGGTCGCGACGAGAATCCGCCCACCTTGTGTGGGCGCCCCCGAAGGGAACCGATCACCGGCACCAAAAAAGAGGTACCTCCACAAGCGTGGAGGTGCCTCTTTTTTGACGCCGGTATGAGGCCGAACCCTTTGCGCAAATGTGTGAGCGGGTTGCACAAGCAAAAGACGCAAAGAGGTTCGCATTCGAGGCGCGACGAGGTCGCGACGAGAATCCGCCCACCTTGTGTGGGCGCCCCCGAAGGGAACCGATCACCGGCGCACAGAACAAAGCACTTGCAAATGCAAGTGCTTTGTTTAATTAAATCCACCGATGGCGGAAGAAATCCAACATTGTTGGATGAATTCGCTACACGATGAAATCTGCCTGACGGCAGGATAAAGAAGGCGAATTCAAGTTCATCATAAATTTATTCTTGCTCTGAAGGCCTGGTTACGGCGGTCGTGCCAAAGTTATCGATGGTGAAACTGAAACTGCCGCCGGCGGAGATATTGGAATCATTGGTGAGTGTGCCATATAGCGTACCGGTAATTGCAACTACTTTTCCATTTTTGAAAGTCAAAACAATATCTTTGTATTGCTGTACCATTAAGTCGTTTTGACTTACAAGAAATTCTCCCGATACGATATAGGTCTGTGTTGCTGCATCGTAGGTAATACGGTCATAAGAAATCTGCGTGAAAAACTGATAAGCGTTTTGCATCATTGGCTTCGTTTCTTCCGTCAATTCCAAAAAGTCATTTGTGGAAATGGTTTTTCCATCACCCATGTCATACGAGAGTGAAAGGTGAATTTTGTCGTTATCCCACTCAATCACACATGTGCTGTTTCCTTGGCATACAAGCGTATTTGTTGCACCTGTAGTAAAGGTAAGAACGGGCGAAGTTACCGTTATGGTGCAGTTATCGTAATTTTCTGGCTTTATCATTTCAATATACTGCTGCTCGGTAATACCAGTAAAGGCAATTTGTTCTGTTTTGGCATAACCGCACACGGTACAGGTATAGGTAAGCTCGCCATTGCCTTGCTCGGAAGGTTCAACGGTTATTTGACCATCGTCAAACGTATGCGCGAATATTTCTGACGTTTCAGTACATTCACCGCCTGTACAGATGTGCCAGTGGTTGCTCTCATCCTGCGTCCATCCGCTGCTAAAATTGTGCATGTGCTCATCTGCACAGGCCACTAGCAATAGAATTGTAAATGTGACAAAAATAAAAATTACGGTGCGAGTAAATACATTTTTCATAATCAGAACTCCAATCTTAAATTTTGTTATGTGCACGAAGAAGCGTATGGGAGAAAGAGGAATGTTGATATTAATTTGAAAAACAGATAAATCGCATCCCTCCCAATTTGTAAAATAAAAAAAGTGCGCAACCGAAGCTACGCACCGAAAAACGCAAACTCCGATTGTCGCCAAACAAACTCAAGAAAAGACAAGATTATATTCTCATACCCTACTTGAAAGAATTTGCGCTTTTACCAAATTCATATTATTAGGGTATGACAAAAAAGGCATACTTATCCTTTGCGTATAAATATACTGTCTTTTCTTATTGAGTTCGTTTGGCACATCTATTATAGCATATTTCTTTTATTTGTCAATGCGGAATTTGGAATATTTTATTGACATATGGAAGCCTCTGCGAAAATATCTGCGAAATAAATTGAAATTTCCTTTCAAATGTGGTATACTGTTACCAATCAAACCATAAGGACGAAAAACATGCCAAATATCAATGAAAGATACTTAAAAGCCAAACGGGCGCTGTTCGATCGCGCGTACGAGGAGCTTAACCCTGAGCAGCGGGCGGCAGTGTTTGCCGTCAACGACCCGCTGTTGGTCATTGCGGGGGCGGGAAGCGGCAAGACGACGGTGCTGGTGGGGCGCATTGCCTTTATCATCCGCTACGGTAACGCGTATGAGTCGAGTTACGTGCCGTTTGATGTCACCGAAGGACAGGTGGAAGAGCTGGAGCGTGCAGTCACGCTTTCCAAAGAGGAGATCGAGCATATTTTGCCCGAGTTTATCAGTAATCCCTGCCCCCCCTGGCAAATGCTGGCCATCACCTTCACCAACAAGGCCGCAGGCGAGATCAAGGCCCGCCTTCGCGCCTCGTTTGAGGACGAGAGCGTGGCAAACGACATTTGGGCCGGCACCTTCCACTCCATTTGTATGCGCATTCTGCGTGTCCACGGGGCGCTTTTGGGCTATCCCAAGGAGTTTTCCATTTACGACGCGGACGACACCAAAAAGGCGATCGTTGCGGCGATGAAGAAATGCAATATTGACGATAAGCTGTTTCCCGTCAAGAGCGTGATCGCCGCCATCAGCCACGCCAAAGACCGTCTCATGACGCCCGAGCAGTACGCCGCCGAGGCGGGCTCGGATTATCGCCTGTCCAAAATCGCCAAGGTGTATACGACGTATCAGGAGCAGCTTTTGGCGTCGGGTGCGATGGACTTTGACGACATCATCATGCAGACGGTCAAGCTGTTGCGCGAGCATGAGGATATCCGTGGACAGTATCAGCGCCGCTTCCGCTACGTATGCGTGGACGAGTTCCAGGACACCAACCTGGCACAGCTGGAGCTGACGAGACTTCTCTCGGGCGGTTATGAAAATCTCATGGTAGTCGGCGACGACGACCAGAGCATTTACCGTTTCCGCGGCGCGACGATTGAAAATATCCTGACCTTCGATAAGATCTTCCCGACCGCCCGCGTCATCAAGCTGGAGCGCAATTATCGCTCGACGCAGAACATTCTGGATGCCGCCAATGCAGTCATCTCGCACAACGAGGGACGCCGCGGCAAGCGGCTGTGGACGGCGCAGGGCGAGGGCGAGAAAATACACTTGCGCGAGCTGGACGATCAGACCGCCGAGGCCAAGTTTATTGTGGATGAGGTCAACCGCCAGGTAGCCAAGGGGGAACGAAAGTTCCGCGATTTCGCGGTGCTCTACCGTGCCAACGCCCAGTCTAATGCCCTGGAGCGCGCCTTTGCCAAGAGCGCGGTGCCTTACCGTATGCTGGGCGGCGTGCGCTTCGCTGACCGTAAGGAGATCCGTGATCTGGTGGCCTACCTACAGTTGGTCAACAACCACGCCGACCGCGAGAGATTGCTCCGCATCATCAACGAGCCTCGCCGTAAGATCGGTGAGCGGACGCTGGAGGCAGTCGAAGCGATTGCAAGTGAGCAGAATATGACGCTGTTCGACGTTATGGCACACGCGGCGGAATACGTGGCGCTGTCCCGCGCGGCGGCCACGCTGGTGGGCTTTACCCGTATGATCGAGGAGCTGTCCGAGTTGGCAAAGACTGTCGAGCTTCCTACGCTGATCGACCTTGTCCTGGATCGCTCGGGCTACCGCCAAATGCTCATCGACGCAGGTCGTGAGGAGGCGGATCGCCTGGAGAACCTGGACGAGTTCAAGTCCAACGTGGTCGAATATTGCCGCACGGCCGAGGAGCCGACGCTGATCGGATTTTTGGAGGAGAACGCCCTCGTGGCCGACGTTGACCGCTACGACGACACGGCAGACGCGGTGGTCATGATGACGGTGCACAGCGCCAAGGGCTTGGAATTCCCCGTGGTATTTTTGCCCGGTATGGAGGACGGCATCTTCCCCGGTATGCAGACGGTCACGGCGGGGCCTGATGAGATGGAGGAGGAGCGCAGACTCGCCTACGTGGCCATCACCCGCGCCAAGCAGGAGCTGCATATTCTGCACACCAAAAACCGTATGCTGTACGGTTCAACCACCTATAACCCCATTTCCCGCTTTGTGGGCGAGATCCCCGAGGGCCTGTTGCAAAAGCATCAAAACCCCTCGTATGCCGCGCGTGAGAGCTTCGGCGGTGCGCGCTCCCCGTGGGGAGGCAGCGCAACGACCGCGACCCGTACCCGCGTGCCCCAGCAGCCGACCAATCTGCGGGACGATATTACGGTGGGCAAGTCGTTTATCGACCGCACCGCACAGGCGCAAAACCGTGCCAATGCCAACGCCCTTTCGGTCGGCGACCGCGTCGCTCACCCCGTCTTTGGGCAGGGAACGGTGCTGTCCACCCGACAGATGGCGGCGGACACCCTCATCGAGGTCGCGTTTGACACCGTGGGTACGAAAAAGTTGATGGCAACGTATGCGAAGCTGAGGAAAATTTGAAACAAAAAAAGAGAGCCTTTGCCCAACTTCTCATAAGGAAGTTGGGCAGTTTTATTCGCCTGCGGCGAGTTCTATTGCTTCGCAGTGATATTCGGCTTGCGCCGAGTGATATTTGCTTCGCAAGTTAAGTGGCGAATAAAATATCACTGCGAGGCGAAGCCGAACAATATCACTACACGGCATAGCCGTATAATATCACTCCGACGAAGTTGGAATATCACTATTGTTTTCTCTGCCGATTTGTGTTATAATGGGGCTGACGAAAAGCCTCCCTCCGAGAGGGAGGTGGCACGGCGCAGCCGTGACGGAAGGAGCCCGCGTGACTTTGGGTTTAAATTAACTTTATTGTAACGCACTCTCCCTCAGTCACCTTCGGTGATAGCTCCCTCCCGGAGGGAGCCTTTGTGTGCGCGCAACCATAGGGGTATGGGCTTTGCCCTATGCTTTTGTATTACGAAGGCGAAACTGGCGATAAAACAGGACGATAAATAAGAATTTAGCGAGGTGCTAATTTATGAATAAAGAATGGGCAGAAATGAATAAGACCTTACAGTTACAAATTAAAAGAAAAGATACTTTTACAACGGGGATAGATACATTATTAGAACTTCGCAAAAACCTAATGGAACAAATTATGCAGTTTAGGAATGAACTGTCGGATGCTGATTTTTGTGCTATGCCTTATATGAATGCCAAGGGTTATCATAACAAAACGATTGCGTATTCCTTGTGGCATATCTTTCGGATAGAAGATATTGTAGCACATTCCCTTATTGCAAATGATGAGCAAATATTGTTTAAGGGCGATTATCAAAGTCGCATAAAATCCCCGATTATTACAACTGCAAATGAACTTGTAAAAGAAGAAATCGGAGAGTTTTCTAAGAATCTGTCTATTGAAGAACTGTATAATTATATTGCTGATGTTGATGAATCTACAACACAAATTTTAAAGACTCTTACATATAGTGATATGAAAGAAAAAATATCCGATGATAGAAGAAAACAATTGGAGTTACTTGATGTGGTAAGTACTGATGAAAACGCATATTGGTTAATTGATTATTGGTGTGGAAAAGATGTAAAAGGATTGATTCAGATGCCATTTTCAAGACATTGGATTATGCATATTGAAGCATGTTTGAAGATAAGAGATAAACAGTTATCTATTAAGTAAATTCCAATTTATCGAACTGAACAAACTAACCCCGACAGACCGTTTGAAAATCTGTCGGGGTTTATCTTTGTCTTCTTCGTATCAAATTTTGCTTATCCGTAGGGGAGACATCCGGTCTCCCGCGGGCGAACACAGTTCGTCCCTACCGTGCATCAGGCAAACTTCCTTATGAGAACCTGCCTTTTTAGGCTCTCTTTTTTTGATTACTCCTCAATCGCCGCTTTCTGCTCCAGCACGACACGGATGAGGGCGGGATCGAACTTCGGGCGTCTGTCGTAGGTATACAGGCCGTTGACCTCCTGCTCGACGTCGGTCAGCTGGGTGTAGCACAGACCGCTGATGTTGGGGTGGAACAAAAGCACCTCGGTCAGCGCGCGGAAACGGTCGAGAAATTCCTTTTCATCCGCAGGGGCGTTGCCGTAGCCCCACCCGAAATCGCTCTTGGCCCAGCGGATACCGCCGTATTCGCTGATGAAGGTGGGCTTGCCCTTTTCGCTGTTGGCCCAAGGGTAAAGATCGATGTCCTCGCCGTGCTTCAGAGGCTCAAGACGAGCGGCGAGAGCCGCAGGATCCTGATCGTAGAAGTGGGAGTCCATGATGTCGGTCACACCGACCAGATGCTTCCAGCCCGAGGCATCGATAAAGGGACGGGTGGGGTCGATGGCGCGGGTAGTAGCCGCCAAGAGACGGACAAACTCGGGGATCTGATTGTTCGCCGTTTCGTTGAGGGGGCACCAGCCGATGATGGCGGGGTGGTTGAAGTCGCGCTCCAGGATCTCCACCCAGTCGGGCAGCATGGCCTGATACGCCACCTGCGCGCCGATGTTCATGCCCCAGTTGCCGTGCTCGCCCCAAACGATGTAGCCCGCCTTGTCACATTCGTACAGGAAGCGGGGCTCGAACACCTTTTGGTGCAGGCGAGCGCCATGGAAGCCCATGGCCATGGAGCGGTCGATGTCGGCTTTCAACTCCTCGTCGGTGGGGGCGGTCCAAATGCCGTCGGGATAGAAGCCTTGGTCAAGGATGAGGCGCTGGAAGACGGGCTTGCCGTTAATGTACAGCGTGCCCTCGGCGCTCCAGGAAAGGTCGCGCAGGCCAAAGTAGCTCTCGACCACGTCGGCTTCGTCATCCTCACCTAAAGTCAAGGTGAGGTCATACAGGCGACCGTTTCCGATCTCCCAGGCGTGCACCTCGTCCAGCTGGATCTGGAGCAGGGCGTGATCGCCCTTGACGACGGTGGCAGCGGCACCCACGGCGCGATCTTCGTAAAAGGCCTCGACGCGCAATATCTTGCCGTCGCCGCCCACCACGCGGGCCTCAACGGTCAGCTTGTGCTCGGACAGCGAGGGGAAGTAGCGAGTGGAGCGGATATAGGAGGCAGGAACGCTTTCCAGCCAAACGGTTTGCCAAATGCCCGTCGTGCGGGTGTAGACGCAGGAATAAGACTCGTAGCGGGTGGATTGCTTGCCCGCGCACTGATTGCCGCTGCGGACAAGGTCGATGGCGGTGATGGTCACCACCTGTTTTTCTCCCTCGACAAGGGCGTCGGTAATGTCAAACCAAAAGGCGTTCATGCCGCCGATGTGGGTGCCGACCGACGTGCCGTTGACCCAAACTTGGGTGCGATAGTCGCAAGCGCCGATGTGAAGAATGACGCGGCGGCCCTCTCTCCACTCGGCAGGGACGGTGATCTCCTTGCGGTACCAGACCTGATCGCAGAAATCGAGGTGGGCCAAGCCCGAGAGCACACTCTCGCGGCAGAAGGGAACGGTGATCTTGTCCGTGAGCTTTTCTGCCTTGGGTAGACCGCGCTCAACGCCCGAACGGGCAGGGTCTTCTTCAAATTCCCACTCGCCGTTGAGGTTTTGCCACAGAGGACGGCGAAAATCGGGGCGGGGATAGCCGGGGCGGGGGCAGTTGGGAAGGGGGATCTGTTCAAATTTCATGACGTGAACTCCTTTGTGTAAGCAATCGTAGGGGAGGGGGAATGGAGTAAATCCGCAAAGCGGATTTACTCCGAGCGGAGCGAGGAGGGCCTTGGTCCTCCCGCCAAGTGCGGTATTAATAGAATGTTGCGATCTCGGGATCGGGCTTCTCTCCTGCCTGCCATTCCGTGATGTACAAAACGGGACCCAGGCGGTTATACAGCTTGTGGTTTTCGATCTTAAACGTGGCAGTGACCGTCAGCCAGTCGCGGGTCTTGAAATCGACGTTTTCGGGGAATTTGCAGACAAGGCCGTGGAAGGCAATGTCGTCGGCACAGCAGGTCATGACGTGGCGGCCCAGCACCAGGGAATCCTTGCCAAGCGTTTTGTCGCGGGCGACAAGGCCTGTCAGCTTCATGGTCTTTCCCTTGTATTTATCCAGCTCTTCGGCCATATCGCGATACCAGATGGCGTAGTCGCGGTCCTCGATCTCGACGACGGGAGCGGACAGATCAAAGGGAAGGGGATCCTCAATGTCGTCGTACTCAACGTGTCCGTCGGGATAGTCGTAGGTGATGGCGGCGCGGCGGGAGATGCCGCGGATGATCTTATGGATGGCGTCCTTGTCGATGTCGTCCGGCGTGCGGGTGAGAATGACCATCTCAGCGCCCGTGAGCTTGTCGACCATCAGCTGACGCATATTGTTGTTGTAGCTGATAAAGGTCTCGGCCTCGGCGAACATCATCTCCTGATAGATGGCCCAGTCGCGGGGCATGGCCTCGAACAGGGTGGACAGCTGCCACATGCCGTTGTACTCAATGATGACGCGGTCGTATTTGTGTCGGCTTGCCAATTCGACAAGACGCTCGCGCGTCAGATCATCCTCGTCCTCGATGATCTCCAGATAGACGTTGCGGGCGTAAAAGCGAGTGGGATCGAGCTCGTCCTCCCCCTGCTCGCACAGGAGAACGAGGGTTTTTTCGCCCGAATTGAAGCGCTCGTCCTCCAAGGATTCCTGAATCATATGCGTCTTGCCGCCCGACAAAAAGCCGGTGAACAGATAGACGGGAAGTTGCTTTTGTGCCATGTTGCCTCCTTAGTTGATACCAAACAGCGCGGCGATGGCGGACTTGTCAAGGCCCGCACCGATGACGCACAGCCTGCCTGTGACGTCGGGACTGCCCGTACGAACGTCGGGCTCGCCGGGAACGTAGTCGAAGTGGATCCACGATCCGTCCGCGGCGGCCACAATGCCCTTGGCGCGAAGCACCGTGCCGTATGTCTCGTCATTCAGAGCCTCGAGAGCCCGGCGGATGTCCTCAACCGTGAACTTGCGGGCGGTCTCAGCCCCCCAGCTGGTGAATACGTCGTCGGCGTGGTGATGCCCGTGATGATGATGGTGATGATGGCACTCGCACTCGGGATCGTCGCACTCGTGATCGTGGTGGTGATGATGCTCGTGATGGTGCTCGTGCTCGTCCTCGTCGTGGTGATGATGGCACTCACACTCGGGATCATCGCATTCGTGATCGTGATGATGGTGATGATGCTCGTGATGGTGTTCGTGCTCGTCCTCGTGGTGATGATGGCATTCGCACTCGGGATCGTCGCACTCATGGTCGTGGTGATGATGGTGATGACCGTGATGATGCTCCTGCTCCATGCGGGAGAGCTCGTCCGTCAGGGTATTGGCGCCTTCCATGGCGGCGGTCAACTGCTTGCCGTCCAACGCCGACCAGGGAGTCGTGACGATGGTGACGGAGGCATTGACCTCTCGCAGCATGGCAACGGCGGCAGACAGCTTGTCCTCGGCGATCTTGTCGGTGTGGCTGAGTACGATACAGCCCGCACTCTCGATCTGATCGTTGAAGAATTCGCCAAAGTTTTTCATATACAAGCGGCACTTGCCGGCATCGACCACGGTAGCGGCGTATTCCAACACGACCTGCTCCGAGAGGACGCCCTGCACGGCGCGAATGACGTCGGACAGCTTGCCCACACCCGAGGGCTCGATGAGGATGCGGTCGGGCGCGAACTCGACCAGAACCTGCTCCAGCGCCTTTGCAAAATCTCCGACCAGCGAACAGCAAATGCAGCCCTGGTTCATCTCGGTGATCTGCACGCCGCACTCCTTGAGAAAGCCGGAGTCAATGCCGATCTGACCAAACTCGTTTTCGATCAGAACGACCTTTTCACCTGCATATGCCTCCTGCAATAGCTTTTTAATCAACGTCGTCTTTCCCGCACCGAGAAAGCCGGAGAAAATATCAATTTTTGTCATGATGTGTCGAGTTCCTTTCTTTGCTTCCCCTCGCGGGAAGAACCTATATTTCCAATATAATATTGTACTCTTTTTTGTCATGAATGTCAATAGACACAAACAAAAAGCGAATGAAATCGTGCGATATTTTGTGATGTAACACTTTGTTCATTTTTTGTTCTTTTCCCGTTCACTAAAATGTGGTTATATATTATAAAGCCAATATTGGGTGCAAAGGGCATTCTCTGCGGCTGACTGAAACAATTCGGAAAGGAAACTTTAGTATGAAAATCGGTGTAATGGTAGAAAGCTTTCGCCTGGGCTTCCGTGCGGGCGTAGAGAAGGCAGCCGCTCTTGGCGCTGCAGGTATTCAGGCATACGCAACGGGTGGTGAACTCGGCTTTGCCACGATGACCCCTGCTAAGGCCAAAGAGGCTCTTGATATTGTAAAATCCAACGGATTGGTATTTTCCGCGATCTGCGGCGACTTCGGATACGGCTTTGACGATCCTGCCCGCAATCCCGAGATGATTGAAAAATCCAAGCGCGTCATTGACGTAGCCAAGATGCTGGAGTGTGACATCGTTACCACGCACATCCACCGTGTACCTGACGTGGAGTGTGAGCAGAAGGAGATCCTTCGCGCCGCTTGTACGGAGCTTGGCAGATACGCCGATTCGATGGGCTCGAAGTTCGCACTGGAGACCGGTCCTGAGCCCGGTGCTACGCTGGGCGCATTCCTTGAGAGCCTGGACACCACGGGTGTCCGTGTCAACTTTGACCCTGCGAACCTGGTCATGGTCGCCGGCGACCGTCCCGAGAACGCACTGAAGGCGCTGGGTCCCTACGTCGTACATACCCATGCCAAGGACGGCATTAAGCTGCGCAAGCCCGCCGAGGGTGAGGTCATCGTTGGCGAGGAGGCACTGCATCATGCAGAGCTTGCCAAGATGGGTCATACCTATATCGAGCTTCCTTTGGGTAAGGGTGGCGTTGACTTTGATATTTACCTGCCCGCATTGCACGCCGCAGGCTTTGATGGCTTCCTGACCATCGAGCGTGAGGTTGGCGCTTCTCCCGAGGCTGACATCGCTATGGCGGTCGACTTCCTGCGCGAGAAGCTGGCAAAATTCTCCTTCTGATTTTTTCGCGCCGGTGAGTCATTACGGCGCGGGGAACATGGAGATGCGTGACGGCGGAGAGCGACGCGACGTTTCTGCTTTTCCGGGAACTGCGAGCCTTGGATGGTATAAACGTCCCTGAGTATCCAACCTAAACGGTCCTGTGCCCGCCATGTAAGGGCAAACGGCACGAGAAGAAACGCTGCAGACCCCTTCAGCCTCGCCGAGACGTTCGTACCTTTGACCAACGGGCGTCATGGTCAGGCTGACTGTCCAAACGGAACAGGGACAAGACGACTGCGGATATGTATATTCAGGTTTCTTGTCAGACCGTGGTCTGCGAGGCGCCCCATAGATTTCCAAGCAAAAAGACGCAAGGCGCGTTGTGCCTTGCGTCTTTTTGCTTTATTTTATGATCTTGCCATTGAGCACCGCCTCCAGCAGCGTCTCCCCCCGGTAGGTCAGCTTGAGGGAAAAGAAGGGAACGTCCTCGTCCAAAAGGCGAAGAAAAATGCGGTCGCCCTCCCACATGGGAAGCGCGAGCAGATCATCCTTGTTGATCCATTCCAGCACGCCCTCGTCGCAATCGTCGCGCAGCTGCCCTTCAAAACCGGTGGCGGTGAACAGGTGCATATATTCGGTGGGCCAAAGGTCAGAGACGAAGGTGACGATGCCGCGGTAGCGGTAGTCGGTCAGTGTCATCCCCGTTTCCTCTCGCGCTTCGCGCAGCACGCAATCCTCCGGGCTCTCGCCCGCCTCAAACTTGCCGCCGATGCCGATCCACTTGTCCCGGTTCTCGTCGTTCTCCTTACGCACGCGGTGCAGCATCAGGTATTTTTCATCCTTTTCTATATAGCAAAGAGTCGTGTTTTTCATCATATCCTCCCATGAGTGGCATATTCTTATTGTAGCACACAACCCGTCTGCCGTCAAGGCAGGGCGTGAAAGATGAAAATATGCATAAAAATGAATAAAATTTGCGTTTCGTGCATACAAACGAAATAAAAAGGGGATAAATTTGATACGTTTGCATAAATCTCAAAAATTTTCTGAATATTTTTTCAAAAAGGTATTGACAAGGCTGCGGTGATGTGCTATAATCCTGTCATCATCAAAAAAAGACCGCCCCGAGCGGCACAAAACCAAACAAAGAGAGGTACATTATCATGAAAAAAATTCTTGCAATTGCGCTGGCTGTTCTGATGCTGGCAAGTGTTCTGTGTTTTGCTTCTTGTAAGAAAGAGGACGCGCTGACCGTTTACACCGAGGCAGGCTTTGCTCCTTACGAGTTCGTCTATGAGGGCGAGATCGTCGGCGTTGACATCAAGATCATGGAAGCTGTCGCTGCTAAGCTGGGTAAGAAGCTGGTCATTGAAGACGTAAACTTTGACTCCATCGTCGGCGCTGTTAAGAGCGGTAAGGCCGATGCAGGTGCTGCCGGCATCACCATCACCCCCGAGCGTGCCGAAGAGGTTGATTTCTCCATCCCCTACTCCTCCACCGAGCAGTACGTGATCGTAAAGGCTGACAATACCGAGATCACCAACCTGGAAACCATGAAGGGTAAGAAGATCGGTGTTCAGCAGGGTACCACCTCCGACTTCCTGATTGACGGTCTGATCAAGGACGGCGCTCTGGCAGGCTCGGAGCTGACCGCCTATGATGCTCCTTCTTTGGCTGCCGCAGCCCTTGGCACCAAGATCGACGCCGTTGTTACCGACAAGCTGACTGCAGAGGTTATCACTGCTGCCAGCAACGGTGCTTACAAGGCATTCAAGCTGGTCAAGGCTGACGGTTCGGACGTTGCCGAGGTAGAGCAGTACGGTATCGCTGTTACTAAGGGCAACGAGGAGCTGCTGGCTGTCATCAACGAGGTACTCGAGGAGCTGCTTGCCAATGGCTCGATCGCCAAGTGGGAGCAGGAGTACAACGATCTGTACTCGACGATTGAAGAATAAGTAATGGCCTATGGGAGGGACAGAAAACTGCCCCTCCTGTTGCCGCTTTTAGTAGTAGAAAGGAATTCGAACAAAGGATATGGCTTTTTGGAATTATTTGTGTAATGCGTTTGAAAAGACCTTTATCAGAGAAGATCGCTATTTGGATTTTCTGGAAGGTCTTGGAAACACACTCATCGTTACGTTGGGCGCGACGATTTTGGGCGTTATTATCGGCGCTCTCATCGCCGTTGTCAAGACGATACATAAGCAGACGGGAAAGCTAAAGTTCCTCAATGGCATCTGCGAGGTTTACACTACGGTTATCCGCGGCACGCCCGTTGTCGTACAGCTTTTGATCATGTATTTTATCATCTTTGCTGATTCTACCCGCCCTGTGCTGGTCGGCATCGTCGGATTTGGCATCAACTCGGGTGCGTACGTGGCCGAGCTGATGCGCGCGGGTATCAATGCCGTTGATATCGGGCAGACCGAGGCAGGTCGCTCGCTGGGACTTTCCCGCGGCGTGACCATGCGCTCCATCGTGCTGCCGCAGGCCATCAAAAACGTGCTGCCCGCCATCGGTAACGAGTTTATCTCGCTGCTCAAGGAAACCTCCGTCATCGGCTACTTGGGCGTTTGGGATATGACCCGTGTAGCACAGCGTGTCATCTCGCGTACTGCAGACCCCTATTTCCCTTATGTCGCCATCGCGTTGGTGTATTTGGGCATGGTCTGCATTCTCAATTACTTTGTAAAGAAACTGGAAAAGAGGTTGGCAAAAAGTGATAGATAACGCTGTAACTCAAACAAATGAAACGGCAAACGCCGGAGATATTATCATCAGTACCCGCGGTCTGTGCAAGTCCTTTGTTAAGGATAAGCCCGTTTTGCAGGGCATTGATTGCGACATCCGCCGCGGAGAACAGGTGGTCGTTATTGGTCCCTCGGGCGGTGGTAAGAGCACCTTCTTGCGTTGCTTGAATATGCTGGAGACCCCTACGGAGGGCAACATCTATTTCAACGGTCAGGAAATCACGGCCAAGGGCGTGAATCTGGACCAGGTTCGAGCCAAAATGGGCATGGTATTCCAGCATTTCAATCTCTTCCCCCACTTCACCGTGCTCAAAAATATTACCTTTGCTCCTGTTCAGCTCAAGCTGCAAACACCCGAGGAGGCGGAAGCCAAGGCGATGGAGCTGTTGCGTCGCGTGGGCCTGGAGGATAAGGCAGATGCGTATCCCAGTCAGTTGTCGGGCGGACAGAAGCAGAGAATCGCTATCGTCCGTGCGCTGGCCATGGACCCCGAGGTCATGCTGTTTGACGAGCCCACCTCAGCGCTTGACCCTGAAATGGTAGGCGAGGTGCTGGATCTGATGAAACAATTGGCTGAGGAGGGCATGACCATGGTCGTCGTTACCCACGAAATGGGCTTTGCCCGTGAGGTTGCGGACAGAATTCTGTTTATCGATCAGGGCATCATTCTCGAGGAGGGCGCTCCCGAGGAATTCTTTGGCAATCCCAAAATGCCTCGCACCAAGGATTTTCTTTCTAAGGTGCTATAATGGTACTCCAACGAGCCTGTCGATCCGGCAGGCTCGCTTTTTTGTAAATAATTTGCAAAACGTATTGCAATTTGAAGCGAAATTTGATACAATTACCATAGCGTGGGTCATCGTGTATCCAAGTGGAAAGACCCAAGAAAGAGGTGCTGTGCAATGACACAAGAAATGCAGGCTTTGGCACTGATCAAGGAGCGCTACGTGAAGCTGCTCTGGCAGGGCTGTGTTCGTGAATATATCAACATCGGCTACGATGCTTCGTTGACGACGGAGCGTTTGGTGCCGGGCGAGGAGCCGGGTACATACTATTGGTCGGACATCGACTACAAGGACCTTTCCCGCAGCTGCTGGGACTCGGCCAACCATTACAATCGACTGCTTCGTATGCTTTGCCAGGACGGCAAAGAAAAGATAGAGACGGATGCCGACTATCGGGACAAGATCCTGGGTGGGGTGCGCTACTGGCTGGTCAAGGACTTTATCAATCCCAACTGGTGGCACAACGACATCGGAACGCCCAACCACATGACGGCACTGGGACTGATGCTGTGGGATCTTTTACCTGAAGATATGAGAGAGGGAATGGCTGCTTTGGCGGCCCGCGGCTCGATGAAAACGAGGACGGATATTCCCAAATGGACGGGCGCGAACCTTATTTGGGGTGTGAGCAACTCGCTTCGCCACGCCTTGATGACGGATGACGTTGCGCTTTTATATGCGGCCGCCAAGCGGGCAGAGGATGAGATCTACGCGGGACATACCGAGGGCATCCAGGACGACGGTTCCTTCTGTCAGCATGGTCCCCGCTGGTATTCGGGCGGATACGGCTCCAACTTCACCTTTGACCTGTCGCAGCTGGCCTATGTGCTGGCCGGCACGCCCTGCGCCTTCTCCAAAGAGAAGATGGACATTCTGCTCATGCACGTGCTGGACGGTCAGCGCAACATGATGCACCACGGATATTTCGACTATAACGGTGTGGGCCGTGAGTTCACCCGCCGCCGCGCACTGCATTCCCGCATTATCCACTTTGGCGTGGATCTCTTGTGTCAGATCGAGGGCATCGCCCGCCATGATGAGCTTGTCGCCTTCCGCGATGAGAACGCACTGGGTGCTGTGGCCGTGGAAAGCGGCTATTCGGCAACCCGTCATTATCCTAAGGTTTCCTACCTCGTCCATAACAAAAACGGCACGCACATCGGCATCAAGTGCCACGCGCCGGGACAGTATGACATGGAGGTCTGCAACGCCGAGGGACATCTGTGCTACAACATGTCCTACGGCACGCGTACCTGCTTTATGCGGCGAGGGGATGAATATCTGGACGTCAATCCCATTTATGATTTTGCTCATATGCCGGGCACGACGGCACGCCTGGAAACAGATGATCAGCTCAAGGTCCGCATGGACTGGTGGTGTGTGCCTCTGCCCAACGACCACACGGGCGGCATGACGCAAGGGGATCGCGGTATCATTTACGAGCGCCCCGAGCACGACGGCATCACGGCGACGGTCAGCTTCTTTGCCTTTGACTCTCAGCTCGTGGCCCTGGGTGCGGATATCCGGGATGCCGAGCCCGAAAAGGGAGCACTGACAACAACGCTGGATCAGTGCCGCGTCCACGGAGATATGCAATGGTCGGAGGATGGGCAAAGCGTTCACCACGGAGAATTCAGTTATCACAATTTGGACAAGAACACCAAGCTGTGCGCTGCTATCACACATCGTACCGGCTCTTGGACGCGCAACAGCTACGAAGAACCCATGACACATGAGGAGGGCGAATTGTTCTGCGCCTATATTCCGGTAGAGAAGCAGGGCGACGGCTATGCGTATGCGGTAACCAAGCGTGGTGAGATGCCCTTGGCACAGGTGGTGAGCAACACGGCCGAATGTCAGGCGATCCTGCTCTCGGACGGCACGCTGATGGCGGTATTCCATACCGAATGCGAGATCACGGTAAAAGATAAAACGCTTGGCGGTCATGCAAAGCAGTGTATGATCGTAAAGATATAATGAAAAAGGAGACGGACATGAAGAAAAGCAACGGATATTATATGGCGAGTTATCTGAAGAACAACTGGCTGGTTTTGGTTTGCGAGTTGGCGATCGTTTTGCTGCTCGCTCTGATCTGCACGGTCGTCGTGGGCGGACAGCCCGCCTGGCTGACGCCCGCTATGGCGGTTACTGCTTACCTGTTGGCAGAGCTTCGTTTTATGATGGCTTACGTGGCTACGGTGGCAAGCAAGGCGGAGAAAGAGAACCGCGAGGAGCTTGAGTCGGATGAGTTGCCTCCCGAGGGAACCGAGCAAGAGGACGATGTGCAACCCTCGGAGCCGGTGGAAACGGAGGAGGAGAGAGCCGCCAGAGAAGCGCAGGAGGCAAGGGAAGCCAGACGCGCCAGACGGGCGGAGGAGGCTCGCAAGTGGGCCAGCCTTGTCGACGAGGACGCGCAAGACGGTGCTATGATCGAGCCTGCAAAACCGGATGTTCAGGTGGATGCCGCTCGCGTCGATGAGCCGGATGCCGAGGACAGCTTTGTGATCTCGGAGGAAGAGGCCGATCTTCCCACCAGCAAAACGCTGGAGCTTGACGAGGATAAATAATTCCAACCGCACAATAAAATAGCGAGGAGAATTTCTATGAAAAAACTAATTTGTATTTTACTACTTCTTTGTTGTGTCACCATGATGCTTACCCTGGCGGCCTGTACACCGGATTCCGGCGATGGCCCCGACACAGATCCCGGCAACGGAGATAATGCCGGAGACGATACCCCTGCATTGTCGCTGTTTAACGAGGATGGTACGTTTCGCTATAAATTGATCCGTCCCGACACCAACAGCAACGAGATCAAGCAGATCTTTATCGAGCTGCGCAAGACCGTGAATGAAACCTTCCAGATCTCGGTTGAATTTGAAGACGACTGGGCGGATGTCAAGGATTATGAAATCCTGGTAGGTCTTACTAACCGTCCCGAGAGCAGTCAGGTGGCCGAGGGATTGGCGGAGTACAGCTATAAGATCAAGGTCGTAGGCAATAAGATCGTCATCGTCGGCAAGGACGATAAGGCGACCGTAGCAGGAGTACAGTATTTTATGAGCACTTATCTGACAGACACCGCAAAAATCAAACAGACCCTTTCTTACACGGGTACATACGAGCCCCATCCGCTGGATATTGTCCTGAAGGACACCTCTACGGGCAAGTCGAATTCTCGTGTGGTTCAGACGAAATATCCTACCGAGGACGTCGTGGTTGCCGATATCATCCCCACCGAGGATGGCTATGCGGTTAGCAACAACGGCCTTGGCGATAGCACCAAGGGTATCCAAAAGGCATTGAACGACTGCGCGAGCAACGGTGGCGGCACCGTGTATCTGCCTGCAGGTACGTATGCCATTTCCGGCAAGATCCAAATCCCGCCCTACGTCACCCTCCGCGGTGACTGGCAGGATCCCGACGCGGGCTCGGAGTACGGTACGGTCATCTTCATTTATCAGGAGTCCAAACCCGAATATGCGGCTGACATGGAGGTGTCCGAGGGTACCTTTATGTTGGGCGGCTCGGGCGGTGTCCTGGGTCTGACTGTTTATTATCCTGAGCAATCTCTGGATGCTGTGAAGCCTTATCCGTTTGCTTTTTATACCAACGGTTCGGGTAACAACTATATGCTGTCCACCGTTAAGAACGTAACAGTCCTCAACGGCTACCGCGGTATCGGTGCGTGCTGCACGCCCACCGGTGCTCACGAGCAGCTGACGGTGGAAAATTTCAAGGGCACCTTCCTCTACTGCGGCACCGAAGTCTATAACCAGGCGGATGTCGGTACCTGGCAGGATGTTACCATCAGCAACAAGTACTGGAAAGAAGCCGCCGGCGCTAAGATCCAGGCGGCAGACGCTACCAAGCTGGATGCTTACACCCAGGCAAATACCGTGGGACTCAAGCTGGGAGATCTCGAATGGACCGAGTTCGAGTCTCTTAAGGTCAGCGACTGTAAGATCGGTATTGAGATCATGGTCGGCAAGAGAATCCAGTTTGCCGGCTCGCTGTTGGATATCGAAATTCTTGGCTGTGGCCAGGGCATGCTGATCCATCAGCTCGACCGCCGCTGGGGTATGGTTATTGCTAACAGTATCATCGAAAACGGCATTTACAACCAAAGCTACGAAAACAATGCCGGCGGCGTTCCCGGCATGGTCAAGCTTTGCAACGTCAAGGTGACGGGTGAGAAGACGGGCGAGATCTCGGAGGACAGCAGCCAGATTTCTCAGCACGTGATCGACTATAAGAAGACCTACGTCAAGCCCCAGGCTAATTTGTACGTGGCCGATCTTGATAAGACGGGTGCGACCGACGTAACGGCGGCGCTGCAGGCGATTCTGGATCAGGCGGGCGCTACCGGCGGCGTGGTCTACCTGCCGGGCGGTATGTACCGCTTTGACGGCGCACTTACCGTTCCTGCAGGGGTAGAGCTTCGCGGTTCTTCCAGCGTGGCTACCCGCGATCAGGGACATGACTACAAGGGAACGCTGTTGCTTTGCTACTACGGCGACGGAGCAGGATATAACGCCCAGACGGATGCCGCCTTCATTACCCTCAATGGGGATCATGCGGGCCTGAACGGTGTTCGTATCGTTTATCCCCAGAACGGCCCCCGAGATACGAATCTTAACACCACCTATGCCGTGCGCGGCAAGGGCGAGGGCGTGTATATTGTCAACGCCTCGATCGCGGCGGCTGCATACGGCGTGGATTTCAGAGACTGTGACAACCACTTTGTCAAGAAAGTGACTACCTGCTGCTACTATAATACCTTCCTTTTGGGCGGTAAGAACGGTATGCTTTCTGGCTGCTTGCAAAACGGCACGGTGATCGCTCGTTGCGCCATTCCCAATCGCCAAAATTGGATCCAGGAGACGCAGGATGAGTTGCATGGTATTCTGTTTGCCGAGATCCTTGGCAAATATGCCAAGTATATTATTTTGAGCGGTGCGGAAAATGAAACCATTTACAACACCTTTGCCTACGGCCCGGCCACGTTGATCACCTGCAACGACGGTTCTACTGCGCTGGTTGCCAATATTGGTTGCGACAATGTAGGCGGCTATGGACTTTACGGTTCTTCCAAATCCCCGATGATTGTTATGAACAGCGGCAATTTGACCATTATCAACATGATGCGCTGGAACGGAACCTCTTACGAACACAACGGAGGCACTTTGGCGCTTTATAACAGAATTACCATCAATATTAAGGACGAAGCAACCTTGGTTGCCAGCAAGTAATGACACAAGTATCCCGCGGAGGCAGATTGTCTCCGCGGGACTTTCTTTGGTGAGGAATGGGGCCAATCCCCTCTTGACAACGTTCCTTTGTTGTGCTATAATACACCCACACAAAAGAATAACGCAGATCGTTCCGCCTTGGCGGAAAATCGGGCCTGCCGCGCGACGGCCGTGCCCGGGGATAAGGAAACAACGGTGTAAATCCGTGACAACAGCCATTGCCGTGATCAGGCGCTTTGCGCCTGTCAGTCGGAATGCTTATCGGTCTGTGCCTGACAAAAAACTCTTGGGCAAGTGGGGAGCGCGGTCGGACAAGCGGATACGGCAGGGTATCCTTTTTCGTCATGACGTTGCACCCCGTGGAGGGTGCTTTTGTTTTATCCTTTTTGTGGCATCAAAACACGAAAGGAAGTAAAAATCATGAAACGTCAATTTTATTGTGTCCTTGCACTGCTGTTGTGCTTTACCTGCCTCTTTGGCACGGTCGCCTGCAACAATACGCCCGATGGCAACGTCGAGCAGCCCGCCGGCAATGAGGACGGGGCAGGGGATCAAACGCCCGGAGAGGCAACACCTACCGGCTTGTGGGCCGACGCCCGCTATCTCTGCGACCAAGAGCTTGGTCAGGGCGAGAAGACCGTAACGGTCAAGGTCTTTGCAGAGGATCAATCCATCTCCTTTACCATCCATACCGATAAGAAAATGCTGGGGGAAGCCCTTTTGGAGCATGAGCTGATCGCGGGCGACGAGGGACCTTACGGTCTGTACGTCAAGCGCGTCAACGGCATGCTGGCCGACTACGACGTCAACCAGCGCTACTGGTCTCTCAGCAAGAACGGAGAGTACTTGATGACGGGTATGGACATGACGCCCATCGCCGATGGCGAGCGCTATGAGATTACATACGCAAAATAAAAGGGAAGCGGGGCGATCTGCCCGCGCCCGCACCTCTCGACGTATCTTTGAAATGGTGCTGTTTGCCATGCTGGGCTCCCTTATGTTTTGCTCCAAAATCGTTCTGGAGGTATTCCCCAACATTCACCTGCTCGGAATGTTGACCGTGGTATATACCATCGTATTCCGCTACAAGGCGTTGATACCGTTGTATATTTACGTCTTTCTCAACGGCATTTTTTGCGGCTTTGCGACCTGGTGGGTGCCGTATTTATACATTTGGACCATCCTTTGGGGCGTGGTGATGCTGTTGCCGCGGCAAATGTCAGGACCGGGTGCCTGCGTGGTGTATGCTTTAGTGTGCGCCTTGCACGGCTTGTTCTTTGGGGTGCTCTACGCGCCCTTTCAAGCATTGGTTTTTGGCCTTGGATGGCAGGGGATGCTCACCTGGATCGCAAACGGCTTTGTGTTCGATATGCTGCATTTTTCCGGCAATATCGCGGGAGGAATGTTTATCGTTCCGTTGGCTGAGCTTCTCGGGCGTCTGCAGCGAAAATATTTACCACGATAACCAAACCAAGGGCCCATGTTGGACCCTTGGTTTTTTTAGGATACCTATTGCTTTTTGTGCCGAAATCCGTTATAATAGAGGTATCAACCAAACGGAGGTTATTATGAAACGGTTTTTACCCCTATTTTTGATTTTGGCGACTCTTTTGAGCGCGACGGTGCTCTTTGCGGCCTGCCAAGACAAAACGGTTCCTACGGTGGACATTATCAAGGACGGCGTGACGCAGTACCGCGTGGTTCGCAGTGAGTTGTCCGTGTCGGGTGCCCCTGATGCCGCCGCGGCCTCCAAGCTGCGCCGTGCGATCATTGATGCTACCGGCTGTGAAATTGGAATTTTTGACGACTACGATAAAGACGACAACAGCGAATACTATGAGATCCTGGTCGGACGCACCAATCGCCCCGAAACGGCACAGCTTCCCACGGATCTGGCCAACGATGAGTTCGTCATCATCTTCACCGGCAAGAAGATCCTGATCGATGCCGGCTCTGCCTTAGCCTTTGAGAAAGCCGTTGCCTACTTTGCAAAGGCTTATCTCGGTTACGACGAGGCAACCGAAAGCTATACCAAGAGCGATCTTGCCATTCCCGAGAATTTGAATTTGCGTGAGAAATTTGAGTATCCGCCAACCGTTTACCTTATTTCCCCCATCAAAACGATCGGAAAGGCAGACCGCGATCAGCGCAATTATAACGATATTGCCCGCTTGATCACCAGCCTGCAGGGGCGTTGGAACAAGCAAGCCGAGGAGAAGAACAGCTATATCTACCGGGACGTTGACAGCAAGGATGACTTCTGGCTCGAATATATCCAGGCAGAAGGCAAGCTGCTGAACGGATATTATGTAGACGAAATCGCTGATTGGGATACGTTCTGGCGTGCCTTCGGAGAGGAGATCAAAACAGTCGGTATCGTTGCTTGGGATCCGAACGTTCCCTCGACAGCCAACGTTGCCGCAACGATATGCAGTGTCGATGGTTACCTGCCCGTCCAATACAGCGAGGACAAGAACAGTCTGTATCAGTGGCTGATTGCCGAGGATGTCCCCGTTAAGATGGACTTAACCAACATGTTTACCGGCGAGGGCACCATTCCCGACACCGACATTCC
This sequence comes from Oscillospiraceae bacterium, assembly GCA_015064395.1. Lineage (GTDB taxonomy): Bacteria > Bacillota > Clostridia > Oscillospirales > CAG-272 > SIG644. The sequence continues at coordinate 33,677 of SVSH01000008.1, forward strand.
CTCGTCCGGCTCGATCAAGTGCGACCCTTACCTGTGGGCGCTCGAGTTCTATATGGACAAGTGCAACTCCGGTATGATCGCTTACGTGCTGGACGGTGCTTCCTGCACACCCGGCAACTACATCTATGAGACCTTCCGCGCCAACAAGGGAACTCCCACGCCGCAGATCAACCAGCTCTACAGCCACGACTATTACATCTATCACGAATGCTTCTTCATCGATCTGACTTGTGTCGATGACGAAGCGCCTTGCGACGATCCCAATCAGCCCCTTGGCACGGATGCCGCTACCCTGCGAACGATCTTGGAAACGATGTTCGACCGCAATAACGGCAAAATGACCAAGTTTATGGGCTTCCCTCCCTGGTATATCAAGTATACCACGACCCTCGATATGGGCTCTCGCGTCCCCACTACGCTGGAATGGGAATTCGTTGAGGTGATCTCGGAATACAACTGTGTCAAGGAAGCAGATGCCGCTCACCCTGCTTGGATGACCAATGCGTCTGTTTACTGCCAGTACCAGCTGTCGGCAACGCACACCAACAACCGTCCGACAGAGAAGATGACCTACGATCCCAACGTCCGTTATTTCACCATTTATATGGGCGACTATGACTCCTCTGCCTGGATGAAGGAGCATATTCCCACCTTCTTCAAGGATCCCGGCCGTGGCGAATATCCTCTGATGTGGGGCTTCAATCCCAACCTGTCCGACCGTGTTCCGATGGTGTTTGATTACGTCTATGAAAATATGACCGAAAACGATTATATCGTAACGGGGGACAGCGGTGCGGGTTACGTCATCCCCTCGCTCCTCCCTGAATATGACTCCTGGGTGGCATTCAATGCGCCTTATCTGAGCAAGTTTGACATGGATATCGTCGGCTTTATTATCAATGGTAGTAATGAATTGACGGACGCCATTCTGAAGGCGTATGCCAAGATCGCGCCGGTGGGCTCCTTCCACAACGATTCGTCGCAGAAGCTCATAATCTATGATAGCGAAACGGTATATATGCACCTGATGAACGGCATCAATCCGGAGAATCCTTCCACGCCGGACGAAAACGGCGTAACGCAGCTGGAAAAAATGTATGACTATATTACCAGGACGGGAACCAACTTCTCGGCTTACCGTACGGTAGTCAGAGCCCCCTCTGATGTCAACGACTGCATCGAAGAATTTATTGAATATGCCAATGCAAAGAAAGACGGCTATACCTACGTGTACGTTGATCCTTACACGTTGTTTGACCTGGCACTGCAGTCGGGTCAGGGAAGATATGTCTATCCTTAAGCAAAACGATCGATGGGAGGCGAGGCCGCTGTTTGCGGCTTCGCCTTTTGTCGATTTTTTGAAGGATTGATTGCTTTTTGTTGCACGAAACTATTGACAAAAGACTGGCGACGGTATATAATACCAACATAAGAGAAAATAAAACGCAAGTTGTTGCCGACTTGGCATCATTTTGTTTGGGAGGAATTTATATGAAAAATCAATATCTTTTGAGTGTGCTCGAAGACGTCAAGCGCCGCAACCCCGGCGAACCGGAGTTTATTCAGACCGTAACCGAGGTCTTCGAATCGATCGAGCCCGTCATCGACCGTCGCCCCGACCTGGTTGCCGCCGGTGTCGTTGACCGCATGGTCGAGCCCGAGCGCCAGATCACCTTCCGCGTTCCGTGGATGGATGATGCGGGCAAGCTGCAGGTCAATCGCGGCTTCCGCGTTCAGTTTAACAGCGCGATCGGCCCGTACAAGGGAGGTCTTCGCTTCCATCCCTCCGTTAATGCGTCCATCATGAAGTTTTTGGGCTTTGAGCAGACCTTTAAGAACTCGCTGACTTCGCTCCCCATGGGCGGCGGCAAGGGCGGCTCTGACTTTGACCCCCAGGGCAAGTCGGACGCCGAGGTGATGCGCTTCTGCCAGAGCTTTATGACCGAGCTGTTCCGCCACATCGGCGCGGACACCGACGTTCCTGCGGGTGATATCGGCGTTGGCGCGCGCGAGGTTGGCTATCTGTTCGGTCAGTACAAGAGACTTGCCAACGAGTTTACCGGCGTTCTGACGGGCAAGGGCATTCCTTACGGTGGCTCGCTCATTCGTCCCGAGGCGACCGGCTACGGTGCCGTTTATTACACGGTCGAGATGCTCAAGCACTTTGGCGACGACATCAAGGGCAAGACCTTCGCCATTTCCGGCTTCGGTAACGTAGCTTGGGGTGCTGTCAAAAAGATCCACGAGCTGGGCGGTAAGGTCGTGACTATCTCGGGTCCTGACGGTTACGTCTACGACGCTGACGGCGTGGCTACCGAGGAAAAGATCAACTATATGCTGGAGATGCGTGCTTCCTGCCGCAACCGTGTCGAGGACTACGCGGATAAGTTCGGCGTGCCCTTCTTCAAGGGTGAGAAGCCGTGGGGCGTCAAGGTCGACGTGGTGATGCCTTGCGCGACCCAGAACGAGGTCGGTATGGTCGAGGCAGAGAAGATCGTGGCCAACGGCGTCAAGTATTACGTCGAGGTCTCCAATATGCCCACCACCAACGAGGCTGTGGTTTATCTGAAGGCAAACGGTACGGTCGTTGCGCCCTCCAAGGCAGTCAACGCGGGTGGCGTTTCGGTTTCCGGCTTGGAAATGAGCCAGAACTCCATGCGCTACAGCTGGTCGGCGGACGAGGTCGATGCCAAGCTCAAGACCATCATGAAGAACATCTTCGACAACTCGGTCAAGGCCGCCGCAGAGTACGGCCTGAAGGACGACCTGGTGGCCGGCGCGAACATCGCAGGCTTTATCAAGGTCGCAGAGGCCATGAAGGCGCAGGGCTGCGTATAATACTTACTGAAAGGTCGGGTCGCTTGCTTTGGCAGGCGACCCGACTTTTTTGAATGGTTGGGTAATTCTTAAGAAATCTTAAAGATTGTTTACTTTTGTCGTTTTTTAGGGTATAATCAATGCGTTTGACATCTTTTTATATCAATGATCGATGTCCTGACTATTACACGCAAAGGAAGTTTTCAAATGACCTGGGGTACGTTTGGCACTGTTCATATTATTACGATTATCTTGACACCGCTGTTGAATATCGCACTGTATTTTGCACTGAAGGGCCGCTCGCGCCGCACGCAAATGATCGTGCTGGGCATTCTGTCCTTCTCGGGAATCGCCGCGATCCTGTTCAACCTGCTGAATTGGGGCTCACCCCTGGAATATCTGCCGCTGCATTTGTGCTCGCTCAATGCTCTGGCATTACCCTTTGCGGTGCTTCTGCGCAGTGAAAAGCTGGGTAACCTCTTGCTGCTTTGGTCGCTGGGCGCCCTGTTTGCCATCATCATCAATGACGCCTCGGCCGGCTTTGAGCTACTGAGCTGGACGTTCGTCTTCTATTATTTCCCCCACGTGCTTGAGTTGGGTATCCCGATCCTGCTCATGAAGCTGGGCCTCGTCAAGCTCAGGGCCAAATGTATCATCTCGACCATTATTATTACGATGGTCAGCTATACGGTGATCCATTTCATCAATGTCCTGGTCAATAACTATTGCCTCAAGGGCGGTATCACCAATCCATCGGGGGAGATCATCCAGGTCAATTATATGTTCTCCATCACCCCCGCCAATCCCTTGTTGCAGCTGTTCTACAGCATCATCCCGCACGAGTATTGGTATATGTATCTGGTCGTTCCCGTGGTGGCCGTCTATTTGGGCGTCATTTATGGGGCGCATTGGCTGATCACTCGCAAAAAGAACAAGGCCGTGGCCGAGAGTGCGGCTGCCTGAACACAAAAAAAGAGGTCCGCTTTCGCAGACCTCTTTTTTTGTTTTAATTGACAGGCTTGAGATCCTCGATCGTCAAGGTCTCACTCTCGTCCGAGACGAGATACTGGAAGGTGAACGACTTGATCGCGCCGCCCCAAGAGCCGTTGGTCTTGGCGTTGGCGTTGCTCAAGCGGATGTACAGGGTAGAGTTGATATTGGCGTAAGCACCGACCAGGATACAGGCGATACCGTCATTGGTGCCGGTCGTTGCGTTCATGGTGGAAATGTCACGGTAGTTGATGACCGTCTGCCAGTTGACACCGTCGCCCGAGACCTCAAGCATGTAGTTCTGCGAGAGGGCCACAGCAATGGTCAAGCCGCGGAAGCGGGAGACGTCCATTTTCCAAATGATCTCGCTCTTTCCGTCACAGTAGCGCTTTTTGCCGTCCGCACCGCCCGTGTTCACGTGGATCAGCGAAGCATCCGCGCCGCTCGAATTGACGTCCACCTTAAAGCTCTTGTAGGCGACGTCGTGCAAGGGCTCGGTGTTTTCTCTCCAGGCGACTGTTACGGTCGCATACTTGGAGGGAGAGGAGAAGGTTCGGATCACAAGGGAGTTGGTTTCGGGATCCCAGATCTGCTCGGCGCGGGTGTCGTTGCCGTCAAAGGAGACGGAAGAAACGGTGGGGACCATGCCCTCGGGCGCGGCGATGCGGATGGGAATCAGTGCGTTTTCAGCGGCGTAGAGCGTGATATTGGTCATGTTAGCCGTCTGTTCGATCGACTGCACGAAGCCGCCGGCGAACATCACGGTGGGAACGGTCAATTCAGATGTGCTCTTGACGCGCAGGTAGAGAGCCGCCTCACCCGCCTTGACGACGGGGTCGATCTCCATGCGAAGGTCGGGGGTGAAGATGTTGACGTAAGTACCCTCCAGCCGGTAATCACCATTGAGGGGATAGAGAGCCACGTAATCACCGCGCTCGACGACGAAGGCATCCGAGGTGACGTAGCTGTAATCGGTATAGGTGGTGGCCTTGGCAGTCAGCATACGCATCAGGTCAGCCGCAGCCGCGCTGTCGCTGTAGTCGGTGGTGGACAAGCCCACCATGAGCACCTGACCCTCGCCGGCGGCGAAGGAGATGCCAACGGCCTTGCCGTCTTCCGTCTCAAGGATGGTCTCAAAGCCGGTGCCCTCGTAGTAGTAGGTGAAGTTATCGCCACCTGCCTTAAGCAGACCGTCGGCATAGTCACCGGCATCGGCAGCCGTTTCGCCGCCCTTCCAGACAAGGCCGCGATTGCCGCCCGTCAGGGTCTTGGCGGAAATGGTGGAGCCCTGGCCGAGGTGGTCCAGCAGGTTGGCTGTGAGCGAGCCGCCCTTGCCCTCGCGGTTCCACCAAGCCTCGGGAATGGTCAGATATTCGTCGGGACCGCCCAGGTACAAAAGGGTTCCGCCCTTCTTGACCCAATCGGCGATCGCCACGTTGAGCTCCTCATACAGCGGCTTTTGGTTGTCGTAGGATACGATCAGGACGGAGACGTTCTCCAGATCCTCTGCCTTGGTGATGAGCTCCATCGCCATGGTGCGGAGCGGAATACCGTCGTATACCAAAGGACCTGCAACGCCCCAGAAGCCGTCGTAGGCGTTTTCGCCGAAGTCGCGCTTGTTGGGATCCTGCCAGGTCAGGGTGTCACCCAACAGGTAGGTGATACCGGGCGTACCGGCAGTTGCCTTGTATTCCGCTCCCGAGATCTCAAGCAGTGCGTTGTGAATATTGAGCTGCTCACTGCGGTAGTCGGGGGATACGTTCATGAAGGAGCGGTTGGCCCAGATGAGCTCCCATGCGTTGATCTCGGAGTACATCATGGAGGCGACCAACTGCTGATGGCACAGCTCTCTCCAGTACGATTCATCGTAAAGGGTTGCGGAGGTGTCGGACATCGGATCGCACAGGGCGAAGAAATAGGTATCGTAATAGTTGACGGCGTCCAGATACGTGCCGTAATCGACGTAGGCGTTGATAAAGGTGGCGGTGCGGTCCATGCCTTCGTAGCGAATGGCGTTCTGGATGGTATTACTCCAGGTCTGACCCGTCACGGATTCGACCTGCCCCGTGCCCATCATATGCACGTAGCCGTCGGTGATGCCGTTGGGATAGGTCGCATAGGCCAGGGTGCTGTGAGGCGCGAGCGAGTAGAGAAGAGGAGTGTTTTTCTTTTCGTTCTGGTTGATAAAGGAGGAATACATCTTGATCGCGTTGGTGTGCGTCCAGACGTTCAGGCGCTGGGACAGGAAGACGGAACGGACCGTCGCGGCGGGATCGCTCCATTCCTCACCGTACTTGAGCGCCCACAGATCCTTGTAAGCCTTTCCATAGGTGCCGTAGCGGAACATTTCGGGCTCGACGTAGCCGACGGTCCAGTTGCCGTTTCTGACGCGGTCGCGCAGGCTGGCGTCAATGTTAAACTCTACAACCTCGCGGGTCAGGACGGAAGAGCCCCAAAAGGCATCCGTTTTGCCGTCCGCGCCGGTCTGCAGCACCTCGGGGTGATTTTTGCTGTATTCGGACTTGTTGAAGGAACCGCTCATACCGATGAGCTTGTAGCCGGCCTTGTCGAATTCCTTCTTGTACTGGGGAGAAACAACGTAGGCGTCCACGTTCAGGTGCATTGCGGCAGAATAGCCGTGGTCGACCGACGCATAGGTGCGCGGTCCGTCGGTAGCGACCTCTCCGCGGGTCTGGGTGTACAGCCCGCTTGCCGCCTGGGATACGACAACGCCGTACTTGTTGGTGCGCTGACCCGGGGCGAAGTTATCCTCCCACTTACCAAACAGCTCAAGGGGGGCTTCATATTCTTCCTCGGGATAGATATATTTGTCATTGACTTCGGTGTCGCCGCCGGGGGTATTTCCGCCGGGCGTTCCGGGATTGCCGGGGTCATCTCCTCCCTCTGGGGGGGGATCCTGTTCGGTGTCACCGCCGGGGGTGACGCTGACGTCGGGAGGGGTGTTGTTGCGGCAGGCAACCAGGGCACCAAGGCACATAAGAAGCGCCAACAGCAACAGAAGGGATCGAAGTTTCATGGCTGTTTCCTTTCTTTATGGGGAGTAAATTATTATATCATATTTTGACGGGGAAAGGCAATAGTGAATATCCATAATTATGCTCCGTCGGATTTAGTTGTTTCGACGGGTGGCTTTACTGGATGCGCCGCGCTCAGTGTCAGGAGCACCTGCGAGGGCAGATAGAAGAACCAGGAGAGCTGGAAATCCATAAACAACATGCGATACAAAAGGGAATGCTCGGGGATGGCAAGATAGCCCCCGCTGGCGACCTGCAGACCGATGACGGTATCGCACAGAAGAAACAGCAAAAAGGCGATGGGAAGGCGAGGATCGCGTCCTGTAGGAAGGCAGGAGGCAAGCAGGTTGACCGCAAGATTGGCGTAGTAAGCGACCGAAACAAGGGCGAGAGCATCGGTGTTTTCTTTCAGCACGATCAGAGCGATGATCTCAATGGCAAGCGTGAGTGCGATGCGGAGTACCAAAATGGGACGGCGACGGGGCTTGCGTTGCAGATGAAGGGCGTATAAAAGCTGAACGATCAAAAAAAAGATCATAGCAGGCAGCTGCCGCGGAGGTTGACAAACGACAAGAAAGTAATCGGAAACGACGGTAAAGCCCAGGGCTGCAACCATCAACCGATGGGCGTTCTTGAGATGGAAAAGAGCGTATAAAAAGCATAGGACGATGGAGATATAGGAGACGGCGACCAATAAATTCCCGCCGGTGGTCAGAATCAGGGCGTAAAGCACAAGCTCAACTGCCAAAAAGGCAAAGAGAGCGAGGCTGTTTTGTTTTGCCAAGGATTGTTCTTGCATAGTACCTCCTTTGCGCGCGGTTGGGTTGGTGCTTTTATTATATCACGGAAAAGATAAAAATGCAAGGTGGGGTCAGGGGCTTGATTTTTAGAGCAAGGTGTGGTATGATATTCTCACGAAAGCGTTTCCGATCAGGCTTTGTCCATGAAGGAAGACGATATACCATAGCGCAAAGCGACATATCGCTATGGCGCGAACGGAGTGTGAGTATGTACCAAATTGTAGATAAAAAAATTTTAAATCCCTCGGTGGTCCAGCTTTGGGTCAAAGCGCCGCTGGTGGCAAGCCGAGCAAAGCCCGGACAGTTCATCATCCTGCGCGTGGATGAAGACGGCGAGCGCATCCCCTTGACGGTGGCCGGAGTGGACACGGAGGCCGGGACGGTCAAGATCATCTATCAGATCGTCGGCGCGACCACCGAGCAGCTGGCGCACAAGGAGGCGGGGGACTACCTCGCTGACTTCGTGGGCCCCTTGGGTGAGCCGACTCACCTGGACGGGCTGAAGAAGGTGTGCATCGTTGGGGGCGGCGTCGGCTGCGCCATCGCTCTCCCCATTGCCCAGGCCTTGCACAAGGCCGGGGCGAGAGTGACCTCCGTGATCGGCTTCAGAAGCCGCGATCTGGTCATCTTGGAGGAGGAGTTCCGCGCTTGCTCGGACGACCTCGTTATCATGACGGACGACGGCTCTTACGGCGAGCGGGGCAACGTGACCCTGCCCTTGGGACGCATGCTGTCCGAGGGCGAGAAGTTTGATATGATCATCACCATTGGCCCTCTGATCATGATGAAATACGTGGTGGCAACAGCCAAGCCCTTCGGCACGCCCGTCACCGTATCGATGAACCCCATCATGATCGACGGTACGGGGATGTGCGGCGGCTGCCGCCTGACGCTCAACGTCGAGGGCAAAAAGGTCACCAAGTTCGCTTGCGTGGATGGTCCCGATTTTAACGGTTATGAGGTCGATTTTGACGAGGCCATGATGCGGAGCAGAATGTACGCTCCCTTCGAGCGCCACGCCCACGAGAAGACCTGCAACCTGTATCGGAAGGAGGTGCGCTGATATGGCAAAGGCCAATATGACTCCCACGCGCAATCCTATGCCGGTGCAGGACCCCGAGGTGCGCGCCCACAACTTTGACGAGGTGGCACTGGGCTACGATGAGGCGACGGCCATTGACGAAGCCAACCGTTGCCTTAACTGCAAGACGAGACCCTGTGTCAAGGGTTGTCCTGTGAATATTCGCATCCCCGACTTTATCGACAAGATCAAGGAGGGCGACTTTGAGGGGGCGTATCAGATCATTACAGAGTCCTCCTCGCTGCCTGCTGTGTGCGGCCGCGTGTGCCCCCAGGAGACGCAGTGCGAGGCGCAGTGCGTGCGCGGCATCAAGGGGGAGAGCGTTGGCATCGGACGACTGGAGCGCTTTGTGGCCGACTGGCACAACACCTTCAGCCTTGAAGCACCGACGCGCCCTGCATCGAACGGTCACCGCGTGGCCGTGGTTGGCTCGGGCCCCTCGGGCTTGACCTGCGCGGGAGATCTGGCAAAGGTCGGCTATGAGGTGACGGTGTACGAGGCCCTGCATACGGCAGGCGGCGTGCTCGTCTACGGCATTCCCGAATTCCGACTGCCCAAGGCCATAGTGGCAAAGGAGATCGAGACACTGCAGGCCCTTGGCGTGCGTATGGAGACCAACGTCGTCATCGGCAAAACGCTGACGGTCGATGAGTTGTTTGACTTGGGTTATGAGGCTGTGTTCATCGGCTCGGGCGCGGGACTTCCCAACTTTATGGGCATCCCCGGTGAAGGACTGTGCGGCGTCTATTCTGCCAATGAATTTTTAACGAGAAGCAATTTGATGAAGGCCTATCTGCAAGAGCCCACCACCCCTGTGATGAAGGGCGGACGCGTGGCAGTCGTGGGCGGCGGAAACGTTGCCATGGACGCGGCCAGAACGGCGCTTCGCCTGGGTGCGGACAAGGTTTATATCGTCTATCGCCGCTCCATGGAGGAGCTGCCTGCCCGCCGCGAGGAGGTCGAGCACGCGGTGGAGGAGGGCATTGAGTTCTGCCTGCTTTGCAATCCGACCGAGATCCTGGGGTATCACAACGATGCTGACCCTCGCGATCCGAAAAATGGCTTCGTGACGGGTATGCGCTGTGTGAGAATGGAGTTGGGTGAGCCCGACGAGCGGGGCAGAAGACGCCCGGCCGAGATCCCCGACAGCGCCTTTGAGCTGGCGGTGGATACCGTTGTTATGTCTATCGGTACATCGCCCAATCCTCTCATCAAATCGACCACCGATGGCCTTGCGGTCAACAGCCGAGGCGGCATTGTCGTGGACGAAGATGGACTGACCTCCCGCTGTGGTGTGTATGCCGGCGGTGACGCTGTCACGGGCGCGGCTACCGTCATCTCTGCCATGGGCGCGGGTAAGACCGCCGCGCGGGCGATTGACGCGTATCTGCGCCAATAAGACTTGCCCCGGGCCGATATGGCGCATATTTTTTATGGAGGAGCTTGGATGAAAAAAGAAGGCTTGCGATTGGTTACACTTATTTTTGCCATGTTGGTTCTTTTCGGTATGACGTCGTGCGCGGAAAATAGCGGAAATGACAAGGGAGAATCAAGCTTGGACGGTGTCGAGGGATCCGAAGGCTCTGTGTCCACGGATACAACGGACGATCAAGGCGCGGACAATACCGACTATGTGTTCTCGCTTTTGTCCGATGGAACTTATGGCATCAGTTCGTACACCAATACAACGGAACATGAAATCACCATTCCCGAAGCATACAACGGCAAAGCGGTGACACAAATTTTGTCCCATGCGTTCAAAGATGCTGACCAATTAACGTCCGTGATCATTCCGGACAGCATAACGAATATTGGCATAGCTGCATTTTCCGGGTGCTCGTCGCTTGAGAATATGACCTTGCCCTTCGTGGGCGATTGCAAGAAAGATCCGACATCCGAGCAGCAATATCCCTTGGGATATATCTTTGGCAAGACTTCCTATCCCGGTGGCGCAAAAACAGAGCAGATGTTCCGTCTTGATAGATATCATCGGTCAGAGATTTACTACATCCCGGCATCTTTGAAAAAGGTGACGGTTACGGACGGTATCATTCTCAACGGCGCTTTTTTCGGTTGCACTATGATGGAGGAAATCGTCCTTGACGACGGTGTTGTCGCCATCAAAGGAGGCGCATTTACCTTGTGCGAAAATTTGACGACCGTTGTGATAGGCGAAGGCGTTACGGAGATCGAAGCCGAGGCGTTTTCTCATCTGGACAGCTTGAAAAACGTTACCATTGGTAAAAATGTGCGCTCCATCGGTAATCTTGCCTTTGCGCATTGTGATGCGCTGGAGACCATTACGATTCCGTATCAAGTAAGGATGATTGAGGCTTACGCCTTTCGGTATTGTAAAAATATGAAAAGCATTGTTTTCAACAATACCTCCGGATGGTATCGGGACGGATATGGTTATCCGATACGCACCCAAATGACGGTCACCGACCCGGCGCTCAATGCGATCAACCTGACAGACGAATACGATGACGACACTTGGAAGAGATGACGATTTCCCCACGAGTCGGATCATATCCACTGAAGTGGATGAAGACAAAAAAGCACTTGCATTGCAAGTGCTTTTTTGTTGGTATTTTTGCCGAATGATATCTTATATACTGATCGCCCCAAACGCCGAGAGCAGGGAAGAGATAAAGATCACGACAAGAAAAACGGGAGCGATATATTTGATGACGACGGTGAACAGCCCTTTTGCCTTGAAGGGGGCGGTTGTCTCGATCTCCTCGATGACCGTTTGGGGTTTTAAGACAAAGCCGATGAGTACGCAGGTCAGCAGCGCCACGATGGGCATCAGCAGGCTGTTGCTGATGAAATCGAACAGGTCAAGGAACTGCATGCCGAGAATTTTGATCTCTCCCAAGACGCCATAGCCGAGTGCCGAGGGAAGACCCAGCAAAAGAACGCCAGCAAGGACGATAAGGCAGGTGATCTTTCGATCGATCTTCAATTTATCCTGGATCATGGACACGACCGTCTCGGCCAAGGAGATGGACGACGTCAGTGCCGCAAAGGTAACCAGCAGAAAGAACAAGGCACCGACGATCTGGCCGCCGAACATATGCTCGAAGACCTTGGGTAGTGTGACGAACATGAGCGAGGGACCTGCGGAAAGGGCGCTCTTGTCGCCGCCGGAAAAGGCGAAGACGGCGGGCACGATCATCAGTCCTGCCAAAAAGGCAATGCCGGTGTCGAACAGCTCGATGTTGTGAACGGAGCTTTCAATGTTGACGTCCTTTTTCATATACGAGCCGTAGGTGATCATAATACCCATCGCAAGCGACATGGAATAAAACAGCTGTCCCATGGCCGCAACGATAGTCATGATGGAGAAATTGGAAAAATCGGGCTTGATGTAGTAGACAAGGCCCTCCATCGCGCCGGGGGTGAACAAGGCGTAAACGCTGATAAAGATCAAAAGAACGATCAGAATCGGCATCATGATCTTGCTGACCTTTTCCACGCCCTTTTCCACGCCGAACAGCACGATGACCATGGTGATCGCGATGTAGAGCGCAAACCAAAGGATGGGCTCGCCTGTGCCGGAGATGAAATCGTTGAAATACCCGTCACCCGCGGCTGCTATGCCGCTACCTGAAACAAAGGCTGCGAAGTATTTGAGTACCCAGCCGCCAATGACCGAATAGTAGGGCAGGATCAAGACGGGAATGGCGGCCGCAATGACGCCGATGAAGGAAAATTTTTGATTGAGCTTGGAGAACGCCCCGATGGCGCTCAACCCTGTTTTTCTTCCGATGGCGATCTCGCACGTCATCAAGGTGAAGCCGAAGGTCACGGCAAGAATGATATAGACGAGCAGGAAAATGCCACCGCCGTATTTGGCGGCAAGATAGGGGAATCGCCATATATTTCCCAGCCCCACGGCACTTCCTGCCGCGGCCAGGACAAACCCGATTTTGCCCGTAAAAGAACTTCTTTTTTTCATAAAACTCCTGTTTTTTGTTTTCAGTCATTAAGTATAACATAAAATGGGACAAATTGCAAGAGTGAATATAAGGGACGCGCCGGCTGGTGCGTCCCTTGTGTTTGGTGCGGGTGACAGGGGTCGAACCTGCACGAATTAACACAAGATCCTAAATCTTGCGCGTCTGCCAATTCCGCCACACCCGCGACGTTTATCATTGTAGCACACGGAGAGCAAAATGTCAAGAGTGCTCTTGTATTTTGAAAATGCTTCGGTGCGGCAAAATAGCAGGCGGCGTATAAATTCGATTGGCTATGTCAAAAATAGCCACAGATAAGCGGTTCGAAGCAGAGAACGGCGGAACGGAGGAGTAAGACGTGTTGACATTGCAAGGCAAGGGTGCGTCCGGCGGGGTCGTTGTTGGGCGTGCCCGCCTGTTGAGGCATGAAGAAATAAAGGTAAAGCGAGACACTGCCACAGATCCCACTGCCGAATGGGGACGCTATGAGGCGGCGCGTGCTCGGACGGTCGAGGAGCTGGAGAGGCTGTATGACCAGTCGTACCGGGAGATCGGTGCGGAGCAGGCAGAGATCTTCAGCGTGCACGCCATGATGGCAGAGGATGAAGACTTCAACGAGGCAGTTCAGCGGGGAATCGTGGAACAGCAGTATCGCGCCGAATACGCTTTGATGCGGGCAAAGGAGCAATTTGAGGCACTGTTTTCGGGGATGGAAGACGAATATATGCGGGAGCGGGCGGGGGATGTCCGCGACGTTGCCGCTCGCATTCTGGGACATCTGAAAGGAAAAGTCGAGCGCAAATCAAACGAAACGGAGGAGACGTACATCCTTTGCGCCGAAGACCTCACGCCAAGCCAAACGGTCAATCTGGACCGCCGAGCCGTTCTCGCCTTTGTTACGGCCAAGGGCTCGACCAATTCGCACAGTGCCATTTTGGCGCGCTCCATGAATCTGCCGGCCGTCGTGGACGTGGGCGAGGAATTACTGACAAGTGTTGTCGATGGGGCGATGCTGGCAGTGGACGGCGAGCGCGGGCTGATCTACGTAGACCCTGATGATGCGATCTTGCAGGAATGGGATGAGCGCATGCAAAGGGCGCAGGCAAGAGGGGAACAGCTCTTTCAATACCGGGACAGAGAGAGCCGCACGCCGGACGGGCAACGGGTGGAGATCTGTGCCAACGTAGGGAGTATGGGGGAGGTACAAGAGGCTGTTAGGGTCGGCGCGGATGGCATAGGGCTGTTCCGCAGTGAATTTCTGTATCTTGGACGGCAGGATTATCCGGACGAGGAGGAGCAGCTTCGGGCATACCGCCAGGCGCTGATATCCATGCCGGGCAAGCGGGTAATTATTCGGACGCTTGACATAGGAGCGGACAAGCAGGCGGCGTATTTTGGTCTGGCGCGCGAGGAAAATCCCGCCCTTGGTCTGCGTGCTTGCCGCGTCAGCCTTGCGCGTCCCGAGGTGTTTTTGACGCAGGCGCGCGCCCTGCTTCGCGCGTCCGCTTCCGGTCGGTTGGCCGTTATGTTTCCGCTCATCACCAGCACTCGCGAGGTCGAGCAGCTCCTGGGTCTTTGGAACCGAGCCAAGCGGGAATTGGACGCGGCGGGAGAAGCGTATGCCCAAGACATTGAGATCGGCATTATGATCGAAACGCCGGCCGCGGCTATCATCAGCGACCGTCTGGCGCCGCTGGTTGATTTTTTCAGCATCGGAACCAACGATCTGACTCAATACACGCTGGCGATGGATCGACAGAACGCGGCGCTGGCCGAGGCGTGCCAAGGACAGCACGAGTCGGTGATGCGCCTGATCCGCTACACGGTTGAGAGCGCCCGCAGGGCGGGCATTTGGGTAGGCATTTGCGGAGAGCTGGGGGCAGATCTGACGCTGACCGAGTCGTTTTTGCGCATGGGAGTGGCGGAATTGTCCGTGTCCCCCGGCGCTGTATTGCCTGTGCGGGAGCGGGTTTGCACGCTACCTTCGCTTGGGGCGGGGGACAAAAAGGAAAGATGGGGAGAGATGGAGGAAGACGCGCATGAATTGGTGGAAAAAAGATAAGGGCGGCAAGAAAAGACCTGGCGGGGAGGAGATGCTTTCCTCTCCCTTGGCAGGGGAGGTCGTACCCCTGGAGACGCTTCGCGACGAGACCTTTGCGGGAGGTATCTTAGGGACGGGTGTTGGTGTCATTCCTGCGGCCGGGGTGCTATGCGCGCCGATAGACGGACGGGTGGATCAGACGTTTGAGACGGGACACGCCATTACGCTGGTGAGTGAGGGCGGCGCGGAAATTTTACTTCATGTCGGCATGGACACGGTAGAGCTCGGCGGCAAGCATTTTGAATTGCTCGTGGAGTCGGGAGATCGTGTTCGGGCGGGGCAGGAGCTCATCCGCTTTGACCGTGAGGCGATCGCCCGGGCAGGGTATGAGCTGGCAACGCCCATGGTCATTACCAACTCGCAGGAATATCACATCAGTGTGGTAGCGAAGGGAAGAGTGATGTCAGGGGATCCCCTTTTGAAATTGACACGGAGGTAAAAAAATGAAGGAATTTGAATTTTTGATCGGGGACCCGTTGGGCATTCACGCCCGCCCTGCCGGACAGCTGGTCAAGCTGGTGCAGGAATTTGAGAGTGAGGCGACGATGACCTTGATGCGAAACGGCAAGAGCGCCTCGCTCAAGCGGCTGTTGGCGGTGATGGGACTGGGTGCGAAAGGAGGAGACCGCGTTCGCATCGAGGTCAGCGGCAAGGACGAGGAGGCGGCCGCCCGAGGGATCGAGCGGTGGCTGGCGGAGCATCTGGGATAACAAGCAGAATCGGGGTGTTCCGATCAAGCATAAACGGTATTATCGTGACAAGGCGGTGATACCGTTTTTTGTGATCGACGTTCACCGACGCGCGCCAACTTATGGGGAATATAAATCCGACACCTGACGTCTGTTTTTTACAAAGAACCTTGACGCAATCGACAAAAAATGATATAATGAGAGCCCGGAAGGCATCAAGCGAACGTGCAAGGAGAAATATGATGAACGATCAGTTAAAAAACGGTACTCATAGAAAAGGCGGGCGTAGAACAGAAAGAGCAAGTGCCTGGATGCGAGGCGTGTGTACGATCTTTGTCGCGGCGTTCATGCTGATTTCTTGCATCGGTTGCACCTCTCTTGTCTCAATGGAGGAATATGCGGCACTGAAGACAGAGCTTACAAGCGAGATCAATTCCCTGAAAGGCCGAAACGAAGCGGCACAGCAGGTGCTCGACTCGCTGAGGAGCGCTTATGAGGCCGCACAGCAAGAAATTAACACGCTGAAAAGCGGTTACGAAGCCGCGCAACAGGAAATTGACTCGCTCAAAAATAGCAACGCTGCGGCACAGCGGGAGATCAATTCGCTTGGCAGCAGTCATGCGGCGGCACAGCAAAAGATCGATATACTCAAGGTTGCAATCGCGGCGGCACAGCGAGAAATCGATGCGCTCAAGGCGGCCGATGCGGCGTCGCGAGAGGAGATTGACACGCTGGAGGCTGCAAATCAAGCCGCGCAGCAAGAGATCGAGCGACTGAAAAAGCAGATTCAAGAATTGCAGGATCAGATCGCTCCGACCAAAAAAATACGCATCTACATTGATCAGGGCCACAACCCCACCGGATACCACAACGCCGGTGCTTCGGGCAACGGGCTGTATGAGCAAGATCTGACCTTCACCATTGGTCGCCTGTTGGCACAGCTTTTGGAGCAGGACGGACGCTTTGAGGTCTGCCTCTCTCGCCCCACCGCAGACACGGTGCTGGGTACGGACAACACCTCCAGCCTGGAGGCCCGGGTAAGAGGAGCACAGGAGTTCGGGGCGGAATATTTCATCAGCCTACATACCAATTCCTTCTCATCCGAGAGTGCCAATGGAATTGAGGTGTATGCCGCAGAGCAAAACAGCACGTCGTATGCCTTTGGCAACCAGCTGCTGCAAGGGCTGGTCCGTGCTACGAATTTGCGCAACCGCGGCATGAAGCTGGACCCCGATCTTCACGTTCTGAAGAACGCCACGATGCCGGCAGTGCTTTTGGAAATGGGCTTTATCAGCAACCGTGAGGATGCGGCACTTCTTGCGCAAAGCCCCGAGCTGTTCGCCAAGGGCATGTACGATGGCATTTTAGCGTATTTTGGCTTGCCGGCACGCGATATTTTTGAATATTAAATACCAAAGCTCCGCCATGCGCGGGGCTTTGTTCTTTTAGTATAAAATTGCGCTTGATTGATAAAAAGTTGTTGTTGACTTTTATCATTTTTTCTTCTATAATAAAATTAAGTAAGTGTAGGCTTTGTCCTCACTTCAGCAGATGAAAAAGGAGATACTTATGAAAACCAATCTCTTGCTTCGCGTGTTGTGTTGCTTGCTGGTCACAACGATGATGTGCATCGGCATCGTTGCCTGCAAGGATGACAACAACGACAAAAAGCCACCCGTCACGAATCCCCCCGGCAGTAGTACCGACGAAACGGGTACGGACTATCTTTTGCAGGTAGAGCCGGACGATTTCCAGAATGACACCATTAATATTCTTTGCCGTTTGGACAAATCCTACGAGATCGACGTCAGTGAGGATGCGTCCGCGCTGGTAGAAAAGGCGGTATTTAACCGCAATGCCCGTGTTGAGGAGTACCTCCACGTGGATATCGTCAGTGTTCCCGTGAACGGAAGCTGGGTACAAAGAGACGAATACGTGCAAGCTCTGTCCCGCTCGGTTGCGGCACACGACAACCAGTTCCAGCTGGCGGCGACGCACAGCTCCTATAATGCAGGCCTTACGCTGAACAATCAGTACTATAACCTGCGTGCACAGGATACCATCCAGCTGGATGCTCCCTGGTGGTCGGCATCCTGGGTGGAAAACGCGACCGTATACGACAAATTGTACTTTATCACGGGTGACGTTTCGCTGACCATGTGGGAAGAGCTGTACGCTGTTTTCTTTAACCGCCAGCTGGCGCTCGACCTAGAGCTGGGAGATTTGTACCAGATGGTCCGCGACGGTGACTGGACGCTGGAGCAGTTTGCGATCCTGGCCGATTATTACCTGGATGACGGCAATGACGTTGTGGATACGGGAGATACCTACGGCCTGCTCATCAACCGCCATTGTATGCGCACTTTTGTTACGTCCTGCGGTCTCCCCATTGCAGAGCGCAACGACGAGGGCACGTTTGACATCATTTTTATGGATGAGGACGAAGGCCATAACGTCAAGGTAGATACGGTATATCAGAGCCTATACGATCTGATCTATAAGCAGGACGGCACCTTCGACTCCAAGCTGACCGACGGTGACTATTCTGAGATGCAGGCTATCTTCACTGCAGGCGGCGCTCTGTTTATGATGGGTACGTTGCAGAATGCAACGGCACTTCGTAGTGCCTACATGGAGTTTGGCATTTTGCCGTTCCCCATGTATGACGATGAACAGGAGGTATATCTGTCTCACTCTTACGACGGTCTGTCCTCCTTTGCCATCCCCGCATCGGCTCACTTCCCCGAAATGTGCGCCAAGGTTTTGGACGCTATGGGTGCGGAGAGCAAGAAGTCGGTCATCCCCGCCTACTACGAGGTCGTCCTGCAGGGCCGCGTTGCTCAGGACGCAGACTCCAAGGAGATGCTGGGCATTATCCGCGAGAATTTGTATTTTGACTTTGGCTTTATCTATTCGGATACGCTTAAGAGCGGTAGCGTTGCAGGTCCTTTTGCCTTCTTTGGCGACGAGCTGCGTGCCGGCAAGGCTTCCTTGAGCGCCGGATGGGCAGGTGCCGGTGAGATATACAATATACAATTGATCGAGGTCCTCAGAAAATTCCGGGAGGGCAACTGATCAAATCAAGGTCGGAGCAATTCTTTTGCTCCGACCTTGAAATTTTTATGAAAAATTTTCAAAAAAGAGGGAACATTTTGGATTTTTTTACGTCTTATAGAGTACAACGACCCAAATACGGGAAAGGAGACGAGAAAATGAAACGAATGATTCGCGTAATGAGCGCACTTTTGGCACTTTGCTTTGCTTTGGCAAGCCTTGCTGCTTGTGCCGCCAAGCAGCCGTCAAACGGCTTTGTGGATGGAGAGGTAGGAACGAATGCCGACAGTAACTCCTCTTTTTGGGATGGTGTCATGGGTGCGCCTTCCATGAAGGATGAGGCACTGAAGCCCGAGGCGCCGGGGGACGGCGCGTATGGCGGCGCAATGGATGACGTCGCGGACGGTGAGGTCGCGGAGGGCGCTCCCTCCGGCGGTGCGAGCGGCTCGCACGGCGGCATGGGAGGAGGCACCTCCTTTGAACAGCAGGCGGGGCAGCTGACCGGCTCGGAATGGAACGACAACGATCATTTTGATGCCTTCGTCGAAAAGCTGGAGGGCCAAGGCCTTGGCTGGTATGACATTGCGGCCAAGTGGAATCTCGTAGCCTCTCGTCGCATTCACGTCCGGGTGAAGAATGGGGATGGCCCCGTGGCACTTGCCGGCGTGGTTTTGCAGGATACGCAGGGCGAGGTGCTGTATACGGCTGTTACCGACGCGGATGGCGACGCGTATCTCTTTTACGACCTCAATCGCTCGGCTGTCATGAAAACTCCTGCCCGCATCACGGTAACCGGGCGCGACGGCAAGAGCGTGACGCATCAGCTGACAGGGAACGAGCGCACGGTTACGGTTGAACTTGCTTCCGCTACGGCTATCACAAAGCTGGACGTGATGTTTATGATCGACACGACGGGCTCGATGTCGGATGAGCTTGAATATCTCAAGGCAGAAATGGGCGACGTGATCCGTCGCGTGGCGGGTGAGTGCAACGTGACCGTTCGCACGAGCGTCAATTTCTACCGTGACAAGGGCGACGAATACGAGCTTCGTTACTTTGACTTCCGCGAGGACGTGGACGAGGCAGTGAAGCTTTTGGCAAAGCAATATGCGGCAGGCGGCGGAGACTATGAGGAGGCAGTGGATACGGCGCTGGACTATGCCATCAACCAGGCAAGATGGGACGATGAGGCGGTCAAGCTCGTGTTCCTGGTGCTGGACGCACCGCCTCACTACAACGTAGAGACGATCCGCTCCATCACGGCTTCCATCAAAAAGGCGGCAGAGGCCGGCATTCGCATCATTCCCGTAGCATCGAGCGGCGTGAACACGACCTGCCAGGTGCTGTTCCGCACCTGGGCGGCGCTGACGGGCGGCACCTACACCTACCTGACCGATCACAGCGGCATCGGCGGCTCGCATCAAAAGCCTGACGTAGAGGAGCAAAACGTCGAGCTGCTCAACAATATGCTGGTGAGGATCATCAAGGAGTATGTGGAGGGCGGCAAGCAGGAGGATCTGATTGCGCCGGTGGGACCCCACAAGAATGATTGTGCCAACATCGACCAAGCAATAGCCTCTGAGATCAAGATTGCCTATTGTAAGTTTACGTGTGAAAAGAATTATGGAGGAGATCTCCGCTTTGAGCCTTCGGATATGATTATTACTCGCTATGAGGGCAAGATCGGCGAGTGCCACATTGTTATGATGGCTGGTGACGAAATTGATTACGGTGCGGCGATCCGGGAAGAAGAGGTCGCAGGATATACCCTCTGGTTTAGCGATGGACAACCGGTGTATGCCTATCACGGTGGGAGCTTTTATACCATCGGAGAAGCCTTTGAGGCGGGGCTGTTAAGCCGGGAGGATGTATATAAGATCAGCACGATTTTTTCACCTGTGTGAATTTGTCGAGCGAAATCCGATTGCCTGATTTGGATTTTAAGTGAATAAGAGAAACCGTAAGGTAAGATTTGGTGGCGGCAGAGCATTGAATTGCTTTGCCGCCTTTTTTTGCGGGAGGGGAGTTTAACTGATTTTTTTGAAACCTTCTTCTACGGACGCGCATACTGCCCACCTCGACTCCGTCGAGCTGCGCGCTGCGCTGTGAGACCATTATGTCCTTTCTTTGTCGCTGAACAAAGAAAGGACGAAAGAAAATCAGCCAAGGGGTCTAATACCCCTTGGAACCCCGCAGCGCGTCTTTGTGAGCGCTACGCTTTCGCTTCGCGCAACACGACGCGAAGAGATACATCTTCAGCATTTGCAAGCGCGAGTTAAAGAAACTCGCGCTCACTTAAGGGCAAAAAAACTTGCTTTCTTCGCCTGCCGCGCGTGTTGGCTATACTTGAAGCACAGCATTAAAACATAATATGTGATCTCTCTTGCTTCTCTTTGTAGCGTGGCAACGCCAAGGGAGGCCCCGGAGGGAACGTCCGGGCGTCCTTCTTGGCTACTTCTTGGGACGCACCAAGAAGTAGCATCAAAAAAGTCGGTACAGATCAGCGCGCGACGGAAGTCGCGCTGTATGATCGTCAAAAGGAGAAACTGCCCGAAATTTAGCCGATCCACTTGCTTTTCATCACCTTCACCTTGACAAAATATAATAAATATTATATAATATTATATTGAGCCTTTGTGCCCAATCGCAGACAAAGCTCGAAGAATTTTTACCTTTCGGAAAGGCTTGTATCAAGCAAATGAACCATCAAAAACAATCCCCATCCGCTCACATGACAAACGATGAGATCATGCAACTCATGCGGCTGGAAAACGACCGCCACGCGCTCGAGCATGAGCGCAGACGGGCCTATATACTGACCTTCGGCTGTCAGCAAAACGTAGCCGACAGCGAAAAGCTCTCGGGCATGTGCGAGGCTATGGGCTACGCCTTGACCGAACGCGCCGAGGAGGCGGACCTCATTATGGTCAACACCTGCGCCATCCGTGAGCACGCCGAGCAAAAGGCGCTGTCCGTCGTGGGGCAGTACAAGCACCTCAAGGCCAAAAAGCCCGATATGGTCATCGGCGTGTGCGGCTGTATGGTGGCTCAGGAGCATCGCCGTGAAACGCTGCGCCGGAGCTATCCTTACGTCGATTTTGTGTTTGGTACGACGGTTTTGCACCATTTCCCCCGCCTCCTTTGGGACAAGCTATCCTTAGGCAAGCGTATGTTTTCGCGCGAGAGCGAGAACGATAGTAAGGTCGTGGTCGAGGGACTGCCCATCAAGCGGGACAGCGATTACCGCGCTTGGGTATCCGTCATGTACGGCTGTAACAATTTCTGCTCGTATTGCATCGTGCCTTACGTGCGCGGGAGAGAGCGTAGCCGTAACAAGGACGAGATCATCGCCGAGGTCAAGGATCTCGTGGCGCGCGGCTACCGCGATATTACCCTTTTGGGGCAAAACGTCAATTCCTACAACAAGGGGAGCGAGGATGGCTACGATTTCGCCGCGCTGATGCGGGATCTCAATGCCATCGAGGGCGATTTTACGCTTCGCTTTATGACCAGCCACCCCAAGGACGCAACAGTGGCGCTGATGGACGCGATGGCAAACGGCACGCACATTGCTCGCCATTTCCACCTGCCCATGCAATCGGGCAGTGACGCGATCCTGAAAAAAATGAACCGTCATTACGACACCGAGCGCTATTTGTCCATCGTCGACGGCCTGCGCGAGCGGATGCCTGATATTACCATCACCTCGGATATTATCGTCGGTTTCCCGGGTGAAACCGAAGAGGATTTCGAGGCGACGCTTGATATGCTACGCCGCGTGAAGTTTGATATGCTGTTCTCGTTCATCTACTCCCCCCGTCCCGGCACACCCGCCGCGGCGATGGAGGAGCAGATCCCGGATAAGGTCAAAAACGAGCGGTTTGACCGCCTGCTGGCGCTTCAAAACGAGATCGCGGCGGAAAAGAATCAAACCATGGTCGGCACGATCGTGCGGGTTTTGTGCGACGGCGTGAGCAAGAACAACGCCGCGATGTATAACGGCCGCACCGAGGGCAACAAAATCGTTTTCTTTGAAGGAAACGACGAGGACACGGGATGCTTTGTGAACGTCCGCATTGACCGCGCCGAGGCGTTCGCCTTGTACGGGGAGAAAGTATAAATATTGCAAAAGGAGATAGAAACAATGGATATTTTTGAAATGGCTACGGCGCTGGGAGATGCGCTCAAGCAGGATGAAAAGCTGGTCGCTCTTGAGGCGGCACGCAAAAATTATGAGGCTGACCGTCAGCTGCAAACGCTGGTGATCGAATACGAGGTGCAGCAGCGCGCCATGCAAAAGGAAGCGGTCGATCCCAACTGTGACACGCATATGATCGACATGATCCAAAACCGCATCAACGAGCTGTATGAGGCGATCACCCAGAATGAGACCTACCTGGCCTTGGAGAGGGCGCAGGAGGAGGTCAATGCCCTGATGAACAAGATCAACGGCATCATCACCGCACGCATCACGGGTCAGGAGCCCGGATGCACGCACAACTGCGCGACCTGCGGCGGTTGTCACTAATTTAGAAAATCAAAGGCAGAGGAGCTGATGTGCCATGACTCCCATGATGGAGCAATACTTTGAGGTTAAAAATCAATGTCAGGACTACGTCCTCTTCTACCGATTGGGCGATTTTTACGAGATGTTCTTCGACGATGCCATTCGCGTGTCGCGTGAGCTGGAGCTGACGCTGACGGGACGGGATTGCGGCGAGGCCGAGCGTGCCCCTATGTGTGGCGTGCCCTTTCACAGCGCCGACGGCTATATCGCCCGTCTGATCGAAAAAGGCTACAAGGTGGCTATTTGTGAGCAGGTGGAGGACCCCGCACTTGCCAAGGGACTCGTCAAGCGAGAGGTGGTGCGTATCATTACGCCCGGCACTCTGACCGAGCCGAGCATGCTATCCGAGCAAAAGAACAACTATCTGTGCGCCGTTTATTTCTCGGAGGAGGGCAACGGGCTTTGCTTTGCCGACGTATCAACGGGTGAGCTGTTTGCGACCGTTTTGCAGGGCGCGAATATGGAAAGCCGCCTGTTGTCTGAAATGGGCACCTATCGCCCCAGCGAGGTCATCCTCAACGTGCCTCGCAGTCGTGCGTCTGCCGTGGCTGAATTTGCCCAGTCGCACGTCAAGGCTGTCTTGACCGACGCCCAGGCGAGCCGATTTGAATATACCTCCTGCCGCGAGGCGGTTGCTTCGCAGTTTGGGGACAACCTGCGCGAGGGCCTCTTGGAGGACAAGCTTCTGATTTGCGCCGTCGGCGGTCTTCTTGATTATCTGCGCGAGATGCAGAAAAACGATCTTGGCGCCCTTAAGGGGTTGAGTGTTTACACCGAGGGACAGTTCCTGGAGATGGATCTGAACACTCGCCGCAATCTGGAGCTGACCGAGACCATGCGTGCCAAGGAAAAGAAGGGGTCGCTGCTCTGGGTCTTGGACAAGACGAGAACGGCGCCCGGTGCCCGTATGCTGCGCCAGTGGATCGAGCATCCGCTCCTGAACGTCGCCGCCATCGAGGAGCGGCAGGGAGCAATCGAGGAACTGGTCGGCAATTATATGCTGCGTGAGGAGATCTCGGAGCTACTCTCGGGCGTGCTCGACCTGGAGCGACTCAACACCAAGATCGTCTACGGCACGGCCAATGCCAGGGACCTGCGGGCAGTGGCGTCGACCATCTCGATCTTGCCCGAGCTGCGCGAAAAGCTCTCGGAGTGTCAGAGCCGCGCTATGAAGCGCATTTACGCGGAGCTTGACACGCTGGAGGACATCTTTGCTCTCATCGACCACGCCATCGTCGAAACACCGCCGTTTTCCGTCCGCGAGGGCGGCATGATCGCCCCCGGCTACAACGCCGATATCGACTACTTGCACAGCGTCATGGCAGACGGCAAGGGTTGGATCGAAAAGATCGAGGCCGAGGAGCGCGAGGCGACAGGCATCAAGACGCTGCGCATCGGCTACAACAAGGTGTTCGGCTATTACATTGAAATTACCAAGTCGCTGGTGTCTCAGGCGCCCGACCGATACATCCGCAAGCAGACGCTGTCGAACTGCGAGCGCTACATCACGCAGGAGCTCAAGGACAAGGAGTCTACCATTCTCGGTGCGGCCGATAAGGTGTGCACGCTGGAATACGAGGTGTTCTCGCAGGTGCGTGCCGTGGTGGCTGAGGCAGGGGAGCGGTTGCAAAAGACCGCCGCGCTTTTGGCCGAGCTGGATGTGTACCGTTCGCTCTCGCAGGTGGCCGCGACCAACCATTACGTCCGCCCGACGGTGGATCTGTCCGACCGTATCTCCATCGTGGACGGTCGTCACCCTGTTGTCGAGCAGTTCGTCAAGGACAGCTATTTTGTGCCCAACGACACCGAGCTTGATACGACGCACAATCGTCTGATGCTCATTACCGGCCCCAACATGGCGGGTAAATCGACCTATATGCGTCAGGTGGCACTGATCACCGTCATGGCGCAGATCGGTTCCTTCGTGCCGGCCCGCGAGGCAACGCTGGGTATTGTCGATAAGGTATTCACCCGCGTGGGCGCGTCGGATGATCTGGCAAGCGGGCAGTCCACCTTTATGCTGGAGATGAACGAGGTCGCCTACATTCTGCGCAATGCGACGAAGCAAAGCTTGATCATTTACGACGAGGTCGGACGCGGCACGTCCACCTTTGACGGCATGAGCATCGCCCGTGCCATCGTCGAATATACCAACGGCAAAAAGATCGGCGCCAAGACGCTGTTTGCCACGCACTACCACGAATTGACCGTCATGGAGGACGAGTTTGACGGTATCGTCAACTACAACATCGCCGCCAAAAAGCGGGGAGACGGCATCGTCTTTTTGCGCAAGATCGTGCGTGGCTCGACGGACGATAGCTACGGCATTGAGGTTGCTAAACTGTCGGGACTGCCCAACGAGGTCATCAAGCGCGCCCGTGAGGTGCTCGCGACGGTCGAGGCGTCGGCTACGAACCTCAGCACGAGCGGGGATAAGGTGAAGACTGTGGCCAAGCCTGTAGAGGATGATATGACGCTGTCTTTGCAGGATTGCATCAACGAGCAGGTGATCGAGGAGCTCCGCGCGGCGGATCTCAATACGCTCTCGCCCTTGGAGGCAATGAATCTTTTGTTTGGATTGCAGAGAAGGCTGAAAAACGGATAAGAAAAATTCACATTTTCCGCAACTTCTTCTACAGGCTCGCCCAGCTACGCGCGCTCGCTAAAAGCGTAAATGTTCATTCTTTCTCATTCAAGAAAGAATGAACCAAGAAAGTGAACCAAGGGGCTTAATGCCCCTTGGCACCCCGCAAAATTTCTTGCTTTCTTCGCCTGCCGCGCGTGTTGGCAAGACTTGGGGCACAGCATCAAGAGTTTATATGCAATCTCTCGTCTTTTCCTTTGCAGCGCGGCAAGGGAGCAGTTTCCAAAGGCGGCAGCCTTTGGCTGACTTTCTTTCGTACTTTCTTTGTTCAGCGACAAAGAAAGTACATAGGTGCTGGCACAGCGCGGCGCGCGGCTGTACGCGCGTCCGGCGGCGCAGTCGGTTAAAATTTTAGACTGTCTCAAATATATAAGAAAAGGAGGTCCGATATGGGCAAAATAAACGTACTTGATTTTTCCGTCGCGAACCTGATCGCCGCCGGCGAGGTGGTCGACCGTCCCGCGTCCGTGATCAAGGAGCTGATGGAAAACGCCATTGACGCAGGCTCGCGTCATATTACCATCGAAATACAAAACGGCGGCGTGACCTTCATGCGCGTCTCCGACGATGGATGCGGTATGGAGCCGGATGATCTTCCCGTTGCCATCCGTCGGCACGCCACCAGTAAGATCAAGGATGCTACCGACCTGGAGGCGATCCTTACGCTGGGCTTTCGCGGTGAGGCACTGGCGGCCATCGCGTCGGTGTCGGATATCCGTATCATGTCCAAGCAACGCGACGCCGAGATGGGCGCCGTTCTTGAAGCACACGGAGGGCAGATTGTCAGCCTGCGTGAAACGGGCTGTCCTGACGGCACGACCGTCATTGTGGAGGCGCTGTTTGCCAACGTCCCCGCTCGCCGCAAATTCCTCAAGCGGGACGTCACCGAGTCCCAGGCTGTGACTCAGGCCGTGGAGCGCGTGGCGCTGTCGCATCCCGAGATCGCCTTCAAGCTGATCGTTGACGGCGACATCAAGCTGGGCACCGCCGGCGACGGCAAGCTGCAAAGTGCCATTTACGCCGTGTTCGGCCGCGATTTTGCCGGCCGCCTCATTCCCATTTCGGGTGAGTACGAGGGCATCGGCGTCAGCGGCTTCATCGGTCGCCCCGATAACGTCAAGGGCAACCGCAACTACCAGAATTTCTTTATCAACGGGCGTTGGATCAAAAGTAAGACGGCCATGGCGGCCCTGGAGCAAGCCTTTTGCTCCTATCTCTCGCCCGACAAATATCCGACCTGCGTCATGAATCTGACGCTCAATCCGGCTCGCGTGGACGTCAACGTGCATCCCGCTAAGCTGGAGGTCAAATTCAGCAATGAGAAAATGATCTTCGAGGCGATCTACTATACCGTGCGCCATGCGCTGGAGCAAAACGAGACGCGCCCCGAATTGAAAATACCGGAAAACAAGAAGAGCAGCACCGCTCCCGGCACGACGCTGACCAATTCCCGCCGCGTGTCGGACGCCTTTGCGCCGGTGCGCGATGCAAGGGACGAGTCGGTCACCCGCAGACAGATCGGCATCACAACGCCGGCGCCCACGCCCGCGCCCCCGGCTCAAAAGAAGGACGCCTTCGTGCGTCTGACGGCAGAGGAGTACGTGCGGGAATATTTGGGCGGCAAGTCGCAACCGATGCCCCCAAAGCCTTCTGCGCCGGCGTCGAGCGCACCCGTTGCTCCCGCGCCTATATCTGCACCAGCTCCCGTGGCAGTCTCGCCTGTGCCAAGCGCACCGCAGGACGTCCCCATGCCGAGTGATGCCGATACGCCGCCCGTGGTGTGCGCGGATGTACCGCCGGCGATCCCCGCGGAGAGCGAACCCCCTGTGGTACCGACTGTGCCTGTGATGGGGGATGGTGCCGCTTGTGATACCAACGCGCCAAACGAGCCTGCTGTCGTTCCCGATTACCGCATCGTGGGTGAGGTGTTCCACTCCTACGTGCTGGTCGAGGTGGGGGACAAGATGCTGGTCATCGACAAGCACGCGGCGCATGAGCGCATCCTGTTTGAACAGCTGAAGGAGAAATTACATAGCACCGATACGACGTCGCAGCTGCTCATGCTTCCCATTGAGGTCATGATGATGAGCGACGAGGTGGATCTTGTCGCCGAGTATCGCCCTGAGCTTGAGGCCATTGGCTTTGCCTTTGAAACGGCACGCAATACCGTCAGCGTCAGTGCACTGCCCGTCGGCATCGATGCCGGGGCGGCGGGGGACATGCTGTACGCCATTGCCGACCGCATCAAGCACAACACGGGAAATGCCACGCTCACCCGCGATATCCTGTTCGAAAAAGCACTGTATCAAGGCGCCTGCAAGGCCGCTATCAAAGCGGGCCGCGTCTATCCCGAGGACCACGTCAAGTGGCTGGTGGCCGAGATGATGCGATTGCCCGATATTACCTACTGTCCCCACGGACGCCCCGTGGCGATGGAGATGACCCGACAAAATCTGGATCATCAGTTTGAACGAAGCTAACGGCTAACGATAGAAAGGTACGAATATGACCGAGAACGAAAACATCCAAGACGTGGAGGCAGTACAGCCTGCCGCGCCCGAAGCGCCGTTTGATAACGGACGCAACTCCAAGTTTGAACTGCTGACGACGGACGGCCGCGCTCGTCGCGGTGTGCTCCACACGGTGCACGGTGACATTCAGACGCCCGTATTTATGAACGTCGGCACCTGCGCCGCCATCAAGGGCGGAGTCAATACCATGCAGCTGCGCGAGCTGGATTGCCAGGTCGAGCTGTCCAACACCTACCATTTGCACCTGCGCCCCGGCGACAAGCTGATCCACCGCATGGGCGGTATCCGCAAATTCATGAATTGGGAAGGCCCCGTCTTGACCGACAGCGGCGGATTTCAGGTGTTCTCTCTGTCCTCACTCCGCAAGATCACCGAGGAGGGCGTCAAGTTCGCCTCTCACATCGATGGCAAGCGCATTTTCATGGGCCCTGAGGAGAGTATGCAGATCCAGTCCAATCTTGCCTCGACCATCGCGATGGCCTTTGACGAGTGCATTGAAAACCCCGCGCCCTACAAGTACGTCAAGGATTCCTGCGACCGTACCGTGCGCTGGCTTCAGCGTTGTAAGGATGAGATGGCGCGGCTTAACGCAAGCCCCGACACCATCAACCGCCATCAGCTGCTCTTTGGCATCAACCAGGGATCGACCTTTGAGGACCTGCGTATTGAGCACATGAAAAAGATCGTTGAATTGGATCTGGACGGCTACGCCATTGGCGGCTTGGCGGTCGGTGAGGCGACCGAGGATATGTATCGTATCATCGATGCGGTGGAACCCTATATGCCGAAGGACAAGCCCAGATACCTCATGGGTGTCGGTACGCCCTGCAACATCCTGGAGGCAGTGCATATGGGTGTTGATTTCTTCGATTGCGTCATGCCTTCCCGTAACGCCCGCCACGGCAATCTGTTTACCTGGCACGGCAAGATCAATCTGTGCAACGAAAAGTACGCCGAGGACCCCAGACCCTTTGACGAGAGCTGCGGCTGTCCTGCCTGCCGCAACTACAGCCGCTCCTACGTGCGCCATCTGATCAAGGCCAAGGAGGCGGTCGGTATGCAGCTGGCGGTCACCCACAACTTGTACTTCTACAATAATCTCACCCGCAAGATCCGCGAGGCGCTGGACGGGGGCTACTTTGAAGCCTTCTATCAGAAGTACCGCAGCATTTTGGGCGAGAGACTCAACGACTGATACCGGGGGAGAGAAGAATGATCAAGGCGGTCATTTTCGATATGGACGGCACACTGTTCGACACCGAACGCATCTACGTCAACGCTTGGCGCCAAGCCGGCAGGGAATTGAACTTTGCCCCCATCGAGGAGGCGATCACCGCCTGCACGGGGCGCAACGCCAAGGATACCAGGCAGTATTTTGAAGATAATTTTGCCGATCTGATCTCGTACGACGAATTTATGGCGGTTCGCACTCGCTATTACGATGCCGAGATCGAACGGCACGGCGTGCCCCTTAAGCCGGGCGTGGTCGAATTACTCACCTACCTCAAGGAACAGGGCATTGGCATCGCGCTTGCAACGGCGACCCGCACCGTGCGGACAGAGGAAAATCTGCAGAGAACGGGACTTGGACACTATTTTGACGTGCTGGTCACGGGAGATATGGTGGAGCATGGAAAGCCTCACCCCGAGACCTTCCTTACGGCAGCCGCGCGTCTTGGTGTGAAGCCTTGCGAGTGCATGGGCGTCGAGGATTCCTTCAACGGTGTCCGCGCCATTCGGGCGGCGGGTATGTTCACCGTGATGGTGCCCGATACTGTCCCGCCGACGCCCGAGATAGAGGCGCTTTTGGACGCCAAGTGCAAGACGCTGCACGAAGTCCGCGCCCTGATAGAAAACATCAATTACATCCAATGATAAGGAGAAATACACATGATTCTTGATAGAAAACTGTTGCAAGAGGTGCTGGCGGCGGCTATGACCACCGGTGCTGATTTTGCAGAGGTGTACGCCGAGAGAACGCTCAACGACAGCGTGCATCTCTTGGACGGTAAGATCGACCAGATCTCGAGTAACGTCGTCTCGGGCGTGGGCATTCGTGCCTTTAAGGAGACGCGCACCGTATACGCTTCGACCTCGGACCTGAGCCGTGAGGGACTGTTGCGCTGTGCTCGTTCGGTGGCGGCGGCCATGGGTGAGGGCAACGCACAGGTGTCCATCAGCCTTGTCGAGCGTATGTTTCCCAACATTCACCCGGTTCGCATCATCCCGTCCTCGGTGGAGAGCCGCATCAAGTCGGATCTGCTCCGTGCCGGATGCACGGCGGCGCGCGAATATGACCCTGCCATCTCGCAGGTTACGGGCACGCTGCTCGGCGTCGACCATACCATTCAGATCGCCAACAGCGAGGGGTTGCTGACGAGCGACCGCCACATCCGTACCCGCATGGCCATCCAGGCGATCGCCAGCGAGAAGGGGGGAAACCAGAGCGGATTCTACGGTCCCGGCCGCGGCATGGGCCTGGAGTTCTTTGATATGATCGATCCCGCCGAGATCGGACGCCGTGCGGCCGCACAGGCGATGGTCAACCTGCGGGCTGACTATTGCCCTGCAGGCAAAATGACGGTTGCCATTGAAAACGGCTTTGGCGGTGTTATCTTCCACGAGGCCTGCGGACACTCCTTGGAGGCGACCTCGGTTGCCATTGGCAACTCCGAGATGGCAGGCAAGCTGGGTCAGCAGATCGCCAACCCCAAGGTCACGGCCATCGACGACGGCACCATCCCCGGCGCTTGGGGCTCGGTCAACATCGATGACGAGGGAACGCCCACCCAGCGCAACGTGCTGATTGAGAACGGTGTTCTCAAAAACTATATGATCGACCGACTCGGCTCTCGCCGCATGGGTATGCCCATGACGGGTAGCGCCCGCCGTCAGTCGTATGCGTATGAGCCTACCTCTCGTATGACCAACACCTTCATCGACAACGGCCCGGACAAAAACGAGGATATTATCGCCTCCATCGAGTACGGTCTGTATGCCAAGAGCATGGGCGGTGGCTCGGTCAATCCCTTGACGGGTGACTTTAATTTCTCGGTCAGCGAGGGCTATATCGTTCGCAACGGTAAGATCTGTGAGCCGGTGCGCGGCGCGTCGCTCATCGGCAAGGGCGCGCAGATCCTCAAGGACATTGACATGGTCGGCCAAAACCTGGCGACGGGGCAGGGCATGTGCGGCTCGAGCAGCGGTAGCGTTCCTACCGACGTCGGACAGCCGCTGATCCGCGTGTCCTCCATCACAGTCGGCGGACGGAACTGAGAGGTGCTATCATGAACTTTGAACAAATGAAAGAATATCTGGTGGCCGCTGCCAAGGTGGCAGGCTTGACCGAGTACGAAATTTACGCAACGAGCAACCGCGAGATGAGCACCGAGACGCTGAAGGGTGAGATCAGCAGCTTTTCCTCGGGTGAGAGCGGCGGCATCAGCTTCCGTTGCATTGTGAACGGCAAAATGGGCTATGCGTCCAGCGAGCTTCTGACGCGCGAGGAAATGGAGGCGCTGGTCGATCGCGCCATCGACAACGCCAAGAATATCGAAAATGATGACGAGGTTTTCATCTTCCCCGGATCGAAGCACTACGAGGCGGTTACCGCCCCTGCGTGCGATCTTCCCGAGGCGGGAACGTTGAAGAATTGGGCGCTGGATCTGGAAAAGAAGACGTATGCCGAGCACCCCAGCGTCAGCGACGGTACCCAGACGGGCGCGATCGCCTTTGAATCCAACATCATGCTGTGCAACTCGCACGGACTGGAGCTGACCAATCACGTCAGCGCCAGCGGTGCCTATGTGGACGCCATTGTCAAAGAGGGCGACGAGGCGGTCAGTGGCTTTAAGATCAAGAGCGGTAGAGATGCGACGGTGTTTGAGGCCCTGCCGGGCGAGGCCGTCGAAAAAGCGCGCGGCAAGCTGGGCGCTGTGACGGTCGAGTCGGGCAAGTATGATTGCGTCATCAGCGGCGAGCAGATGCGCACGCTGCTCTCGGCGTTCTCCTCCATGTTCTCGGCCAAGATGGTCCAGCACGGTATGTCGTTGCTTAAAGGCAAGCTGGGCGAGAAGATCGCGTCGGACGTTGTGACGGTCACGGACGATCCCCGTCGTCCCGAATGCGATGTTCAAACCTCGTTTGACGGCGAAGGCGTGGCGACCTATCGCAAGTGTGTGATCGAGCAGGGTGAGCTTCGCACCTATCTGTACGATCTGACAACGGCCAAAAAGGACGGCGTTGCCTCGACGGGCAACGGTCAGCGCGGCTCGTACGCATCGTCCGTCTCCATTGCCCCCTATTGTTTCTGCCTCGAAGCAGGAGACAAGACGCAGGACGAGCTGTTCGGCGAGATGGGTGAGGGTCTGTATATCACCGAGCTTAAGGGCATCCACGCGGGTGCCAACGCGGTGACGGGGGATTTCTCGCTGGAGAGCGCCGGCTTCCGCATTCGCGACGGCAAGATTGCCGAGGCGGTCAAGACGTTTACCATCGCGGGCAACTTCCTGGAGCTGCTCAAAAATATAGACGCCATCGGCGACGAGATCCGCTTTGGCTTTACCGGCGGCTTTACCTCGTTCGCTTCTGCTGACGTGCGCGTGCGCGGCATCAGCGTGGCGGGCAAGTAATTCAAAAAACAAGGGAAACCTACGCATAGCGAGGTTTCCCTTGTTTTTTTATTTTAATTTTGCCAGCTTGGCGGTGTTGGCAATGACGATCAGCTTCATGGAGGGATCCAGCGGCATTTCGGGATCGATGTTGATACTGACGCTCTTGCCGGAACGGATGGCGACGATATTGATGGAATATTTTTTTCTCAGATTTAATTCAAGCAGCGTCTTCTCCGCCCACTCGGGACGGACATCCAGCTCAACCATAGAGACGTTGCGTGCCAGCTCGATCATGTCGACAAAGCCCGAGCTGAGGAGATTTTTGGCAAGTCGTGTGCCTGATTCGCTCTCGGGGATGACCACCTGATCGGCGCCCACGCGGCTGAGGATTTTCTGGTGCATCTCGTTTGCGCACTTGGCGATGACGGTCTTGACCCCCGCCTCCTTGCATAGTGCCGTTGCCATGACGCTTGCTTCCAGATTGCTTGCCATGGCAATAATGACAACGTCAAAATTGGCGATGTCGAGTTGCTTGATCACCTCCGCATCGGTGATGTCGGCGCATTTGCATAGCGGGATCTCGGTCATGGCAGTGTTGACGATCGCTTCGTCAATATCAACTGCTAACACCTCGACGCCGCTCTTGACAAGCTCCTTGGCGACAGCTTTGCCGTATCTTCCAAGGCCGAAGACGGCGTATGACTGATGAATACTCATGAACTGCTCCTCCTTTATCCTACGCTGATATCCTCGGTAGGATTTTTTATGATATTTTCACTTCTCCTTTTGACATTGAGCGCAAGCGCGAGCGAGATGGGGCCGATGCGGCCGAGATACATGGTGGCAATGATGATCAGCTTGCCCCACACGTTGAGAATCGGGGTCAGATTTCTCGTCAATCCGACGGTTGCTGTGGCACTGACGGTCTCGTACAGAATATCTAACGCATTTGCTTGGGTTGTTGCGGCAAGCAGGACGGTGGAGATGAAAAGAATGAAAAATGACATGCTCGTTACCGCGACGGCTTTGTTGATGGCTTGCTTGGAAAGTGTGCGGTGAAACAGCGTGACGTTGTCCTTGTTTTTGATGGTCGAGATCGCAGATGCGGCCAAAACGACGATGGTCACCGTTTTGACACCGCCCGCAGTTCCTACGGGAGAACCGCCGATGAACATCAAAAGCAAGGATACGATAGACGATGCGTTGGTGAGATTCTGTTGGGGAAGGGTAGCAAAGCCTGCCGTTCTGGTCGTGACCGACTGGAACAGCGAGACCTGGATCTTGTCAAATAGCGAAAGCTCCTTTAGGGTCAGAGGGTTGTTGTATTCCAAAAGAAAGAAGGATATACCTCCTGCGATGATCAAACATACGGTGGCGGACAGCGCGATCTTGGTGTGAAGTGTCAAGTGCCGCAGACGGTGGTGCTTGACTGTTTTGCACACGCGAAGAATGTCCCACCAAACGATATAGCCCAGACCGCCGAGAATGATCAAAAGGGCGGTGACCGTATTGATCAGCGGATGCGTCGCGTAGTCGCACAGGCTGTTTTCCGATATGATGTCGATGCCTGCGTTGCAGAACGCAGATATTGAGTTGAATATCGAAATCCAGATGCCGCGCACTCCAAACTGCGGGACAAATACCGTCATATATGCCAGCGCGCCGATGCCCTCAACGATGAGCGTGCCGAGGATGACCCTTTGGATGAATGCGGCGAGACCGGACAGCGTGGTAAGGTTGAAGGCGTCCTGTAAAAGCAAACGGTCGCCGAGTCCCATTTTTCTGTGCAGGGCGAGCATAATGCCCGACATAACGGTAATGATGCCCAGACCGCCCACCTGGATGAGCAACAAAATGACGATCTGCCCGAATACGCTCCAGGTGGAGACGGTGGGCAGGGTGACAAGTCCCGTCACGCAGGTTGCTGTGGTCGCGGTGAAGAGGGCGTCAATATAGGAAACCGATTTGCCGTCTGCCGCGCTGATCGGGAGTGAGAGCAAGAGACTTCCAACGAGGATCGCCAAAAGAAAGCTGAGCATAATGATCTGCGTGGTGGACATGGAAAAACGAAATTTCTTTTTCATAGCGTAGCCTTTCGTTTCCAATGAGATGGATGTTCATAGTATACCACATTTGCTGCGAAATGTCAATTCTTTTGCTTTCAAACGATAAATAGCAAGAGAACCCCGCATCTGTCAGATGCGGGGTTCTCTCTGAACTCGCTCTCGCGAGTTCTGTTACCATAAAGACACGCCGGTCAAGTAGCATCCGCACGGATGCGAGGACATTACTTAATTTCGACGGTAGCGCCAGCCTCAACGAGGGTAGCCTTGATCTTTTCAGCCTCTTCCTTGGTAGCGCCTTCCTTGATTGCCTTAGGAGCACCCTCAACCAGGTCCTTAGCGTCCTTCAGACCCAGACCGGTCAGCTCGCGGACAACCTTGATAACGCCCAGCTTGTTAGAACCGAAGGAAGCCAGGATAACGTCGAACTCGGTCTTCTCCTCAGCGGCAGCAACAGGAGCAGCAGCAACAGCAACACCAACGGGTGCAGCAGCGGAAACGCCAAACTCTTCCTCAACAGCCTTGACCAGGTCAGCCAGCTCGAGGATCGTCAGGGACTTAATTTCTTCAAGAATGTTATTGATCTTTTCCATTTTCGTAAACCTCCCGAAATATCAGATAGTTTTGAATTTTTTGCGGTTTGTACCGCTTGTGCGGTATCGTACCGCGGGGAATTTAGTTACGCGATTTGTTTGTTATGCAACCCGTAGGCGATTACGCCTCTGCGGGAGCAGCTTCTTCTGCTGCGGGTGCAGCAGCCTCTGCGGGTGCTTCCTCTTCTGCAGGAGCAGTCTCGCCGTTCTTGTCGACGATAGCCTGCAGAGCATAAGCCAGACCGTACAGAGGAGAACGGATACTGCCAAGGAACTTTGCGATGAGCACTTCCTTGGAAGGAATCTCCGCCAGTGCCAGGACCGTCTTATCATCTACGACCCTGCCGTCCAGGTAGCCTGCGACAATCTTGAAGCTTTCAATCTTGTCAGCGTAGCCCTTCAGGATCTTAGCGGGCGCGATGGGGTCCTCACCTGCGATGGCAAGAGCAGTCATACCGCTGAGGTAGGGCTTCATGTCGCTCATGTCGTTCATTTCGCAAGCTCTGCCCGTCATCGTGTTCTTCATGACGACGTACTTGATGCCTGCTTCACGAAGCTCTTTACGCATCTTGGTGTCATTCTCCACAGTAATACCCTGGTAGTTTACCAGGACGCCTGCGGGCGAATTTTTGATGGATTCAGCCAGATCGGCAACGATCTGCTTCTTCTGTTCGAGAATCTTATTGCTGGGCATTCGGTTTCACCTCCCATTGTGAACTAAAAAAATCTTTCTCCGTCAGTGCCGAAGCTCTGCGCAAAGAAAGATCCATAAACGCGGCATGCCGCTATTATACTGAATACTTCCTCGGCAGGAGAGCTGAAGGCTTTTACGGAAACCTGCTGTCTTCGGATAACAGGGGTATTATAGCCCACTCTCCTGCTTTTGTCAAGTACTTTTTTGAAAAAAGTTGAATTTTTTTGAAAATTATTCAAGCTCCTCTGTGCGTGCGTTGTTTTCTAGCACGCGGCGGGCGGCTCTGACCAAACGCTCGCGCAGCCAATCGGGCTCGAGCAGCTTGACGCTCGCGTCTGCCGTGAGCAGAGCGGCGAGGAAATGATCGATGTGATGGAACTCGCAAGCATAGCGGTTCTCACCCTTGCGAGAGACGATGTAATTGCTCAATTCCAGTGCGGTCAGCTTGTCCGTCAATTCCACGGTGGCGGTGTAAGCCAGCTGCATCTGGATGACGCCCGTCTCTGCGCCGAACAGCGACAGCTCGTCCTGCCCTTGCAGAGGCGCAGCATAGTTATCGTCGTTGTCCGAGGTGATAACGATGGGGAGCGCAAAGCTCTCGGAATAACGGTAGCCCTTGTGCTCGGGGCAGTATTCCAGCGGCGCGCCCAGCTTGCGAAGCAGAAAATCCACGTCGCGCTGTGCCTGGCGGTGGGAAATATGAAAACGCTCGGACAGCCGCATGGCGTTGGGATAGGACATATCCATTACCTTTTTGTGAAACCATTGGATGCGAAGGTTGGCGTTTCTTGTCGTGTGTGACATGATTACTCTTCCTCTCGGTTGGTCGTTGGGGATTGCTGGATTTCTGATTGCGGGAGGGCGGGATCTGCTTGCTCCTTGTCGGGATCCTCTTGCTCCTGCGGTGCATCGGAGACAGTGTCTGCGATTGGAGGATCGAAAGGAATGGCGGGAGCATGGGCGACGCTGTACAGGTGAGCCAGGGCATAGGCACCGATGGCAAGCGAGGGGAGCGCGCGGACGATATAGGCTGTGGGGGCGATATCACCGACGATGGCGGCGGTGATCATGGCGATGCCGTTGGTAACGCCAAATACGGTGGCCAGCGCGGCGGTCACGCCAAAACGGGCGGGGGAGGTTGCGCGGTCGGCGCGGATGCTCAGCTCCGCAAGCATGAAAAGCATAACGCCCACCAAGGCGGCTGACTGCATGATCTTGAAGGGGCTGTTCATGGGAACGGTCCAATCAAAATATTCAGTTGCGATGGCGAGAACGCAATAGCCGTGCACACCGATGCCGAAGGCGGCGAATCGCTTCTTGGCACACGTGCCAAAATATACGGCGGCGGCCAGAGCGCATAACGCGCGGAGCAGGGAAGAAGTGTCTGCCTGAGAGGCTCCCAGGCATTCCCATACCATGGCGGCTACAAACACGATAGCGGTCACGAGCGAGCACACATGCGAGATGCGGCCGCCGGCTGCGAGATCGGGCACAGTTGTTTGTGCGGCGTCCTCGTTGCGCTTGCGAAGGCCAATGACGGTGACGATGCACACAAGGGCAAACAGCGAAAGGACAATATATAATAATGTAGAAAATGCGTTGCGGTTCAAATAGCCGACCGAGGGGTCGAAATGCAGAGCCATGGCCAGCGAGAAAAGAAGAGAACCAAGGCCTGTTGACAGGGCGGCGGCGTGAGCCAGACGCGATAGGGTTTTGGAATGGTTCATAATTATCATCCTTAAAGGTGTCCAATATTGGGGTGATACACACATGTATTATACCGCTGTTTTGTGAACAAAAAATGAACAAAGCGCCGCAAAGGCAAAAAAAGATGAGAAAATGGATAAAAACTTTGCCTAAAATCGCATTTTTGTCAAAAGATCACAAAAAAGAGAGCGCTTTTTCTGAAAATTGGCGGATCACGAACGAAAAAAGAGCAAACGAGAGGTGAAAAAAGGCCGTAAAAATGTGAAAAAACGCCTGTTTTTGTGCAAGATTGCCATAAAATAGCGGAAAACTTCTTGAAATTTCGGTGAAATGATGTGTAAAAAAATAGAGCAAAGGTATTGCAATTTTGAGGCTTTTCGTGTATAATTGTAGGGCTTGATATGCGTTGAAGCGGGAGGTTGCCACGCGAGCGTGGGGAATTTCCGTGGAGTATGTCCGTTGATCGGGCGCAGATTTGAGCAAATGCCACCAAAAACAGCGATTTGTTACCTTCGCTGTGCGTGTCTCCAAAGAATCGGAAAATTGCACAGATGCCATGTGCCGCTTTCCGTTTTTATAAGGGGAGATAAGAAACACGCGGGTCGGTGTTTGCAAAATTGCCCCACTTTACAAAACGCGGTCTCGTTCCGTTCGCCAACATCTTATTATATAAGGGCTGGCAGCGAGACCGGGCAAATCTAAAAAGGAGGCAAAACAGAAATGGCAGTAAAAGAAAAAATCAGAGTCAGACTCAAGAGCTATGACCACAAGCTGATCGACGCAGCCGCCGAGAAGATCGTGGACGTTGCTAAGAGAAACGGCACTGAGGTTTCCGGTCCTATCCCGCTCCCCACTGATAAGGAGATCATCACGATCCTCCGCGCAGTGCACAAGTACAAGGATAGCCGCGAACAGTTCGAAATGCGCACCCACAAGAGACTGATTGATATCATCAAGCCGTCTCAGAAGACCATTGACGCTCTGATGAGCGTTGAACTTCCCGCGGGCGTTGAAA
>SVSH01000009.1 GCA_015064395.1 Oscillospiraceae bacterium
TGGGGTGTTGTCCTGATCGAAGGACGGTTGTTCATCTGCAAGGCTTTGGTAGCCGTAGGTCAGCTTTTCGAGCAGACCGTCGAGCTGCTGATCCTGTTCGTATGTCAGCGATTCGCAGTTATCTCTTACGTAGACGATGCACCGATAGAGCAGGCTTGCCTCATCCTCGCTGAACATTCTGTTTTTGTCCATGAGCTGTGATCGGGTGATAAAGGATTCCTTGGCGTGTTCAAAGTCAGTCGTATAATCTCCGTGCGCCACATACGTTCCATTTCGTGCCTGTTTCCACGTGCAAAACAGAAACCCGTGACTGCCATAAGCTCCGGCGAGGACGGTATCACCGTATTCGGAAAACTTTCGGTATTGGCTGACCTCGGGGATGGGCATCTTGGGGGATCGCTCATATAGATTCACGTATTCACGGATGCGATAGGCTTCGTCGCTGATCGCCGTGAAGGTGTCACTAAAGTTCTGCGAGGTAACTTTGTCATCGGTATAGAGAAGTGTTCCGTCCACAAGCTGTTGACAGAGGAATATGCCGTTCTGCCTGATCGACAGCGTTCCTGTGGCTTCATCGAGCGTTCCCGTGCATCCGAGCTTCGGGAGCTTTCGCATCATTTCTTCTTGGTAAATGCTCATGTATTTTTCCTCCTAATTTTTTATTTTTGGCAAAAGAAAAAGGCACACGGATTTTTCTTTTCCATGTGCCTTGGGTGGCTGATATTTTGCACCGACAGAGTTCAAATCCCTGAACTGTGGGGAAATAGCGATTTTATATCTCCATTTTTGTATCTCGATATTTCGCTCTGAAAAACGAAAAAAGCCTTGAAAAATCAAGGCTTTTTGTGGCGATATCTTTTTTATCGCCCTTTGATGGCTGGGGTACTAGGATTCGAACCTAGGTAATGACGGAGTCAGAGTCCGTTGCCTTACCGCTTGGCGATACCCCAATGATTCAACGCATGATATTATAGCAAACTTTTCCCGCGTTGTCAATAGTTTTGACAAAAAAAATACAAATATTCCTCATTTATTTTTTTGGTGTGATTTGCCATAAAACAGGGCAAGAGTTTCCTCCTGCCCTGCTGTTTTGTGTTTGATTTTACACGTTCAAATAGGTCACGCGGGGGGCGTCCGAAATCTTTTTCTCGTTTCCGTCCGGCTCAAGACACAGCACACACGAGCCGTTGGAGACGAGCACGTCGCCATTTTGCATCAGACGATAGGCCACTACGCCGCGGCGCAGGAGAGTGTCCGTGCCGTCGGGGGATTTGCGGTGAAGCTCCCAGGACCTCGGAATGATGCCGGGGTTTTTATCTCCCTTGTTTTGATTCTCCTTAAGCTCCTTTTCTGCTTGAATAAAGTTGCCGTCAATGAACATTTGCTCCTCGTCGCGGCGCTTGACGTCGCCCGAATTTGACAGCGTCTTGCCAGAGTATTTGACCGAGAAGAAGTTGAAAAATCCAAACAGTGCCCTTACCATACGGAACGGAAACAGTAAGATATCGACAAGACAGCCCGATGAACGAGGCGTTCCCTTTTGCTTATAGGGGCGGCGAATGTAATAGAGTGAGCCGTCGGGCGCGGACTGGGGATGGACAAAATCATACGCGTCATCGGCCAGCACCTCTTGCATGGTGCCCGTGGCGATATTCATCAGGCAAATCGCGCTGGGACCCAGCACGGGACGGGCGGCGCTTTGCATCATCGCGCGGTACATCCCATAGGGAACTCCCCCGGGAGCGTGATCCTCATCGTCCTTTTTGCTTTGCACAGCAAGGCCTGCAGAGGAAAAATAGATCTCGTTCGGGTTTGTTTTAGACCAGACCGGCTCACTGTCCCAGGAGGGGCCGTCGGTATACGTATCGCAGATGGTTTTGCCCGCCTCCAGGACGCCAATGTGGCTCTCTCCCGCGAAGGCGGCGCTGACGACCAGGCGGTCGCCGTTGTAATCAAAATCGTGGTAGGCGGTATCCCCGCTGCTGATCACGATGCCCTCCTGGGTGTGGTCATTCTTAAATTTTCGATAAATTCCCGCGGTATCGTCAATGCGGATGGAATAGACCAGCTCCCCGTTTTTGGTTGCCATACAGCCGACAGCGGCGTTGACGGCGGCGACCCGACTTTGGGCATCGGCGCCGGGCTGAAAGGCGTTGGTAAACATGGCGCCCGACCCACTTCGTTTCCATTCGGTGCGGTTGGCGCTGTCGCGGATCTTACGGAGGTAAGTTTCCAGCACCTCGCTACGGATGGGGTGGTCTTGGCCGCCGGTGTGGACGAACATGGAGCCATCGGAGATATAGAGGTAGGAATGGGACATGGTGGGACTCCTTTCGGGGAATTTATGGGAAATTTAAGGTTCTAACAGCTTCTCCTTTTGACGCGCACACAGCTGCGCGCGTGCGCTGTACCGGTTTTTGATGCCACTTCTTGGGGCGCGCCAAGAAGTGGCCAAGAAACGCGCCCAGGCGTTCCCCCTGGGAACCCCCGGCATTGCCGCTCTGCAAAGAGAAAGACGAGATAGACATATATTTTGCCTGTGCGGTGCTCCAAATTTTGTCACCACGAGCGGCAGGCGGAAAAAACAAAAAAATTTTGCAATCTCCACAGGGGCGTTCTTCGAACGCCCGCGGGCGAACGCAGTTCGCCCCTACAGGCAAATCTAATATAGTGGAGCGAATGGGGTGGGGCCCTCTCCGTCGGCTTCGCCGACACCTCTCCCAGCGGGAGAGGCTTTCGTGGAGCAGATGTGCCCCACAACACAATTCTAATATCGTAGAGAAGAAGGGGTAGGGGCCCCACTTCTTGCGGGAGCCGATTTCGCCTGCGGCGAAATCACTATGAAATAGCGGAGTTCTTCCCCATACAGGGCTAGAAGAAGTTGTCCCGGCTACGCTTTCATTTTTTCTTTGAAAGTTCTTGGGGGGTGTGGGGGACTTCTTTCAAGAAGTCCCCCACGTCGTTTTCCTTATTCCTTATCTTCCTCCAGCACCGGCACAACGATCTCCGCTGTTTCCTCGGTGGGGGTTTCTTGTGTTTCTTCGTCCTTCTTTTCGTCGGGCGAGACCTTGGTGAAGTTCACGATCTTCTGGTCGTCGTCCAGTCTCATGACGATAACGCCGGACGCGCTACGCGAGTAGGTGTTGATACCGGCAACGGGGGTACGGATGATGGTGCCCTGGTCGGTGATGAGCATCAGGTCGTCCTGCTCTTCTACCGCGCAAATGCCGGCCAGCTTGCCCGTTTTTTCGCTGATATTGTGGCAGATCACGCCCGATCCACCGCGGTTTTTCATCTGGCGGAACTCACTAAAGTCAGTTCTCTTACCAAAGCCGCGCTCGGTGACGGTCATGAGCATCTTGTCCTCGTCAACCAAGACGGCACCCACGACCACGTCGTCTGCGGACAAGCGCATACCGCGCACGCCGCGCGCCGTTCTGCCCATCACGCGGACGGTCTCCTCGTCAAAGCGAGTCGCCGCGCCGTTTGCCGTGGCGATCAGAATGTTCTCGCCACCCTTGGTGTGAACGACAAATAACAATTCGTCGCCCTCGTCCAAAGAAATTGCGATCTTACCGCCCTTTCTCTGATATTCAAACTCCTTGAGCGCCGTTCTCTTGATAACGCCGAGCTTGGTTACCATGGTCAGGTGCTCGCCCTCGTTGAAGGCATCGATGCTGATGATGGTGGTGACCTTCTCGCCGTCCGCCAGCTGCAGGACGTTGGCAAGATAGGTGCCCTTGGCCGTACGGGATGCCTCGGGGATCATGTACGCCTTGATGCAATGAACCTTACCCGTGTTGGTAAACATCATGAGCAGCGAATGGCTGTGAACGGACAGCACCTTTTCGATGAAGTCCTCTTCCTTGGTCGTCATACCGATCAGTCCCTTACCGCCGCGGTGCTGTGCGGTGTAGGTATCCGCCGGCAGTCGCTTGATATAACCGGTGTGGGTCAGCGTAATGACGCAGTTGTGGCGCTCGATCAGATCCTCGTAGACGATCTCGTTCTCGGCCGCGCAGATCTCGGTTCTTCTCTCGTCGCCATACTTCTCCTTGATCTCCAGCATTTCCTTCTTGATGATGTCGCGGATCTTGGTCTCATCGGCCAAAATGCCGCGCAGCTCCTCGATCAGGGCGTGCAGACGGTTCAGCTCGTCCTCGATCTTGTCTCTCTCCATGCCGGTCAGTCGTCCCAGCGTCATTTCGACGATGGCCTGCGCCTGCACGTCGGTCAGACCAAAGCGATCCATGAGCTTGGCCTTGGAGTCGGGGATGGAGGTCGATGTCTTCATGATCTGAACGACCTCATCAATATTATCGTTGGCAATCTTATATCCCTCGAGAATGTGGGCGCGGGCCAGCGCCTTGTCCAGCTCAAACTTGGTGCGGTTGGTGATGACCGACTCCTGGTGAGCAATATAATGATCCAAAATTTGAGGCAGCGAGAGCACCTTGGGCTCGTTGTTGACAACGGCCAGCATATTGACGGCGCAGGTATCCTGCAGCTGAGAATACTTATACAGCTGATTGAGAATGACCTGACCGTTGGCGTCGCGGCGATACTCGATCACGATTCTCATACCCGCACGACCCGACTCGTCTCTCATG
This sequence comes from Oscillospiraceae bacterium, assembly GCA_015064395.1. Lineage (GTDB taxonomy): Bacteria > Bacillota > Clostridia > Oscillospirales > CAG-272 > SIG644. Next base: position 4,611 of record SVSH01000009.1, read on the forward strand.
TCGGTGATACCCTCAACGCGCTTGTCGCGGTGCAGATTGGCGATCGACTCGCACAGCATACTCTTATTGACACCGTAGGGGATCTCGGTGATGATGATGCGTCTGTTCTCCTCGTCCACTTCGGCCTTGGCGCGAACCATGATACGGCCGCGACCCGTCGTGTAGGCCTCCAAAATACCGTTAGTACCGTAGATGGTGGCACGGGTCGGGAAGTCGGGTCCCTTGACGTACTCCATCAGCTCGGGAACGGTACACTCGGGGTGATCCATGCGGAAAATGGTGGCGTCGATGACCTCACCTAAGTTATGGGGCGGAATATTGGTCGCCATACCGACGGCGATACCCATCGCGCCGTTGACCAAAAGATTGGGAAAACGGGCGGGAAGTACGGTCGGCTCGTCCAAGCGGTTATCAAAGTTTTTGGTCATCTTGACCACGTTCTTGTCCATGTCGCGGAGCAATTCGTCCGAAATTTTGGACATTCTCGCCTCGGTATAACGGTAAGCGGCCGCGCCGTCACCGTCCACGGAACCGAAGTTACCCTGACCCTCTACCAGCGGATAGCGATAGGAAAAGTCCTGCGCCATGCGGACCATCGTGCCGTAAACGGCGGCGTCACCGTGGGGGTGATAGCGACCGAGCACGTTACCGACGGTGGTAGCCGACTTACGGAAGGGCTTGGAGTGAATAAGACCATCCTCGTACATGGCGTACATGATACGGCGTTGACCCGGCTTCATACCGTCGCGGACGTCGGGAAGGGCGCGGGAGATGATGACAGACATGGAGTATTCGATGAAGGATTTTTTGACCTCCTTCTCCATGGGGATGGGGATGATCTTCTGATCGGGAAATTCGATGCTTTCGTTTTCGCGTTTTTTATCAAAGGGTTTCAATGGTCAAGTGTCCTTTCTTCTTTGATATTTATAGGGGTGGATTAAATTTCAAGCTACTTTTTCTACAGCCTCGCCCAGCTTCGCGCGCTCGGTATGCTGTATGAATGTTCATTCTTTGCCGCGCGGCAAAGAACGAACCAAGAAAACGCGCCCGGACGTTCCCTCCGGGGCCTCCCTTTCCGTGCCGCTCTACAAAGAGAAAAACGTGAGGTCACATATATGCTTTTTTGCTGTGCCTCAACTTTAGTCAACACGCGCGGCAGGTGTTGAAAAAATTTTTTTACTCTCCGTAGGGGCGTTCAAAGAACGCCCGCGGGCGAACAAAGTTCGCCCCTACGGGGAACACAAGGGCTTTTGCCCTTAAATGAGTGCGGCTTTTTTTGAAGCCGTGCTCGCAAACGCTGAAGATGCAACCCTTTGCGCCACAATCAGGTGAAATTCATTTCACCGTGGCGCACTGCGGGGTTCTAAGGGGCTTGCCCCTTAGTCCTCTTTCTTGGTTCGTTCTTTCTCGGACGAGAAAGAATGAACACCAATGCCGCACAGCGCGGCGCGCAGCTCGACGAAGTCGAGGTGGGCTGTACGCGCGTTTGTAGGAGAAACAGTGGAAAATTTAGTTTTTTCTTCTAAAATACCTCACCGCCGCAGGAATATATACGATCAGCGAACCGATCAGACCTGCCAGAAGTACGGCAAACAGATGAACAATGCTTTTTTCCTCGATTGCTCGCCATGCGCCGAGCAACAGGTGTGCAGGAACAGTCATTAACAAATAGGTCAGCGGGTGATCAAACAGCCGCCGGGCGGTAAACGCCGCATACACACCGCAAGCAAAAAACAACAGCGGCAAGACGGAGATGCCAACGCCCACAAGAGCGTCGAGTAAAAATCCGCCGATCATGCCGAAGACAGCACCTGCCACAGGTCCCCTCTTCCAGCCCAACAGCAAAACGAGAGCGAAAGTCAATTCTACCGTCGCGCCAAAAATAGGAACGTAGGAGAGAAAGCTTGCTTGGATGATACAAAACAGCCACAAAAGTAGCAAATACAGCACCCATTTTAAGGGGGTCAGCGGCTCTCGCGCCAGCTTACGATCATCTCGGATCTCATGGTTCACGGTCCGTCACCTCCTCACCCCCGGATTGCCCTGTGACGATCATCAAAACGTCGGTTGCCCCATAGTCAGCATACAGCCTGACGTAGGCATAGGGGGAGCGGTCGTAGGCATCGGCACCGACCTCTACGATCTCGCCGATGATGATTCCGCCGGGGTAGGTCTCGCCAAAGCCGTTGGTCACCACGACGTCGCCTACCTGTAGGGCAGTCTGATAGTCTACGTTGGTGTCCAAATATTGAAGCTTGGCATGTTCATTTCCCGCTTGCAGGCCGCAGAGCGTTCCGTTGATGCCCGATCGAACGACCATCGCACCGACAAACACCGTTTCATCCCTCAGTGTTGTGACCTTACAGGTGGCCGCGGATACCTCACTGACGGTACCGTACAGTCCCGATGCACTCAGCACCGGCATACCGACTGCCACGCCGTGCCGGCTTCCCCGATTGAGGGTCACCGTTCTGCCTGACGGGTCGTTGTTATATATAATTGCTGCATCTGTCAGAATAAGATCCTTATTTTCTTGTTTCAGATCCAAATATTCGCGCAGCTGCTCGTTTTCCTTTTTCAGTTGCTCCAGGGTAGAAAGCTGATCCTTGAGCTTGCCGATCTCGCCTTGAGCATCGGATAATTGTTGTTTAAGATTTTCGTAGTCGTCCCGACTTGCCATCGCACCTTGAGCGGCTTTACCGGCAGATGAAAGCAGGCGGGTGAAAGGAGAGGAGAGGGTGGTGATCGTACCTCGTATGACGTCTTTGGTTTGAGTCAGGGAGAGGGCGGTGGGGATAGCGCAAAGGAGCAGAGCGATGACAAGGCAGATGGCGAGTTGTTTGGGAAGAGTCAGTTTTTTTCTTCGCATGGATGCTCCTTTCTTTCTTTTTTAGGTGGGGTATCTAAACTTTTAACAGCTTCTTCTACGGACGCGCATACAGCTTCGCGCCGTGCTGTGCCGGTTTGATTGTTCATTCTTTCTCATCCGAGAAAGAACGAACCAAGAAAGCGGACCCGGGCGTTCCCCCTGGGAACCCCCGGCATTGCCGCTCTGCAAAGCATAAGACGAGATAGACATATGTTTTGTCTGTGCGGTGCTCCCAATTTTGTCAACACGCGCGGCAGGCGGAAAAAGCAAGAAATTTTTGCAATCTCCACAGGGGCGTTCTTCGAACGCCCGCGGGCGAACACAGTTCGCCCCTACAGGCAAATCTAACATTGTGGAGCGAATGGGTGGGGCCCCATGAGCTCGCGGCAGTACCTATGGAATAGCGGAGTTCTTTCCCTTACAGGGCTAGAAGAAGTCGCCGGGGCGAGCCTTACTTTTTTCCTTTCCATAAAGTTTTTTGAGGGGGTCAGGGGAACTTTTTTCTAAAAAAGTTCCCCTCGTACTCCTCGTCTCCCCTTAAATATCCAAATTCTCCGCAAACTTGGCGTTTTGCTCAATGAAAGCGCGGCGAGGCTCGACCTGGTCGCCCATGAGGAGCGAGAACATCTCGTCGCAAGCCATAGCATCCTCGGCGGTGACCTTCAGGATGGTACGGGTGGTGGGGTCCATAGTGGTTTCCCACAGTTGCTCGGCGTTCATCTCACCAAGACCCTTGTAGCGGTTGGTCTCAATGTTGTTACCGCCGCCCAGCTGCTCGATGCAAGCGTCACGCTCGGCGTCCGAGAAGGCGTACAGTGCCTGTCCCTTGCCGTTTTTCTTTTGAATCTTGTAAAGAGGCGGCTGGGCGAGATAGATGTGCCCATCGTCGATCAGCTGTCTCATATGGCGGAAGAAGAAGGTCAGGAGCAAAATACGAATGTGCGAGCCGTCGACGTCAGCATCCGCCATAATAATGATCTTACCGTAGCGCAGTCTTTGAATGTCAAATTCCTCGCCGATGCCGCAGCCCAGCGCCTGGATGATGGGCAACAGGGAGGGGTTGGAATATACCTTGTCCAGGCGTGTCTTTTCGACGTTGAGTACCTTACCTCTCAAGGGCAGGATCGCCTGGAAGCGCGAGTTTCGTCCGCTCTTGGCAGAGCCTCCTGCGGAGTCTCCCTCTACCAGATACAGCTCGGTCAGCTCGGTGTTCTTTTCCTGACAGTCAGCCAACTTGCCGGGCAGGGTCGAGCCTTCAAGGAAGCCCTTACGGCGAGTCGCCTCACGCGCCTTTCTTGCCGCCTCGCGGGCGCGATTGGCCGCCAGCGACTTTTCAATCACGTTCTTACCGACCGACGGATTTTCTTCCAAATACTCGGCCAGCTTTTTGCAGACCAGATTGTACACGAAGGGTCTCATCTCGCTGTTTCCGAGCTTCGTCTTGGTCTGACCCTCAAACTGAGCCTCGCGCAGCTTGACCGACACAACGGCCGTCAGACCCTCGCGCACGTCCTCGCCCGACAGATTCTTGTCCGAATCCTTGAGCTGACCGATCTTGCGTCCGTAATCGTTGAGCACCTTGGTCAGAGCCGTCTTAAAGCCCACCTCGTGGGTACCGCCCTCCATGGTGTTGATGTCGTTGGCAAAGGTCAAAACCGACTCGTTATAGGTATCGTTGTACTGCAGAGCCACCTCGGCCACGCGGTCCTCCTCCACAGCGCGCATGTAAATGACCTCGCCGTGAAGATTGGTGCAGCCCTTTTGCTCGTTGATATGCTCAACGAAGGAACGGATACCACCCTCGTAGTTGAGCACGTCCTCGCGGATGTTTTCAGCGTCACGCTCGTCGCGCAGCTTGATATAAATGCCCGCATTGAGGAAGGCCTGCTCGCGCAGACGCTTGAGCAGCGTATCGTAATCGAACACCGTCGTCTCAAAAATAGTATCGTCGGGCTTGAAGCGGACGTACAGACCGTGCTCCGTCGTCTCTCCCTCGCAACGGAAGGGACGAGCCACCGCGCCGCGTTCAAACCGCTCGGTATAGCGCTGGCCCTCGTAGCAGTTGTCAATCTCGACCCACTCGGACAGCGCGTTGACAACGGATGCGCCGACGCCATGCAGGCCGCCCGAAAATTTATAGCCCTCGCCACCAAACTTACCGCCTGCGTGGAGCACGGTATAGACCACCTCCAGGGTGGGAATGCCCATCTTGGGGTGAATACCGCTGGGAATGCCGTGGCCGTCGTCCTGAACGCTCACACTGCCGTCAGAAAGCAGAGTGACCTCAATTTCGTTACAGCGTCCTGCCATAGCCTCGTCGATGGAGTTATCGACGATCTCGTAGACGAGGTGATGCAGACCGCGCTCGGACGTTGAACCGATATACATACCGGGGCGTTTACGGACAGCCTCCAGGCCTTCCAGGACTTGAATTTGATTTTCATCGTAATTCACGGTCTCAGGGGCGGTGTTTTCCTCCATGATTTCGTTTTGATTGACGATTTGATTGTCGGTCATTGGGGTAACCTCACTTTTGATTGTTTTTATGTAATAGAGATTATCTGAATTATTAACTACTACTTCTTGGGACGATCATACTGCGCGATGAAATCGCGCGCTGATCTGTTTCGGTATCGATGTTCATTCTTTGCCACGCGGCAAAGAACGAACCAAGAAAACCGCTTTCGGCAAGCCGAAAGCACAAGTTTGCTTGTTCGCAGCCGCGAACATCGCGCTTCGCGCGGGCGCAAACGTTGTGCGCCCAGGCGTTCCCCCTGGGAACCCCCTGGCATTGCCGCTCTGCAAAGATAAAGACGAGAGGTTATATATAAGCTTTTTGTGCTATGCCTCAACTTTAGCCAACACGAGCGGCAGGCGAAGTTTTTCATAGGTTCTCTAATATAATGGAGCGGATGGGGTGGGGGCCCCAGGAGCTTGCGATAGTATCTATGGAATAGCGGAGTTCTTTCCCATACGGGGATAGAAGAAGTTGCGAGGGCAATCTTTATTTTTTCTTCCATTAAAGTTCTTGAGGGGGTGTGGGGGAACTTCTTTCAAGAAGTTCCCCTGCGCGTCCTCCTCGTCCCTCACTCACACCGCCCAAGCAGTGCGGTGGACGAAAGCTGGGAAAAGCAGATTTTGTTTTTCTTTTTTTCTTTATACAACACAAACGCGCGCGGCAGCTCCTCACATGAGGCACTCACCTCGCCGCGGCTTTCGGCCTTGGCCAAATACTGCCGTGTGGTGTGCGAGATGGTCGAGTTATCGATATCAAAAATGCCAATGATATCCTTCTCTCGGATATTTTTATTGCTTCCAATATGAAGATACATGGTATTCTCCCATTTTTTAGATCAAACGGCCGTGAACGTGCCTTTTTTTACTTGAATGACGTTTGCTTCGCAAAGACGCGCCATTTCGTTTGTCTCGCAGGTCGTCAAAATCACCTGCTTGTCACGAATGCGACTTGTCAGATAGTCCCGTCGGCGGGCGTCCAATTCACTCAACACGTCGTCGAACAGATACACAGGGTGCTCCGCGCACGTCTCGCGGCAGATCTCGCCTTCTGCCAGCTTCATGGCCAGCGCCAGCGAGCGTTGTTGCCCCTGAGAGGCGAAAAGACGGGCGCAGACGCCGTTGAGCGTGATGTCGATATCATCCCGATGAATGCCCCACAACGTGTATCCCGCGCCAATTTCGCGGGCGTGAGAGGTGGTCAGAAGCTTGAGATACGCTTCCTTTGTCTTTTTGGTGTCGAGATACTCCTCTTCACAGGACAGATGTGCCGTGCCAAGATAATGAAAATCAGGGGTCTCCTGCCCTTTTGTCATGTCCTCAAACACGTCGCGGGCGGCCTTTCTCATTTTTTGAATATACTCCACACGATAGCGAGCAATGATCGCTCCCTCGTGGGCCAGCTGCTCTGACCACACGTCAACGGTGTCCTCCATGATGCGGCGGGCACTCTCGCTCTCGGACGCCTCCTTGATCAGGCGATTGCGCTCCTTGAGTATCTTCTGATACCGCTGAAGCGCGCCCATGTAGACGGGCTTGAGCTGGGATATGGCAACGTCAAGAAAATTACGCCGCAGATCGGGTCCGCTCTTGATGATGGACAGATGCTCGGGACAAAACAGCACCACTCTCAGCCCGCCGATCAGATCGGACATTTTGGCGATGGGCAGACCGTTTTGCTCCATCTTGCGGCGTCTGCCTGCCATGAGCGTGGCGGACAATCGCATATCACGGATATGATCGCAATAGTCCAGCGTGACCGTCGCATGATCCTGTCCAAAGCGAATCAGATCAGCGTCGCGCGCCCCGCGAAAGCTCTTGCCCAGCGCCATCATTGCGATGGCCTCTAAAAGATTAGTCTTGCCCTGGGCGTTGTCTCCCAAAAGAAGATTGACTTGTGGGCAAAACTCCACCTTGGCACTTTCTATGTTGCGAAAATTCTCAACTTGTATGGTTTTACACTGCATAACCGCGTGTCGGTCACTCCTTCATGCGGACGGGAAGCAGGAAGAACAATTCACTATGATCGTCGCTTGCCTCCAGGGGCTCGATGTTAATGGAGGTCAAGGCCGAGGTCATGCTGATCTTAACGGTATCTGCCGTGCAGGCACGCAGAGAGTCGATCAGATAGCGGTTGTTAAAGGCAATGGTCAGATCGTCACCCTCGTGGACAATGGACAGCTCGTCATAGGTGCTGCCTGCCGTGCTGGTAGCGTAGATCTTGAGCAGATCGCCCTCCAGCTGCAGCTTAACGTGCGAGCGGACGCTGCCGGCAATTCTCTCCTCGGTGATGAGAGCCGCACGGTCCAGCGCGGACAGAAGCGCATTCTTATCCACCTCAATACCGATGCGATGAGAGGAGATAATGACGCGATCGTAATCGATGTATTCGCCGTCGATCAGGCGGGAGAAGAAGGTCAGGTCTCCCAGCTTCATGAGAATGTTCTTGCGGCTGACGAAGATGCGGGCATCCTCTTCCTCGCTGTCCAGCAGCATTCTCTGCAATTCACCCACCGTCTTGACGGGCATGATGAAGGAATAGTTCATGGGAACGCCCTCGGCGCCGGCATTGGTCATCTCGGTCGAAACGGCACACTTGGCCAGGCGGAAGCCGTCACAGGTAACAGCCATCATATTATCCTCAACGATCTTGAAGTAGCAGCCGTTGAGCACAGGGCGCTGATCGTTAACGCCCATGGCATGGGATACCTTAGCGATCATCTTTTTGAGCACGGACTGATTGACGACAAAGCCCTTATCACCCAGCAGGTGAGGGATCTCGGGAAAATCGGAGCCACGCAGGGCGTTCATTTTATGGGTGGACTTACCGGCCTCAAAGGTAGCCGTCAGCTTATCGTCAACCGTCAGCGTGACCTCATCGCCGTCCATGACCTTGACGGTCTGATTAAACTTTTGCGCATTGATGATATAGCTACCGCCCTCGAGAACCTCGGGGTGAATGGTGATCTGTACGCCCTTTTCAAGGTCAAAGGTAGTCAGGGTACAGGTATCGGGCTCGACGGCCTCAATCAGGATGCCTTCGATACCGGGCATAGTGGATTTACCCGACACGGCGCACATCAAGGGGGCAATGGCTTCGCTAATGCTCTGGCGGTTGAAAACGATTTTCATGGTTTTGTCCTCCGAAATTTTTTGAATTTGGAATGTATGTTTTATTTTTATTTTTATTTTTTAACTACTTCTTCTGTTTGACACGCACACAGCTGTGCGCGTGCGCTGTACCGGCTTTGATGTTACTTCTTTGTCATTCAACAAAGAAGTAACCAAGAAAATGAACCCAGGCGTTCCCCCTGGGAACCCCCTGGCATTGCCGCTCTACAAAGAGCAACAAGAGAGATCACATAAACGCTTTTAGTGCTGTGCCTCAAATTAAGACAACACGAGCGGCAGGTGAGGAAAAAAAGGGCTTTTGCTTTCCGTATTGCGAAAAAGTTATGCTTTCATAAGGTGCGTTGAACGGTGGCAAGAGTTTTTGCTATCGCATCCTGCGTGTACCTTCCGTGTTTGCAAGTTTTTTTAACTTGCAAACACAAGCGTTGAAGGAGCAAACTTTTGCGAAAAGATAAGCAGAGCGACAGCGCCGCGTCCTTTTCGCACTGCGGGTTTCCAAAGGGTATTAGACCCTTTGGTCCGCTTTCTTGGTTCGTTCTTTCTCGGATGAGAAAGAATGAACACCTATGCATTCAGCGAGCGCGTTGTGCGAGCCTGTAGGAGAAGTCCTTGAACTCTTCACAAACTAATTCTCCGCCAAAAACCTTCTCTCCCTCGCTCGCCATAGAACGAAAGAATGAAAGATTGAAAGAATGATTTAGTAGTAGCAGTATTAGGCCCTGTTGCTTCTGTGGAAACCCAAAAAATCCTTACACACCAACACTTTTTTACCCTTCATTTTCCATTCTCACGGTTGAAAACTCTGCCTCTTTTCTGTGGTCAAAAAGTGGAAAAATCAAATTAACGCGCCAATCGGTGTCAAAGAAGCACAACTTGTGTCCAAAAAAGAGATTTGGGTTCAAAAAATAGTGCCAACTGTGGATTATTTTGTCGTCTTGTGTTGTTGAAAACTCGCGGTATCTTTTACAGATGTGCGCGCTGAATATTGGTTGTCCCCACCTTGTGAATAAATGGGAACAGTCTGAAAACATCACGCAACGACAAGGAAAAATAAGGATTGCTTTTTATTTTACACTTGCCTATCCCCACGTTTTACACATACGCTTGTATGGAAAAATAAGGTGTGGAAAAGTGTGTGGAAACTGTGGAAAACCGAACAAAGAAATCGGGACGATTTCTTTGTTCAACAAGATTTTGCTCAAAGGCTGAACGCCTTTGTCAAACCTGTGGTTTGAACGCAAAACTTGCCTGATGCCGGGAAGATGGATGAATAAAGGTAGGGACGATTTCTTTGTTCAACAAGTTTAGCTCAAAGGCTGAACGCCTTTGTCAAACCTGCGGTTTGAACGCAAAACTTGCCTGATGCCGGAGAGATAGATGAATGAAATTATGATGGATTTTCCATTTCGACAAGATTTCACTCGAAGACTGGACGTCTTCGCCGAGCCTATGGCTCGGACGTGAAACTTGCCGCACGCCGGGAAGTTTTTTATTTTTTTTGACGCTCACACTGCGCCTACGGCGCGCGCTCGCTGTTTCGGTTTTGGATGACACTTCTTGCTTCGCGGCAAGAAGTGTCCAAGAAACGCGCCCGGACTTTCCCTCCGGGACCTCCCTGGCATTGCCGTTCTACAAGGATAAAGACGAGATAGACATATTGTTTCTTTGTATTGTACTTCAAACCTTGCCAACACGAACGGCAGGCGGAGAAAGCAAAAGTTTTTGCTTTCTTTCTTGTAGGGACGGGCGTCCTCAACAAAGGCAATTCTAACATTGTGGAGAAGAAGGGGTGGGGGGGACGGAGTCAATTTGCAAAGCAAATTGATGCCGAGCGGAGCGAGGAGAGCCCCACTTTTTGCGGTAGTACCTAAGTGGTAACGCATTCCCTTCCCCACACAGGGTTAGGAAAAGTTGCAAGGGCGAACCTTTAGCTATCTGCGGGAAGAATTTTGTAAAACAAAATTCTTCGTGAGCGGGCTAACTGAACACTCCATAAGCATTTATTTTGTGCCCGCTCGGTTTTTGAGGGGGCCAGGGGAACTTTTTTCTAAAAAGTTCCCCTCGTACTCCTCACTGCCCCGTGATTTCCTTTTTCAGTTCAGAAATTTCAAGCGAGAACATATTGTCTGCCTGCATCCGGCGCTCAATGGTGTCAATGGAGGACATGATTGTTGAGTGGTCGCGATTGAAAATTTTACCGATATTCGGGAAGGACATATCAGTGATCGTACGGATCAGATAAACCGACACGTGGCGGGCGAAGGCGACCTCCTTAGTGCGGCGCGAGCCGATGATGTCTTCCCTCTTGACGCCGTACTTTTTGAAAATAGCGGCGAAGATCTTATCGACGGTTACGCTGACGGGCTCGGCGCCTCCGGAAATATCAATGATGCAGGATCTGGCCAGGTCCATGTTCAGCTCCTTGCCCGACAAGAAGATCAGAGCGCCCAGCTTTTTAATGGCACCCTCGATCTGACGGATGTTGGAGCGCAGATTTTCGGCCAAAAACATCAGCACGTCATCAGGCATATGAATGTTGACCTGCTCGGCCTTCTTTTTGATGATGGCAATTCTCAGCTCCAGATCAGGCGGCTGAATGTCGGCGATCAGACCCCACTCGAAGCGGGTACGCAGGCGATCCTCCAGCGTTTTGATGTCGCGCGGGGGACGGTCGGAGGTCAAAATGATCTGCTTGTGCTCCTCAAAGAGCGAATTGAAGGTGTGGAAAAATTCCTCCTGCGTGGCCTCTCTGCCCGCGATGAACTGAATATCGTCGATCAGCAGCACGTCGCATTTGCGGTAGCGCTCGCGGAACTGGGAGGGAGCGTTGCTCTTGAGCGACTCGACCAGCTGATTGGTGAAATCGTCGCCCTTAACGTAAATAATATTGATATTGGGATTATTTTTCTTGAGCTGATTGATGATCGCATACATCAGGTGCGTTTTACCAAGACCGCTCTGACCGTAAATGAACAGGGGGTTGTAGTTCATAGCGGGGCGATCGGCAACGGCAACGCAGGCGGCGTGTGCAAATTTATTGGACGCGCCGATGATGAAATTATCAAACGTATACTGGAAATCGTAGCTGGAAACGTCAGCGTGATTTGGAATGGAGGGCACGGGAGATATGTATTCGGTGGTCGATTTGTTCTCCTCCTCGCCCTGCTCCAAAATATTGATCAGATTTTTAGGATCGACCGGCTTGCCGTTGAACACGATATCGACGTCAATGTCAAATCCCATCAGGTCAGAAAAGCCTTTTTTGATATCCTCCAGGTGGCGCTTTTTGATGATATTCAATTTCAACTCGGAGGAGGTGGAAAGGGTGATGGTATTGTTTTCAAAGCCGACGACGACCAGCTCTCCAAACCAGAGATCTACGGTTTCGCGGCTGAGCTTGGAAGTAAAGGACTGACGCACGATGTTCCAAATATCGGCGATGTCGTTGAGGTATGCGGAAGACATAAAATTTTGACCTCCTGGTGAATGTATTTTATGGAAAAAAATGAGGTTGTTTTTGAATAAAAAATGAAATTTGGCACTCTGTTTTTGGCGTAGTTATAATTATATATAATATTATAACATATTATTAGCAAAATTACAAGGGATGTCGTAATATTTGTACGACATTTTTAAAAGTTTTTTATAGATTTTTTAAAGTGGTAACAACTTCTTCTTTTGACGCTCACACTGTGCTTCGCACGCGCTCGCTGTGCCGGTTTTAATGTCCTTTCTTTGTCGCTGAACAAAGAAAGGACGAAAGAAAATCAGCCAAAGGCTGCCGCCTTTGGAAACCGCTCCTTTGCTGCCCTACAAAGAGAAAGACGAGAGGTCGCATGAACACTTTTAGTGCTGTGCCTCGACTTAAGACAGCACGAGCGGCAGGCGGAGGAAGCAAGAGCTTTTGCTTTCCGTTTTGCGGAAAATTCGAGCTATCAAAAGGTGCGTTGAACAGAAGCAAAAGCTTTTGCTGTTGCATCTTGCGTGCTACTTCCATGTTTGCAAGTTTTTTAACTTGCAAACGCAAGCACTGAAGATGTGTGATTTTGCGTCGTGTTGCGCGGAGCGAGAGCGCAGCGCCTACAAAGACGCACTGCGGGGTTCCAAAGGGCTCCAGGCCCTTTGGCGCCCTTCTTCCGCCACTTCTTGGGGCGTGCCAAGAAGTGGCATTAAACGCACAGCGCGCCGCGATGTCAGATTTGGCAAGCAAATGCCAAGTTTTGTTCACCCGCTGAACACGGGCGTCATGCAAGCATGAACACAAAACTTGTGGCGCGCCCGGGGATAGAAAGCTAAATTTCAAATAACTTCTCCTTTTGATGCACAAAGTTGTGTGCGCGTCAAAAGAAGAAGTTGTTTAAAATCCGGCCTTGCCCCACTAAAAAAAGGAGAACGCACACCGGATTCTCCTTTGAAAATTATATCATTTTCTTATTCACATTCATACCCTGCAGCAACAACGGCATCCACCAGAGGTTTTCTTTCCACACACTCCTCTGCCATTACCACCGCATTCGCATTTTCCAGTGAAACCTCCACCGAAATTACCCCATTAACCCCCTCCAGCGCCTTTTTTACGTGCGCTACACAGTGGGGACACATCATACCCTTGACCGACAGGGTGACGGTCTGATTGTTTGATTCCATCGAAATAGTATCCTCCTTTTGTGTTTCATCCGCTATATCGTCAAATGCATCATATTGTAGATTTGTTACGGTTTGCTTTTGAATGATATTTTTCTTTTTACGCTTAAAATGAACGTGAGACAAAGACACCTTGCGCAGGCGAAGCGAATTGAGAACCACGCAAACGGAGGAAAGACTCATCGCTCCCGCCGCCAGCATAGGATTGAGCGTGACGCCAAAAGAAGACAGTGCCCCCGCCGCTATGGGAATGCAAATGGTGTTGTAAAGCAAAGCCCAAAACAGATTTTCGCGAATGCAAGCCATGGTCCGTCGGCTCAGAGCAATGGCGTCTGCCACGCCGTGAAGCGTGCTCTTGGTCAGTACCACGCCCGCACAGTCGATGGCCACGTCAGTACCCGCACCGATGGCAATTCCCACGTCAGCGCGAGCCAGGGCCGGCGCGTCGTTGATGCCGTCGCCTACCATGGCGACCGAGCATTGACCCGAAAGCTCACGCACCAATCTTTCCTTGTCTTGAGGCAAAAGCGAAGCTCTGACCCCGTTCACGCCGGCCTTGCCGGCCACAGCGGCCGCGACGGTATCATTGTCGCCCGTCAGCATCAGCGTTTCCACGCCCATGTCGGACAGCCGCGAAATAGCCGCAGGCGTATCCTCTCTGACACGGTCGGCCAGGGCAATCGCACCCACGGCCTGCCCATCGTAAGCGACGCAAACGACGGTCTTTCCCTCGCCGCCCAGCTTTTCGTTTATCTGGTCAAACCACAACAAATTCTGCTCGTCCACGCCCTGCTTCCACATGAGCGTTTTTTTACCAACCAGACAAATTTTGCTATTGACTGATCCCTTAACGCCTTCGCCTATGATAGAAACGTAGTCGGTGGCCGTGGGGGGAATGATATGCTTTTTTTCAGCGTAGCTACAGATAGCGACCGAAAGAGGATGCGACGAATGACGCTCCACAGCGGCCGCAAGGGAGATTAGATCCTCCACCCGACCCATGGATGAGCCTATGGGGGAAAGGGATGTAGCGGTGGGGCAGACGATGCAGTCGGTGACCTCGGGGAGTCCCTCGGTCATGGTGCCCGTCTTATCCAAGCACACGACCTGTGTGGCGTGAAGCTTTTCGAGCGCCTCTGCACTTTTGAACAAAACGCCCATTTCAGCCCCTCTGCCTGTGGCCACCAAAATGGCAGTCGGGGTAGCAAGACCCAGCGCGCAGGGACAGGAAATAACCAGGACGCTGATGGAAAATTGCAGAGCCTCGGTGATATTTTGGGTCGTGATCATCCAAAAAACGAAGGTTCCGATAGAAATAAGAAGAACAGCGGGAACGAAGAACAGACTGATCTTGTCGGCCAGTCTTGCCACGGGGGCGCGGCTGGACGCGGCGTCCTCCAACAGCTGTAAGATGTGGGAAAGCGCCGTTCCCTCGCCCACCTGCTCGACGCGGACGAGCAGACTTCCCTCTACCAGCGTGCAGGCGGCGTGTACGCGGTCGCCTACCGTTTTGTCAGCGGGAATGCTCTCTCCCGTCAGCGCGGACTCGTTGACAGCGCCCCGTCCCGAGATAATCATGCCGTCTACGGGAATGAGATCACCCTCGCGACAAAGCACCACGTCTCCAATTTGAACAGAGGAAAGAGGAACGATCTTCTGCTTATCATCCTGGACAATTATTGCGGTATCGGGCAGCATGGTAGCCAGTGCTTGAATGGCGCGGGAGGCACGCAGACGAGCGCCCTTTTCCATGTTTTTGCCCAGCGTCACCAGCGTGACGATCATGGCCGCCGACTCAAAATAAAGGTTGTGAGCAAGGGAGTGAAGCAGCTCTGTGTCTCCGCTCTGCCCTGCCATGATCATGCGGGCAACCACAAAAAGACCAAACATCATAGACGCGCCCGAGCCGATGGCAATAAGAGAATCCATATTGGGAGAGAAGTGGCACAGTGCACGCCAGCCGCCGATGAAATAGCGGCGGTTGAGAATAAGCACGGGGGTGGTCAGCGCGAGCTGAATCAAGGCCACGATTAGAGGGTCTTTGACAAGAACGAGACCAAACATGGGTCCCATAGAAAAAAGCATGAGGATCAGGGTCAACAGTGCGGACAGAGCAAAGGTAAACCAGGAGCGACGGAGTCTCTTTTTTTCCGTTTTTTCCGTTTGCTTTGCCGTTTGCTTGCGCTCGGTGACGGTGACATCGGCCATTTTCGCGTGATAGCCTGCGTGAGAGATTTCCGTGATCAGGGCGCGGTCAATGGCGTCCTTCCCTACCTTTTCCACAAGGCTCTCGTCGATTTCGACGTTCATAGAGGAGGTCAGCAGGCTGACGGTGACGTCGTAAGGGCAGGAGTCCTTTCCTTTGGGTTGGATATGGTCGAGGGCTTTTTTGGCGGCGCGCTCGACGTGAGAGACGCAGGCGGCGCAGCTCATGCCGGATATGTCGTAGCGGTATTTTTTGCGTTCCAAAGAATCGCCTCTTTTCTTACATTATTGATAGGTAGTATTATTATAAACTTTATTTGTTGATTTGTCAATGGAGGGGGGATGGGGGGGAGGGTTTTGCTAAATTTCAAACAACTACTCCTCTTGACGCGCACACAGCTTCGCGCGTGCGCTGTGCCGGTTTTGATGTTACTTCTTTGTCTTTCAACAAAGAAGTAACCAAGAAAATGAACCCGGACGTTCCCTCCGGGGCCTCCCTTACTTTGCCGCTCTACAAAGAGAAAGACGAGAGGTCACATATACATTTTTTATGCTGTGCCTCCAATTTAGTTACCACGAGCGGCAGATATAGAAAGCAAGAACTTTTGCTATAACAAACCCATCTTGGGCGTGCGCTCATGCGCCCAAGATGGAGGAGGCTTGCGAAAGCAAAAGTCCCGGCGGCTCTCAAAAAGCCGTCGGGCGGTGGGGTCCCAAGGGGTGTCCCCTTGGTTCCCTTCTTGGCTACTTCTTGGGGAATGCCAAGAAGTAGCATAGGCACTTCCGCCGCGCGTTGTGGCGCGCCTATCTGTAGAAGCAGTTGTTAAAATATTAATGCAACAAAAAAGCAAGTCGAACCACAAAGATCCAACTTGCTTTCATCCTTTATTCCATTGCTCCAAAACAGCCTCGATCACCGGCTCTGCCACGGAAGCCTCTCCCCCGTTTTCCACGATCACCGCCACACAAATACCCGTGAGCGGCTGATCCGACAGAAAAACAACAGGGGTAGAATAAGCCAGCATAACGGCGTGATCCGTTCCGCCATTACCGGAAGGAACCGAAGATGCAAAGCACCCTGCCTGAACGCCGAGTGTGTTCAGCCCCTCAACCAATCCTTCCAAACGGCCACTTTGCTTCATCGCATCGCGCATCGCATCAAGCAAAAGGGTGCGACCTTCCCCGCTCAATGCATACTCGCAAAGAAGGGTGGGCTGTGTCTTTTGCGTGACGTCGCCGCTTGTGAAGTTGCGAACCTCATACAATAAATGAGAGGAATATCGCTTGCCGCCGCTGACGATGCTTGATAGCATAGAGCAAAGCTGGGCAGGCGTGCAGACCGTGTCTCCCTCGCCAAGAGCAGCCTTGATCAGTGCCGCTTCGTTGTCCTTGGCAATGGAAGAAGCCCTTCCCTCCTCCTCGGACAGTTCAATGCCTGTTTTTTGGCCAAAGCCAAGCAAAGATTCATAGGAAGCGTAGCGCTCAAGCCCCAGGCCTTGCGCCAGTTTTCCAAAGAAAATATCGCACTTGTCCACGATCGCCGTGGAGGCGTTGATAAAGCCGTGGGAGACGTCCGTTTGGATCAGCATGGGACACAAAAGCGTGTATCCTTCTACCTTCAATACGCCCGAATCGACCCAAAGAGTAGAGGAATCGACCAGTCCCGAGCCAACCCCCGCCGTTCCCGTACAAAGCTGCATGAGCTTGCCGGGAAAATACAGACCCGACAGGGCGCGGTTGAGCAAGGGAGAAGCAGGGTCAGAGGCGAGCTGATCGTAGTTTTCGTTGAACAGCGTCGCATCAAAGGTCGGTGCACTGGCAAGAGCCAGACACTCGCCCGTGTTGGGGTCGGTGGCGATCACAGCTCCCTTTTTCAGCCCCGTCCTCTGGAGCTGATCGCGCAGAGAATCCTCTGCTGCCATCTGGGTGTCAATGTCAATGGTCAGACGGATGTCCTGCCCGGCGATGGGCTGCTTGATGACGGTCGAGGAGACCGTCTGTCCCTGTTCGTTCTTGGTGATCTGCATCTGCCCGTCCACACCGTGCAAAATGCTCTCAAAAGCACTCTCACAGCCGGCAACGCCCACGATAGCGTTCATGGGGTAGCCCAAGGAATTGTAGTATTCCCAGTCCTCGGCAAAGATCTTACCCACACGGCCGAGAATATGCGAAGCGTAGCCGGGATAATGATACACCCGCTCGGCGCGAACGATAAATGCCACGCCCCGCAAGGGCGACTCCTTATTGGCCGCCAGCACCGATGCGCTGACGCCCTTGGCCAGCGTGTATTCGGTCGTGTCACTGCCAAAGCGGCACAGATCCATGTCGTAGTACAGCCGGATCAGCTTGGTGATCTCCTCGCCCGTGTAAAGAGGAACGCCGTCCAGGTGGGCGTCCAGCGAGTAGGTCTTGACGTAATATTGCGCCAGCGCGCCGGCTGTGGTTTTTTGAGACAGCCCCAGGCGAGACAGAAGCTTGTCAAGGCGCTGGGCTACGATGGAGTTTCCGTCGCGCGCCTCGTCGTTATAGGTAAAGGTAGGGTAGATGCCGGCAAGAGGAAAGGAATCCTCGGTCAGCTCGCCCGCCTCAGGGGTGGACAGGTAGGAAAGCAGCGTCAGGAGTGAAGAATTTCGGACGGCAATGCCTTGATCGGTAACAAAAGGATCGTGGTGCAACACCAGATCGTAAGCGTATACGTTGGTGACCAGCGGCTTGCCGTTTCGATCGTAAATATCGCCTCGGACGGCTTGCAGTGTGACCGTTTGGACGGTATAGCCGGCGGGAACAGAGGGCTTTTCCTTGTAGATGGAATAGGCGTTCCCCTTGGCCTGCAAAGAGATCAGAATCACGGCGTAGACCATACAGACCGCGACAAAAAAGCCGGACAGTACGGTAATTCGGCGGGAGAAGATGGCGTGCGGCGTGCGCTTGATCTTTTTCTTTTTTCTTTTTTTGCGTTGATACAGCGGCTGTGGCAAGACGATCCTTCCCCCTTTCCGTAAAAATCAAAATAAAATCTATTATGCTACCGGCACAAAGGTGGAGATCCAGGCGCTGAGGAACCAAAGACCAAACAAAAGAGCGCAGGTTACGATGGACGCAATGATACCGCCGTTGGAAAATGCGTTGGTCAGAGCGTCACCGTGGGTCAACTGATCCTCGCGGCGGCGAACGGTAAACTTGCGGAAATGAACGATGAGAAGGATCAGACCGGCAATGGCAAGGCCAAAGCGCATAGCGGTCATTCCCATCAGTGCGGCGTATGCCCCCAGATGCTCGGAAATATAGGGCATAAGCTCCTCCTCGCCAAGGGTCAAGAAGGTGTCATAGTCCAGCCAGTTTGAAATCAATGTGGGTACAATACCGCCAAAGAAGTTGATGACCATGTGTAAAAAGACACCGTTGAGCCAGTTTCCCGTGCGGGCATACAAGAACGCCAGGAGAAGTCCCAGCATGGTAGCGTAAAAGAACTGATAGAAATTGCCGTGGAAGGCGCCGAAGAGCAGACTGCTGACCAAAATTGCGGCCAATTCTCCGTGAGGCAGCATGCGGTCCATGAGAAGCTTGCGGAAGATCAGCTCCTCAAACACAGGGGCGCAGATCACCGTCGTCAGCATAGACAGCCAAAGCGGAACGTCCAGGGTTTCACTCAGCGAATTTTCAAAATTGATCCCGGTCAGAGACGCCAGCATAGAAACGAAGGACTCGCCCATCAGGCTTCCCGCCAGCATGATCGTCTGCGATATGATAAACAGAATGAGAAAATGAGACAGCTTCAGCTTTTTTCTCTCGGGAATCTCGGTGGGGAGCTTGCGCACGAGAAGGTAAAGCAGCGGAATGCCTATCGTATACAGCGGCAGGGTGGACGCTAAAATAGAGAACCAATAGCTCTCATAAATGTGAGGAGCGAGCGTGTAGACCTGATCCACCAGCGTCTGCGCCACAACGTACCAGGCGACGGTCATGGCAACGAATGCCCAGCCGAGCTTGGAATAAGAGACTCTGAGCTTATCGCGCGCGAGAGCACGGTCGATATCGCGGGCGTACGAATCATCCTCTGTGGTCGGTTGCTCCGGCATGGGCGCGGAATCCGTGTTTCCTTGCGTCACCTCTTTGACCGGTGGCACGGGATCTGTCGGTTCCTCCGTCTTGGGCGAGGGCTTTGGCTCCTCGGGTGCGTTAAAGGAGTAAAAATCAAAATTGGGATTGTGATCCTTCATGGTAAATCTCCCTTCTTAGGAAAAGGATAAGTCAGAATATTATTTGCCCTCGTCGATGGCCTTTTGCAGCCCCTTGACGACGCAATCGCCGCACTCGGCGGCAGTGGTCACCCGCATACCGATGCCGTTGGCGATGACCTTGGAAAGACCGGGCAAAAGGGCGCTCTCGCCGCACAGAACGGGTCCGGTGGCAAAGACGTCCGAGCTAAGCTCGGGCGGGGCGGCCTCCAGTGCCGCTCTCATGAGTTGAATGATACGCAAAATAGGCTTGCGAAGCGCCTGCGCCACGTCAGCAGAGGAAATCTCTGCCGTGATGGCAAGACCGTTTTGCACGCTTCGGCCGCTGACCTGAATGGTACCGCGGTCGATGGCGGGGTGCGCCGTCCCAATGCGATGCTTGATGGCATTGGCAGATTGCTCTCCAATAATAAGACCGTAGGCCGCCCGCAGATGAGAGATAATGGCGCGGTCAAATTCGTCGCCTGCCACCCGTCCGGTACGGGCGCTGACGACGCCGTCGTAGCACAGAACGGCCGCTTTGGTCGTTCCGCCGCCGATATCGACGATCATACTGCCGCGCGGGCTTGAGATATTCAGTCCTGCACCGTAAGCGGCGGCGATGGCATGGGGAATGAGGTGAACGTTTCTTGCGCCTGCGTCGCGCATCACGTCCTCCAGGGCGCGGCGTTCCACCTCGGTGATGCCGTGCGGAATGGATGCCACGACGGTGGGGCGTTGCAAAAAGCCAATGGCTTGTGCTTGCTTGAAAAAGGTATGAAGCATCATAACTGCCAAGTCGTAATCGGCAACGACGCTGTCCTGCAGGGGATGGCAGGCACGGACACCTGCGGGGGTACGACCCAGCATGGGGAGTGCCTCCTTACCGATGGCAATGGGATCTCCCGTGCGGGAATTGATCGCAACTGCCGAGGGAAAACGCTGGATCAGCACGTGTTCGCGGCGACTGATACGGGTATGGGTGGTACCGAGGTCAATGGCGAGGGGAGATGACATGGGGATGCTCCTTTCGGGGGAAATTGAAGGGGTATCTAAAGTTTGAACAACTACTTCTTTTGACGCTCACACTGCACTTCGTGCGCGTTCGCTGTACCGGTTTTGATGTTACTTCTTTGTCGTTCAACAAAGAAGTAACCAAGAAAGTGAACCCGGACGTTCCCTCCGGGACCTCCCTTTCTTTGCCGCTCTACAAAGAGGAAGACGAGAGATCACATATAAGCCGTTAATGCTGTGCCTCCAAGTTTGCCAACACGAGCGGCAGGCGGAAAAAGCAAAAAGTTTTGCCTTCTCGTAGGGACCGACGTCCTCGGCGGTCCGTCTTCTCGGCAGATGTGGAAAGCAATGGCCTTTGCTTTCCGTTTTTGCATAAAATTTATGCTAACATAAGGTGCGTTGAATAATAGCAAAAGCTTTTGCTTTTGCATCTTGCGTGCCACTTCCGTGTTTGCAAGTTTTTTTAACTTGCAAACGCAAGCGCTGAAACTGTTTACTTTTGCGTCGTGTTGCGCGGAGCGAGAGCGCAGCGCCCACTAAGACGCACTGCGGGGTGCCAAGGGGCATTAGGCCCCTTGGTCCGCTTTCTTGGTTCGTTCTTTCTCGGATGAGAAAGAATGAACACACCTCACCCGCCGCGCATTGTGCGGCGGACAAAAGGAGAAACCGTAAAAATTACATATTTCCCCACAATGACAATTCAAAATTCTCCTTCAACACCACTTCCATACGATGTAAGGGCAATCCAACTACGTTAAAATAGTCTCCTCTGATGCCTTCAATCCAAAGCGAAGCGGTATCCTGAATACCATACGCCCCCGCCTTATCCATCGGCTCACCCGAGGCAATATATGCGTCAATCACATCGTCCGAAAGCGGGGCAAAGGAAACCTCCGTCACCTCGTGAGCGGTAACGGTCTGCCCACCTTTGACCACGCAAATACCGCTGATGACTCGGTGGGTGTTGCCCGACAACGACCGAAGCATACGACGGGCATCGTCCGCGTCATGCGGCTTGCCTAAAATTTCACCATCCGGACTGACCACAACCGTGTCTGCCGCCAGTATGACCGTATCGTCGTCCAAGCGACCCTCTTCGTTCAGCAGATTTTTCACAGCGGCGGCCTTGCGAGCGGCTAATATTTCCACCAGCCGTCCGCCGTCGCGCTCCTCACTGCTCTCGTGTGCGTCGGCACAGACAACGCTAAAATTCAATCCCAAATGCTGCAGCATCTCCCGACGTCGGGGAGAGGCAGAGGCGAGAATCCAGGTCATGTTATGCTTCCTTTCCGTGGTCTATGAAAATCAGGTCTTGCTGGAGGAGTCGATCAAAATACCACTCTCCAGGCGTCCCGTGTCAGCAATCAGCTTTTCAACAAAGGAGGCGTCGACCCAATATTCGCCCTCACCGTTGATGGTCATGTAGGAACGGCCTTCGGAATAACGGTAGAAGCGGAAGACCATATCTACCTTGTTGTTGACGGGATGATAGGTGGGGTTGGTGATGGAGGCGTAGTCCTCTGCGTTTATTTTGATAACAAGCTGGAACTGACTGTCGTCCATGGCGCGGATCTCGGCCATCTCCTCTTCGGTCAGTGTCTTAATACCCTCGGATACGTGTCCGCCCATCGTCAGCATCAGTAAAGACTTGTAATACTGACGCAGATTGTAGACCTCGCCGTCCTTTTCGACGATCTCACGGCCACCGGCGGAGACTCTTGTCAATTCGTAATCCAGCTTCTGGCCGTTGTAGGTGTAGGTGATGTCAAGCGAGTTGATCTCATCGCTCTGATCCGACTTGGAGTTGTCCAACAGGAGCGTGGCGTTGCGCGAGGGCGAGAGGATCTCGATGCGCTTGACAAACGCCAGGTTGAACCAGATGGGGAACGGATTGATCCACTCCAAGGATTTGTATTCTACAAAATAAAGCGAGTGCTCAGAAACCTCGGCCACCACGTCGCACAGCTCGGAATAGACGTAATAGGTCTTGTTCTCGGTGAGCTTGCTGATACGCAGATAGTTGTTTATGGAGGTGTCAAATTTTACATCGTTATTGGTATCTAACTGAAGATCGTAGGAAATGACGTAGGCAGGCTTATCCAGTCCGTATTCCTTGAGAGAGTCGGGATCGTTGTGAACACCCAGCTTTTTGATGCTCAGAATGTTGGTCTGATAGAAGTTTTGCAGCACGGCGCTGAGAACGTCCGCATTGAGACGGTAACCGCCGTACTTGAAACGGTAGCCGCTGCCTGTGATATAAGGATCAGAGGAGGTCATGGTCTTGGAGCGCATGGTCAAGTCGACATAGTCAAAGGCAACCTCGACGTTGAGATCCTCTATGTTGCCGCCAACACAGGAGGCAAGCACAAAGTTTTCTACGTTAAAGGCGGCGTTCAGCGCGCTGGGATAGGTGATCATGGGGGTGATGAGATTTTCAATGGGCTGAAGCAGGGCCATATCGTAGTTGTCGTTGTTCATGATATAGACCGATTTGTTCTCGTCCCCTGCCAGCTTGCAGTAATAGCCGCCGCCGCCAACGATGGGATCCCCCACGATGACGGTGTGCTCCACCGTCTCCACGTTACCCTCGGCGTCCTTTTTCCAGGTATCATCTGCATTCTTCAAGGCACCCACGATGGTATAGGTGGTAGGCTTATATTCGTACTCGTTGCCCTCCTCGTCTACGCGCGTCTCGGCGACCAGGCCGTATTCAGCATATCCCAGCTCCTGCACGCGAGCGGTGTCCAGCTTATTGATGGTCAGGGGATAGCCTGCCGCGACGCACAGATAGGCGTACTTTTCGGGGTCGTAATTGACAAGATAGGGGCAGTCGTCCTCGTCGTAGCCCTTGATGACGATCTGCTTTTTGTCGGCGGTGATGTCCTTGTTATAGATGGTGAATTCACTGCCGTCCGAGTTGTTGACGGTAATGCTGACGACGTTGGACTGACGGATCTGGGCAAACATGAGAATACGGGTAGAGGTACCCGCAACCTCGATGCCCTCGACGGCAACCACGGCAAACTCCTTGATGGCGCCCGTGACGGGGTCCAGCTTGAGCTGTGTGCCGAGCGCGGTCAGATAATAGCCGTCGTCGTTGGTGGGCAGTTCATAGCCGTCGGCGTCGTAGATCGAATACACGCCGTCCACCTTCTTTGCCTTGTAGACTGCGCCGTCGTGATCGGTATACGGGATGATGCTGACCAGATAATTGACCCCGATGAGGACAACGATCAGCACGGCGATGACCGAAACGAGAGCGATGAGCACCGTCTTCTGGAGACGGTAGGAGGATTTTTTCTTTTTACTCTTGCCGCCCTTCTCTGCCTTGACCTTCACGTAACGAGCATGGAGAGTGATATCCTCCTTAGCGTCGAGAACGGTGTCGGCGGTGACGGGCGTCCCCTTATCGTCGATCCAGCCCTCGAAGGCAAAGCCGGGGCGGGAGGCGACGGGGAGAGCGCCCAGTGCGTCACCGGTGATGGCCTCACGGGTACGGGTGGGGCACTCGCCGCGGCCGGCGTCGAATATGATGTTGATGATGTTTTGGGTAGATTTGTTTTCCATGATTGGGTAAAGTCCCTTTCTTTTTTGGGATAGGTGGGGGGATCTAAATTTTTAACTACTTTTTCTTTTGACGCTCACACTGTGCTTCGCACGCGTTCGCTGTACCGGCATTGGATGTTACTTCTTTGTCGTTCAACAAAGAAGTAACCAAGAAAGTGAACCAAGACGTTCCCTCTTGGAACTCCCTTTCCGTGTCACGCTACAAAGCGGATCAAGAGATAGACATGTTATTTTTTTATGTGGTGCTTCAAGTCTTGCTAACACGCGTGACAGATATAGAAAGCAAAAGTGTTTGCCCTAAAATGAGCGTGGCTTTTTTGAAGCCGCGCTCGCAAGCGCTGAAATTTTACATCTTCGCGTCGTGTTGCGCGGAGCGGGAGCGTAGCGCCCACAAAGACGCGCCGCGGGGTCCCAAGGGGCTTGCCCCTTGGCTGATTTTCTTTCGCCATTTCTTTGTTCAGCGACAAAGAAATGGCACAAAACCATACACCGAGCGCGCGCAGCTCGACGAAGTCGAGGTGGGCTGTGCGAGGCTGTAGAAGAAGACGCAGAAAATTTAGTTCTTCTTCTCTCGCCGTTTTGCCACCACGAGCGGCAGGTAGAGGAAGCAAGGAATTTTGCTTTCCGTTTTGCGGAAAATTTAAGCTATCAAAAGGTGCGTTGAATAATAGCAAAAGCTTTTGCTCTTGCACCTTGCGTGCCACTTCCGTGTTTGCAAGTTTCTTTAACTTGCAAACGCAAGCGCTGAAGATGCAGGCTTTTGCGCCACAATCAGAGGAAACCTCGTTTCCTCGTGGCGCACGGTGGGGATCCAAGGGGGAACCCCTTGGTGTCTTTTCTTCGCCTATTCTTTGCGACAAGGCAAAGAATAGGCATCAGCCGCACACCAAGCGCGCACAGCTCGACGAAGTCGAGGTGGGCTGGGCGAGGCTGTAGAAAAAAGTCGCTCAAACCTTCGCTATCAGCTCTTTACTCTGAATATCAAGCAAACTTTCTTCTCGTAATGACATAAATGCCTGCGCCAAACAAGATCACCGCCGGCAACACCGCTAAAATAGTGGTATACGACGTCTTGTTGGTGTCGGTGATCAAACCGTCCTGAACCTCGGTTTCTACAAAAGGCTTCAAATACTGCTGGATCAGAGCCGCCATAGCATCCTTACCCAAGGAGCGCAAGGTTCCCGCCAGCATGTCCGCGTTACCATACGACTTGGAGGTCAACAGCTCGTCACACAAAAATTCGGTCGATGCACAGGCAACCACGTAAGAATCGTGCGAGACGGTCGTGTAACCGTTGCGGTCGCCCGCCGCAGTGACTGTCTCGGAGGCAATGGTCATCAGCATGTAAGGATCGGCATTGGCAGGACGCTCAATGGCCTCGTCGCCTACGTAGGCAGTCGCACCCTCACCGGCAACGAAAACGTCAAATGCCTGACGGTAGGTACCGCCCGAGCCGTAAGAAGCATACGAGAAAGCCTCAATGCCGTTCTCGGGATCGGCCATGACGTAGGTCGTTTTGTAAAGCGGAGAAAATTTGAGAGCGGCGCTGTTGCGGAAGACCACCTTGGGCGGATACGCTTTGCTTCTCATATCTGTGGTGATAGAAGCACCGCTACCCGTGGTTGCATAATCGCCGACCAGCGTCAAACCGTCCGCCGTCAAGGACGAGGTGGTATCCTTGAGCAGATAGTTTTGATCGTCTCCCGACAGGTCGGTCTGGCGGCAGATCGAAATGCCCCATTTTTCCAGATACTCCTCAAAGGTGGGAAGGAGAGGCGTGTCGGCGTTGAAAAACACCATCATGGAGTTTTCGTTGTCCAGATACGCGTCCAGCTTGGCGATCTCGGAGACGGTCGTGTCGCCCGACATGATATCATTATATCCCTTGAAGTCGGTCTTGGGATCGACACAGACCACCAGGCGGCAGTCCTCGGGAAGCTCCTCTTTTTCCAGGTCAAAATCGCGAATGACCTCGTATCCGGCTTCCTCAAGCAGGGTAATAAAGGTGTCGCTGTAGCCCGATTCGCCGTGATTGGACAGCAGCACGCACTTGGGAGAGGCCGCCTTGGTCACCTCAAAAATGGTGGCAAGGAAACGGCGCTCGCCGCTGTACGCCCACAATTCGTCCGTCGTGGTGTCCTGCATAAAGAAGGACTTGAGGGACAGGTGGCGGTACTCGGTTCCGCTGGAAATAATGACATTGGTGGGATAAATGGTGGTATAAGAGGTCGCCTTATACTGTTGAACAGCCGACGGGTCGCGGTTGACGTTGACCGTCTTGACCTCGATCGACTCGGGAAATTCCTTTTGCAGGCAAAGCGCCGTGATGTAGATCATACGGCGGTAGGAGTTGGACATGAGGTTGTCAGGGTCGTCACAGAAGGTGATGGTCACCTTGACCTTATCCTCGCCCTTTTCCAGTCGAGCGGCGTTCATGTCATCCAGGGTCTTGCCCAAAAGGGAGATGCAACCCGGCGTCAGGGTATACAGCTCGTAGTCCTCACTGCCCGACGAGGTTTTGCGGGTGTAGGTCGTTAAGTCGATATACCACAGCCCACGCGACGCAAAGGCGGAGAACACCACGTTCACAACAAGAACGAGGGCGATCACCAAAACGGTCAGCGCGGTGGCGATGGTGGAGCGGCGCAGCTGCCGCCCGCTTGTGGATTGAAACAGTTTCATCAGGAATATTTCCTCCTTACCAGAACAAAGGTAGACACAGCCAGGATCAAAATGGCGGGTGTCAGAGAAAGTCCCAGCGTCCAGCGGAGCATTTGCGAGGTGGTAATGCTGGAGATGTTGGTGGTCGAGAAGGGCTTGTAGCGCAGGCCGATCAGAACGTCCTCCTTGCCCATGTGCTTCATGACGGACAAAAGGGCGTCGTTGTTGCCAAACACGGCCGACTCCAGGTAGTCCTCAAGCGCGTACTCGGTCGAGCCGCACACCATGACCTGTGCGCCGGTGGTGGCGTCGGTGGTCAGGGACATCAGCGCAAGCGGGCCCTCGTAGCCGGGCAGTGCTTCACCCATGGCATAAGCCTTGGCATTGGAAGAGCCGACGAACAGATCGACACGCGTGCGGCTTCCCTTCTGATAGGTCGCATTGCCTGCCGACGCAAAGCCCTCGGCGGCAAGCAAAACGGTGGCGTCACGGAAGACGACCTTGGGTGTGTATTCGGCCGACTGCAGGTGCTGTGTGACCTGTGCGCCCGCCCCTTGGGTGACATAGCTGCCGTAGATGGTAAATCCGTCGGCGGTCAGGGCAACGGAGTCGTCCTTGACCATGGCGTTAAAGGGATGTCCCGTCTTTTCGTCCACCTTGCGGCCAAAGCTGACGCCCCAGTCGGCAAGCAGAGCCTCCAGGTGAGGCAGCTTGGGCGAGGACGCGGACAAAAACACCATCATGTTGCCGCCGCCCGCCAGGTAGTTCTCTACCTTTTCGATCTCGGACACCTCGGACACGCCGTCCTTGATCACAAAGTCGTTGTTGGGATTGTAGCAGATGAGCAGCTCGCAATCCTCGGGGATCTCATCGTAGTACAGGTCCAGCATCAGCACGTCGTAGCCGGCGTTGATGATGGAATACAGCATGGTATCGTCAAAATAGATCTCGTCGTGGTTGGCGGTCAGAACGGCCAGAGGGCGCTCGCCACCGATGAGCGAGGTCAGCGTGGTGGCAAACATACGCTCACCGTCATAGCCGACGGGAGAGGTGGTGTTACCCCCCTCGAAGGTGAAAAATTCCTTTTGACGGAAGACGCGCTTGTCGCCTCCCTCGACCTTGAGCACGACGTTGGTCGAGGCAGTCACGCCCAATTCGTCCGCACGGCTCTTTTCCAGCCAGCAGTCAAACCAGGTGACCGATATATGGTCGGGATATGCAAGCTCCAGCTCGTGGGCGGTGGTATAGATGTAGTGACCGGGCTCGCCCTTTTCGTATTCCCGATAGTCTTCACAGAAGATGATCTCCGCCTTGACGCTCTCGCCGTTTTTCTCTGCCTTGTCGATGGCATCGTCCAGCAGCTCGCGGCAAAGATCGCTGACGGAATACAGCTTGTCGGGGGTCATGTCAATGTACCATGAATAGTACCCCGCAAGCGCGGTAAATATGACGTTCAGCAGCACCAGCGCGGCGATCAGCGTGACCGTCAGCGAGACGGTCATACTGCCGTAGCGCATACGGCGGCTGCGTATCATCGGATGTTTCATAGATTTGGTGTTCCCTTTCTTTTGCTATTTTTGTGACGTGATCAGCCCCAGCGTCTCTTTTCGTAGACGCGGATGGTAAGAAAGATGAACACGAGGATGAGCGAGACGTAATACAAAATGGCGGCAAAATCAAAGATGCCGTAGCTGAAGGTGTAATAGCGGCTGAGCACCGAGAACCAGTTGATGACGGCGCGGATGACGTAAGAGCCGATGATCTGGTTGCCGTCCGAGTCGGTGATGTTGTTGAGCAGATTGAGCATGACCATCGCACACAGAACGCCGATGGTGACAACGGCGGCCGAGAGCTGGTTTTCGGTCAGGGACGAAATAAACGTACCGATGGCGATGAAGGCCGCACCCAACAAAAGCAGGGCGATCACGCTGCCCACCAGCTGGGCGGTCACAGGGCCGATGTGGGTAAACTCGGTCGAGTTACCGGCGCGCTCTGCCGCGGCGATAACGTAGATGGGAATGAAGTTGATGCAGGAGATGAGCACGGTCGAGACATACAGCGTCAGGGCCGCGAGATATTTGCCCATGACCATGCCCGTGATGGTAACGGGGGCGGTCAGGAGCAGCTGCTCGGTGCGTCCCTTTCTCTCCTCGGCAAACAGACGCATGGTCAGAAGGGGGATGAGAATGATGAACGCAAAGATCATGTAGGTGAAATATTGGGTGGTGCTGTAGCTTTCGGATACCAGGGTGGTATAGCAAGCGACCAGCGCCGAGAACACGAGGAAAATACCCGTGTAAACGTAACCGATGGGATTGATGAAATAGGAGCGCATCTCCTTTTTATAGATGGCAAGCATGGCTTATATCCTTCCTTTTCGTAGCTGAATTTCGTGGCGACATCAATAGTCGTCGTCCTGGTCCTGCGCGTTGTTTTTGAGGGCCTCCTCCTCGGCGGCGCGGCGGCGTGCCTCGGCGTCGCGGTAGAGATTGCCGGCAACGTCGGCCTCCAGTCCCGTGCGGGTCTTGCGGGCGCTCGATCGGCGGGCGTCGCGGCGGGCGTTCTTGTCCGAGCCCTCCGATTTATCAACGACGGTGATAAAGATATCCTCCAGGCTCATGCCCAGAGCCTCCATACCGATCATGGCCCATCCCTTTTCGGCCAGCGAGAAGAACAGATTTTTGCGGATATCTACGCCGTATTCGCTCTCGATGGTGTAGGTGTAGGCGTCGCCGTCGCGCTCGGCCAGTACCTCGGCGTAAGCGATGCCGGGCTTGCTCTTGAGCATGGCCAGCACCTCGCGGGAAGGACCGCAGATCTTGACGTTGAAGCGGCGGTTGTTCTCGACGGCGCGGCTGATGTTTTCCGTCTTCTCATCCGCGACGATCTTACCCTTGTTGATGATGACGATACGGTCGCAAACGGCCTGTACTTCCTGCAGAATGTGGGTGGACAGGATGACGGTGTGATCGCGGCCGAGGTTGCGGATCAGGTTGCGGATCTCGATGATCTGCTTGGGGTCAAGACCGACCGTCGGCTCGTCGAAAATGATGACCTTGGGGTTGCCGATCAGCGCTTGCGCGATGCCGACTCTCTGACGGTAGCCCTTGGACAGATTGCGAATGACACGGTTGTAGACGTCCTTGATCTTAACGACGTCACACACCTCGGCGATGTGCTGCTCGCGATCCAGCGTACAGCCCTTGAGCTCGTAGTTGAAGTTGAGATATTCCTTGACGGTCATATCCAGATAAAGGGGCGGCTGCTCAGGAAGATAGCCGATGAGCTTTTTGGCGCCCAGGGGGTCGGCGAGGATGTCGATGCCTGCGATAGAGGCCTTACCCGAGGTAGAGGACAGATAACCGGTGAGGATGTTCATGGTCGTGGACTTACCCGCGCCGTTGGGGCCGAGAAGACCGACGATCTCGCCGCTTTCTACCGAAAAGCTGATGTTGTCGACGGCACAGAAGGAGCCGTAATTTTTGACCAGATGCTCGATTTTGATCATGATAGGAGATCCTTTCTTTGATTTCCAAACGGGAATTGACGCACTCGAATGCCCGAAGTGCGTATATACAGAATAAATTATATCATATTATTATGAACAAAGCATGAACGGGGCAAAATTTATGGTGTTTTCGTGCTTGATTTTTTGGTGAAGAGCGGGTGAAAAAGGGGGATTTTGGGAAAGGGTATGGACAAAAAAGGAAAATGGGGATATAATTGAGATGGAGATGCATTTTCTGCGCCTTCTTCTACGGACGCGCATACAGCTTCGCGCTGCGCTGTGCGAATGATGCCACTTCTTGGCACGCCCCAAGAAGTGGCGGAAGAAGGGCGCCAAAGGGCCGAATGCCCTTTGGAAACCCGCAGTGCGTCTTTGTGGGCGCTACGCTGTCGCTCCGCGCAACACGACGCAAAAACCTGCATCTTCAGCGCTTGCGTTTGCAAGTTAAAGAAACTTGCAAACACGGAAGGTGCACGCGGGATGCGATAGTAAAAAGTTTTGCCTCCTTTCAACGCACCTTTTGATAGCTTAAATTTTCCGCAAAACGGAAAGCAAAGCCCTTGCTTTCTCCACCTGCCGCTCGTGGTGGCAAGAGTTGAGGCACAGCACTAACAGGGTATAGGTGATCTCTCTTGTTGCTCTTTGTAGAGCGGCGATGCCAGGGGGTTCCCAGGGGGAACGCCTGGGCGCGTTTCTTGGCCTCTTCTTGGCGCGTCCCAAGAAGTGGCAATAAAAACCGGCACAGTGCACGCGCGCAGCTCGACGAAGTCGAGGTGGGCAGTGTGCGCGTCCCGAAAAGAAGTTGTACCAAATCTAATCAAAACTAAAAAATCAAAAAAGAAAGGAGCCACCATGCCCCCCATCACCATCCCCTATCAAGCCCTGCGAGCCCTGTGGCTCCTCGAAAAAAATAACTTCCCCGCCTACATCGTCGGCGGTAGCCTTCGAGACGCCCTTTTAGGCATTCCCCCTCACGATTGGGACGTCACCACCCCCGCTCGCCCCGAGCAAATGATGGATATTTTCACCGCTGCCGGCTACCCCACCATCCCCACCGGTATGGCTCATGGAACGGTCACCGTGCTGATCGATCATACCCCCATCGAATGCACCACCTACCGCCTTGACGGCGACTATACCGACGCCCGCCACCCCGACAGCGTCCGCTTTACCGACCGCATTGCCGACGACCTCGCCCGCCGCGATTTTACCGTCAATGCCATGGCCTGTCGCTTGCCACATATAGCAAAATTGGACTTTGATGATCCCGTGTTTTCGCACGGCGCGACTCTTGCCACGGAAGACCTCGAGCTGATCGATCTGTACGGCGGGCGGGACGATCTGCAGGGCGGTGTCATCCGCTGCGTGGGCGATCCGACCACCCGCCTGACCGAGGATGCCCTGCGTATTTTGCGCGGCGTTCGCTTTTGCGTCCAGCTTGGCTTTTCCCCCGACCCTGCCACGGAAGAGGCCCTTTTCGATTGCCGTGCGGGGCTGTCCCGCATCTCGGCCGAGCGCATCGCCACCGAGCTTGTTGCTACGTTGTCTTGCGGCCGTCCTGTCGCAAAGGGTCTTTCCCTGATGTCTCGCGCTTCCCTTTGGGAATACGTTTTGCCGGAAGTTGAAAATAGTAATATAACGACATATTATGATAGCAAAAAATCTCTGTTTTCGGCGCTGGATTGCTTGCCGAACGACGCTTCCTTGCGCCTTTCGCTTCTGCTTTGCGGCGCAGGCGAGGCGGGAGCAAGAGCCGCTTGCCGCCGCCTCAAATTGTCTAACAAAATGACCGAGGCGGTGGCGACCTACGTTGCCGCACTTGCGCTTGATTGCCCTGCGACCGAGGCGGACGTGCGCCGCTATCTTGCGGCTCTTGGCGAGTATGCCGAGGGGGCGCTAATGCTGTCGCGGGTCTGCTATGCCGATCAAAAGGCGGATTTTGACAAGGCCCTGACGCTTGCCGAACAAATCCGGGCGCGGGGAGATTGCCTAGGCATTTCCGGACTGAAGCTGGATGGTAAAGTGCTAATAGATCAGATAGGTCTTCGCGGTCGCGAGGTGGGAGAGGTGCTGTCGCGGCTGTTGGAGGCTGTGTTGGAGGATCCTTCGGTGAATGAGAGACAGAGGCTGTTGGAGATAGCAAAGAGTTGGAAATAAATGAAAAAAGACGAGGGATAGTTGTGTTCCTCGTCTCTTTTTTCTGGGGTTGGGCGCGCCACAACGCGGCGCGCTGTGCGAGTCTGCTACTTCTTGGCATTCCCCAAGAAGTAGCCAAGAAGGGAACCAAGGGGACACCCCTTGGGACCCCTACTTCCCGACGGCTTTTTGAGAGCCGCCGGGGCTGTAGCCTTTGCAAGCCTCCTCCATCTTGGGCGCATGAGCGTACGCCCAAGATGGGTTTGTCTTGGCAAAAGCCCTTTCTTTCCCCACCTGCCGCTCGTGTTGGCTAAAATTGAGGCACGGCATAAAAAACTTGTATGTGACCTCTCGTCTTTCTCTTTGCAGAGTGGCACGGAAGGCGTGAGAGAAGATCGCCTGCTTGCAGCAGGAGGCAAATCTTTGGATTTGCCGACGCAACAGTTTCACAAGGCAAGACGCCTTTTGGTAACCACCAAAAGATAGCTAAAGAACAAAAGCTTGCGGGTTTTCAAAGGGCATTGGGCCCTTTGACGCGCTTTCTTGGTTCGTTCTTTGCCGCGTGGCAAAGAATGAACATCCCTACCGGCACAGCGCACGCGCAAAGCTGGGTGCGCGTCAATAGACGCAGTCAGTAAAAATCTATACTTCCCCCACGCAAAAAGGGCGAGAAAACTCGCCCTTTTTGCTATCTCTTTTTCTTTTTCTTCACCGCCGAAAACCCAAACTTGCCCACCTTCTTGCCAAGAGAGAAATACTCCCCGTGCGCAAAGGCAGTCAAATCCGCCCGTTCCATGCAAAGCTTGCCATTCTCATCCAAGAGACCCTCATCCGCACGAACCGCCACAATATCGGCAATAAACATATCATGCGTGCCCAGCGGCACAACGTCCGTCACCCGACACTCCAGCGACAGAGGACACTCGGCGATCGAAGGACAGGACACCTCGTGCCCCTCCTCCTTCGTGAGGTTGCACTTGGCGAATTTGTCTACCTTTGCTCCCGTGTACATGCCGCAATAATCGGCGGTACGAACGAGCGAGGCCGGCACGAGATTGAGGGTAAACTCCCCGCTCTCCTTAATGATGCCGTAGGAATGTCGCCCGGGGCGCACCGAAATGTATGCCTTGGGCGGATGGGTGTTGAGAATCCCCGTCCAGGCGACGGTGATGATGTTGCTTTTCTCCATACTGCCGCAGCTGACCATCACGGTCGGAAGCGGCCCGAGTAGGGTTGAGCCTTTCCAGTTGACCTTTGCCATGGCGTCAATCCACCGTCATGTAGCCCTTGTAGGCCAGCAGTTGGATGAAATATCCACCCACGACGGTGCGGTTCTGGAAGCCGCACTGGGCGGAGGTTACCGTGTCGTACCAGTCGGTCAGCGGCACGCGGGAGGGAGACTCGTTGTACGCCCGCCACAGAGGATCAACAATGGCTTCAAAATCAGCGCGGTTTGTTGCCAGTGTACCCGCCCAGATGAGCCAGTCGGCCTTGGTGTAGGTGCGGCGGCTGTCAAGAGGGGTGCCGTAGGCGTGCGCCTCTCTCTTATAACGATTGATCTCGGCCTCGCGGAAGTGTACGGGGAACAGATCCAGACCAAACAGCTGATCCCAGATCAGATTGTATTTGAGGCTGAACGTGCCCTCGCGGTCAAAGGCCAGTCGGTAAGAGCCACCCTCGTTGCGGGCGCGGGGCAAAAAGCCCTCGGCCTTCTCTTTGGCAATGGCCAGCATGCGAGCGGCGTCCTCTTGCTTGCCCAGCATACGGTACAGAATACCGAGCGAGGCGATGCCCATAATAGCCTTGAGCGTGAGGTTGCAGTTGTGCGCCAGGTGTCCCGCGAAATCGTCGGTGCAAAGCTGGTGCTCGGGATCATCACCGTTGGCGACGAGGTACTTGACCCAGTCCTCCAGCACGTTCAGATGCGCGGCGGCAAACGAAGCGTCGCCCGATGCGACCGCCGTCGCGGCCTCCATGACCAGCATATTGCCGCACTCCTCGACGGGCATCTGACCATCCTTGCGCATCTCGCCCGTCTCGCGATTCTTGTTGTAGACCTGGCCGTTGACCAAGGGGTACTGACCCGCGTCGTGGGGCGCAAAATCATACGTCCACTCGTCCGTCGCGGCGTAGCGGTAAATGGGACGCATCATACCACGTACCAGCTCGGGATTGTAGAGCAGATACAGGGGGATAGAGGGGTAGCTGACGTCCACCGTCGCGGCACAGCCGTTGGAGAAATTCTCCTTGGAAATAAAGAGGATCTCGCCGTTTTCATCCAGTACCAGCTTGTGCGAATGCACCGTCTGGCGCAGCGCCAGCATGAGGATCTCGGCGTACTTCTCGCCGCCCGCGCGAACGGCGTCGGCAAACAGACGATCGGAGAAGGCCTTGGCACGATCCATCACGTCAAGATACCCTTTGTGTGCCTCCTCGATGGCCGCCTCAATGGTGGGGGTTTGATGCTTCCAGTAAGCCTTGAGATTGTTACCGAAATACTGAATGCTCTCGACGTCGTCGTACGCGAAGGTAAACAGCACGCTGTCCTCGATACAGGCCTTGGCGCAGAGATATGCCATGCCGTCGTCCGATGCTTCGCGGGGAAGATACTCGACCTCGCCGCCCTCGACGGACAGATAGAAATAGCCCCAGTCGATGCGTCTGTCGTCGCCGCTGCAATGAAGCACAGGCTGGCTCGCGCTACCCATTTTCATGGTCGACAAGCCCTCGATGTTGACCGTCTCGGCAACAAGCTCGTCCTGTCCCTTTTCGTGAAGGACGAACTCCTCTGACGCGGACAGCTTGACCGTCACAGAGTGCTCCTCGCCGTCGGTGGGACGGGCGATGATCTCGAGGTAGCTGACGGGACGGGAGATCAGATACAGGTCGTCGGGCAGGATGGGGGTGGTGAACAGAGCGGTCAGCTCCACACCTGCCGCTTCGAACACGTAAGTCGTGGTAAACGCCTCTACGTCAAGCGAGACCTGACGCATGGCGGGGATGTTTTTGTTGCCGATAAAACGGTAATCGACGCCGTCGATGGTGGCGACACCCTGAAGGGTCATGGGTCGGTTGGTCCAGTGACAGGTATGGATGTCGGTCAGGCGGTCGGCGGGGGACCAGAGGCTGAAATAGGGGTCGACGGTAATGAGGGGGACGGAGGGGGGACGGAGAATCATGGCTTTGCGTCCTTTCTTTTGGATTGATGGATTTATTATAGCATGGGAAGGGGGGGATGTAAAGGGGGGATTTTGAGAAGGGGGCTAAATTTTCAACAACTTCTCCTCTCCCACGAAACAAGCCCAAGGATCACTCCCCGGGCTTGCTGTTTTCATTTAATTTTTGCTTTTACTGTTGTCCGTCCCACAGCCTCACAACCTCAAAATTCCCCTCTCCGAGAATATACATATATCCGTCAATTAGCGTACCGCGGCAGTGGTCGGGGACTGCCCCAATACCAACGTTCATTACCTCGCGCAGCTCAAAACCGTCGAAATGAAGCACGATATAGCGAAGAGTTTCGTCTCTGTCATTATATTTACCGCTGTAGTCCGCAACACCCAGACCGATGAGTTGATTTTTGCGGTCGATAAAGTAAGCTTTGTATTCGCGGGAGAAATCAAAGGGCTTTTCGTAAGCGGTCACGGACACAACGCCGTCCTCGCTCTCCTCATAGATCTCGATCTTGAGCTCCCACGCATCGTTGATGCCAATGCCGAGCAGATACCCGTTGCCAAAATTGACCAGCGACGAGGAATAACCGTCGATCACACCCGTGTCCTTGACGGTGATGTTGGAAAGATCGGAAAGATCAAAGAAGAATACGGGGTCGGTCAGCGTTACCACCACAGCGGTGCAAACGTAGGCCTTGTCGCCGTCAAAGCGAACGGACTCGACCGTCTCGCCCTTGGGAGCAAAGTTTTCTACCTTGGCGATCGTTTCCCAACTATTGATATCGATACAATACAGCGACGCACCAATGCCAAATTCCACGTCGGTGGACATCTGCACCGAGACGTTCGCTCCCGTGATGGTCTCCTTGAACTTGCTTGTATCGGTGGTCGTCACCACGCGCAAAATTCCCTGGTATTCGTCCAGACTGTACTGGTTCTTGACGCGGCCCTTCACGGTCGTCTTACCCATGGGGGTCAGTGTGCCGTCACCGTAGGACAATCTGGCGATCTCGGTCATGACCTCGCTCTTGGTGTAGCCGTCGTTCAACTGCGTGCGCTCGACGTACTGCGAGGTCGCATAGATGCTGTCTGTGGACACGTACACCTCCTGGGAGTAGGAAAGGAATGCGGCGTCGCCCAGCGGAGTCAGCGTCTTTTCGTCCAGCATAAAGACGGTGGTGTAACGGGGCGAGGACAGCGTCTCGGGCAGCACGATGTTCTCGGGGGCGATGCTCTCAAAGCCGTTACCCAAATCGATCTGGGGCAGGAATGTGGATTCGTCCGAAAAATCAGGATTGCGGACGGACATATTGGTCATGAGCATGAGCTGTCCGTTCACCACGCGGGAGGACAGATAGCCGCCCGTGACGGTGACGCGGTTGGTTTCGTGCGTGTTGGCAGGGTCGGATACGTCAAGCGAGACGATGTCGATCAGCACGCGGGCATAGCCGTCGTCGTTCATCACCGCCATCGGCATAATGACCGTCAGCGTCGTGCAATCGGCGGAGAGGTACATCTCCATCTGATTGGAGTAATA
This sequence comes from Oscillospiraceae bacterium, assembly GCA_015064395.1. GTDB lineage: Bacteria > Bacillota > Clostridia > Oscillospirales > CAG-272 > SIG644. Next base: position 41,788 of record SVSH01000009.1, read on the forward strand.
CATCACACCGGGGTATTCGGGTCTGTCGTAAGAATCCAACGAGCAGGAGAACACAAGCTTCGAGTTTTCCTTTTCGATGGAATACACGTACAGATTTTTTCCCTGCATATAGTAGATATACTTGTCGCTTCTCTTGAAAATGTCGCCCTCGATGACGCCCGCGACCTGGTTGTCGGTGACCTCCTCGTACTTCTGGTTGATGTCCTCTCCGGCAATTCCGTTCTCCATGTCGGGCGAAGACGCGCCGGGGGCCATGTTGTCGCCCTTGCCGACAAAAATTCCGCCGATGCTACGCAGCGTGGCCATCAGGGCCTGGAAGTTGTTTTTGTACTTGGGCTTTTGATAGGTCAGGGCGTTGATGCTCTGAATGACGGAATAATACTCACTGTCCGCGTATTCCGACACGTCGGGCGGGGTGGTGTCATAGGGGATAAACAGCACCAGGTTGAGTGCCGTTACCAGCAGGCACAGGCAGGCGGCGATGGCCGTCCATTTGTGCCAGGCGGGGCGCCGGGTCAGATTGCGGGGCGCGGCCTCCTCGACGTACTTGTCGTCAGCCAGGCTCATGGCGCGCAGCAGCTTACGTTTTTTCATAATACGATCCCTTCTTTCTCCAGGTGTTCTCTGAATTTGTTTCTTGTTCGCATCAATGCCACCTTGACCGCGCTCTCGCCCAGCTCCATCTCCCGTGCGATGCTTTTGATGGGGCTGGCGTACCAATACCGCTGCATGAACATCACGCGGTCGCGCTTATCAAGGGAGGCCAGGAATGAGTTGATGGCATCTCCCAGTGCGATCTTGTCGGTCGGGTCAAGGGTCGAGTCGGCATCGGGGATGCACTCACTCCACTCGTCGAGGATGATCTCGATGGGGCCTTGCCGCTTTTGCGCGGTGTTCTTGTCCAGGCGATCGAGTGCTAAATTGCGGGTGATCTTGCCAAGGAAGGTGGACAGGCGGCTCGGTCTTGCGGGGGGCATGGCGCCCCAGGCGCGAAGATACGTGTCGTTGACGCACTCCTCGGCGTCCTCGTTGGAATAGAGGATGGCGTAGGCGATGCGGTGGCAGTATTTGCCGTATTTCTTTTGGGTTTGGGACAGGGCTTTTTCATTGCGTTGCCAATACAGATCGACGATTTGTTGGTCTTCCATTGTGTCACCTCCCGGGGGTTTTCAGGTACCTTTCACCTTAATACACGGCATTTGGGATCGTTTGGTTACAGTATAGCACGGAAAAGTTTGGGTGTAAAGGCTGAATTTTCAACAACTTCTTCTTTTGACGCGCGTACAGCTTCGCGCCGCGCTGTGCCGGCAGGGGTGTTCATTCTTTGCCGCGCGGCAAAGAACGAACCAAGAAAACGCGCCAAAGGGTTCCAGACCCTTTGGCGCCTTTCTTCCGCCACTTCTTGGGGCGTGCCAAGAAGTGGCATCCAAAAACCGCACAGCTTGCGCGTGCCGCAGGCACAGTGCAAGCGTGGGCAGGAGAAGCCGCAAAAAAATCTTCAAAAATCCCCGCAAAAATCTGAAAATAATAGGTGACAAACGCAAAAATATCTGTTATAATAACAGTCAGATATATCCCACCCTACAAAAAATCACCCGAAAGGATACATACCATGAAAAAAGTAGTCACATTTGGAGAACTGATGCTCCGCCTCGCCCCCGAGGGCTATAACCGCTTCGTCCAGTCCGAAAGCTTCGGCGCTACCTTCGGCGGCGGTGAAGCCAACGTCGCCGTCTCCCTTGCCAACTACGGCGTCGACGCCGCCTTCGTCACCAAGCTCCCCACCCACGAGATCGGTCAGATGGCCGTCAACTCGCTCCGCAAGTACGGTGTAGATACCTCCAAGATCGTCCGCGGCGGCGATCGCGTCGGTATCTATTACCTCGAAAAGGGCGCAAGCCAGCGTCCCTCCAAGGTCATCTACGACCGTGCCTACTCCTCCATCTGGACGGCACAGCCCTCCGATTTTGATTGGAATGCCATCTTCGAAGGCGTGGATTGGTTCCACTTCACCGGCATCACCCCCGCCCTCAATCCTACCGTAGCCTCCATCTGCCTTGAGGCTTGTAAGGCCGCCAAGGAGAGAAACATCACCGTTTCCTGCGACCTCAACTACCGTAAAAAGCTGTGGACGAGAGAAGAGGCTCGCGCAACCATGACCGAGCTGATGCCCTACGTTGACGTCTGCATCTCCAACGAGGAGGATGCTCACGACGTCTTCGGTATCGACGCCGAGAACACCGATATCAATGCCGGCAAGGTCAATCACGAGGGCTACAAGAGCGTCGCAAGACAGCTCATGGACAAGTTTGGCTTTCAGAAGGTGGCCATCACCCTGCGCTCCTCCATCAGCGCCAACGACAACGACTGGGCCGGCATGCTGTACGATGGCGAGAACTACTGCTTCTCCAAGTCCTACCATATGCACATCGTTGACCGCGTCGGCGGCGGCGACAGTTTCGGCGGCGGTCTGATCTACTCGCAGCTCATGGGCTACTCCACCCAGGATTCCATCGAGTTCGCCGTTGCGGCCAGCTGCCTGAAGCACTCCATCGAGGGCGACTACAATATGGTCAGCGTCGCAGAGGTCAAATCTCTGGCCGGCGGTAACGCAAGCGGTCGCGTACAGCGGTAATTTGATCACGAAAAAAGAAGGGCTTTACGCTCCTTCTCATAAGGATGTTTACAAATTTCGGCAGAGACATTGTTTTCTCTGCCGATTTGTGTTATAATGGGAGCAACAAAAAGCCTCGCCCTTTGGGAGAGGTGGCGGCGTAGCCGACGGAGAGGGTTAGATGATGGATTGAAATGCCCTCTCACCCGCTATCGCGGGAGCTCTCCCAAAGGGAGAGCCTTTGGATACGTTCAATTTAGGGGTATGGGCTTTGCCCGATGCCCGCGTTGCAAGCAACGCTGTAATACAAAGGCGAAACTGGCGATAAAGGAGGTTATATATGTTCTCTATCATTGCTTCTAATCTTCATTGGCTGGAAGGGGTAGATCCCACCGAGGATTTATGTCTTCACGGAAATGCAAAAGCAATCATAGGACATGAAGTTCTGGAATATGATAATGCAACAGTCAGTTCAACTGCATTGTATTTGCTGAAATCCTTGAAAGAAGATCATAAAATATATGAGAGTAATCAAATGCTTCCTTGCTGTGGCTTTTTTATGATAGCAAATGAAGAACTTTCAAGAGTTGATATTTGTGGTTGTCCTAACGGCGTTGATTGGTCGGTTTTGCACGAAAACGGTAATATTGTTTTAGTTACAGAAGCAGGAGAAAGAACGGAAATCTTATTTGAAGAATATAAAACGACCGTCTTTGCATTCGCAGACCAAGTAGAATTCTTTTATAATTCTGCTGCAGAGAAAAAAATACCCGAAGATGCTTTTGATCGAAACGGTTATATTGCCTTTTGGAACGAATGGAAGGCAATACGTTACGGAATATGATAAAGCCCCGACAGACTTTTTCATGATCTGTTGGGGTTATCTTTGTCTACTGCAGAGCAATTATGCCTTTTTGGACCGTCGGGGACCTATCTCGCAAGCGAGATTACGCCGGTCCCTACAGGAAAATGTAAACTTCCTTATGAGAACCAGTCCTTCGAGCCCCTCTTTTTTCTGCCTCTTGCTTTTTTCCCCAACGTGTGTTACAATAGCCTTATTGATAGAGGAAACGAGGAGTTGACATATGAGAAACGCTCAGCTCGCTGATCTTTTGCGCCCCAAGACCTTTGACGATATCGTCGGACAGGAGCACCTGTTTGGCGAGCGCGGTGTGATTCGCCGCATGGTCGAGAGCGGTCGCATCACCAATATGATATTCTACGGCCCTCCCGGCATCGGTAAGACCACCGCCGCTGAGATCATCGCCGCGCAGTCGGGCATGCTGTTCCGCCGCCTGAACGCTACCTCGGCGTCGCTCGCCGACGTCAAGGCCGTGCTGTCCGAAACGGACAACGTATTCGGCGCGGGCGGGGTGCTGTTGTACCTGGACGAGATCCAGTATTTTAACCGCAAGCAACAGCAGTCGTTGCTCGAATATATGGAGGACGGACGGGTCACGCTCATCTCGTCCACCACCGAAAACCCCCATTTTTACGTCTACAATGCCATTTTGTCCCGCGCCAGCCTGTTTGAATTCAAGCCGGTTCCGCCCCGCGCCATCCTCCCCGCGCTTCGTCGGGCACTGGACTATCTCAACGGCGAGTCGGGTACACAGAAGACCGCCTCGGACGAGCTGCTGGAGAAGATCGGACGGGCCACGGGTGGCGACGTTCGCCGGGCCATCGGTCTTTTGGAAAACACCTTTTTTGCCGCCGACGGCGAGCTGTCCGAGGAGGATATGATGTCCTTCTCCACCTCGGTGGGGAATTTCAACGACGACACGCATTACGATCTGCTTTCCTGCCTGCAAAAGTCCATTCGCGGCTCCGACCCCGATGCCACCGCCTTTTACGTGGCCAAGCTGGTCGCGGCGGGCGAGCTGCTCGCGCTCTGCCGTCGCTTGCAGGTGATCGCCTCCGAGGATGTCGGCCTGGCCTATCCCCAGGCGGCCATGATCACCCGCGCCTGCTGTGAGTCGGCCGTGGCTCTCGGTCTTCCCGAGGGGCGCATTCCCCTGATCAATGCGGCACTTTTGCTGGCGACCTCGCCCAAATCCAACAGCGCGTATCTGGCGCTGGATGCCGCGTCGCAGGACATCGCCGCGGGCAAAGGGAACGTCATTCCGACGCATTTGCAATCTCCCCTCTTTAAGGGCTATCGCTACCCCCACGACTATCCCGATCATTACGTCGCCCAAGAGTATCTGCCGGACGATCTGAAGAACGCCCGCTACTATAAGCCTGCCCCCAACAAGCAGGAAATGGCGGCGGCCGCCTATTGGGAGGGCGTGCACGAGCGAGCAAAGAAGAAATGATGCAATACAACAAAAGGAGCTCGTATGATTGACTTTTACGAAACGCCCGAGCGGGAGAATAATATTGCAAGCCTGGCTACGCTGATTGGCGGTATCGCGGGTATTGTGCTGTTTGCCGCCTCCAATTACATTCCCTACCCCTCCGTTGCCCAGATGATCGGCCTGGTGCTTTTGGTCATTGCGGTCATGATGGCGGTGCGCTGGCAGACGCGCTATCGCTACCGGGTGAGCGAGGATGCCGAGGACGGAACGGTGGAGCTTTCGGTCGTGCGCCTGCGGGGCAACAAAACGATGACGCTGTGCAGACTTGCCCTGCGGGATCTGCAAAAGATGGACGTGTGCACCCCGGAAAATCGCAAGGAATGCAAGCAGAAATATCACGCCGACAAGATATACAATTACTGTCCTGACGTGCTGCCCCCAAGGTCGGTGTATCTGCATTTTGAGGAAGCGGGGCAGAAAATCGTGCTGTGTCTGCAGGCGAGCGAGGAGTTTTTGACTCGTATGAAGTCGCTGATGTGAATATAAGGGAAGCTTCCGCAGGGGGGCTTCCTTTTCTTTCGCCATTTCTTTGTGGAATGACAAAGAAATGGCATCCCTGCCGGCACAGCGCGGCGCGAAGCTGTACGCGCGTCAAGAGGAGAAGTTGTTTAAATTTCGCTTTCTATCCTCGGGCGCGCCACAACGCGGCGCGCTGTGCTAGTCTGCTACTTCTTGGCGTTCCCCAAGAAGTAGCCAAGAAAGGAACCAAGGGGACACCCCTTGGCACCCCACTGCCCGACGGCTTTTTGAGAGCCGCCGGGGCTTTTGCCTTCCCAAGCCTCCTCCATCTTGGTCGCATGAGCGCACGCCCAAGATGGGTGCGGTTAGGAAAGAATTTTTGCTTTCTCTGCCTGCCGCTCGTGTTGGCTAAATTTGAGGCACAGCACTAAAAACGCATATGTGATCTCTCTTGTTGCTCTTTGCAGAGCGGCAAAGGAGGGGGTTCCCAGGGGGAACGCCTGGGCGCGCTTTCTTGGTTCGTTCTTTGCCGCGTGGCAAAGAATGAACATCCAAGACCGGTACAGCGCGGCGCGAAGCTGTACGCGCGTCAAAAGAAGAAGGTGTTTGAAATTTAACCTCTCCCCCCAATATTTTACCCCATAAAAAAAGTCGAAAAAAAGTAAAAAAATCATTGATTTTATTACCCAAATGTGATACAATGGATGTGTCCGTATGAAAGTATATATAATTATGTAACTTTTTTGTGCGACTCGCACAAAAGAAAGGGGAGGAATTTATGATAAGTGACCTGCAGAAGGCAAGTCTTCTCAAACGAGCCTCCGCTTTTTTGTTGGATATCATTCTGCTGGCCGTCCTGGTCACCGGGTTGGCTTTTTTGATCTCCACTGTCACGGGTTACGACAACTACGTCCAACAAATGAACGATCTCGAAAAGGAATACGAGGAAAAATTTAACGTCTCCTTTGATCTGACCGAACAGGAATACAATGAATTGTCCCAACAAGAAAAGACAAAGATCGATGAGGTCTATGCCGCCTACGCTGCCGACGAGAGAGTCGTTTATGCCTATAACATGATGGTCAACCTGATCCTTCTGACCACCTCACTGAGCATTCTGGGCGCATACCTTGTGCTCGAGTTGATCCTGCCCCTTGTCTTTGGCAACGGACAGACGGTGGGCAAAAAGATATTTGCCATCGGGCTGATGCAGACCAACGGAGTCAGGGTCTCCGCCTTTTCGATGTTTGTGCGCACCGTCCTTGGCAAGTGCACCATCGGAACGCTGGTGCCTGCCGCCATCATCATTCTCAGCATGCTGGGATCGGCCGGTATCACGGGGCCGATCATCCTGCTTCTGATCCTTGTGCTTCAGATCGGCCTTATCGTCGGTACCAAGACCAATTCCGCCATCCATGACGTGCTGGCCTATACCGTCGCCGTCGATCTCGCCTCTCAGATGATCTTCGACTCGCCCGAGCAGATGCTTGAGTACAAAAAGAAGATCCACGCCGAGGCTGCCGACCGCGCGCAGTATTGAGCTCTTTTCGTTGAGAAAACAAAAATAAAAATATAAAAAATATAACACTCAAGAAAGGGATTTTGTATGAAGGTTGTATTACAAAATCTGACCAAGATCTTCCCCTCTCGCAACAAAAAAGCGAATGAGGAGGTCATCGCGGTCAACGACTTCACCTTTGAGATTCCGGACGGTAAGCTCATCGGCCTGCTTGGCCCCTCGGGCTGTGGTAAGAGCACGACGCTGTATATGATCAGCGGTCTGCAAAAGCCCACCGGCGGACGCATCTTCTTTGGTGACGACGACGTAACCGAGCTCTCCCCCGAAAACAGAGGCATAGGCCTGGTGTTCCAGAACTACGCACTCTACCCCCACATGACGGTCAAGCAGAACATTCTGTTCCCCCTGCAGAACCTCAAGGGTGCGGACAAGATGGACAAGGACGTCATGCTGGAGCGCGCCTATCAGGCCGCAAAGCTCGTACAGATCGACGAGCTGATGGACCGTAAACCGAGCGAGCTCTCGGGCGGTCAGCAGCAGCGCGTTGCTATCGCGCGTGCGCTGGTCAAGATGCCCAAGGTTCTGCTGCTCGACGAGCCGCTGTCCAACCTGGACGCAAGACTCCGTCTGCAGACCCGTGAGGAGATCCGCCGTATCCAGAAGGAGACCGGTATCACCACCATCTTCGTTACCCACGACCAGGAGGAGGCTATGTCCATCTCCGATATGATCGTCGTCATGAAGCTGGGTGTGCTGCAGCAGATCGGTAAGCCCCAGGAGGTCTATGACGACCCTGCGAACCTGTTCGTTGCTAAGTTCCTGGGTACGCCTCCCATCAACGTCTTCGCAGGCGAGGTCAAGGGCGGCAAGCTGTACCTGGGTGAGGACGCCGTTCTGGACGTTCCCGGTGTCGATGACCGCAAGGTCACCGTCGGTATCCGCCCCGAGGGCTTTGTTCCCGCCGAGAACGGTGCTATGGTCTGCAACCTGTCTAACGTAGAGGTCATGGGCCGCGACGTCAGCGTCGTATCCACTCATCCCGCTTCTCTCAACCCCCAGATCCGCTCTATCGTCGATGCGGACAACAAGATCGCGGACGCGGCGACGGTTCGCTTTGCCCTCAAGCCGCATAAGGTGTTCCTGTTTGACGCCGAGACCGAAGAGCGCATCCGTTTTTGAGGTGATGGGCTATGGTAGATAGTAAAAAATCATGGAAGGCGTGGCTGTACTTATCCCCTGCCATCGTTCTTCTTCTTATCTTTACCGTGTGGCCGATCTTTAACACGATCCGCATGGCTTTCCTTGAAAATTATAACTTTTACGGTGGTATGAACGGCGTGACGTTTAAGTTCGGTTTGGGTAACTTTATGCAGGTCGTCACGTACAAGAACTTTGTCACTTGCCTTACCAACACCCTGCTGCTGTGTGTGCTGACTGTCCCGATTTCGACTCTCCTGGCCTTGGTCATCGCAGTGTGCCTCAACGCCATCAAGCCGTTCCAAAGATTGCTCCAGACCATATTCTTTTTGCCTTACGTGACTAACTCCATCGCGATCGGCATGGTATTTGCGGCCATGTTTAATATGATCGGAACCGCATATGGTACACAAAACGAGTTGATCGTTACGTCGGGTATTATCAACAACGTCATCGAGTTCTTTGGCGGCGATCGTATCAACTGGATCAATACGGGCTCGACCAAGCTGGCCAACATGATCGTTTTGGTCATCTATATCGTCTGGAATGCGCTGCCCTTCAAGATCTTGGTGCTTCTGGGCGGTCTTCAGAGCGTCAACAAGCAGTACTATGAGGCGGCCAAGGTGGATGGCACGTCCCGTCTTCGCACCTTCACCCGCATCACGGTACCGCTACTCTCCCCTATGATCACCTACGTCGTCATCACCGGCTTCATCGGCGGCTTTAAGGAATATTCCAGTATCGTCGGTGTGTTTGGTGATGATATGGGTCCGACGGGTACGAACAAGCCTCTGAATACGATGGTCGGATACATTTATGACTCGCTGCGTAACAACCTTCCCGGACGTGCCAGCGCTGCGGCGCTGATCCTGTTCGCGATCATCTTCGTCGTCACCATGCTGAACTTGTACATCAGCAAGAAGAATACACATTATTAAGGAGGTGGCGATATGACACAACAAAGCATTCAAACCATGAGCGATCGTGATATGCAAAAGGTCAACGTTCGCCAACGCATCGTCAAGATCATTGTACAGGTCCTGTTGTATGCATTCCTTATCGTAATGGCGCTGATCATCGTCTTCCCCTTCTATTTTATGATTATTTCCTCGGTCAAGGAGCTGGCCGAATATAAGCTGCCGGTCCAGACGCTGTGGCCCAATAAGATCGTCCTCTACAACTACGTAGAGGCGTTCAATACGGCACATCTCGGCCGACTGTTTATGAATACGCTGTACGTTGGCGTCGTATCTACGGTATTGTCGCTTGTCATCACCGTGCTGACGGCATTTGCCTTTGCACGCCTGGAATTCAAGGGCAAGAACGCCATGTTTGCCGCCCTTCTGGCAACCATGATGATCCCCGGCGAGCTGTTCACCATCACCAACTACCAGACCGTCAGTAACTTCCTGGGACTCAAGACGCTGGGAATGCAGATGGGCTCGGCGGCACTCAAGGATATGGGTGACTGGAAAAACTCCTTTACGGTACTCATCGTTCCCTTCCTTGTCAGCGTGTTCTACATTTATCTGCTTCGTCAGAACTTCCTTCAGATCCCCAACGAATTGTACCTGGCCGCCAAGGTAGACGGGACGAGCGACATCAAGTATCTGTGGAAGGTCATGATCCCGTTGGCCCTGCCCACCCTCATTTCCATTACCATTTTGAAAATGATGGGCGCTTGGAACTCTTATATGTGGCCCTTGTTGGTTGCCAACGACGAGGCACATAATTTGATCACCAACGGTCTGCGTAACGCCTTCACCACGACGGCGGGTGACGTCAATATCCCTGTTCAGATGGCAGCCGTTGCCATCGTATCCGCTCCCTTGTTCCTCGTCTTCATCTTCCTTCGTAAGTACATTATGAAGGGTGTGTCGAGAAGCGGTATCAAGGGCTGATCCCTTTCCCCGATAATAGCAGTCCCCCCGACTGTATATTATAAAAATAATTTTTTCCATCCAAAAGAAAGAGAGGAATTCAATCGTGAAGAGAAGAATTGTATCCCTTGTGTTGGCTCTGTTGATGATGACCGTCTCGCTGTTCACCGTCACCTCCTGCGCCGGCGGGCAGGTTGCAGGCGAGCTGTCTACCTTCGAGTTTGACACCGAAACCCCGGTTACCATTACCTTCTACCACACCATGGGCGAGTCTTTGCGCGCTGTGCTGGATAAGTACATTGCCAAGTTCAATGAGCTCTACCCCAACATCACGGTAGAGCACAAGCAGGTCGGCGGCTACGACGACGTTCGTGAGCAGATCAAGACCGAGATCACCGTTGGTGACCAGCCCAACATCGCTTACTGCTATCCCGACCACGTCGCTCTGTACAACCTGGCTCAGGCCGTTCAGACGCTGGACACCCTGATCGCCGCTGAAAACGTCGTTACCCGCGCTGATGGCACCACCGAGACGCTGGGCCTGACCCAGGAGCAGATCGATAACTTTATCGATGGCTACTACGAAGAGGGCAAGGCATTCGGTGACGGCAAGATGTACACCCTGCCTATGTCCAAGTCCACCGAGGTTCTGTACTACAACAAGACCTTCTTTAAGGAGAATAATCTGGCCGTTCCTACCACCTGGGACGAGCTGGAGCAGACCTGCAAAAAGATCCTTGAGATCGATCCCGAGTGTATCCCTCTGGGCTACGACTCCGAGGCAAACTGGTTCATCACCATGTGCGAGCAGCTGGGTACTCCCTACACCAGCGCAACGGGTGAGCACTTCTTGTTCGACAACGAAGAGAACCACGCATTCGTTACCAAGTTCCGCGACTGGTATAACAACCGTTACGTGACCACCCAGGAGCTCTCGGGCGGTTATACCTCCGCGCTGTTCACCAAGTCTCCCGCTGAAGTGGGCAACTGCTATATGTGCATCGGCTCCTCCGCGGGCGCAAACCACCAGATCCCCAAGAACGACGACGGTTCGTTTAAGTTTGAGGTTGGTATCGCTTCCATTCCTCAGGCAAATGCCGCTAACCCCAAGGTCATCTCCCAGGGTCCTTCTCTGTGCATCTTCAAGAAGGCCAACGCGCAGGAGGTTCTGGCTTCTTGGCTGTTCGTCAAGTACCTGACCACCACCGTTGACTTCCAGGCAGAGTTCGGTATGACCTCCGGTTACGTTCCGGTTTTGGAGAACGTCACCGACAATGCTGTTTACGCAGAAGAGCTGGCAAACGCTGACGGCTACGAGGGCCTGCCCCTTCTGGCTACCCAGGTGTGCCTGGAGCAGATGGATGCTTACTACACCTCTCCTGCATTCAACGGCTCTTCTACCGCTCGTGACGAGGTCGGTAAGCTGATGCAGATCTGCATGACCACCACCGAGTCCGACGTCGCAGCCGCTATCAAGAAGGCGTTTGCGGATGCCGTTGCCGAGTGTAAGTATCAGGCCGGCGAATAATCTTTTCCAAAAGGTTCGATTTATGAAACTGTTGAATTTCCATCCGGGGCGGGTAACCGCCCCCCGGACAAGCCGCCTGCTCGCACTTGCGCTGGCGCTTGTCATGCTGCTTTCCTTCTTCGTTGCCTGCGGTCCCGACTCCGGTGATCCCGGTGAAAAGAAAGAGCACGTCGATTACGTCGCCAATACGAAGCTGGACGAGACCAGCAGCAGCCGCAAGGTTGAGGCGACGGTCAAGTCCTACATCGACGGCGACACCACCCACTTTTACGTTGATCCGACCGCCGACTTCCCCGAGGGCATCATCAAGGCCAGATACCTGGCTGTCGATACCCCCGAGTCGACCGGACGACTGGAGGAGTGGGGCAAGACGGCCTCCGCCTTTACCAAGGAGACGCTGAAAAACGCCGCAGAGATCCTGCTTGAGTCGGACGACGACAAGTGGAACAAGGACAACAACGGCAGACACCTGCTTTGGATCTGGTACAAGAAAGAAGCAGGCGGCGAGTGGCGCAATCTCAATATTGAGATTTTGCAAAACGGCTACGCTGTTGCTTCCAACTCGGGCCAGAACCGCTACGGTACGACCTGCCTGGCCGCCCTGGCACAGGCTTCCTATGAAAAGCTGTACGTGCATTCCGGAGAGAAGGATCCTTCCTTCCCCTACGGTGACGCTACCGAGATCACCATCAAGGAGCTTCGCACCAATCGCGAGGCTTACGAGGGTCTTAAGGTCGCCATCGAGGGCGTGATCTCGCAGGATACCAACGGTACGCTGTACGTGGAAGCGTATGACGCAGAGGACGAAAAGTACTACGGTATGCAGGTCTTCTACGGCTACAACATGGCCACCAGCGCCAAGAGATTCCTCAAGGCGGGCAACCGCGTCCGCATCGTAGGCTCGTTCCAGTATGCCGAGGTCGTCAATGCGTATCAGATCGCCGGTCTGGAATACGACCAGATGGATCCCAAGAATCCCAAGTACACCCAACTGCTGGAGACCGACCAGCCCATCGCCTATACCGAGATCGTCGATCTGTCCGACTTTATGACGGGCAAGACGGATCTGGTCGTTGGCGAGGAAAACAAGACCATGGCTAACAACGAGTTGGCCCTGCACACCTCCGTGACCCTGAAGGGTCTGACCGTCGTCGACACTCGGACCACCACCAAGGAAACGAGCGACGACAAGGGTGCGATCACGCTGGTCTGCGAAAAGGACGGCGTTCGCATCAACATCCGTACCATCGTGCTGTACGAAAACAATGAGATCGTCACTGCCGATCGATTTGAGGGCAAGACCATCGACGTCGTGGGCGTCGTGGATTCTTATACGCCCGAAGGATCGACCGAGGCGCAGATCCAGATCCGCGTGTTTACCGTCGGCGCGATCACCATCCACTGATTTAATTTTTATAAATTAAATAAAACAAAAACAAACTAAAAGGAGAAAATCATCATGAAAAAGCTTCTTGTAGTCCTTCTGGCGCTTGTTCTCTGCCTGGCTGCCCTCGTAGCATGCGGCGACAAGACTCCCGAGGTTACCTACGACGCAGCAGCTGCCGCTACTTACGTCTTCAACCTCTATAAGGACAAGGGTCCCGTTACGGCTTCTGACTTTGACGTAACGGCAAAGGTTCAGGTCAGCGGCGTATCCTACGACGTTGAATGGACTGCTACCGAGGGTGTTACCATCACCAAGAAGGATGACAACACCTACACCGTTGACATCAACGAAAAGACCGCCGAGGCGTATGAGTACACCCTGACGGCAACCGTTAAGGCCGGCGACGGCACGACGGCAAAGAAGGACTTTAAGTTCAGTGTTCCCAAGTACGAGATTATGTCCTTCGAGCAGTACATGGCTGCTGCTGAGGGCGACAACGTTACCATCGAGGGTATCGTCGTTGCCATCAACTCCAAGGCTGCCGGCAACACCAGAAACCACCTGTTCCTGGCAGACGCTAACGTCGTTGGCGGCTACTATTCCTATCAGATGGATGCTGACCCTGTGGCTGACCTGGGCATCGAGATCGGTATGACCGTTTCAATCACCGGTCCCGTTGCTCCCTACTCCGGTATGCAGGAGATCAAGGGCGGCGTTGCCAAGATCGTTAGCGCCGAAAAGAAGGAGTACGCTCCCGTTGACATCACCGATAAGTTCGCTGCAGGCGAGTCCCTGAAAAACTACGTCGGTCTGCCCGTTACCATCAAGGGCGTTGAGATTGCCGGTCAGGAGCTGGGCGGCACCTCTGACTACCTCAAGTTCAAGCTGGGCGAGGTTACCTCTTACATCCGCACCTACGTCACCGACTTCCCCACCACCCTGAAGGCTGAGGACAAAACCACCATCGACGAGGCTCACGCAGCTAAGTTTGGTTACTCGGCTAACGTTACCGGTATTCTGGTTCTGTACAACAACGCTCCTTACCTCATCCCCATGACCACCGACTGCTTCGAGTACCTGGAAAAGGTTGAAAAGACCCCCGAGCAGAAGATCGAGGCCGTTCTGGGCGAGCTGACTCTGCCCACTACGATCAACAAGGCCGGCGAGCTGGCAGCTCCCGCAACCGGCACTGCTTACCCCGAGGTTACCCTTACCTGGGCATCCAACAACGAAAACGTTGTTGTTGCTGACGGCAAGCTGACCATTACCGTTCCCAACACCGCTGTTGAAGTTACCATCACCGTTACCGCTACCTGCGGCGACAAGACGGACACCAAGGAATTCAAGATCACCCTGACCAAGCTGGTTGATCCCAACACCTTCCTGACTCTGCCCCAGGCAAACGAGATCGGTATTATGATGGGCCACAACACCTACACCGAGGGCAAGTACTTCGTTACCGGTACGATCAAGTCGATCGAGTTCAAGAAGGGAACCGAGGATCTCAACGATTACGGTAATATGACCATCGAGGATGCTGACGGCAACACCTTCTATCTGTACGGCCTGTACTCCGTTGACGGTGCCGTTCGCTTCGACAAGATGAATCCTCAGCCCAAGGTTGGCGACACCATCACCGTTTACGGTATCCTTGGCCAGTACAACGGTACGGCACAGATGAAGAACGCTTGGCTGGTTGCAACTCCCGCAGCAGACTCCGAGGTAACCGTCGTTGGTGCTAACACGATCGGTCTGGCACAGGGCCACAACAAGTATACTGCTGATAAGTACGTTGTTACCGGTGAGATCACCGAGATCGCAAACGACAAGTACGGCAATATATACATCAAGGATGCGAAGGGCAACACCTTCTACCTGTACGGTCTGTACTCTGCTGACGGCGAGGTTCGCTATGACAAGATGGAGACCAAGCCCGCTGTTGGCGACACCATTACCGTTTCCGGTATCCTGGGTCAGTACAACGGTGCGGCTCAGATGAAGAACGCTTGGCTGGTTTCGCATACGCCCGCAACCCCCGATGAGGGCGGCGACGAGGGCGGCGAGACCCCCGCTCCCGCAGGCAACACGGTTGATATGCCCTCCTTCTCCCTGGGTGACGGCAAGGATACCTCCTACACCGCTCGTACCAACTCTCAGGGTTGGGCAGCAGAGAACTCTGCTATCATTACTGGTAAGGAATATAACGGCGCGGAAACCTGGGCGATCACGCTCAACGGTAAGACCTCCGCTCCCGGTAAGCTGACCTCCGCGAAGCTGACCGGCGGTATCAAGTCGCTGTCCTTCAAGTACGGCTTCCCCTTCAGCGACACCCAGTTCAAGCTGACCATCAATATCAAGCAGGGCGACAAGGTTGTTGCTACCACCACGCTGGAGAAGACCGGCCTGACCCAGTCGACCGTTTATGATTTTACCTGGACGCTGGAAACTCCCGTTGAGGGCGAGTTCACCATTGAGATCATCAATGAGTGCCTGTCGAATTCGGGCAGTAACAAGGATCGTCTTTCCATCTGGAACATCACCTGGGAAAACAAGTAATCCATAAAAACTACAAAAAGGAACCGCATCCTCGGATGCGGTTCCCTTTTCTTTTGCGCTCTTGACAAGCGGGCGGCGATACCTTATAATATAAATAATGTAGAAACACGCAAAGGAACCCGAATATGAACGTAGTAAAAAAGCTAACCCTTTGGCTGTTGATCGCCACCCTTGTTTTGACCGCTCTGTCGGCCTGCACGCCCTCGGACATCGGTGGGCAGACACCGCCCGATACAAACGATACTTCTACGCCCCCGGCGCTCGACGAGGTCATCCCCGAGTCGCTGACCATTTCCATTGCCAAGGTGCTGCTTATGGTGGGCGAGACGGTCGATCTGGATTACGATTCGACTCCTGCCGGCCGTGTGAGCGTCACTTACGAGGCCGCTGAGGGTGCGTCGCACGTGAGCATCGAGGGCGATCGTATCACGGCCCTCTCGCCCGGAACCATCACGCTGATCGGTCACGCGGGCGAGGTTAAAAGCCAGGAGCTGATCATCTCGGTCATTCAAGACGCCGACCCCTACGTCGGTATGACGGCCGAGCAGTTTTATGCCAATTATACCCCCGCTGTCAGCTATCTGGACGCCAGCTACCGCACCCAGCACGGCTTTATGTCGGGAGAATTGACCGTTCCCGACCAAGCGCCTACGGTCTCGAGCTATCAGCCCAAGCGGGACGATATGCTCATCCGCAACGCCAATACGTATTATTCGGATAACAATAACACCTACACGATAGTGGATGCCTACGGCCGCGAGGTCATGGAGATCTACCGCGGTGCGGCCTATATCACGCTTGAGGAGGTCGCGGCCTACGTTTATGCCTTCGGCCACATTCCCGCCAACTACATCGGCGGCAAGAATGCCTCGCCCTCAAGCAGCGTTTGGGGCGAATATCTGCGACTCAATCACTCTCAATTTTCGGGAAGCACCACCAAATACCCCTATGAGCCCGCTCTTCCCGACATCAGCGGATGTGGGGGAGATCTGCAATACTACGAGATCGACATCGGTACGACGGGAACGGACTGCGATCCCGGTTACGTTATCCGAACATACAACGACGGCAACCGCATCACCCGCGGTGCTGCCCGCATCGTCTACGCCCGCTTTGACAAGAATGGCGACAACATCATCGACCCCAATGAGAAGTACGTCTTTTATACCTACAATCATTACAACGATTTTCAGGAATATCTGAACTACTACGGCGGCTGGGGCGAGATGTTCGGCAACGTCACGGGCGGCGGCGTCCTTTCGGACAAGAAAAACTGCAACCCCACCCCCTACGTTCCCGTCTGGCGGGGCAACCTTGGGGCGAACATGGGTAACGCCGCGGCGGCAGATAGCACATATGAAGTCATTGTCGCTTTTCTCACTCCCGCCGCCTGGCCGGGACGCAGGTATGCGTAAGCACCTACAAGCAAATATCGGCAGAGAGGTTGTCTTGCCGATTTGTGGTATAATGGGAAGGGTGATAAAGATAGATAACAAAAAGGATTTGCCGAAAAGAAAAGATAACCGGCTCAAGAATTATGATTACAGTTCTCCCGGTGCATATTTTGTAACCATCTGTACGGAAAACAGAAGGAATTACTTTTGGAACGGATCGGTTGACCCACAGGTATTCAATTGGCGTTACGTAGGGGCGAACTGTGTTCGCCCGCAAAAACTGCCATTATCCAATATCGGCAAGATCGTGTTAGACGAGCTGGAACGATGGAATCAAACGTATCCTTCGGTATCATTGTATTCTTATGTGATTATGCCAAATCACCTACATATAATGGTTGTTATTTCCGCCGATGAATACGGGCGACCACAGGTCGCCCCTACGGTGGAACGGATGGTAAAACAATTCAAAGGCGCGGCTACAAAAAAGATTGGTGTATCTATTTGGCAAAAATCCTATATTGAACACGTGATACGGAATAAAAAGGATTACGAAACCCGATCGAATTATATTTACGAAAATCCTATTCGTTGGTACTACGACGAATTATACACGGATGAATAGGGGTGCAGGCGTTGCCCCGAACCTGCGTTGCTTGCAATGCTGCAGCGGAAATAGAAAAACGGCGATAAAAGCGAAGGAGATGTTTCAATGATTGAATATGAAATATGCCCTATGACTACAGATGCCGAGATGGATGAAAAAGGATATGTTCATTGGAAATCTTGGCAGGAAACGTATACCGGCCTTATGCCGGATGATTATTTGAAAAACATAACCTTGGAAAAATGTATCAAAATGGCGCACAAATGGCCGCAAAATACTTTTTTACTCAAAGTCGATGATAAAACTGTTGGATTTTCTTGCATGGGAAAAAGTGCTGATGCGGAAGGCGCAAATGAGGTTATTGCTATATATCTCTTAAAGGAATATCACAGCAAAGGGCTGGGATATGCGTTGTTAAATCAAACCGTTTCGCGGTTTGCAAAAAGCGAAAAAATCGTGTTATGGGTTCTTGAAGGCAATGAAAAAGCAATCAACTTTTACAAGAAATTTGGATTTGATTTTAATGGCAATCGAAAACCGCTTCCATTTGGTGTAGAATTACAAATGGAATTGAAGCCATAAGTCAAACGGAACCAGGAGAATGGGAATTATGCCCGAAAAGAAAACAACTTTAATTATCGATATGTACGGGGTCATTTTGAAAGAACGGAAAGGAAACTTTGTTCCCTATACGTATGAACACTTCGACGCATCGGAACACGAAAGAATAAAGAATTTATTTGAACACGAAAAGCTGTTCACAAAAGCAGGTTTGGGTGATATTAGTTCGCATTTGTTTCTTTCTGAGTTGGGGTATGAAGACACTGAATACCATATGAAAAACTATATTGAAAACTATCTTTCTTTTGATAAAACATTTGTTTCGTTTGCGGAAAAATACCATAACCGTTATACATTTGTTTTATTATCTACCGACGTCTCGGAATGGAGCAAGTACATTACAAAACACTATGGCATTGATCAATATTTCAAGTATAGAATAATTAGCGGAGATGTACATTGCAGAAAGCCTGACCCTAAAATTTACAACATTACGCTAGAGCAGACGCAAACAAAAGCAAGCGAGTGCCTTTTTGTTGATGATAATGTGGACAATATTTTGGCAGCCCAAAAGCTTGGGATCCGTTCTATTCTTTTTAACAGATACAATGAGCAATATTCGGGAGAGCAAGTTCATTCGTTTGAAGAATTGGATCAAATCCTCCAAGTCTTTTAATATCAATAACCCCCAACAGATTTTCAAAAAATGTTGGGGGCTATTTGATTTTATAGCGTTTTTTCTCTTACACCGTCTTGATGAAATCCTCCAACTCGCTCTTAATCACCGACACCTGTGGGCCGTAGACGACCTGCACGCCGCCGCCCTTGCGGATCACACCCGCCGCGCCGCTTTCCTTGAGGCGGGCGTCCGAAACAAGAGAGGCATCCTTGACGCTGACGCGGAGTCGTGTCGCACAGCAATCAAGCCCTGCGATGTTATCCTTGCCGCCAAGACCCTCCAAAATCAGGCGGGAGACGTGATGCTCGTCCTTGGCCGTCGTGTCCGAGGTGGACTTGCCGGCCTTTTTGTCGTTATAGTCCGCGCGAGTGTAAAGGCGGGTCTCCTCGCCCTCTGCTTCGCGCCCCGGCGTGGCATAACCCCGACGGCGAATGAGGAAGCGGAACAGCAGAAAATAAACGATGAAATAAAACACGCCAACGACGGGGATCATCACCCAGTTGGTCTTGTCGTTGCCCTGCAGGACGCCAAAGAGGAGCAGGTCGATGATACCGCCTGAGAAGGTCATGCCCACACCCACGCCGAGCAGATGCATGAGCATATACGCAAGCCCTGCAAAGACCGAGTGAATGACGTACAGAACGGGGGCGACGAACAAAAAGGTGAATTCGATGGGCTCGGTGATGCCCGTCAGCATACTGGTCAGTGCCGCCGAGAGAAGAAGTCCGCCGGCTGTCTTTTTACGATCGTCGCGGGCACAGGAGTACATAGCCAGCGCCGCGCCGGGAAGCCCAAAGATCATCAAGGGGAATTTACCGCTCATAAAGCGGCAGGCCTCGACGGAAAAACGGGTGGTTGCGGGGGAGGCCAGCTCGGCAAAGAAAATGTTTTGCGCGCCGTAGATCATCGTCCCGTCGATCATGGCAGAGCCACCCACGCCCGTCTGCCAGAAGGGCAGATAGAACACGTGGTGCAGCCCGAAGGGAATGAGAATGCGCTCGATAAAGCCGTAGATGAGCGTCCCCGCGTAGCCCGAGCGGAGCACGAGATCGCCCAGCGCAAAGATGCCCGTCTGAATATAGGGCCAGACGAAAAACATGACGGCGCCGACCAGAATATAAGCGGTGGTAGAAATGATGGGAATGAAGCGGCTGCCGCCAAAGAAGGAAATGACCTGCGGCAGGCGGATCTTATAAAACCGATTGGTGAGCGCCGCGACGCCAAGACCGACGATGATGCCGCCGAACACGCCCATCTGAAGCGACTCGATGCCGACGACGTTTGCGATCGTTCCCTCCTGCATGACCCCCGGCTCCAGCCTGCCCGTCAGGGACAAGAGAGAATGGATGGTGGTATGCATGACGAAAAAGGCAATGGCGGCTGACAGCGTGGCAGTCGCCTTTTCGTTCTCCGCCATGCCCAGCGCCACGCCCATGGCAAAGATGAGGGGCAGATTGTCAAAAATGACCGATCCGACTGCCGAGAGCAGCGAGAAAATAGCGAAGGGCACCGTTCCCGGGCCCATGACTCCCAAAAGGCCGTATTCGGCCAGCATGGTGGCGTTGGTCAGCGAGGACCCGATGCCCAAAAGAAGCCCCGCGATGGGTAACAGGGCAATGGGCAACATAAAGGCGCGTCCGACGCGCTGAAGCAGGCTGAAAAAGCCGCCGCCCCCTCCTCGTTGAAGATCGTCTGTCTTGACACTCGTCATAACTCTGTTTCCTTTCCCGTTTGACCTTGCGGTGTTTTTGCTACTATTTTTCACGTGCGGGGTGGGTTTTATACAGAAATTTCTTGACAATCCTCTTTCACCCATGGTAAAATATATCAGTTACGTTGCACAGAAAGGAATTACGGTCATGAAAAGAACAACAAAAGTAGCAGTTTTGCTGTTGTTGGCAGTCCTGTTTTGCTTGCAGCTGCTCGCCTGCAAGCAGCCGGAGACGCCCGGGGGAGAGGTTCCCCCGAGTATCAATCCTCCTTCGGAGAGAGTAGAGCCGGACATCGAGAAAAAAGACTACAACGGCACGTTTAGCGTATTGCACTATACAACGACCAACCACGAATGGACCAACCCCTGGGACGAGATCGTTCCTGCCTCGGGCATGGAGACCCGCCCCGGTGATCTGATCGGCAACGATATTTTTGAACGTGCCGCTTGGTTGGAGCAGGAGTATGGCATCACCGTGACCAACGAGTACATCGAGTACACCAAGCTGCCGACCACGATGTCGACGATCAAGACCTCCGGCGGCACCGAGTATCAGCTGCTGGCCACCATGGGACGCAGTGCGCAGGTCCTGATGGGCAAGGGATATTTCTTCAATATGGCAGAGATCCCGGGCATCAATTTTGAAAATCCCTGGTGGAACGACAGTGCCCTGGAGGCACTCAGCCTTGGCGACTACGTCGAGTTTGCCGTTTCGGATATGCTGCTCATCGACAAGAGCGCGACTATGGCGATGTACTATAATATTCCCATGGCCAACGACTTGCAGCTTGACGGCTTTTACGACGCCGTTCGCGACTACGAGTGGACGATCGAGCGCCTGGCGGAATATGCCGAGGTCGGTCTTCAGCCCGATGGTGATGACGACTGGGACATGGACGACGTTTACGGCATCGTCGCCAACGACGACCCGGTTCATGCTCTTTACATAGGCTCGGGCAACCGCTTCATGGAAAAGGATGAGAATGGAAATTACTATTACAGCTACGGCACGGGCGACACGATGCTGGTCATGACCGATCTTTTGACGGATATTATGTACGCTGATTTCTACTGGAACAGCTACGTCCACGCCGAAAGCCCCGATTTTGCAAGCGGAGGCTCGCTGTTTACCTTTGATAAGGTCAAGAGATGCATGAAGCTGCGTGAAATGCAGGATGACTACGGCGTGCTTCCCATTCCCATGTACAGCGAGGATCAGAAGCAGTATTACAGCCTGGTCTCCAACTACCACGACAGTATGTTTGCGGTGATCAACACCAACGTCAACAGCAAAGAGCTCATCGGCGCGGCGCTGGAGCTGATGGGATACTACTCCTACTATGAGATCTACAACGATTTTTATGACGTTGTCATTCAGAACAGAGGCACGCGTGACGAGGAATCCAAGCGGATGCTGCAGTTGATCTTTGAGACCCGTACGTATGATATGGGACTTGTTTACGATCCGTACGGCAACACGGCGAATGTCATTCGCATCACGGGAACACAATCCAGTGACGTAGCATCGCAATGGTCGGAGATGCAATCGAAGCGAGAGGATACCGAAAGAGAGCTTGAGGAATTGATCAAGCAGTTCAACGGGAATAGCTAATGTAAGATAGAAAAACATCCATCCTTTGCAACAGAGGCAGAGGGTGGATGTTTTTTTCTTTGGAAGGCTAAATTTTAAGCAACCACTTCTACGGACGCGCATACTGCTTCGCGCTGCGCTGTGCCGGTTTTCGTTGTCACTTCTTGGCGCGTCCCAAGAAGTGACCAAGAAAGACGCCCAGGCGTTCCCCCTGGGAACCCCCTGGCATTGCCGCTCTGCAAAGAGGAAGACAAGAGATTACATAAACGCTTTTAGTACAGTGCCCCAAATTTGGCCAACACGAGCGGCAGGTGAAGAAAGCAAAGGGTTTTGCCAAGCAAACCCATCTTGGGCGTGCGCTCATGCGCCCAAGATGGAGGAGGCTTGCAAAGGCAAAAGCCCCGGCGGCTCTCGAAAAGCCGTCGGGAAGTGGGGTCCCAAGGGGAGTCCCCTTGGTTCCTTTCTTGGCTACTTCTTGGGGAACGCCAAGAAGTAGCAGACCCGCATAGCGCGACGCGTTGTGTCGCGCCCGAGGACAGAAAGCTAAATTTTAAGCAACCACTTCTACGGACGCGCATACTGCTTCGCGCTGCGCTGTGCCGGCAGGGATGCCATTTCTTTGTCATTCCACAAAGAAATGGCGAAAGAAAAGGAACCAAAGGCTGCAATGTTTGCGCCCGTGCGAAGCACGATGTTCGCGTTTAGCGAACAAGCAAACTTGCACTTTCGGCTTGCCGAAAGAGGACGCCTTTGGAAACTGCTCCTTTGCCGCTCTACAAAGAAAAACAAGAGAGATCACATAAGCGCTTTTCGTGCTGTGCTCCAAGGTAGCCACCACGAGCGGCAGACAGAGAAAGCAAGGGCTTTTGCTTTCCGCTTTGCGTAAAATTTATGCTATCATAAGGTGCGTTGAATGGCGGTAAAATCTTTTGCTGTTGCGTTCTGCGTGCCACTTTCGTGTTTGCAAGTTTTTTTAACTTGCAAACGCAAGCGCTGAAGATGTAGGCTTTTGCGTCGTGTTGCGCGGAGCGAGAGCGTAGCGCCCACAAAGACGCACTGCAGGGTTCCAAGGGACATTAGGTCCCTTGGTCCGCTTTCTTGGTTCGTTCTTTCTCGGATGAGAAAGAATGAACACAGCGATCCCGCCGCGCATTGTGCGGCGGACGAAAGAAAACTAAATTTCAAGCAACCACTTCTACAGATGCGCGCAGCAGTATGAGCGTCTGTAGGAGAAGTTGCTGAAACATTAGCCTAACTCCCTATCACTTATAAAACACATGCCCCCCGATCCGAAACGCATACGTACAGTTGTTCGCGATCCATTGGCTGGTCGCGATCGAAGGATTGAAGAAATACAAAATGTCCGGCGACAGCGTGTATCCCTCCAAACAAACCTTCGCCGCCCAGATGGCCGATTGACTCGGCGTCTGATAGATCGTCCCGTTGTCTGTGGGCGAGAATTGCACCCCGTACGTCCGATCGAAGATCACGTCGTAGATGGTGTTGGGGTATTGCCTGCTCGCCACCCGATTGAGCACCACGTTGCCAACCGCCACCTGCCCTGAAAATGGCTCACCCTTGGCCTCGGCTCCGATGATGCGGGCCAGCCAGTAGAGCGCGTCGGCATCGTATACCCCCGCATCGCTCCGCACCGTTTTGCCGGTTCGGATCAGCGAGACGGAACGGCCGGCGGCGTTCCACGCCACGTCAATGGCAAAGCATTTGGCCATGGGACGGATGGGAACGTACAATCGGTCGTTCACAATGCGAATGGGCTGGGCGGTGTAAAAGCAACGCTCGCCAAAAACGAGATAGCTCTGTCCCGCCTGCGCGGAGACGGTGGCCCCGCGGGACGTTTTGGCGTAAGCCGTCCGTGTCTTGGCATCCCAACGAACCTCGCAGTTGTCCGCCAGAATGGCAAAGGCGCGGAAGGGGACGTAGGTCACACCGTCGATGAGATACGCGCTGTCGGACAGAGCTGTCGCGCCTGCCGTGCTGTTCCAACGCACGGGGATCACCTCCCGCGCCGGTGCGGCGGACGCAGGAAACGTCAAACCACCGAAGACAAACACTGTAGCGATCAAAAAGCATACTATACACAACGCTCGCGGCAGCCTCCCGGACGGCCTTCGTGTTCGAGCCCACATCCCCTCTTTCTTTTGGTAACATAATTTCATCGGTAAGTTCCTCCTTTTTTATTTTGGTTTTGCCGGTGAAGCGACACAAAACGGGCAAAAGCTGTTTTGCTTGGTGCCGCAATACTATCTTACCATATTTCGTACACGAGGGCAACGCACAAGTTTTGCCAACCAAGTCAAGGTATGGAAGATGGGCGTGATTTTTCTCAAACCCCTTGCGAAATGAGGGCTTGTATGGTATACTGAATTATCTAAAAAGCCTATGAAGGAGAATTGTGATGAGACAACTGAAAATTTTTTGCTTTTTGATGACGATCCTGATGCTGCTTGGCACGCTTTTGGCTTGTAAGCCCGACTCCAATACGCCCGGTGGCAACCAAGAGAACCCTTCTACGGACGGGGCGAGCAAAGAGGAACAGGTGCTCCATTCATTCGAGAGGGTGGATTATAAAGGCGACATCTTTATGATCGCGGCATCCTCTACCTACGAGAACCGTTTTACCATCGATCAGTTTGCCGTGGATGATGAATATAACGGAAACATTGTACATGACGCACTGTTTTACCGCGATACGATGATCGAGGAGTATTTTCATATCAATATCGAATACGACGACGTTCTCGACAGCCAAATAGCAGCCCACGTGTCGCCCGGTATCCGCACGGGTGACGATGAGTATTCGCTGATCCTGGCTAACCTGGGTAATGCGGCCAGAAAGCTGTTTGACGCTGACCTTTTGAGAAATCTGTACGATTTTGAGGATATTGACTTCTCAAAGCCCTGGTGGAACCGTCAGTCGGTGGAAAATTTTGAGCTGAACGGCAAAATTTTTATGGCGACCGGTGCGATTACCAATCGCTACGTGTACGCGCCTTACGCGATGCTGTTTAACACCCGCCTGATCGGCGAGCTGAGTCTGGAAAACCCCTACGATATGGTAGAGAGTGGTGACTGGACGCTGGAAAACTTCAAGCTGATGATCGAGGACACCTATAACGATGACGGCAATGACGTGGTTGACTTGGAGGACTTTTACGGTTTGGCTCCTGCATCAGACTCGGAGACGGCCTATTACTTTGCTTGTGGCGGGCGTATGGTCAAAAAGGACGGAGACGAGCTGATTCCTGTGTATGAGGATGGCCCCAACGTTACTCTTTTGCAGCTTGTGATCGATATGTACGACACCGACGACGTGCTGAAATTCAAGGAGACATATGATTCTAACGCCACCTTCAAGGACGGACGCGCCATCTTCCACTCCACGGCATTGTGCGATATTACGATGCTGGCCAATATGGAAGACAAGTACGGTATCGTCCCGATGCCAAAATACGACGAGGATCAGGAAAATTATATTTCCAATGCCAACAGCTCCATCAGTACCATGGCCGTTCTGCCTATTACGGTGCGGGATACGAAAAAGGTAGGAACGATCGTAGAGGCACTGGCGGCTGTGTCGCAGTATACCTCGCTGGATAAACAGTACGACAACGTGCTCCTTTTGCGCCAGGCTTTGGATGAAAAGTCCAAGCTGAATTTGCAGCGGGTGGTGGAATCGGTCAGCTATGACTGGGGATATATGTTTGACATAGCCCAGGTCAAGACCAAGATTGCGCAGGCCATTCTGAAGAGCAATATGGGTGTTGCCGATGACTACACATCTGTCCGTGACGTTTTTAATGGCGCTCTGGCGGAGATCGTCGCCCGTTTCTACTACGAATACACGGAGGAATAAAGTGTGAGAGAGCTTTCTTTCGTTGCTCCCGGCCATGCCGACGAGCAGACGCTCGTTTATAAAAAGGTAGGAGAGAAGGAGTGCAGCATGCTGTACTATCCCCCTACCCAAAAAATGTTTGACCGCGCTCCCGTCTACGTGATCATCCCCGGTGGTGGCTGGCATCGTGCCGTTGCCATTGATATGTACAATTTTTCCAAGCGCTCCTCGGACGCCCTGCGCGCACGCGGCTGGGCGGTGGTGAGCCTGTCCTACCGTGTCGCTCCCGTGGACGGTGTGTTTATGCAGGACATCGTCTCGGACTGCATGGATGCTTGCCGTTATCTTGCCCATTTTGCCGACGTTTTAGGTATTGACCCCCACCGCATCGTGACCTCGGGTCACTCGGCGGGCGGTCACTTAGCCCTGATGCTGGCCTACGCGCCCCATCACCTTTTTGCCAATGATTCGCCCTATGATCTCCGGGCAGACGATTTCACGGTGATCGGCACCGCGCCTTTGAGTGCGCCGACTATCCTGTATCGCGACGAAGCGGGCTATTGCCCCCAGGGCTTTGCGTTTTCAGACGTGTTCCCGCCGAGCGAGGACGCGATCGCCGATCTCCACCGCGCCAGCCCCTACGATTACATCACGCCTGCCGCTGTCCCCACGCTGATGGTGTGCGGCACCCACGACGTTGACGTTTTCCCCGAGAACAGCACGCGCTTTTATGAGAAATGCCGCTCGATGGGGGCGCCTTGCCACATCTTGTACTCGCACTTCGGCGGGCACTGCTTTGAGTCGATGGTCGAGGAACGCGAGTCCTTCGTCAGCTTCGCCCAGGTGCAGGATCACCTGATCGAGTTCATAACGGGATTGGAATGAAACATCCGAATAAAATCCGCACAGGCCGCATCGGTCTGCTTGTTGGGCTTGCGATAGCGGCCGCGCTATCCTTTGTGTCTGTCTGTCGCAATCCTGACGGATGGGTGGCGGCGCTCATTCGCCTGACCCACCACACCACCTCCCGCCCCCGCATTTTTGGGGCGTATCACCTGATCATGTTGGGGCTGTGCCTTGGCTTGATGGTCACAGTTGCCCTGCTGTACCGGCAATTTCCCCACAAGCGGCTGGATTCGCTACTGTTTGGCGCAGGTGTTGTTCTGTTTGTCCTGGAGTGGTATAAGCAGCTGTATTATCTTGTCGTGCTGACGGGCGGGCGGTATAATTTCGGCATTCTGCCGCTGCAATTTTGCTCCTATGCGCTCTATTTCTATTTGCTCATTCCCTTTTTGAAGGAAGGAAAAATCAAGGATGCGTTGTTCGATTTTGTCGGGCTGTATCTGACCATGGGTGGGTGCATTGTTATGGCTTACCCGACGCTTTACGCCGAGATTGCCTTGAGTCTGCACACGATGCTGTGGCACACGGTGATGATCGGCGTGGGAATGTTGGTTTTGCTCGTTCGCGGGTATCGGAAGCCGTATTGGAAAGAGATGCTGATGGCGGGCGGTGCGTTCCTTTGTACCGTTTGCGTAGCGCTCGTTTTGAATTTTGTCTTGACGCCCTATGCGACGCAGTCGTACCAACCCTTGAATTTGTTTTATATCAGCCCTTATATTCAGAGCCATTATATCATCATTGACGATGTTCAGCGCGCGTTTGGCTGGGCGTGGTCGGTGGTGGCGTATGTGTTGATGTTTGTTTTTATTGGGGCGAATGTCGTTTGGCTGGTGGGGAGAGGGGTCAAGTGTTTGCATAAGGATTGCTAAATGTCACACACCTTCTCCTACCGAGGTGCGCGCCACAACGCGGCGCGCTACGAGCAATGCCACTTCTTGGCACGCCCCAAGAAGTGGCGGAAGAAGGGCGCCAAGGGACCTAATGTCCCTTGGAACCCTGCAGTGCGTCTTTGTGGGCGCTACGCTCTCGCTCCGCGCAACACGACGCAAAAGCCTGCATCTTCAGCGCTTGCGAGCACGGGTTAAAGAAACCCGTGCTCACCCAAGGGCAAAAGCCCTTACTTTCTCCGCCTGCCGCTCGTGATAACAAAGTAGCGAGAGAAGAAGAACTAACTTTTCTGCGACTTCTCCTACAGCCTCGCCCAGCTTCGCGCGCTCGGTAAAAGTATTTATGCTACTTCTTGGCGTTCCCTAAGAAGTAGTCAAGAAACGAATCAAGGGGCTTAATGCCCCTTGACACCCCGCAAAACCTTTTGCATTGGCATATTTGCCGCTCGTGGTGGCAAACCGGCGAGCGATGCATAAGAAACATATATATCTTTCTCCCGCTACTCTTTGAAGAGCGGCACAAAAAGGGAGATCCAAGAGGGAACGTCTTGGCTGACTTTCTTTGGTACTTTCTTTGTTCAGCGACAAAGAAAGTACATCAAAAACCGGCACAGCGCAGCGCGAAGCAGTATGCGCGTCCGTAGAAAAAGTCGCTGAAAATTCAGATATCCACCGAAAGGACACCCCCATGACCATCCACGGATTCCAAAAAATGACCCTCCTCGACTACCCCGGCCGCGTCGCTTGTAC
>SVSH01000010.1 GCA_015064395.1 Oscillospiraceae bacterium
CGTAGCGCTCTACCAAGCTGAGCCACACCTCGATGGTGTTTTTTTCAATTTTTTCTGTAAGTGGTCAAACATGTGGTCAGACCACTTACATCGGGAATTTTATAAGATTGGTTACTGCCAAAATATGCAGTGTTTTCAAGGGGTTTCAGCGGTTTTGGAATTTTTACGCTCGTAATCGGTGATTTGCTCCCGAACGTAGCGCTCTACCAAGCTGAGCCACACCTCGATATTCGTTTTTGTTTTGTTACCGGCGGCGCACGCGACCTCTACGTCCCGAACGGCCGAGTCGCGCTCGTAGGAGTGCGCGAGGAGGCGCTCTGCCAAGCACAGGCACACCTCGGACATACGCGTTGCAATTATAGCATGGAAGCCTTTTTTTGTCAATACTTTTTTGAAAAAAGATTACCCGGTGAGGGCGGAAAAGAGAGCGCCAACTATTGACAAACAAAGAAAAATGTAGTATCCTTATTATAGTGGAGTTGTCTACCCACAAGCGGCGGGCGATTTTCCGGTCAATATTGGGTAAAGATAAGGAGACTGATGTTATGTTAACGCAAACGACTGTTTTGATCGTAACTGTTGTGCTTGCTGTGATCGCGGCACTGATCGTGCTGGTGAGCGTGCTTCGCGGCATGAAGCGTTCGCTTCTTCGCGGAGGAATGAGCATTTTGGTTGCGGTGGTTTGCCTTCCGATCGCTATTTTACTGTCCCAGCTTATCGTTAAAGCTTTAGTTGGCGTGGTGCTGGGCATGCTGGATGCCGAGATGATGCAAATGATCGTGGGAGACTTGCCCACTGCACCGGAAGCCGCACAAGCTCTGGTGAAAATGCTACTGGCTCCCTTGATGGTCGTTCCGATCTTTTTGCTGTTTTATTTGGTCATCGGCGCGATCGTCGGTGGTGTTGTTAAGCACCTGGAAGAAGGCCATAGCCCTCTTGCGTATAAACACAAGGCAATCGGCGCTGCGATTGGTGCCGTGTGTGGCATTCTGCTGGTCGTCGTTGTGATGATGCCTTTGGCGGGATATACTGCGATTGCCGACCAGGCGTTGGATACCGGCATCTTGGAAATGACGGAGACGCCCCTCCTTTCTGCCCAAGAGCAAGAGGCGGTGAGCGGCATATTGAACACGCCTGTGCTGACCATCACCCGCAAGCTGGGCGGACAGGGACTGTTCAACAGCCTGACCTCTGCCAAGGTCGCGGGCGAAAAGGTCACGCTGAGCCACGAGATCGGCGCGATCTGCCAGCTGGCCAAGAGTGCGATGCCCCTTGTGGAAAAGCCCATGGATCAGTATGGTGAAGCGGAGTTCGCTATCATTCAGGAGCAGCTGCCGCTGGTGTTTGAAAACTCGTCTTTGCTGCGCGTGTTGGGCGCTGAGGCCATCTCGGGTATGTCCAACGCTTGGCTCAAGGGTGAAACCTTTATGGGCATCGAGCGTCCCGGTTTTGATAATGTTATGATCTCTGTCGTCATGGATTCTGCCCTGGGACTGTTCCGCGACACGACCAAGGATACGCTGGTCAGCGATATCCGCGGCCTGACGCCCCTGATCTCGGTTGCCGCTACCGCTACTCAGCTGGGCAACGGCGCAGATCTGGGCGACGTTTTGGGCGCGCTTGCCGAAAACGCCGACTCTCCCGAGATCAAATATCTCCTTTTGAATGCCGGCGTTGGCATTCTGGCGCAGGAATTGGGTCTCTACAATAATAAGGAAGAGATCTATGACGAGTATATTGAGGCACTGGCGCTCCTTTCTAACGGCAATTTGACCGAAGAGGAGCTGTGCGAGGGGATCAAAGACCTCAATGCGGAATATGCGATTGCTATGACCGACGCCGAGTGCGCGTCCTTGGCCGCATCTCTCATCGCACACCCCTACGGAAGCCATGCGGAAGTGGTTGATCCTTCTCTCCTGCGCACTGCGACCGGCTATCCCGTGTTTGCTCCGGCGATTGCCACCAATCCCCCCAAGTATACTCTTTTGTATCAAGTAAGCAGTCTTGCTGATTGGCTGACGAAGCTGTTTGAGGCTATTCCCGAAACGGAAAAGGAAGCGCTTTCCTGGCTGGCCTCTGAAGACAAGAAGGAGATTCCCACTCAACTGGTAACGGGCGAAGACCTGGCCGCACTGACGACCAAGGAAATGGCTGCCGAGATCGGCAAGGAAGAGATGACCGCGCTGTTGACGGCGGCATCTGGGATCATCTCCGGCGCTACGTCGGATGAGGGAATGAAGCTGGAAGACACCCTGGAAGCCGTCGGCACGGCGCTGGGTGGCATGACCTCGAGTGAATCGGGCAAGGCGCTGGTGTCGGGGTTGGTAACGGGCGTGCTGCAGAGTGATAAGGCGAAGGAAACGCTTGGCATTACCTCGGAGCAGGCAACGACCATTGCCAACAGCATTAAGGACAACGGCGTTGAGAACCTTGGACAGACGGTCAAGGACGTCAATCAGCTGATGAACGTCGTGACCCACCTGAAGGACGGTAACGTGGCCTCGGGCGAACAGCTGTCCCCGGACGATTTCCGCACCCTCTTGATGACGATGAACGATTCTTCGGCCTCTCTCCTGCGCTCGCTGTGCACGGCAGATATGCTGAAGAAGACGGGCCTGCCTGCGGAAAGCGCGCCCGGCATTGCCCACTTGATCAACGATCTGCTGGCTGAGCTGGTCGAAGCGCGCAAGACCTGGAGCGAGGACGCTTATCAAAAGGAAGCAGACGCGCTGTACCGTGTTCTTTTGCTGGCCATGGGCGCAAAGAACTCCTCCGGCTCTACCTTCGAGGACCGTATTGGTATGTCGGCAGAGCAGCTGATCGAGGTCATTCAGGCCTCCGAGCTGTTGACCACCGTGCTGCCTGACTCCATTGATGCGCTGTATAAGGATGATCCTGATGCTCTTGGCCTCTCCGCGAAGCTGAGCGAGGACGATCGCGCGCATCTGTTGGAGAAGATCGCAGAATACAAGCAAACGGCAGACGAGGGCGGCGACGCCCTGCTGGATGCCCTGGCTCGTATGCTGGGTCAATAAACGATCATACAACGGGACGAGATCCGAGGATCTCGTCCCTGCTTTTTTGTTTGCATTCCCGCACGGGCGCGCACATATAATATAATGTTGATTTTTGGCACGCGCTTTCCGGTGGCGGAACGTGAAGGAGATGCGTGCCGGGGAGGTGCTGCGCGAAAAAATGCAAAAACACTTGCATTTGGAGAAAATGTATGATATAATGATGACAAGCACCATAAAATCGTGCTTTGAGAGGAAACTATGTTCAGGATAGCGATTTGTGATGATATGCAGCCACAAGCGACCGAGCTTGCGAAAATGCTGACCTCCCTTGCGGGCGAGATCCCGATGGAGTGTGAGGTTGAGGTGTTTCGCAGCTTCAAGCTGCTGCAAAAGGCATTGAGCGAAAACAGCTATCAGCTGTTGTTTCTGGAAACACGCCTTGGCGGTATCAGTGGGATCGACTTTGCACGGCGCTTACGTGTGGTCGACGAGGAGATCGACATCGTCTTCTGCTCGTCCGAGTCCGAAAGCGCACTCGCAGCGTACACGGTTTTTCCCGTTGGATATCTGACCAAGCCTGTGGATGGAAAGAAGCTGAGAGATGTCTTTCGCCATGTGGCTGATAAGTACCGTCAAAAGCCCTCGATTGTGCTAAGAGGCATTGACGGAGGCGAGCGCTCGATCTGCGTGGACGACATTCTCTATATCGAGGTGTTTGGCGCGGAGCTTGACGTGCACTGCAAAAAAGGTGTCGTCGTATGCTCCGGCACGTTGGTCGAGGCGAGCGACTTGCTGTCATCGTCGGATTTCTATCGCTCTCACCGCAGCTTTATCGTGAACTTACGGTATACGACGGGAATCGAACGGTACCAGTTCCGAATGGTCAACGGAGACGTGGTTGCCGTGGCAAAAAACCGATACGCCGAGGTCAAAGCGGCGTTTGAGGCGTACGTCGGGGCAAAAAGACGTCGATGAAGCGGGGAAAGTGGCAAAAAACGTCGATTTGGCGATAAAGGTCAGACCGGACGAACGCCGCGAGCAGGTTTTCGCGAACGGATTTACATAGAATTGCCCGTACCAAGGGGATTTTATGCAAAAAATATATCCCGTTCATCGGATATATGTCCCGTTCATCGAAAAACGATGAAATATTTAGCGTTATGGTGTACAATGTTAGCACAAATCTTATTTTATGGAGGCAAATTATGCTTACGAACAACAAGAAGAGCACTTTCATCAAGAGCATTGCCATGATTATGGCTGTTCTGATGGTTCTTGCTGTTGCCCTGACCGGTTGCGGTAACAAGGCTGCAGAAGAGGCTGCTAACAAGGCAGACCAGGCTCAAAACACTGCCACCGAGGCAAAGACGATCGCAGAAAAGATCGCTGCCGACCTGGCCGCCTACCTCAAGATTGAAGAGGCAGTTAAGGTTGCTGAGATCGAGAAGATGATCACCGATGCTCTCGGCGCTCACCCCACGAAGGACGATCTGCTGGCATATGTCAAGAATGAAGACATGATGACTGCGATCAACGACAAGATTGCTACCGTTATCACTGCTGATCAGGTTGCTGCTCAGATCACCAAGGCCCTCGAGGATTATGCTACCTCTGCTGGTATGACCGAGGCTATCAATGCTGCTAAGACCGAGCTGAACGGCAAGATCGCTGAAGAAGTTGCAAAGGTCAACAAGAACAACGAAGTAAAGGCTCTGCAGGATAAGGCTACTAAGCTTGAGTCCGATCTGGTTGCTGCTAAGGCTGCTCTTGAGAAGGCTGACAAGGATAACAAGGCCGCTCTGCAGGCAGAGGTTGACGCTGTTGATACTGCCCTGGCTAACGCCAAGAAGGCTCTCGAGGACGCTGACAAAAAGCTGACTACTGACATTGCTGCTATCGCAGCTGATTATCTGAAGGCTGCTGACAAGACCGCTCTTGAGGCTCTGATCGCTGCTAACACCACCAAGGCTACCGCTCTGCAGGCTCAGGTTGACGCTCTGTCCACCAAGCTGGACACTGAGGTCACTAAGCTTGCTACCAAGGCTGCTGTTGAGGCTGCTGTTGCTGAGCTGAAGGCTGCTGACGCTGAGATGGCTGCTGACATCGCTCAGCTGCAGGAGATCGTATACCAGATCCTGAGCGCAATCCTGCCCCAGGAAGAGGTTGAGACCCTGACCGGCGAAGAGGCTGACTTTGGCGAACTGCTGAAGAACTGGGATGCTACCACCATCACTGCTGCTATCTCCAAGAAGTGGAGCCTGGAGGAGTGGAACACCACGACTCCTAAGGTAATCGCTGCTATCGAGGATATCCAGGACCTGCTGGAGAAGCTGTATGCCCAGGATGAGAACGGCAAGTGGATCTATGCATACACCGAGGCTAACAAGATCGCTGTTGACAACGCTCTTGCTCCTCTGAACATTGAGATCTTCCTGGCTGGCAACGAGAAGGCTGAGTACGACTACGTTGCTAAGATCATGGAGTACACCTTCCTGCGTGTTGCTAACGGCGACGACCTGGATGCCCTGTACGCTGCTGTTGATGCTGCAAACAAGGTTCCCACCTTCGCTGACGAGATGGATTGGTTGCTCAATGGTACCATCAAGGAAGACGGCACTCGCAACGAGGACGGCTTCGTTCACATCGGTCACACCCACGACTTCGATCCCAGCGATAAGGTTGAACAGCTGGCACAGGTTGTCACCATTGCTGACATCGCTGACTACAACGCATTCACTTGGGCATTCGACGTTCTGGTTTCCAAGTACCTGACCGACGATGCTTTCGATACCACCATCTATGAGGATACTTACGGCAAGCAGGCTATCATGTACGTTTGGGAGCACCCCACCACTGGCAAGCAGATCGTTTCTGCTAACAACAAGACCACCGGCTATGCTACCAATGATGATGGCAAGAAGGAGACCGGTACGAACGGCAATGAAGTCGTTTGGAAGTACGTCGGCATCACCATCCTGGTAGATGATGAGGCTGCTGTTTGGAAGAAGGTTAACCAGTACGGTATCGACATTCTTCCTTCCGATATCGCTGAGTTCAAGTGCGACCTGATCATGAACATGGTCTTCTGGAACACTCTGACCGAGGGCTCTCTCGCTAACAACTACGGCGGCGAGCAGATCAAGATCGCTAAGGATCCCAAGAACTACGCTTCCGTTTACGCTGCTCTTACCTACCAGCTGCAGAACTGCGTTGAGCTGATCAACACCGCTAAGGCTACCTTCAAGGCATTCCTGAAGGATGTTGTTAAGGCTGACGGCGTTCTGGCTGATACCACCGCTCTGAACACCATGACCACCATCACCCGCGATCAGTACCTCGAGGCTCTGACCATCGAGATGTGCACCGCTATCGTAGGTGGCAAGGAATATGATCTCTACCTGACCGGTAAGGTTCAGGCAGATATGGAAAAGGCTGTCAACCGCAACACCTGCGAGGGCGCTGTTTCCGACACCGTTAAGAATGCAATCAATGCAAACGGCACTACCGACAACGATTACCAGCTGTACCTCGACATGATCAACAAGGTTGCTGGCAAGATGTTCGAGATCTATCAGCTCTACGCTATCGATCTGCTGGAGATCATCCTGAATGACTACCAGTCCGTCCGCGTTAACGTTGGTCTGTACACCACCCTTCCCCAGAACGGTGTTTGGGAGAAGGATCTGGGCGTTAAGGCTGAGGCTGTCGAGACCGAGGGCTTCCTCGCTGCATTCCTGAACGGCGCTAAGTTTGAGGGCTGGTCCGCTAACCCCACCGCTGACGCTAAGAATGCTCTGACCGTTGCCGCTCCTACCTTCGACGTTCTGAAGAACTACTACAAGGCTGGCCTCAACGGCGTTGCTGGTACTGCCTACATCGCAGATCCTATCGTTACCATTCGTAACAATGACCAGGCTCTGTTGCACCTGCTGAACTCCGCTGTTATCGGCGTACGTGACAGCATCGAGGGTGCTACCTTCGAGGCTAACGGCGCTAACGCTAACAGCTACAAGGTCTTCGCAACGCTGCTGACCAACGCTGTTGCAAACCTGGAAGAGGTTTACGCAAGATTCCTGTTCGAGGACTACAAGAAGATTCAGATCAACACCATTTACAACTACGCTACCGAGCGCGCTAACCTGTTCAGCGGCGAGGGCGACACCGCTCTGATCGCAGCTATGCAGGATTACCTGGTTGGCGCTAAGGCAGGCGACAACACCCTGTTCCCCGGTTGCGGCCTGGCTAACGGTTCTCTGGCTGCTGACCTGAAGGGTGCTAAGTACACTGTTGATCCCGAGACCGAGATCATCGAGTGGGTCAATGAGATCGACAAGCTCGTTCCCGTTGCTAAGGCTGAGGTTGAAAAGCTGATTGATGCTTACGAGCTGATGCTGGATGAGATGGCTATCAAGCGCAACTTCCTGGCATACCTCGAGACCGCTACCATGAGCCTGCAGGAGATCTACTACAACTACAGAACCATTTCCGGTCTGCGTTATGCTCTGAAGATCGAGCTGTCCGGCGCTTACAACGCTGCTAAGGCAGAGATCGATATGGTTAAGTACCAGGTTGAGAGCGGCAAGCTGAAGATCGGTGCTTACAGAGATGCCTACACCAAGGTTCTCGCTATCGTATTCGACAAGGTTGAGCAGAAGGCTCACGTTGATGCTCTGCTGGGCGCAGGTTACATCGAAGCTCAGGAGAAGCTGGTTAAGTCCAACGAGGCTCATGACTACCTGACCGGTGCAAACGAACTTAAGAAGCCTGCAGCTAACAACTACCTGGGTTCTGCTGTTAACGGCTACACTGCTGAGGACGGCACCAAGGTTAAGGGCTTCGATGAGATCGCTAACACCGATACCAAGTACTCGGTAACCACCGGTACCGGCGCAAGCGCTACCACCGTTATCTACAAGCTGTACGAATAATTAGTACAATTCACAGAATATCCAATATTCTGTAAAACCTAAAAGCACCCCGCGGGCTTTGGCTCGCGGGGTGTCTTTTCGTAGCTGCTTTTTGAGAACGGGAAGTGCAGATATTAAGTTGGACTCTCCTGCTCGTCCACGATGCGGATGGAGATCACCGACATATCGTCACTTGCACCGTGGGCGCGCGCCTGTGCAAAGATGGCGTCAATCAGGGCGGAATCGTCAATCAGTGCTTTCCCTTCGCTTGACACAACGGAAGAAAGATAGTCGCTTAGCAAATCGCCGCCGGCGTCCCCGTTTTGCTCGGCCGAGTCGGTGACGCCATCGCTCATAAGAAGAATGTGATCGCCCGCTTGTACCTCGAAAGGGATCACTTGAGCATCGATGGCCTGCAGGATGCCGATGGGAACGGTGTGCGAGGACAGGCGAAACAGCCGCCCGTCTCGCAAAATCAAGCTGGCCGCCGCTCCGCTTTTGATAAAGCGCGCCCGGCCTCGGTAGAGGTCTAATTCAAAAAGATCGACAGTAGACGTGCATTCCTCTCCTTCGCCGCCGTGACGAGAGAGCAAGTATTGATTAAGTAGCCGAAGGGCCGTTCTGACCCCGACGCCCGTCCGCAAGACGCGTTCCAAAAATACCGCGCATATGCCGGAGGTCAGTGCGGCACTCCTGCCACTGCCCATGCCGTCGCACAGAAGGGCAAAAAACATGCCGCCCTCGCCCTCAAACAGCCGCAGGGTATCGCCGCAAACCGTCCGTTTGCTCTGGCGTGCGCCGCCGGTCTCTGCCGCAACGGATCGGTGCACATAATCCACTCGCAGCCGGGGCAGTGTCTTGAGCGAAATGGTGCCATCCTCACTGCCGTCATAGTGTAGCTTCGAAACGGGAGAAGCAAGGATACGAGCAAGGTCCGCCCGAAACTCCTCCTTTTGCAGTGTGAGCGCGGAGGGGGTCAGCCCTAATAATTTCAGTTCCTTCTGCCCGTTCCCGCGCAAGTAAACGTGACGAACCGGGATGTTTTTTTCTGCCAAATACCGTGCCACCTTCTCCTCGGCATCGTCCTCTCTTGATGGGAGGGCGTTTTCTTTTTGCCGCCGCAAAATATCGCGCAACAAGTGAGAGATGGCATCGCAGGACATGGCAAATTGCTCGTTTTGCGCGCCGTGAGCAAGCTCAAACGATCGACGGGAAACGCGGTAATTGATCTCACCAAGGATGGTTTTGGTGTGAGGACACCGCCCGCGCAGGGCGGGGGAAAGACACTCCTCGATCGCCTTTTTATCGGCGGCCAGCGTTCGGCTCAAGGCATAGATGCCTCCCACGGTGTCGGCGTATTCCTCGTTCCAGCAGACGTCTTTGTTGGGGCACTCGGGGCAATAGTCATCGTAGACCTCGTCGCACAGGTAACGCAATTCGGTAGCCCCCGGGCGTTGCATGGTTTCGGCGCACTGGCGGAACACCTCTCCGAGTGAGCTGAAGCTACCTGCGACTGCACTCAAATGCGCTGTGAGATCGGCGGTGTTTTCCTGCTCGTCGAGTAAAAGCCGGAGCGTGCTGTTTTGTACCAGGAGGCGACTGTCCTGCACCGTGCCGGCCTGCGAGGCATCCATTTTGTCCAGTAAGCGGAAAAGCATTCGAATCAGGATAACGCCTACGGTCAGCGAGGGGGCAATGGCAAGAAACATTGGCATTCCCCCGACCAGCAGAAGATACAAATAGGCAAACAGGGCGGCGGGGAGCAAGGCCAGCCCACCCATGGCCGTATATAGCAGGGCATAGGGAAGGGCCAAGCAAAGATACATGGGGATGATCAGAGGATCATAGGCTATCCCGCACAATAGCGAGACGGCAATCCCTCCGGCCAGCCCCAGCCGCCGCACCCTGGGCACGATTAATAGAACGGAGAGCACGACAACGGGAGAAATGCCGATGAAAGACAAGGATCTGCCGCAAAAGCAGAGGCTCATCAACAGCGTCGCACCGCCGATTCCTCGCCAGATGGTCGCCCCCGCTTGCCACCGTGGCGCAAGCGAGGCGATCGTCTGAGGGGAAGCCATGGTTATAGCGAATAATGCGGTGGCCGCTGGGGCAAGCAATAAATAAAACACGGCGCCGAACAGATCGTAAACAGCAAATCCTCCGCTCGCGGGAATAGCCAGGGCTGGGAGGAGCGCGCTCAAAAGAGCGACCATAACGCGCAAACTGATCGGTTCGTCGAATAGAGGCGGCAAGGGAGGGAGAGCCGCTTGTTCCGGCAAAGATGCATGCTCTTTTGCGAATACCCCCCCACGGTGACAAAGCATCTTACATTGCCGGCGGGCATGCGCCAGGCACAGACGGCGCAGTTGACGGGAGGAGGGGCTATTTTCTTTTGCCTTTGCTGTTGTCAGAAACAGGCGGCAAAAAAGTCGCAACAAAAGGGCAATGATGGCGCTTCCCGCGTACCAAAGGATATGATGTCCGCCTTGCCAAAGCCCCAAAAGCGCCCCGACCAGCACCCAGCCGATATGCTCATCGACGGCGCACAACAAGGCCAGTCCCAGCGGATTGACGGAAAACAAAAGGGGCGCTTGACAAAGGACCCAAGCAGCCAATCCTTTGGCAAGACCGGGTATGAGCTCGCGTAATTTTTGGGGGAGAGGGAGTCCCTCATCAAGCAGAGGGGACGTCCGCTGACGGGGCGCCGAGCCTGTCGACGGATCGACACGCTGATTTTGGTGTGTTTGCATATGTACCTCCTTGATAGGTCCTATCGTGGTAGCTTGTCCATTTAGACACTTTATTGTACCGCATTTTGCTTAAGGAAGCTGTCGAAAGAGGGCGGACACATCAATTCTCTTGGCGATTGCGCCCTGTCTCATTGACATGAAGGCGGTTTTGTGGTATACTGGGATACACACCAAGCAAGGGAGGGCGAGTGATGTCACAGGATTTGTTTTTGGACCGGCCGCGGATCGTCTGTCTGACGGGTCACCGCCACATTCCACCCGCACACGCCCTGCGTTTGCCTGCCCTGTTGGATGCCAAAATGAGAGAGCTGATCGCGCAGGGAACGGAGGAATTTCGCGCCGGTGGGGCAATGGGCTTTGATATGCTGGCCGCCCTCAAGGTGCTGGAGCTTCGAGAGAGCGTCCCGCATCTGCGCCTGCGCCTGTGTCTCCCCTGCCGCGACCAGACCCGAGGCTGGGACGAATACAGCCGCCGCGCGTACCAATACATTTTGGATCGGGCGGATGCCGTCAGCTACGTCGCGGACAGCTACACCTCCACCTGTATGCTGGAGCGTGACCGACGCCTCGTCGAGGGGAGTGATGTGTGCCTGGCCTATTGCACGCAAAACCGCGGTGGCACCTTCTACACTTGCACCTACGCACTCAAACGAGACGTCCCGTTGATCAATTTAGCGGACGAACTGCCAAAATAAAAAGACCGACCGTTCTCACAGCGCCGTGCTGTGGCCGGTCGATCTTTTTTGATGCCGATCTTATTCTGCCATTTCGCCGTACCCCTCGCGCTCGCGGAACAAGAGCGAGATGCACCAAACGCCCGCCAGGGCAATGACGGTGTAAATAATACGGCTGATCAGAGCGCTCTGGCCGCCGCAGATCCAAGCGACGATATCAAACTGAAACAGCCCAATGCTACCCCAGTTGAGCGCGCCGACAATGGTAAGAATCAGCGCAATACGATCCAAAATCATGACTGTGACCATATTCCTTTCTTAGGCTACTGTGAGCGGCGCGCTCTGCTTGCGGCAAAACACTCCGTCAAGGACAGTATGCACCGAAAGTCTTATCATTATGCGGCATATATGTTTTGAAAACAAAATCTTTTTCACTCCGATTCGGGTTGCTGCGGAACGGAAATCTCTCCCTCTGTGCTCTCAAAGGACTTGATCTCTTGACGGATCAAATAAAGGATCTCACCATTGGCGGAGCGACCGTAGTATTTAGAGATATAGTGCAGCTTGTAATGAAGAATAGGATCAATTTCAATGCCGAGATGCTTGTTCTTCTTGTTTCTCATAAAAAATCTCCAAATCATCTTAATATAAGTATATTTTAAGATAATTTTGTGGTATAATGTTGCGAGTATACTTATAATAAGTATACTAATTTTGGAGGTTTTTATGAAAATCGCAATTGTTGGCTCGAGAAACATGATACCGGAGCATATAGAGGAGTATGTTACGGATGAGGATGAGATTGTATCCGGCGGTGCTGTCGGAGTCGATCAATATGCCGCAACATACGCAAAAGAGCATGCATTAAAGCTTACCGAATTTTTGCCGCAGTATACATTATATGGAAGGGCGGCTCCAATCGTCAGGAACAAAGCAATCGTTGATTACTGTGACCAAGTCGTGGCTTTTTGGGATGGGCGTTCTAAGGGCACATTATTTGTGATCAAATATGCGAAGAAGATCGGCAAGCCATGTACAGTCGTATTAATCAATACCGATTAATTCGCGCAAATAAAAAATCGCAGGCCAAAGCCTGCGATTTTTTAGAATGAATTACGCCTGTCTCTTGGCCAGACAGAACGCCAGAGCCTCATCGGCGGCAGAGGCCGCGTCGTCGGTGTAGCAATCGGCACCAATGCTGTCGCAGAAGGCCTTGGAGACGGGAGCACCGCCGACCATGACCTTAACGTTGAGCCCGCGCGCCTTGACGGCGTCAACCACGTTCTTCATCTCGCCCATGGTGGTGGTGAGCAGAGCAGAGCAGCAGATGACGTCGGCATTGTGCTCGATGGCCTTTTCCACAAAGGTCTCGGTGGGCACGTCAACGCCCAGATCATAGACCGTCAGACCCTTGCTCTCCAGCATCATCTTAACGAGGTTCTTGCCAATGTCGTGCAGGTCGCCCTTGACGGTACCGACAACGGCAACACCGTTGGCCTCGACGCCGTCGCGAAGCAGAGCGTCCTTAAGCTCAGCCATACCCTGGTTCATCGCGCGTGCGGCAATGAGAACCTCAGGCACGTAAACCTCGCCCGCCTTGAACTGCTCGCCAATGACAGCCATGCCGGCCAGCAGGCCCTCGTTCATGATGGTCTTGGGGTCCATACCCTCGTCGAGCGCCTGGCGTACCAAGGCTACGACCTGCTTGGCGCGACCCTGTTGCAACAGGCTGCTGATATCTTCCAAAATAGACATAGGTAACTTCCTTTCCCGCCCGTAGGGGCGCGGCGCGAGCGCCGAGAAAAATGTTTTTTATGTTGAATTTTTTTATTTTCTCTTGCAATTTGTGGTGGGTTTTGCTATACTTTTGATGACCGATGATAGAAAGCGAGGAGACGTATGGCATTCACGGTTTGCGTACATCACAACACGGGTGAATATCGTGGGCAGTACCCGGCAGGGACACGCCTGTCCGACATTCTATCGGATGCCGGTCTTGTCGCGCCTCACCCCTGCGGCGGACACGGCAAATGCGGCAAATGCGCTGTTCGCGTGGTGGGAGAGGTGTCTCCCATGACTGAAACGGAGCGGGACGCCCTGCGTGGCGCGGGATACCCTACCGACGGGTCCTACCGCCTGTCCTGTCTTGCCGAGGCTATCGGCAATCTTACCCTTTATTATAACACAATCGACGCTTCGTTGCAAGGGGTTGTGCAAGGTTTTTGCAAGGAATTTTCCATCGACCCGCCTCGCCTTGGCAATGGCATTGGCATGGCGGTCGACATCGGAACGACCACCGTTGCGGCTTATCTGTATGATCTTACAAATGGAAAGCGACTGGCCGAGACCTGCGTGGAAAACCCACAGAAGGTGCACGGCGCTGACGTCATCTCGCGCGTGGGCCACGCTCTGACGGGCGGCGGCGAGCAACTGAAACAGGAAATCGAGGAATGCCTTGGTGATCTGGAGCGCGAGCTGAGCCAACGTGCGGGCGTGCAAGCCCCGGGGACGGTCGTGGCCGTCGGCAATACTGCCATGCTGCATCTGCTGACCGGGACGGACGTCTCTCCTCTAGCCGCCGCACCGTTTATTCTCAAACGGTCGTTTGGCGAGTGGGAAAACGATCGCTATTATCCGCCTTGCATCTCGGCCTACGTCGGCGCGGACATGACGGCGGCTATTCTGTCTTCGGGTATGTGTGAGCATCCCAACAAGACGTCTCTGCTCATCGACGTGGGCACCAACGGGGAAATGGCTCTGTTCCATCGGGGCGAGCTCACCACTTGTTCTACGGCCGCAGGACCGGCCTTTGAGGGCGCGGGCATTTCGTGTGGCTCTATGGCTGTGCCGGGGGCAGTGAGCGAGGTGTGGGCCGAGGATGGACATATTGCCTATCGCACGATCGAGGATCGCCCGCCTGTGGGCCTTTGCGGCACGGGACTCATTGACGCGGCGGCGGTGCTGCTTGAGCTGGGCCTGATGGAGGACAGCGGCTTTATGGAAACGGATGCTGTGCTGGGCGAGAGCGGACTTGTCCTGACGCGAGCCGATATTCGCCAATTACAACTGGCCAAGGCGGCTATTCGCGCCGGTATCGACACCCTTCTTGCGGACCGTGGTTTGACCTATACGGACGTGGACGTTTTATACTTGGCAGGCGGCTTTGGCTCGTACTTGCACCCTGGGAGCTGTGCGGCTATTGGTATGATCCGACGGGAGCTGATCGACAAGATCGAAGTGCTCGGCAATGCGGCAGGACAGGGAGCATCTATGATGTTGCTCTCTCGGGAGGAGATGTCCCGAGCGGAGGAGATTGCCCGTAGTGCTACGACGCTGGAGCTGTCAACGAGTGGGGTGTTTATGGAAAAATATGTGGATGGGATGTTGTTTGGCATTTAGCTTTCTCTCTTTTGTCCGCCGCACAACGCGCGGCGGGAGGTTTATGCACCTTCTTGGCGTTCCCCAAGAAGGTGCCAAGAAGGGAACCAAGGGGCCTAATGCCCCTTGGGACCCCACTACCCGACGGCTTTTTGAGAGCCGTCGGGACTTTTGCCTTTGCAAGCCTCCTCCATCTTGGGCGCATGAGCGCACGCCCAAGATGAGTTTGTCTTGGCAAAAGTTTTTGCCTTCTTCGCCTGCCGCTCGTGTTGGTAAGATTTGAAGCACAGCACTAAAAGCGCTTATATGATCTCTCTTGTTCCTCTTTGCAGAGCGGCAAAGCCAGGGGGTTCCCAGGGGGAACGCCTGGGTTCCTTTTCTTTCGCCATTTCTTTGTGGAACGACAAAGAAATGGCATCCATGCCTGTACAGCGCACGCGCGTAGCAGTGTGCGCGTCAAAAGGAGAAGTTGTTTGGAATTTAGCTTTCTCTCTTTCGTCCGCCGCACAACGCGCGGCGGGAGGTTTATGCACCTTCTTGGCGTTCCCCAAGAAGGTGCCAAGAAGGGAACCAAGGGGCCTAATGCCCCTTGGGACCCCACTACCCGACGGCTTTTTGAGAGCCGTCGGGACTTTTGCCTTTGCAAGCCTCCTCCATCTTGGGCGCATGAGCGCACGCCCAAGATGAGTTTGTCTTGGCAAAAGTTTTTGCCTTCTTCGCCTGCCGCTCGTGTTGGTAAGATTTGAAGCACAGCACTAAAAGCGCTTATATGATCTCTCTTGTTCCTCTTTGCAGAGCGGCAAAGCCAGGGGGTTCCCAGGGGGAACGCCTGGGTTCCTTTTCTTTCGCCATTTCTTTGTGGAACGACAAAGAAATGGCATCCATGCCTGTACAGCGCACGCGCGTAGCAGTGTGCGCGTCAAAAGGAGAAGTTGTTTGGAATTTAGCTTTCTCTCTTTCGTCCGCCGCACAACGCGCGGCGGGAGGTTTATGCACCTTCTTGGCATTCCCCAAGAAGGTGCCAAGAAGGGAACCAAGGGGCCTAATGCCCCTTGGCACCCCGCAGTGCGCCACGGCAAAATGAATTTTGCCTGATTGTGGCGCAAAAGTACACATCTTCAACGCTTGCGTTTGCAAGTGAAAGAAACTTGCAAACACGGAAGTGGCACGCAAGATGCAAGAGCAAAAGCTTGTGCCGCCGTTCTACGCACCTTGCGATAGCATAAATCTTACGCAAAAACGGAAAGCAAAAGCCCTTGCTTTCTCCGCCTGCCGCTCGTGTTGGCAAAA
This sequence comes from Oscillospiraceae bacterium, assembly GCA_015064395.1. Taxonomy (GTDB): domain Bacteria; phylum Bacillota; class Clostridia; order Oscillospirales; family CAG-272; genus SIG644. The sequence continues at coordinate 16,020 of SVSH01000010.1, forward strand.
ATTGAGGCACAGCACAGGGAGTGTTCATGTGACCTCTTGTCTTTCTCTTTGTAGAGCGGCAAAGGAGGGAGGACCCGGAGGGAACGTCCGGGTTCACTTTCTTGGTTACTTCTTTGTTGAAAGACAAAGAAGTAACAGAACGCATACGCCGCCGCGTTGTGGCGGCGACAAACAAAAGGAGAAGCTGCTAAATCTCTTGCTTCCCCCACAAACCCAAAGCAAAAAACATAGCACCTATACCCCTTGCGAAGTATAGGTGCCTTTTTATTTCAATCATCAAAAGAAATTCGAACCATAACTGCCGATCGGTGTATCGTCAGCCGGGGGATCCGAAGGCCCCGAGTCGTCGGAACTACCTGTCGCATCGGGCTTGCTTTCGTCCTCGGCACGCTTTTCGTTTTCCTCGCGGCTCTTGCGCTTCTTCTCCTCAAGCATTGCCTCCAGCTCTTCGATGGTGGGATCACCATCCATCGCGGCGGCAAACTGCTCGCCGTCCATGATCTCATTCTTCATGAGGAAGTCAGCGATGAACTTCATCTTGTTCATATGCTCGGACAGAATGGTGCGAGCCAGCTCGTGTGCCTCGGTGATCAGCTTGTGGATTTCCTCGTCAATCTTGGTTGCCGTCGTGCCGGCGTAGTCCTTGGTGCTGGACGAGAAGTCACGGCCCAGGAACACCTCGCCCTGGTTGCCGCCGAAGGCGCGAGGACCGAGCAAGTCGCTCATACCCAGACGGGTGACCATCTGACGGGCAATGTTGGTGGCACGCTCAATATCGTTGGAAGCACCGCCCGAAATATCGTCGAACATCAGCTCCTCCGCCGTGCGGCCACCCAACAGCATGGCGATCTCTTGCTTGAGCTCGTTGCGGTAAACGCTGTATTTATCCTCCACAGGGGGATTGAGGGTGTAGCCCAGTGCGTTGCCACTGGGAATGATGGAAATCTGCTGAACAGGGTCAAGCAGGGGCAGAACGTGGGCGATAATGGCGTGACCCGCCTCGTGGATGGCCGTCTTGTACAGCTCTTCCTTTTTGCGCACGCGGGACTTCTTCTGAGGACCGGCGATGACTTTGATATAAGCATCTTCGATATCATCCATGCCGATCAGAGCCTTGTTGCGTCTGGCGGCCAGAAGGGCAGCTTCGTTGAGCAGGTTGGCCAGATCCGCACCGGTAAAGCCGGCGGTTGTGCGAGCCACACGGGCCAGATCCACACTCTCTTCCAGGGGCTTGTTGCGGGAGTGAACCTTCAGGATCTCCTCGCGTCCCTTGATGTCGGGATAGTTGACCGTGATCTGACGGTCGAAACGACCGGGACGCAGCAGTGCGGGGTCAAGAATGTCGGGGCGGTTGGTCGCTGCGATGACGATGATACCGTCGTGCGCACCAAAGCCGTCCATTTCAACCAGCAACTGGTTGAGCGTCTGCTCGCGCTCGTCGTGCCCGCCGCCCAGTCCCGCACCGCGGTGGCGACCGACAGCATCGATCTCATCGATAAAGATGATGGAAGCAGGCGCTTTGCGCGCGGTCTCAAACAGGTCGCGTACACGAGAGGCGCCGACACCGACGTACATTTCTACGAAATCCGAACCGGAAATAGAGAAGAAGGGAACACCGGCCTCACCGGCAACGGCCTTGGCCAGCAGCGTCTTACCCGTACCGGGAGGGCCCACGAGCAGAACGCCGTGGGGAATCTTGGCGCCGAGCTTGCTGTACTTGGCGGGATTCTTGAGGAATTCCACCACCTCCTGCAGCTCTTCCTTTTCCTCGTCTGCACCGGCAACGTCGCGGAACAGGACGCGGTTCTGATCGTTGGGATTGGGCGTTTTGACACGTGCCTTGCCAAAGCTGTTCATCTTACCGCCGCCCTTGCTGCCAACGCGGGCCATATAGACCCACAGCGCGATAAACAGGACGATGACGATAAGATAGGGCAACAGGCTCAGCCACCAAGGATAGGTGACAGGGGGCTCGTATTCGCCCTTGAGCGTACCCGCGGCCATTTGCTCGGTGATGATCTCACCCAGGTCGGCGTGGAACAAGGAGAGATTGGCCACCTCGTAGATGACCTCCTTGCCGTCGATCAGCTTCATGGTCAGGATATAGTCCGGCGACAGATTGAACTCTGCTACCTGCCCGCTGGTGAAGTACTGCACCACCTTGTCGTAGGTGGGATTCTCCGCCGCATTGCTGTTTTGGAACATCTGGGCAAGGAAGAAGACGATCAATCCGATCAGCAGGACATAGAATAAGATAACTTTTATGTCTTTGCGTTTCATTGGTTTCCTCCAGTCGTGGGAATCTTATTTGGTGTAGACCTCACTCTTGAGGACACCGATATAGGGGAGATCGCGGTATTTTTCATCAAAATCCAGGCCGTAACCCACGACGAACTCGTCGGGGATCTCGGCGCCGGTATAGTCTGCTTTGTAGTTTACCTCACGGCGGCTGGGCTTATCCAACAGCGTGACGGTTCTTACGCTGTGCGCACCGCGCCCGCGCAGATTTTCGGTCAAGGAGGCCAGGGTTCGACCGCTGTCGACGATATCCTCAACGAGGAGTATGTCGATGTTTTCATAGTCGTCCCGCTTGAGATCCAGGTGGATCTTGAGCTGACCCGACGAGACCGTACCTGCGTAGTAGGACGAGACCTTGACAAAATCTAACTCAACAGGCATATTCAGCTTTTTGATCAGATCCGTATAGAAGAAGACAGAGCCCTTCATGACGGCAACGACGATCAGCTTGTAGGAACGAATGGCATTTGGCGAAGGAGCGTAGTCGCGGTTGATGCGGTCGGCAAGGCTTGTGACGATGCCGTCAAGCTGCTCCTCGGTGAATAAAATGTGGTCAATATCTTGTCTTGGATCGATCATGATATGTCCTCCTTTGGGCTGTCTGTCATGAAAGTGTGGTACTCGACGGTCAATCGATATGCGTTGGTGGAGTCTTGGGTGACAGGGGTAAAAGCGCCGTCGCGGGGCCCGATGAAGGGAACCCACAGCACAGTGTCGCCGTGGCATAAGAGGGGCAGTCGATCGCGTATGGTGGCGGGGATGCCCATCTCGTTTTGCAGCTTGCGTAATTTGCGATTGACGCCGCGGAACAAAATCGTGTCTCCCGAGCGCCTTGAGCGCCACGTAAGGGACTCGACTTGCGTACACCCTACTATTGTATCAAATATCAGGGTATCGCGTATGAATGGATTGTAAACATTTTTATCGTTTTGCGTGACGGTTTGGTGTTGCCTCAGGGATACCGTATTCACGCAAAGGGAAAACCCGAGCTCGGGGCGCTCCATCGTTCCCTCCGAAAAGGGAACTTCAAACGGGGTGGGGACTCCTGACTCGTCCGTTACATCTTGCCAACACAGGCATTCTCGCTCGGCCACAACGACACCGCCCGGCACGCAAAGCCGCTTGGAGGTGGACGTTGGCGCGCAAAGCTGCAGCATCGCGTCCAGATGGCAGGTAGCGAGCGTTTGTCCGCTTATAGCAAATGCCCAGTCACGCAGGACGCGCTTGGCGATGGCGGGGTGGGCGTTTGCCAACGCGGCTCGCAACAGGCCGGTCTCCACACTCGCCTCTGCCAGCAGATGCTCTGCCAGCTGTCCCAGGCACTGCTCATCCTCGCGTAGCGTCTCGCTCCCTCGGACCACCTGCTGTTCGGGGTGAGGGATCACCTCGCCAAGAGCGGGCAACACGCGAGCACGCAAGAAATTGCGGGTGTAAGCCGTGTCCTCGTTGGTGCTGTCCGTTACAAACGCCAAGGACAGCTCCTGACAAGCGGCCACGATATCAGCCTTGCTGCAAAGGAGCAGGGGACGCACGACCGTCTGACCGGGAGCGTCCAAGCATCTGACTGGTGCAATGCCGCCAAGGCCTGAAAGGCCACAGCCCCGCACCAGATGGAACAGCACTGTTTCCAGGTTGTCGTCGGCATTGTGCGCCGTCAAGAGCAGGGGAATGTCCTGCTCGCGCATCACGCGGGAGAAAAAGTCGTAGCGCACCTGTCTTGCTACCGTTTCCACCGACTCGCCGCGCTCCCGCGCCAGTGTCGGCACGTCGGCACGCAGGACGTGCAGGGGAAGATGGTATTGCTCGGCCAGGTCGCGGCAAAATCTCTCGTCGCGGTCGGCCTCCTTGTCCCTTATGCCGTGATGGATATGCGCCAGGTGAAGCGGCGCACCCGTTTGTCGGCATTCGCTCGCGACCAGGTGTAGCAAAAGACGGGAATCCGCACCGCCCGAAAGACCCAGCAAAAGCGGTGTGTCGGTTGCAACACCGGCCAGTGCAAAGGGGGAGCGGTAAGCGGCAAGCAGACGCGCGTAGGCGTCAGAGCGGGATGTCGTCATGCTTCGGGAATCGAGCCCGACTCGGCGATGGAGCGGAACTTGGTGTAACGGCCGATCCAGCCGACCTTGACCGTGCCGGTAGAGCCGTGACGGTTTTTGGCCACGATGACCTCGGCGATGTTGCCCTCGGTGTCGCTTGCGGCGTCCGTTTTATAGTATTCGTCGCGGAACAGGAACATGACGCAGTCGGCGTCCTGCTCGATCGAACCCGAGTCACGCAGGTCGGACAGCATGGGTCTTTTGTCGTTTCGTCCCTCGGGACCACGGGAGAGCTGTGCACAGCAGAGAATAGGCACGTTCAGCTCTTTTGCCATGATCTTGAGGTTACGGGTGATGTCGCTCACCTCGTTGACGCGGTTGTCGATGCGTCTGTCCGAGGACATAAGCCCCAGGTAGTCGATGACGACCAGACCCAGATTGTCCACACGGCGGAGCTTACCCTTCATACCCGACACGGTAATGCCGGGGGTGTCGTCAATGAGAATATCACAGCCGGACAGTCGGGCACTTGCATGGGCGATATGCTCCCACTCCTCGGGCTTGAGCTCGCCCGAGCGGAGCGCATAGCTGTCAACCATGGCCTCACTCGAGATCATGCGGTTGACCAGTTGCTCGGCAGACATTTCCAGCGAGAAGATGCAGACCTTCTTTTTGGTGGATTGTGCCACGTTGGCGGCGATATTGAGGGCGAAGCTGGTCTTACCCATACCGGGACGGGCACCGACCAAGATGAAGTCGCTCTTACCCATGCCGACGAGCACCTTGTCCAGTCCCGAGAAGCCGGTTGGCGTACCCTGAGCGGCGGATTTGTCGGTGGAGAGCTCTTGCAGGTGGGCGTAAACGTCGACCAGCACGTCGCGGATGTGGCGGAAGCTCTTGGTGTCACGGCCCTGTGCCAGGTCGAAAATGCGAGCCTCGGCGTTTTCAATGATGTGCTCGATCTCCTCCTGCTCGGCATAGGTGACGTCCGAAATGTCACCGCAGATCTCGATCAGCTGGCGCGCACGGCTCTTGTTGCGTACGATCTTGGCGTAGTCCTTGGCATTCTGTGCGCCGGGAACCACCTCGGCGATGGTGCGGATATACTGCTCGCCCCCCGACTTATCGTACACGCCGGTACGCACAAGCGCGTCGATCAGCGTGACAACGTCGATGGCATGGTCAGTCAGATACAGCTCGCGCATGGCGAGAAAGATCTGCTTGTGCTCGGCAAGATAAAAGTCCTCCGCGTTTACCAGCTCGGTCAGCTCGTTGAAGCATTCGGGGTCGATGAGGATACAACCGAGCAACGATTGCTCGGCGATCAGGGAAAAGGGTAGCTTGCGGTCTAAGATGTTCAGTTCATCCATGGCTCAAATAAGCTCCTTGGTGGTTTATTTTTTCTCGCAAACGGTGATGTGGATCTTGCCGACGATCTCCTGGAACAGCTTGACCTCACGGGTGTAAGCGCCGTAGGTGCGGATGGGCTCGTCCGAGAGGATCTTGCGCTTGTCGATGGTGATGCCTGCCTGCGCGGCCAGCGCCTCGACGATGTCCTTGGAGGTGATGGAGCCGTACAGGCGTCCGTCGCCGCCCGACGAAGCGGGGATCTTGACCATAATGCCTTCCAGCTTTTCGGCGGTGGCTTTGGCCTCGGCGCGCTCAACGGCGATCTTGTGCTCCTCGCTCGCCTTTTTGTTCTTGATCTCATTCAGGCTCTGCGCGTCGGCAGGCTTGGCAAGTCCCTTGGGGAAGAGGAAGTTTTTGGCATAGCCGTCGGATACGTTGATGATCTGATCCTTTTTGCCTTGGGATTTTACGTCTTGCAGTAAGATAACTTTCATGGTGGTACTCCTTGTATAGATAGAGATATTTTTTCGGTAGCCGGATGGGCGCGCCACAATGCGGCGCGCTGTGCGGTTGTGTTACTTCTTTGACGCACGTCAAAGAAGTAACCAAGAAAACGTGCCAAGACGTTCCCTCTTGGATCTCCCTTGGCATTGCCGCTCTGCAAAGCGAAAGAGGAGAAAGATATAAAAATTTGTAATGCATCGCTTGCCATTTTGACAACACGAGCGGCAGATGTAGAAAGCAAGAGTTTTTGCTCTGCAATGTGTGCGAGTTTCTTTAACTCGCGCACACGAGCGTTGAAGTCGCATATCTTCGCGTCGTGTTGCGCGGAGCGAGAGCGCAGCGCCCACAAAGGCGCGCTGCGGGGTTCCAAGGGGCATTAGGCCCCTTGGTCCGTTTTCTTGGTTCGTTCTTTGTCGGATGACAAAGAATGAACAATTATGCTTTCACCGAGCGCGCGCAGCAGGGCGAGGCTGTAGGAGAAGATGTGAAAAATTTAGAATACCTAAATTTACTTCCTCTCCACAATATCATGATCCAAATAATCATCGATCGCACCCTTGAGCAGCTCACACGCATACGTCAGCGAGGTGTCCTTGATCTGGGCGCCTGCCATGTCAAAGTGACCGCCGCCGCCCAGCTTTTCCATGATGATCTGAACGTTGATGGCATCGCCCGAACGAGCGGAGATGCTCACGCTGTCTCCAATATTGACCAGCGCAAACGAGGCGTCGATGCCCCGGACGGTCAAGAGACGGTCAGCAGCCTTGGCGGCGGCGACACGCTCGTTGATGCGTTCCGCGCGGGTGGTGTCACTGTTGAGCCAGGTGATGGCAATGCGCCCACGATAAATGCGGGTGCGGGAACCGAAGTCACTGGCGGTGATCAGCTCATCCAGCGTCTCGTAGAAGAAAAGCCGCGTGACGTTGGTGTGCGCGCCCTTCTCGTACAGATAATGGACGGCGGAGAAGGTCTGAGCACCTGTCGAGTGGGTGAAGTTTTTGGTGTCCAGCATGATGCCGGCCAAAAGCAGGGTGGCCTCCTCCTTGCGCAGGGCATCGGCGTAGGGGCTCTGCTCGATCATCTCGGCGATCAGCTCACTGGCAGAGGACGCCGTCGGGTGAATATAACTCAGGACGGGGGCAAAATCGAACACCTCGAACTGACGGTGGTGGTCAATGATGGCAATATTGGCGACGTTTTTGACGACGTCGGGCGCCTCGACAATGTTGACGTTGTTAGCGTCTACGATGATGAGCAGCGAATCCGAGCGAACCAGATCCAGCGCGTTGTGAGCGTCAACGAACAATTCGTCATATAAGGCGTGGTTGCCCAGCTGCTCCGAGCAAATGCGGAAGTCCTCGCTCTCGCGGTTCATGACGATGCGCACGTCCGTCTTGCGGTTGCCGATGGCACACAGCGCCAGGCGCGCCGCACCCACGCAAGCACCAATGGCGTCGAAGTCGGGGTTGCGGTGTCCCATGATAATAACGTTGCCGGCCTGTGCGATCAGCGAGCAGAGCTGATTGGAGTTGACGCGCGAGATGATCGAGGTGTTGCTCTGCATGGTCTTGACACGGCCGCCAAAGAAGGTGACGCCGTCGGCGCGTCGGATGGCAACCTGGTCACCACCGCGCTGCAGGGCGATGTCCAAAGCCGCACTCGCCGCCGCCTCGCGGTCCTTGAAGGAGCCGCCCACAGCCGCGATACCCATGGAAATGGTAACAGGGAAGCTGTTGTCGCCCAGCTTGACCTGACGAACGCGGTTCAGAATGCTGAAGTTGTCCTCCTCACAGCGGTGAAGAGCCTCGGCGGAGCACAAAAGCAAGAATTTATCGCGGTCATATTCCCGCAACAATCCTCCAATGTCGGAAGCCCATTCCTTGAGGATGGTCTCGATCTCATTGGCGGCAGAGCGGTAGCTGACGCGGACGTACTGGGCCAGCTCCTGAAGGTTGTCCAGCACGATATAGGCAACGATGGGGTTCTCGCGCTCCATCTTCTCACGGAGCTCCAGATAGTCGGAGACGTCGTGGAAGGTGATCATGTAATAATCCTGGCCGCGCAGTCTCATGGCGTAAGCGATCAGCTCATAGCGACGACCGCTGTTACCCAGGCGAATGTGGAAGCCGTGGGCGCCGGGAATGACCTCTCCGTTTTCATCCAACGCGCGGGCAAAGCGAAGCTCGCGCGGCTCCCCCGTGCTGCGAATGATGTCCTGGATGGAGATCGGGCAGAAGGTGGACAGGGGGACGTTGCAGATGGGGGACTTGAAGGCCAGAATATCCTGAAGCGCGCGATTGACGACCTTGACGTTTCCCTTGCTGTCCGAGATGGCGTAGGGAATGTCGATGACGTATTTGAACACGTCACCGATCTCCGTGGTCATGTCGTCGGCGGCTGCCAGTACCTCGTGCAGACGGCGGACGCGGATCAGGTAGGCCAGCAGCATACAGCCGCCGATCACCACGAAAAAGGTGAGCAGCACAAGGCCGTACAGGACGACGTCACTGTCCGGATCCATCAGATAGCACAGCACCTCCAGGGCGGAGAGCAGGATCACGCCAATGCCATAGCAAAGGGCAAAGGGCAGTCTGGCGTCAACCGTCTGGGTGTGTGGCAGCTTGTTTTTGTTTTGCATAACATTTTCCTCCTTGCGGGGTAATCTGTTCGCGGCCGTGCCGCGGCGGGGGAGGTGAGATCAACTCGGATCATCCGAATGATCGGAAGAGTCGTTTTTGGGTTGATTTAACAGAATATGAGCGACGATGGGGCGCATCAGCGTTGCAAGCGCGCCGGATATCGAAACGCACAGGATCAGCATGGTGGGGGCCAGCAGTGCCGCGCCAATGATAAGGACGATCCAAATCTTGGAGATGCCGCGCTGAAGATCTGCCGCCAGCTTGAAAACGCCCACCAGGCACATGCCCGGCAGAAGGATCAGCCGCAGGTTTTCAAAAACGGCGGATGTCAGCGTGAAATCCTTGGAAAAGATGGATGCGATACAGCATACAAGATAAATGATCGCGGCAGGAACGCTGAGAACGAAAAGCTGAGACATATGAGTGACCAGCTGCTTCATGCCAACGCCGCGGTAGGTGCGGATGCAGGTCAGCTGACAGGCGTATGCCAATATATTCAACGCAAAGATCAAAAGTCCCGGCAGCATATTGAATACGAGCTCGACCGAGCTTTGAATGAGAGCGGCGGCCTCAATGCCGGTGCCGGTGGTGTCCAGCGTCATTTGCAACGCTTCCATCAGAGTCGCGTCACCGGTCATGATGGTGACGATCTGCTCGCGCAAGGCCTCTGCGGCGGCGATCACCTCGGAGAAGACGATGGTGCCGTTGGCGCGATACCAGACGAGCGCCCCGCCGAACACGGCGCAAAGGCCGAGCATGATCGAAACAAGGCAGATAGAAGACACGCGCGGACGGTTTTGCATGGTGTTGTAGGCGAGAATGCCGGCGGCAGGAAAGGCGATGAGCGAAAGCACGGCCAGCATAGGATCGCGGCAAAGCAAAAGAGACAGCAGGTAAGCGGCGATTGGAACAGCGGCCAGCGCATACGAGCGGCAGGTGCTGATCAAAAAGGCGCCGATGCCGACCGTGGCCATCAGGGCGAGGGCGTATACACCGCCAACCAAGCCGCCGGACAGACAACCGCCAAAAAACAGGACGGCCGAGAGAATACCGACGGTGACCGAGCGCACGACAAAGATCAAGGCGGCGATCAGTGCAACGAGCAAGCAGACGGTATACATCTGTGGGGGCGTAACCACGAGGGGATAAGCCGCGCAGGCAACGAGCAGCAGGCAAAGCGCAAGATTGCCCGGCAGGGGAAGCGAGGGAATGGTGGAGCCGTCCGCCCAGGGATTTTTGTCCGTGATGAAGCGGAGCTGTACACCGGGCATCGGCGAGGGATTTTGATTCATATAAAAACTCCTTGTTGCCGTGAGGAGTCATTCACGGCAGGGCATAGTATCCTATCATACTGATTATATCAGTATACCATATCTTTGGCCGTTTGTAAACAAGCAAATGTCATTTTTTTAATAAATAAGGAAGGAAAATGCAATTTGATTGCCGGTTTTCGCCTGTGAAAACAAAAAAAGGAAGTCCCGGAGGACTTCCTTTATCTCTTTGGGATCCATAGATCAACGGAACTGAGCGATGTGCGTGGCTGCAACGGAGCCTTCCACGACGGTGATCGCCTCGTCGGGCAGGTCACGAACGATGGGGTTGAATGCATAGTCGCCGATCTCGGTCAGCGATGCGGGCAGGGACAATGCCTCGACGGCAGTGCAATCGTAGAATGCTTGAGCACCGACCGAGGTAATACCCTCAGGCAACACGATGGAGGTCAGTGCCTTGCAATCCAAGAAGGCTGCATATCCAATGGTCTTCAGGGAAGCAGGGAAGGTAACACCGGTCAAAGAGGTACAGCCATAGAAGGCAGCTTCGTTGATGTTCTCCAGGCCCTCGGGCATAACAACGGTCGTCAGGTGAGCGCTGGCATAGAACGCACACTTGCCGATCGTCTTGACAGATGCGGGCAGAGTAACGGTGGTCAACGCCTCGCAGTAAGCAAAGGCATAGTCGCCGATCTTGACCAGAGCGGCATCGCTCTTGATCTCGGAAATGTTGGATTTTGCGCGGAAAGCGGCGCTTGCGATCTCGGTGACGTTTCTGCCGTCAATAGAGGCAGGAATGGTGACCACGTGGGGCTCATCGCTACCGACAAAGTCGGTGATGGCAACAGTGGTACTGCTCAGATATTCATATGTAAAGGTATCGCCCTGGCTGTCCGTGTAGGTGAGGGTCTCGGGGCCGATGTTGATGACAGGGTCATCGGTCGCGCCGTCGTTGCCCTTGTCGGAACATGCTACGCAAAGGCACAGCATCAAAACTGCCAGCAGCATGGCAAATACTCGTTTTGTCATGGAAAAATCCTCCGTTTTATTCTTTTGACAGTTCATTATACAGCAATATAGAAGAAAAGTCAAGAGTTTTACGGAGTATGATTGTAAATATTTTGCGACGGGGGGAGCAGGAGGGGGGGTCTAAATTTCAAACAACTACTTCTTTTGACGCGCACACAGCTGCGCGCGTGCGCTGTGCTGGCATGGATGCCATTTCTTTGTCGTTCCACAAAGAAATGGCGAAAGAAAGGGAACCAAAGGCTGCCGCCTTTGGAAACTGCTCCCGTGCCGCTCTACAAACAGGAAGACAAGAGGTCATATAAACGCTTTTGATGCTGTGCCTCAAATTTAGATAACACGAGCGGCAGGCGGGGAAAGCAAGAACTTTTGCTTTCCGTTTTGCTGGAAATTTGCACTATCAAAGGGTGCGTAGAACGGTGGCGCAAAAGTTTTTGCTGTTGCATTTTGCGTGCTACTCCCATGTTTGCAAGTTTCTTTAACTTGCAAACACAAGCGCTGAAACTGCTTACTTTTGCGTCGTGTTGCGCGGAGCGAAAGCGTAGCGCTCACAAAGACGCACTGCAGGGTTCCAAGGGACATTAGGTCCCTTGGCGCCCTTCTTCCGCCACTTCTTGGGGCGCGCCAAGAAGTGGCATCAAAAACCGGCACAGTTCAGCGCGCGCAGCTCGACGAAGTCGAGGTGGGCTGTGTGCGCTTGCCAAGAAAAAGTAGTTAAAAAATCCAACTATCTCTTTTTCACCCTCAACAACCTCCTGAGCAACGGCGCCAAAAACGCAGGGGAACGCCAAACGACAATTTTCATACCCGTTTCCACCTTTCATAAGTCACATTCTCATTAACGATTGTATGCATCGCCCCCGAAAACGGTTCCCCAAAGTCCCCATCCTCAAAAAAATATAAATAAATACGGAAAAAATCGCAAAAAGCCCTTGCAATACGGGAAAATGTGTGGTATACTACATACCGTAAGTTAGTAAAATGCACGTTGGAGAGTGGGTTCGCAAGGATCCACTCTCCATTGCATGAGACCGAATATTAAAATTTCAAAGGAGTTTGCAACCTATGGCAAACAAAAAAAGCGGCAGCATCGCCGAGATCGTGACCGCCCTGGCAGCACCCTTTGCCGAGCAAATGGGCTATTCGCTCTGGGACGTCGAATACGTCCGCGAAGGCGCAGATTACTACCTGCGTATCACCATTGACAACGAGGCCGGTATCACCATCGACGACTGTGAGGCCTTCAGCCGCGCCATCGATCCCGTGCTGGACGAGGCCGATCCCATCGCTGACTCGTACCACCTGGAGATCTCCTCTCCCGGCGTCGAGCGTGACATCAAGACCCGGGCACACATCGAGTTTTGCACCGGAGAAACGGTCGAGGCAAGACTGTTCGCCCCCGTGGAAGGCAGTCGCGTCCATCGCGGCATCCTGCAGGGCCTGGACGAGAACGGTTGCGTCCTGCTTGCCGTTGGCGAGCAAACGCTTGCCATCCCCCGCGCCTCCATCAGCCGAATGACCACCGTGTTTGAATTTTAAGAGATAAATTTAAGGAAAGGATTTTCAATCATGAACTCCGAGTTTTTCACCGCGCTGGATCTGCTCCAGAAGGAAAAAGGCATCCCCCCCGAATATATGTATGAAAAGATCGAGGCCGCACTGACTGCCGCTTACAAGAAGGAATACGGCAATAATACCAACGTGCGCGTCGTCATCGACCCTGCCAAGAAGGACGTCCGTCTGTATCAGCAGAAGGAGGTCGTCGAGGAGGTCACCGATCCCGAGACCCAGATCTCGCTGGCAGATGCCAAGGCCATCAGCAAGAGATATACCGTGGGAAAGGTGGTCGAGACCGAGGTCAAGACCAAGAACTTCCGCAGACTGTCCGCAGGTGCTGCCAAGTCTGTGATCATCCAGGGCATCCGTGAGGGCGAACGCCGCGTGATGCAGGAGGCATACGAGAACAAGCGCGAGGAGATCATCACCGCGACCGTCTCCAAGGTCGATCCCGAGTCGGGCAACGTCGTGCTGGAAACGGGCACGAGCTACGCGACGCTTCTCAAGTCCGAGCAGATCCCCGGCGAGATCTTGCGCGTGGGCGATCGCATCCGAGTTTTTGTTATGGAGGTAAACCGCGAGTCCCGCGGCCCGCTGGTCACGCTGTCCCGCGTACATCCCGGCCTGGTTCGCCGTATGTTTGAATTGGAGATCCCCGAGATCGCCGATGGCGTTGTTATGGTCAAGGGCGTTGCCCGAGAGGCAGGCTCGCGCACCAAGATCGCCGTGATGTCCCGCGATGCCGACGTCGATCCCGTTGGCGCTTGTATCGGTAACCACGGTATGCGTATCTCGGCCATTCTGGACGAGCTGCGCGGCGAGAAGATCGACATCGTGAAGTACAGCGAGGATCCCGCCGAGTACGTAGCCGCCGCTCTGGCTCCCGCCACCGTCCTTGACGTAGAAATGACGGGCGAGCGCGCCTGCCGCGTGCTTGTCGACGCCGACCAGCTCTCTCTTGCTATCGGTAAGGAGGGTCAGAACGCCCGCCTTGCTGCCCGTCTGACCGGTCACAAGGTCGACATCAAGGCAGAGTAAGCGAGGGCGACATATGGGAGTTAAGGTACGCAAGATCCCCATGCGTCAGTGCATGGGCTGCAGTGAGCATAAGCCGAAGGGCGAGCTTTTGCGGGTCGTCCGCTCTCCCGAGGGTGAGGTCACGCTGGATATGACCGGACGCAAATCCGGCCGCGGCGCCTACCTTTGCCACGACGTCAAGTGCCTGCGCCGCGCGCGCAAGAGCCGCAGACTGGACCATACCCTGGAATGCACCATTCCCGACGAGGTCTACGATCGCATGGAGCAGGAGCTGGAAAACGATGCCGACGAACAACAATGACGCAACACTCGCTCGCTTGAAGTCCAATCTCGGACTGTGCGCCCGCGCTCGTGCCCTGATCTTCGGCACGCCCATGGTGTGCGAGGCCATGAGGAGCAATAAGCCCCCCTGCCTTGTGCTGGAGGCCGGCGACTCGTCCGATCATACGCATAAGCGACTGACTGACAAATGTAGCTTTTATCACATACAGCATATCCGCCTGCCCATCACGGGGGGCGAGCTTGGCGCGGCCGTTGGCAAAACCTCGACCGTTGCCGCCATCGCCGTCACCAACGAGCAGCTGTGCAAGCCGGTGCTTGCGGCCTGGAATATGCTGATCGAATCATCCGATCCCTCTTCGCGTCATGCGAAGGACTAAACCAAAACTGAAATTGACGACACAAGAGACTGCCGACGCTGACCTGTCGGGCACCCGGCTTTTTGTGCCGGGATAATGTAGGAGGAAACATGGCAATCAACCCCCAATATAAAGTGAATAAGATGGCGAAGGACCTAGGCCTCAAGAGCAAGGATCTGTCGGACATTCTGGCCGATGCCGGCAAGGAAGTCAAGACACAGCGCACGCTGGAGCCGGTCGAATTCGATATCCTCTTTGAAACGCTGACCAGAAACAACCAGATCACCAATATCGAGGATTATCTGGACGGCGTGACCAAGATCCCCTCCAAGGTAACCAAAACGGCACAACCCGTCAAGGAGGAAGCTGCGCCCAAGGCTGAACCCAAGGTCGAGGCGAAGGCCGAACCCAAGGTGGAAACAAAGGCAGAGGTTAAGGCTGAGGATAAGCCGGCAGCTCCTGCCCCCAAGGCGGAAACAAAGACAGAGCCTAAGACGGAGGTCAAGGCAGCGCCTAAGGCTCATGCGACCCCTGCTGCGCCCAAGGCGGCACCTGCCGCACCCAAGGCCGAGGCCAAGCCGGCACCCAAGGCTCCCGCAGCCCCCGCCGCACCCAAGGCACCTGCAGCATCGACTGTTCCCAAGGCACCTGCGGCCCTCGCTGCCAAGCCGGCGCCCGCAACACGTCCTGCCGGACAGGGTCAGGGAGGCTATGCACCCCGTCCCCAGGGTGGATACCAAAACAACAACGCTCCCCGCACACAGCAGGGCCAGGCTTCCGGTCAGGGAGGCTTCGGTCAGGCACGCAACCAGGGAGGCTTCAATAGCAACACCGGCAATCGCCCCGGACAGGGTTCTTTCGGCACGCAGAATCGCCCCGCGCAGGGCGGCTTTGGCTCCCAGAACCGTCCCGCACAGGGAGGCTTTGGCGGCTTTGGCGGTGATCGCAACGATCGCGGCGGCAACCGTCCCCAGCAAAACCGTCCGGCACAGGGCGGCAAGGGCGGCAATCATGCCGGCGGCGGATTTGATAAGGATAAGGAATACCAGCAAGTAGGCGGCCTCAAGGAGACCTTCCGTCCCCAGGCGACGATCCGTGTGACCAATACCAACACCTCGCCCTCCCAGCGCGGTGGCACGAGAGTCGTCGATACCCGCGGCAGTGCGGCGTACGATCCCTCCAAGTACGATGAAAAGCTGGAGACCTTCGTATCCGAGCGTGACGAGGCTTTGCGCGGTGGCAATGGCGGCAAGATGAAGCGCCAGCAGCCCGGCGCGGCACGCGGTACGTCGAGCAAAAACAATTTCAAGGGCGGTAAGAACAAGAAGATGAACGAGCCGGCCCACATCCTGCCCACCAGCGTCACCCTGCCCGAGGAGATCATCGTAAGCGACCTGGCGTCGGCTCTTAAGGTCAAGACGGGTGAGGTCGTCAAGGCCCTGATGATGATGGGTATTATGGCGACGGTCAACCAGATCGTGGATTTTGATACGGCATATCTGGTTGCTGACTCGCTGGGCATCGCGGCCACCAAGCAGGTCGTCGTTTCTATCGAGGAAAAGCTGTTCGACGAGGCAGAGGATACCGAGGATGTACTCGAAACCCGCGCACCCGTTGTCTGTGTCATGGGTCACGTTGACCACGGTAAGACCTCGCTGCTGGATGCTATCCGTCACACCCACGTAACGGCGGGCGAGGCAGGCGGTATTACCCAGCACATCGGTGCCTACCGCGTTAAGGTCAAGGGTCAGGACATCACCTTCCTGGACACCCCCGGACACGAGGCGTTTACCGCTATGCGTGCCCGTGGTGCGCAGTCGACCGATATTGCTATTCTGGTCGTTGCGGCCGATGACGGTATCATGCCCCAGACCATTGAGGCTATTAACCACGCCAAGGCGGCAGGCATCGATATTATCGTTGCCATCAATAAAATGGATAAGCCCACGGCAAACCCCGAGCAGGTCAAGCAGGAATTGACCCAGTACGAGCTCGTCCCCGAGGAGTGGGGCGGCGACGTCATCTGTGTCCCCGTGTCTGCCATGACGGGTATGGGTATTGATGATCTGTTGGAGAACGTCCTGCTCGTGGCCGAGGTCAAGGATCTCAAGGCTAACCCCAATCGCCGTGCAAAGGGTCTTGTCATCGAGGCTAAGCTGGATAAGGGTCGCGGCCCTGTGGCGACGGTCCTGGTTCAGAACGGTACCCTGCACGACGGCGATATCGTTATCGCCGGTACGGCAGTCGGCCGTGTCCGTGCCATGACGGACCACCGCGGTAAGGCCGTCAAGGCGGCCGGCCCCTCTGTTCCCGTTGAGATCATCGGTCTTGCCGAGGTTCCCACCGCAGGCGACGAATTCCAGGCGGTCGAGGACGAGCGTATGGCTCGTACCCTGGCCGACAATCGTAAGAATAAGGCCAAGGAAGAGGGCTTCCGTGCCAATGCGCGCGCAAATCTGAACGATCTGTTCGCTCAGATCTCGGACGGCGTCAAGACGCTCAACGTCATCGTCAAGGCCGACGTGGTCGGCTCGGCCGAGGCCGTCAAGGCATCGCTGCTTAAGATCTCCAACGAAGAGGTCAAGGTCAGCGTTATCCACTCGGCGGCAGGCGGTATCAACGAGGGCGACGTCATGCTCGCGGCCGCTTCCAACGCCATCGTGGTCGGCTTTAACGTCCGTCCCGATAAGACGGCACTGGATAGTGCCGAGCGCCAGGGCGTCGACATTCGCACCTACCGCGTCATTTACGACTGTATCGAGGAGATCACGGCCGCTATGAAGGGTATGCTGGCTCCCAAGTTCGTCGAGGCTCTGCAGGGTCACGCCGAGGTCCGTCAGACCATCCACGTGCCCGGTGTCGGAACCATTGCCGGCTCGTACGTCACCGACGGTAAGATCACCCGCGCTTGCAAGATCCGCGTTCTGCGCGACAGCGTCGTGATCTTCGAGGACGAGGTGTCCTCGCTCAAGAGATTCAAGGACGATGCCCGCGAGGTAGCCCAGGGCTACGAGTGCGGTATCGGTCTTGAAAAGTTCAACGATATCAAGGTAGGCGACGTACTCGAGGCCTACATCATGGAAGAAGTCAAGGCGTAAGACCTTGACAGAAAGGAGGAACGGTATCCGTGATCTGCGATCGATTTGAAAAATCCTGCGGTGCGCTTGTCATCCGACACGACGCGGGACAAAACGAAGATTATATTCTGATGATCCGACACCGCCCGGGCGGCTACCGTTCCTTTCCCAAGGGACACGTAGAGGCCGGAGAGACCGAGAGGGAAACGGCTGTGCGTGAGGTGCTCGAGGAGACCTCGGTGCACATCACCATTCTGCCCGATTTCCGCCACGTCGTGTGCTATACGCCGGCGCCGGGCGTGGAAAAGGAGGTCGTCTACTTTTTGGCGGCCACCGAGCAGATCGACATCCGTCCCCGCCATGGCGAGATCGCCCAGGTGGAATGGGTGCCGCTGGAGAGAGCCGAGCGGTGTCTGACGCACGACAACGATAAGCGGGTGCTCAAGGCGGCGCTCCATAAGCTGCAAAGCATCGCACAAAACACAGGAAAGTAAGGATCTTGTTATGAATAAAACCGTACTCAAAAATTATGCCAAGCTGTTGGCTGTCAAGGGACTGAACGTTCGCCGCGGCGATGAAGTTATCATCACGGCCGAGCTGGATCAGCCCGAATTCGTGGAGCTGGTGGTGCGCGAGTGCTATCGCGCCGGCGCCGAACGGGTCAACGTGGAGTGGTCGCATCAGCCGCTTCAGAAAATGCACGTCAATTACCGCCCCCTCAAGGTGCTCTCGCGCGTAGAGGAGTGGGAAAAGGCCAAGCTGCAGCACCGTGTGGACAAGCTGCCCGCCATGCTGTATCTGATATCGGCCGACCCCGACGGCCTTGCCGGCATGAACCAGGCAAAGAATTCCAAGGCGATGCAGGCGCGCTACGGCATCATCAAGCCCTATCGCGAGGCCATGGACAACAAATATAAGTGGTGCATCGCGGCAGTCCCCGGCAAGGCCTGGGCCAAAAAGATGTTCCCCGGTGTGAGAGCCGGCGTTGCGATGGAAAAGCAGTGGGAGGCGATCCTCTACACCGTCCGTATGACCAAAACTTTGGGCGGCGAGCCCCAGGATGGCATCGCGGCCTGGGAGGAGCACAACGCGCAGTTCCACAAGAGATGCGAGTATATGAACTCTCTTGGCATCGAGTCACTGGAATATCACGCGGCTAACGGAACGAATCTCACCGTCGGCATGATGCCCGAGGGTCAGTTCTGCGGCGGCTCCGAGTGGACGCTGGGCGGCGAGGAGTTCAATCCCAATATGCCCACCGAGGAGCTGTTCGTTACCCCCAAGAGAGGCGTAGCCGAGGGTATCGTGTATTCCTCCAAGCCCCTGTCCTATCGCGGACAGATCATCGATAACTTCTGGATCCGCTTCCACGAGGGCAAGGCTGTTGAGGCGCACGCCGAGCAGAACAACGATCTGCTTCAGCAGATGATCACCATGGACGAGGGCGCGGCCTATCTTGGCGAGTGCGCGCTGGTGCCGTACCATTCGCCCATTTCCCAGAGCGGACTGACCTTCTTTGAGACGCTGTTTGACGAGAACGCCGCCTGCCACCTGGCCATGGGCGCGGGCTTTACCAACACGGTCAAGGATTACGACAAGTATTCGCTGGAGCAGCTGCGCGAGATGGGCGTCAACGACTCGATGATCCACGTCGATTTCATGATCGGTACGGAGGATCTGTCGGTCGTGGCACATACCCGCGACGGACGCAGCATCCCGCTGTTTGAAAACGGCGATTGGGCGTTTTAACTGCATACAAAACGAGGGAGACCCGTGAGTCTCCCTCGTTTTTTGTATATGAATTACCGACTATCCCTCAAACGTCGGCGTATAGGCCGCACTTGCCGAGGTTCTTTGCTGGACAAAGCCGCGAAAGCCGTATTTTTCGACCTCGCGGACGACGCTTTCGTATTCCAAGGAGGTGATGCGACGGCGCAGATTTTCGTGCGGGCAGTCCTCGGGGAGGAAATCGGGGGTGTACTGACTCATCAGGCTGAGCAGAAAATCATCGGGGGTGAACATGGTGGACAGCTGTTCCATCACGGCAATGGAATCCTTGCGGCAGCCGGGCAGCACCAGATGTCGCACGAGCAGGCCGCGGGTCATCATGCCGCTCTCCCCGTCAACCACAGGACGACCGACCTGCTGTTGCATGCGCAAAATGGCGGCCTTGGCGACCTTGAAATAGTCGCGCGCGCCCGAATACTCGGCCGACAGCTTGGGGGAGTAGTATTTCAGATCGGGCATATAGATGTCGACAAGGCCCTCCAGCGCGTCAATCGTCTCGACCGACTCATAGCCGCCGCAGTTGTACACGACGGGCACGTAAAGCTGTCGTCTCACGCGACCCAAGGCCTCGACGACCTGGGGCGCATAATGACTGGGTGTGACCAAATTGATGTTGTGGGCGCCCTGGCGTTGCAGTTCGAGCATGCGCTCGCCTAAATCCTTGACGGTCATCTCACGCCCCTTGGCGTTGTGGCTGACCTCGTAATTCTGACAGTAAACGCAACGGAGGTTACAGCCCGCAAAAAAGATGGTTCCCGAGCCGCGACTCCCGCTGATGATGGGCTCCTCCCAAAGATGGAGCGCACAGCGTGCGATACGCACCGTGGCGTCGACACCGCAATATCCTCTCTGGCCTGCCGCGCGGTCGACCGAGCAGTGGCGCGGACATGCTTGACACAGACTCATAAACGTCCCTCCTTGAACCGATACTTGATAAAAAAAGTATAGCACAGCTCGCGAGAAAAATCAACTCCCTCTTTACTTTTTTGCCACTTTGTGCTATACTGTGATGAATTATTTTACAAAAAGGAGCGTGGGGACGATGAACGAGACCATCCGAACAGCGGAAATTTTGTGCGTGGGGACGGAGCTCTTGCTGGGAGATATCACCAATACCAACGCGGCGTTTTTGTCCCGCCGACTGGCCGAGCTCGGCATCGGTGTGTATCATCAAAGTGTGGTGGGGGATCACCCCGGACGCCTTCGCGACGCCCTCCATTTGGCACTCTCCCGCGCCGATCTGGTCATCACCTCGGGCGGCCTTGGGCCCACGTACGACGACATCACCCGCGAGGTCGTGGCCGATGCGCTTGGACTTGACCTTTTGCTCGATGAGAGCATTCTGACCGGCATCCGGGACTATTTTGCCCGCACGGGACGGGTGATGACAGACAACAACCGCCGCCAGGCCATGGTGCCGCGTGGCGCGACGGTTCTTCCCAATGAGCAGGGAACTGCCCCCGGGCTGATGGTTAGAGACGCGGCACGTGGCAAAACGGTCATTCTCTTGCCCGGCCCTCCCCGCGAGCTGAAGCCCATGTTTGATCACTACGCGATGCCCTATCTGCGCGAGCGCACCGATTGCGTTCTGATCAGTAAAAACGTCCATATTTTTGGTATGGGTGAGAGCGCAGTGGAGGATATTTTGCGCGATATGATGGAAAAGGGGCAAAATCCTACCGTCGCCCCTTATTGTCAGGCGGGCGAGGTGAGATTGCGGGTCACCGCCAAGGCGAGCAACGAGCAGAGTGCCAAAGTCATGTGCGACGAGACGATCGAGCGCATTCGAAATAGCGCGGTCGGCCCCTGCATTTACGCTGTGACCGACGCCCGCGACGGGGACTATTCCCTGGAGACCGCCGTGATCGGAGCGCTTTTGGAGGCAGGAAAAACAGTTGCCACCGCCGAATCCTGCACGGGCGGCCTGATTGCCAAGCGGCTGACGGACATTCCCGGCTCGTCGGCCGTCGTCAAGGGTGGCTTTGTCACCTACACCAACGAAATGAAGATCGCACTTTTGGGTGTCTGCCCAGAGACGATCGCGCAGTATACCGAATTGAGTGAGCAGACGGCGCGCGAGATGGCACGCGGCGCGAGAGTCAGAACAGGAGCGGACATCGCCGTCTCGACCACGGGACTGGCAGGACCGGGCGGCGGCACGGATGCGTGCCCCGTTGGTACCGTGTTTGTCGGCGTGAGTAGAGAAGATGGGGAAGAGGTCGTGCGCCTGACGCTATCGCCCGACCGCTCGCGCGAGTATATCCGCACCCTGGCGGCGTCGCACGCCCTGTCCCGCATTTTGAAGTGTTTGGTCTGAAACTTTGGTAAAAAAATGTCAAATCGTGAAAAAAAGACGGTAAAATCTCTTGATTTTTCACGCAAGATAGGGTACAATAATAAAAGCGTTTTTTGGTGCCTGTGGCACCGCACAGTTTTGTAAAAAAAGAGAGGTCACATATAAAATGGCAAAATTCAGAAAAATCGGTATATTAACCTCGGGTGGCGATGCTCCCGGTATGAACGCGGCGGTTCGTGCCGTGGCACGTGAGGCCATGCACGAGGGCGTGCAGGTCGTTGGCATCCGCGAGGGCTATCAGGGCCTGATCGAGGGCAACGTGTTTGATATGACGACGCACGACGTCTCCGGTATCATCACCCACGGCGGCACCGTGCTGTACTCCAGCCGCAGCCCCATGTTTATGACGGACGAGGGCATGAAAATGGCCCTGGATACCTGCGAGAAGAACAACATTGATGCCATCGTAGCGCTGGGCGGCGACGGTACCTTCCGCGGTGCCACCAAGCTGACCCACAACGGCATTCCCTCCATCGGCATTCCCTGTACCATCGACAACGACATTACCGCCACCGAGCACACCATCGGCTTTGATACGGCCATGAATACGGTGCTGGGCATGGTAGACGCACTGCGTGAGACCTGCGAGTCGCACAAGAGATGTAACGTCATCGAAGTTATGGGCCGCGACTGCGGTCTGATCGCACTGCACACGGGTTTGACCACGGGCGCTTTGGCCATTGCCATTCCCGAGATGCCCTTTGACGAGGACTTTGCCATTGGCAAGCTGGCCTCTGCCCGCGCACAGGGCAAGAGAGGTCTGATCGCGCTGGCGAGCGAGGGCATGAAGCCGGTCGGTGATCACAAGTACAGCGAGTATTTTGCCGAGCAGATCGAAAAGCGTACCGGCATTGAGACTAAATTTGCCCGTTGCGGACACATTATCCGCGGCGGTGCGCCCACACTGCGCGACCGTTTGATCGCGACGGCTATGGGCTATGCGGCGGTTCAGGAGCTGCTGGCAGGCAAGAGCAATGAGGTCATGTGTATTGTGGACGGTAAGATCGCGCCGGTTGAGATCAACTATGCGCTGATCCTTGATCGTATGTACAAGGGCAGACTGCAGGATGGTGACCTGGATCAGTTCACGCAGGAGCAGCTGGCGTCCATGAAGGAGACCTGCCGCGTACGCCGGCGTGAGATTGAATATTTGTATCAGATGGCGAATAGTATCAGCTTCTGATGGAGAAAGCAAAAGGAGAATTTCGATGAGAAATTCTCCTTTTGTTATTGGAGATTTTTGAATTTTTAACAACTGCTCCTACGGATGGGCGCGACACAACGCGTCGCGCTGTGCGTGGATGCCTATTCTTTGCCTTGTCGCAAAGAATAGGCGAAGAAAAGACACTTAAGGGCCTAATGCCCTTAAGAAACCCGCAAAAATTTTCTCTTTCGCTATCTTTTGGTGGTTACCAAAAGGCAATATTGCATCTGCAACTCTTGCGAAACAAAATCCAAAGATTTTGTTTCTATTGCAAGCAGGCGAGTACCCTCCGCTTCATCCCGTGCTGCGCTTCAAAACGAAAGAAGAGAAGAACAGCTATGTTGTTTATGCGCTATTCAAGGGTAGCTATCACGCGCGGCAGGCGTAATAAGCGAAAATTTTTGGTGAAATGGGGCGCGGAAAGCAGGAGCAAAATTTTTTCAAAAGCGTCTTGCGTGCTACTTCCGTGAGGGCAAGTTTTTTTAACTTGCCCTCGCGAACGCTGAAGTTGCTCACTTTTGCGCCACGATCAGGCAAAATTCATTTTGCCGTGGCGCACGGCGGGGTTCTAAGGGGCTTGCCCCTTAGTCCGTTTTCTTGGTTCGTTCTTTGTCGGAGGGCAAAGAATGAACATCAAAAACTGCACAGCGAGCGCGCACAACTCGACGAAGTCGAGGTGGGCAGTGTGAGCGTCAAAAGAAGAAGTTGTTGGAATTTTAATTCAACTTCCTCGGCTCATTTGTAAATCCAGCAAGATAGTCCAATGATACGTTATAAAATTTAGCCAAAGCAATAGCAATGCAAAAAGGAACCTCCTGCTCGCCGCGTTCATAGCGAGCATAGGTCGTTGTATATAGGCCGAGGGCTTCGGCAATTTGACGTTGGCTGATATCGTGATCTTCTCTTAAATCGTGTAATCTTAAATAATCAAACATATATTTACTCCGAAAACAAAGATTGTGCTGACTCCATTCTACCATAAAGAAAGAAAAAGTGTTGAAAATACATACAAAAATATGTATAAAAAATTCTCCTACGGCCTCGCCCAGCTTCGCGCGCTCGGTAAATGTGTTTTTTGTCACTTCTTGGCGCGCCCCAAGAAGTGACCAAGAAGCGCGCCCAGGCGTTCCCCCTGGGAACCCCCTGCTGCTGCTTTGTTCAAAGTTTGTTTACAAACACAAAATTGTGTTATTTTCAAGCAGAAAAATCTATTTTATGATATCATTGGAATACCGCAATAAAAACAAAAAAGGAGAACAATAATGTCCCCCACCATCAACGACCTTTGGAACGGTAATATCTGCGAACTCGAAGCCTGTGGCTCCTTACCTCATATCCTCCAAAATGAAAATCGTCTTGGCGCGAAAATCGAAAAGCTCAGAGAAACCCTTCCCGACAGTCACAAAAAACTCTTTGAACAATTCCTTGAAGCCATGTATGAAAATAACTCTGACTATGCCGAGGAAGCTTTCGCTCGCGGCCTCTCCCTCGGCATCCGTCTGTGCTCGGAGGCGTGGACACAAAAAGCAACCTAACTTTACTCCATTTGTCGCCATACAAATCAAAAAAGGCAGAAGACTTGCATCTTCTGCCTTACCTTTTTACCTGTGCCGATTTTTCCGCCCCTGCGAGCGGCTCGCCTTGGCAGAGTGCTCTGCCTTGGTGGAACGCTTTCCGCCCGCCGCGTGAGATGCGGGCTTTTTCTTCTGAGAGTCAAAGCTCTTTTTATTACCATTGCCCTGAGTTGCCGGACGTGCCACGCCACCCTCGGGACGAACCAAGCATTCCGGGCGGTTGCCGATCAGATCGGTGCGGCCGCACAGGCGCAAGGCCTCACGTACCAGCGGCGCGTTGGCCGGTCGATTGTACTGAAGAAGCGCTCGCTGAAGCTGTTTTTCATGATAGTCGGTCGTGACGTGCACCGCCTTGCCCGTTAAGGGATTGAGCCCGGTGTAGTACATAACGGTCGAGGCTGTGCCCGGCGTGGGATAGAAATCCTGCACCTGCTCTGGGGCGTAGCCGTCTCGCTTGAGGCACACGGCCAGCTCTACCGCGTCAGACAGCGTCGAGCCGGGGTGGCTGGACATCAGGTAGGGCACGAGATACTGCTCCTTACCCATCTGATGCGTCAGATCAAAGAATTTGCCGCGGAACTTCTCATATACATCAAAGTGAGGCTTGCCCATGGCGTCAAGCACGCCGGCGGCACAGTGCTCGGGTGCGACCTTGAGCTGACCGCTGACGTGGTCGCGCACCAGCTTGCGGAAAAAGGCGTCGTTTTTGTCCTGCAGGAGATAGTCAAAGCGAATACCCGAGCGAATGAACACCTTTTTGACGCCCTTCACGGCCTGAACCCTTTCGAGCAGCTTGATATATTCGCTGTGATCGGCCACGAGATTTTTGCAGGGCTTGGGGGCGAGGCACTTGCGAGTGGTGCATACGCCGTTTTTGAGCTGCTGCTCGCAGGCGGGAGAGCGGAAGTTGGCCGTCGGACCGCCTACGTCGTGAATGTAACCCTTGAAGGTGGGTAGCTTGACGATCTCCTCCGCCTCGGCTACACAGCTTTCAATACTGCGCGAGCGCACGGTGCGTCCTTGATGGAAGGCCAGGGCACAGAAGTTGCAGGCACCAAAGCAGCCGCGGTTGTGGGTGATGGAGAATTGGACCTCCTCAATGCCGGGTACGCCGCCCATTGTTTGATACGAGGGGTGGTAGGTGCGGGCATAGGAGAGGGCATACACGCGGTCCAGCTCCTCCCGCTCCAGGGGGGGCATGGGGGGATTTTGGACTAAGATCTTGTTGTCGTAGTGCTCCACGATGGCACGGCCCGTGATGGCGTCCTGGTTTTTGTATTGTACGCCGAAGGCCTCGGCCAAGCGGCGCTTGTCCGTTTTGAGATCATCATAATCGAACTCTGCCGCGACGGGATAGTGGATCTTATCCTCGGGCTTGCAAAGGTAGACGGTGCCTCTCACGTCGCGGATCTTTTTGACGGGCACGCCCCGCGCGAGCAGCTCGGCGATGCGGAGCAGAATGTTCTCGCCCATGCCGTAGGTCAGAATGTCGGCGCGGGAGTCTACCAAAATAGAGCGACGCACACGGTCGTCCCAGTAGTCGTAGTGGGCAAAGCGGCGGAGAGACGCCTCCAGCCCTCCAATGATGATGGGCACGTCACCGTAGGCTTGGCGGATGCGGTTGCAGTAGACGATGGTGGCGCGGTCAGGGCGCTTACCCATGACGCCGCCCGGGCTGTAATAGTCGTAGGTGCGGCGCTTTTTGGCGACGGTGTAGTGAGCGACCATCGAGTCGATGTTGCCTGCGGTGACGAGAAAGCCCAGCCGCGGACGGCCAAATTCACAGAACGCCTCGGCACTTTTATAATCGGGCTGGGAGAGGATGGCCACACGGTAGCCGGCCGCCTCCAGCACCCGGGAGATGATGGACACGCCAAAGGAGGGGTGATCGACGTAAGCGTCACCCGTCACGTAGACAAAGTCGGGGGCGTCCCAGCCTCGCGCGTCCATATCGGCGCGGTCGATGGGCAGAAATTGCGGATGAAGGGAAGATTGCATGAGAGATCCTTTCACGATACAGATAGAAAGGGCGACGGTGCGTCGCCCTTTTTTGATTGGCAAAAAATCAGATGAACTCGGTCGAGTCGGTCGATTCCTCTGCGGTGGGAGCGACCTGTGCCAGTCCTGCCTCGAGCTTGAGGTTTTCATAGAACTCGGCTTCGGCGGCCTGCATATAAGGCGCGACGAAGATGGTCAAAATACCAAATGTCAGGATGGAGAGCAGAATCCAGCCGATGAAGCTGAAGTGCAGGCAGAACAGCTGCCACTTGTGACCGTTCATCATCTCGCGGGAGCGGGTGATGGCCTCGTTGGCGCCCATCTCGGGGTTGTCGTTCATAATGTAGAAGGCCATGGAATAGGAATATCCCTTAACGATACCGGGAATGATGAACAGGAGCGCCCAGAGGAAGGTATAAACCTGTACAAGAATATAGGTGAGCATTTTGTTGACAAAGCCTTTGGTAAGGTTTTCAAACATGCCTTCGATCTTGGTGCTGCCCGTGCGAGCCAGCTGTACAAATACAGCGATCAGACCGGCATACAAGGGGCCGGCAAGAATCAGGGAGCCGATACCGGTGGTGGACAGTGCACCGATGATCAGGCTGTAGAGCAAATAAGCCAAAATAGCGACGCCCCAGTTACCACTCAGGCGGCCCCAGGCCTGTCTTCTGTAGTCTTTTGCAAACATATGTATTACCTCCAGGTCTTATTTGATTTTATTGTATGCGATTTTTGATGATTTGTCAATAAGAAGCGCGAGATTTCCGACAAAAAAGGGGGGATCAAGCCTTGGCAGGCATGTCGCGGGATTCGACGATCCAAATTGCTCCCCGCCGCACGGCAATAAAACAGCAGTTGCCGGTGATCTCATTGGATACGGCGTACCCGAGGGAGCGGGTCAGCTTTGCGCCCTTGAGGGGATACTTGACGCCGTCGATCTCCACGCCGCGAACGAGTGGATCCAGGGCAAGCAGGGACACGTAGGTGTAACCGCTACGGGGAAGAATGGTGCTGTCGTTGCGCAACAGGCGCACGCGGTTTTGGCCGTCCTCGATCATGGCTCGGACCTTTTGATTGGCCAGCTCTTCCAGGATGGACAGATTGGACAGCGTGTGGTCGAGCCGACTGCTAAGGCCTCCTAAGATGTGGATCTCGTCAGCGCCGCGTGCCAGTGCGACCCGGACGGCCAGTTGGGTGTCGGTCTCGTCCTTTTCCGCCGGGACGGTGATGACCTCAACGCCGGCATCCACCTCGGGCGCGTGGCCAAGGGAATCGTAGTCGCCGACGACGATGGCAGGGGACAGCCCCAGTGCCGCGGCGTGGAGAAGCCCCGAATCGGCGGCGATGATGAGGTCGTCCTTGGCAGGGGAGATATGGATATTTTCGGGGTGAATGACACCGCCGGTGAGGATGTAGGATTTCATAACGCATTCCTTTCGGAGGCTAAATTTGTTAGAGCTTGTGTAGCCTAAGCGGACTCGAACCGATCAGCCTCTCGCGCGAAAAATTTTCGCGTCTTTACGCGTGACTCGGCTTGAAAAGTCCGCACTTTCCGGCGCCTCGTCCCGCAAAAATCCATCAAAAATTTTTCAGGCGAGAGGTGCCTTGCAGTTTTAGGCGAGCAAATATTTGTCATAGGCAAGGAAAAAAGGCGAAGCAATATGCGGATATTGCAAGACTTTTTGACACAGCATATGCGGATATTTGCCGCCTAAAACCTCATTGGTTCGAGCCCACTTAGGCTAGCCGGACGCTCACACTGTGCTTTGCACGCGCTCGCGAACAGTTCTTTTGTTCATTCTTTCTTGTCCGAGAAAGAACGAACCAAGAAAGCGGACTAAGGGGTCTAATACCCCTTAGAACCCCGCAAAACCTTTTGCTTTCTTCGTCTGCCGCTCGTGTTGGGCTATATGGCGAGAGATGCGCAAGGAGTATATATGTCTTTCTCCTCCGTCCACTTTGCAGAGCGGCACGGGAAGGGAGTTCCAAGAGGGAACGTCTTGGCGCGCTTTCTTGGTTCGTTCTTTGCCGCGTGGCAAAGAATGAACATTCCTGCTGTCCGCGAGCGCGTGCAGCTCGACGAAGTCGAGGTGGGCTGTGCGAGCCTGTAGAAAAAGGTGCAGAAAATTTAGTCTTAATGATGAGAAGGAACTTTCGTCCACGGGTGCTTGTCCTTGAGATCGTTGTAAATGCTGACAAAGCTTTCGTGGCGGGAGGGGGCGATATCGCCGCGGCGGACGGCCTCGAGCACGGCACAGCCTTCCTCCTTGAGGTGCGTACAGTCGGAATAGCGGCACTGCCCGAGATAAGGGGCAAAATCGCGCATGGTCAAGGGCAGATCGTCCTTTTCAAAGAAATCAAAGCGGGTAAAATCGAGAAGCGAGAAGCCGGGCGTGTCGGCAATATAGCCGGTCGCCTCCCCACAGCCCGGCAACAGCTCGGACAGGGGGAAAAGTGTGACCTCGCGGGTCGTGTGGCGGCCGCGGGCGTTCTTTTGGCTGATATCGCCCGTCATGCGGGCAAGCGAGGGGAACAGCCGATTCATCAGGGTGGATTTCCCCACGCCCGATGCGCCGGCAAAGGCGGCGAGCTTGTCGCGCGCATTCTCACGGATATAGCTTGCGACCTCGGCGATGCCCTCGCCCCTCTCACAGCTGACGACAAAGCTGGCAAAGCCGGCCTTGGAATACAATGCCTGCAATTCACGCGCACGGGCAGCGTCCAGATCGGATTTGCCCACGATGATGACGGGCTCGATGTGATTATGCTCGGCGATAGAGATGAGCTTGTCCACGGTTGGCAAGAGCGGCGCGGGCTTGGCGGCCGCCATGGAGACGAACAGCACCTCCAGATTGGCCATGGGCGGACGAATGAGAGCGCAACGGCGGGGGAGAATGTCCTCGATGCGGATGCCGCTACCATCCTCGGCGGGGGTCGGATTGCCTGCTTCGTCCGTTTTCAGCACGGCCGAGTCGTAGCCAACGACGACGCGGTCACCGGGCAGAGGCGTGGTGCCCTCATGCCGAAAAACACCGCGGGCGCGGCAGGTAATGGTCATGCCGTCGAGCGGTGTGGGGGCGTTGGGTGTGACGTCCAGGCGGATGGTATAGAGGCCGCCGACGCCTTGTGTGATTCGTCCGTGGGTTTGGTAGTTCATATGTATCCTTTCGGGGGGATTTAGGGGGGAGGTTAAAGTTTTTAGAGCTTATGTAGCCGGAAGGGCGCGCCACAACGCGGCGCGCTTTGTGGGTGTGTTACTTCTTTCTCATTCAAGAAAGAAGTAACCAAGAAAGTGAACCCGGACGTTCCCTCCGGGGCCTCCCTTTTCGTGCCACGCTACAAAGCGGTACAAGAGAGATCAAATATGCTTTCCTTATGCAGATCTCCAAGGGAGACAACACGCGTGGCAGGCGGAAAAAGCAAGAAATTTTTGCAATCTCCACAGGGGCGTTCTTCGAACGCCCGCGGGCGAACGCAGTTCGCCCCTACAGGTAAATCTAACATCGTGGAGCGAGTGGGAAGGGGCCCACGAGCTTGCGATAGTACCTATGGAACAGCGCACTCACTTTCCCATACAGGGCAAGGAGAAGTTGTCCCGGCTACACTCCTGTTTCCTCCTTGAAGATTTTTGAAGGGTCGTAGGGAAACTTTTTTCAAAAAGTTTCCCTACACCGTCCCCTCTCGCGTCCCCTACTCCTCATTCTCTAATATCATCTCTTCCTCCTCAAGCCCGCCGCGGCTGATCACTAAATGGGCGGCCGAGCCGGCGGGGACGAGGGTACCTGAGAGCGGGCGCTGGGAAATGACACAGCCCATGGGGACGGAGGAGGAATATTCGTATTCGGGGGCATCGGGTTTGAGTCCGCGCAGAACCAGCGCGTTGTTAGCGAGTGCCTGCTCGCTGCCCACAACGTCGGGGACGCGGACGGTCTTGCGCGTCAGCGCACGGCTGATCGTCAGCGTTACGACCTCGCCCTCGCGCACGATTGTCCCTTCCGCGGGCTCGACGGCGATGATCTGCCCGGGCGAGAGATCCGATCTCGTTTGTTCCTCGGTGTGAACGATCAAGCCCTGCGCCTGTAGCTGCAAGGTCGCTTCCTTGCCGCTTTTTCCAATCATAGGCGGTAGCGTGTATTGCGCCGCTCCTGTGCTGACGGTCAGACGAAGCGTACACGGGGCTCGTCCCGGTACGACGCGGCGTCGGCTGGCAGGGGGTGGGTCCTGCGAGAGCACCGTGCCGGGGGCAGTCGCCTTGTCGGCACGGTAGTCGTATACCACCTCGTATAGATCGGGCGGCAGTCGCTCGTCGTTGTCGGTCAAAACCTCGCCCACGAGCGCTGGGAAGGTGATCTCGATGCTATCCTGATCCCTTCGGGGAAGGTAGGTGGCAAACAGATAGGTGGACACCAGTGCACCGATCGAAAAAAGAAAGAAGATGCAGACAAGAAGCGCGCGGCAAAGGCGGCGGCCATAGGGCTTTGGGGATCGCATGAAAACCTCCGTACAGGCGTATTTTATGTACGGAGAGCAAGTTACTACTCCTTGTTCTCGGATTCCTTGGCGGCCGCACGGCGGAGCTGACCGCAGGCGGCGTTGATGTCGGGGCCCAGCTTTCTTCTCACCGTCGCGCGGATGCCCCGCTTTTCCAGCGTAGCGGCAAAGGCGCGGACAGCCCGCTCGCCCGAGCGGACAAAGCCGGTCTCGGTGACCTCGTTGACGGGAATGAGATTGACGTGAATGGGCATGGTGTCGCTCCTCGAGCGCAGGCGGCTGTTGAGCAGTCGCGCCAGCTTCTCGGCCTGCTCGACCGAGTCGTTCTTGCCCGAAATGAGGGTATATTCAAACGAAATGCGGCGTGTCGTGACCGCATAGTAGCGGCGGCAGGCGGCGAGCAGCTCGTCCACGCCCCAGCGGTTGTTGATGGGCATGATGGCACTGCGCGTCTCATCGTCGGGCGCGTGAAGGGAGATGGATAGCGTAATCGGGAAATTCAACTGCGCCAGCGCATCGATCTTGTCGACAAGGCCACAGGTGGACAGCGAAATATGTCGATAGCCGATGCAAATACCGCTCGGCTCGTTGACAAGGCGCAGGAACTTGACGACAGCGTCAAAATTGTCCAGCGGCTCGCCAATGCCCATCATGACGATATTGTCAATGCGCTCACCCAGCTCCTTTTGGGCGGCGATGACCTGTCCGAGCAGCTCGCCTGCCGTCAGATCGCGCACGCGACCGCCAATGGTGGAGGCGCAAAAGCGACAACCCATGCGGCAGCCCACCTGCGAGGAGATGCAGATGGTGTTGCCGTGCTCGTATTTCATAATGACGCTCTCGACGCAGTTGCCGTCGGACA
Source organism: Oscillospiraceae bacterium (assembly GCA_015064395.1). Taxonomy (GTDB): domain Bacteria; phylum Bacillota; class Clostridia; order Oscillospirales; family CAG-272; genus SIG644. The sequence goes on from SVSH01000010.1 coordinate 47,730, forward strand.
GCGAGAACAACAGCTTGACCGTGCCGTCAATGGCCGATACCAGCTTGCGCTCCACTTGCGGCAGGTGATAGTACGCCACCTCGGCCAGCTTTGCGCGGGTCACCTTGCCGACGTTGGTCATGTCGTCGGGTGAAAGCCCCCGGTGCAGCTGGGGGAATATCTGTCCTGCGCGGTATTTGGGCTCGCCCAACGACACGAGCAGCTCTGCCAGCTCGTCGGGCAGGAGCGAGAGCAATTCTACTTTAGTATTCGTATCTTGCATGAGTTTCATTCCTTTATCAGCTTTGCCACAAAAAATCCGTCGGTGCCGTGCTCGTCGGGCGTCAGTGTCAGCATACCGCCCTCGCTTGTCAGATCCCCCACGGCGAAGTCCACAAGAGAGAACTCGGGGTGGCGTGCAAGGAAGCGGGCGACGTTGCCTTCGTTTTCTTCCGGCAAGAGCGTGCAGGTCGAGTAGACCAGCACACCGCCCGATTTGACGTATCGGCAGGCGCTCTCCAAAATGTCCAACTGAATGTCAGGGAGCCTTGCGATATCGGACAGATCCTTGTAGCGGATTTCGGGCTTTTTGGCGAGCACCCCAAAGCCGGAGCAGGGGACGTCGCAAAGCACGCGGTCAGCCACGCCCTCCAAGGCGGGGTCGAAATCTCGACCGTCACGGGCGGCGACTGTTATGTTGGTAAGACCCAGCCGTAAGGCACCCTTTTCGATCAGAGACAGCTTGTTCTCATGCAGATCGAAGGCGGCGAGTGAGCCTGTGTTTTTCATATGGATGGCCATGCCGAAGCTCTTGGAGCCGGGGCAGGCGCAGATGTCCAAAACCCGCATACCCTCGCGTGCATCGACGGCCTCGACGCACACCTGGCTTGCCTCGTCCTGGACGAAAAAGTCTCCCGTGTCAAAGCCGGGAAGTGCGGTCGGGTTGCCTCCCTCCAAGCGCAACGCAAAGGGGGCGTGCAGGGCGGGGGATACCGCCGCTCCTGCGGACGTCAGGCGCGCGGATAGCTCGTCCATGCTTGTGCGATAAGTGTTGACACGGATGGTCAAGGGTGGCGTGCGGTCAATGGCGCAGAGCTCGCGCTCGGCACGCGCAAAGCCAAAGATGCCGACGAAACGCTCACAAAGCGCCATCGGAAAGGAGTAGGCCACAGACAAATAAGCAAGCGGCTCACGCTCGCGGTCGGGCAGGGCAATCTGTTCTCCCTCGCGCGTATAGCGGCGCAACAGGGCGTTGACATAACCGCGCGAGCGCTTGGGAGCGAGAGACACCGTCTCGTTGAGAGCGGCGTGGGCAGGGATGCGATCCATAAAGCGGAGCTGATACAGTCCCATGCGAAGAAGAATGCGCACCTCGGCGTCCAGCCCGTCCACCGGGCGGTCGGACAGCGCGGCGATCAGATAGTCCAGCGTCAGCTTTTTCTCCAACACACCGTAGACAAGCGCCGTTAAAAGACCTCGATCTGCGTCGCCGAGGGTGTTGCGACGAATGGCGGTGTCCAGTATTAAATTGGAATACAGATTGTCGTGCTCACAGCGAAGGAGCAGTGACAGCGCCAGGGCGCGCGGAGTCTGATTGTTCATGGTGGATGATCTCCAAGGAAAGATTATCTGCGTCTTCTGCCGCCCGATGCGAGCAGAACGAGACGGAGCAGGGTCAGAAGCGAGGTTGCAAGGGCTGCGACGTAGGTCATGGCGGCGGCGCGAAGGACTTTGCGCGAGCCGGCTGCCTCCTCCTGGGACATATAGCCCCAGCCCTCGATGGCCTGCATGGCGCGACGGCTGGCGTTGAATTCTACGGGCAGTGTGATCAGCTGGAACAGCGTTACGGCCGCATAGGCGAGAATGCCGACGGTCATGAGCATATCACTGGCAAAAAACAGGCCGATGATAAACAGGGGCATGGCGGCCATGGAGCCAAAGCGGCAGACGGGAATGATGGCGTTGCGCAGCTTGAGCGCGCCGTAATCGGTGGCGTGCTGAACGGCATGGCCCGCCTCGTGGGCGGCAATGCCGACGGCGGCAACGCTGGCGTTGTTATATACGCCCTCGGACAGGCGGATGACGCCCGCGCGGGGGTCGTAATGGTCGGTCATTTGTCCCGGGATACATTCGATGGCAATATGGCGCAGGCCGTTGGCATCCAGAATGCGACGAGCGGCGTCAGCACCCGTCATGCCGTGGGCGTTGCGGACTTGAGAATATTGGCGATAGGCGGACTGGACGGCCGACTGTGCCCAGATGGTAAAGATGAGGGCAGGGAGCACGACGAGAAGGGACCAATCGCCCCAGAAATAGCCGAAGAACATAGGAGGCTCCTTTCGGAAGATTAAAGTTGTTAGAGCAAGCGTCGCCGGACGCTCATACTGCGCGACAAGTCGCGCGCTGAGCGGATAGCTTGTGTGCCATTTCTTTGTCGCTGAACAAAGAAATGGCGAAAGAAAGGGAACCAAGACGTTCCCTCTTGGAACTCCCTTTTCGTGCCGCTCTGCAAAGAGGGCTGGGGAGAAAAACATAAAAGGTTTAAGTGCCATCTCTCGCCATTATGCCAACACGAGCGGCAGGCACACAAAGCAAAAGGTTTTGCCTTGAAGTGAGCGTGGCTTTCTTTAAGCCGCGCTCGCAAAATTTGAATTCGCTTACCTCCGCGCCACGATCAGAAAAGCTTTCGCTTTTCGTGGCGCGCTACGGGTTTCCAAAGGGTATTAGACCCTTTGGTGCCTTTTCTTCGCCTATTCTTTGCGGCAAGGCAAAGAATAGGCACTTGCCAACCGCGAGCGCGCGCAGCTGGGCGAGCCTGTAGAAGAAGTTGTTAAACCCTTAGCTCAACAAATCCCCCACATTGATCTTTCTTCCTCGAATAAAATCCCCCGCATCCATACGCCCTTTGCCCTCAGGCAAAACACGCAAAATATCAAGAGTTGTACCATCACCGCACGCAACAGTGATGACACCGCCCTCAAGCGAGATCACCCTGCCGACGGTAGCATCAACAGGACAAGAAACCTCCGATACACGCGAAGCGAGAACCTTCAACAGCTTGCCGTCAGGCGTGTGAGTAAAAGCCAGGGGAATGGGAGAGAGCCCGCGGATCTGATCGTGCAAGCATTTAGCAGAACGGGCAAAATCCAGCACACAGTCCTCTTTTTCTATTTTGGCCGCGTAGGTGGCAAGTGATGCATCCTGTTTTTGGGCGATGAGCGTGCCCTCCTTCAAAGCGGCGATGGTGCGAAGCAGCGTCTGTGCTCCCACCGCACCCAGACGGTCGTGCATATCCTCAAAATTATCGTTTTCGCCGATCTCGACTTCATCACGGAGCAGCATATCGCCCGTGTCAAGTCCGACGTCCATGTACATGGTCGTAATGCCCGTGGTCTTGCAACCGTCAATGATGGCGCGCTGCATGGGCGCCGCGCCGCGATAGGCGGGCAGGAGAGATCCGTGGACGTTGATGCAGCCGTATTTCGGATAGTCCAATACGTTCTTGGGCAGGATCTTGCCAAAGGCAACAACGACGACCAACTCGGGATCAAGCTCACTCAAAAGCGCGGCAAATTCCTCGCCCTTGAGCGTCGCGGGCTGATAGACGGGGATGCTTTGCTCGAGCGCATACACCTTGACAGGCGGCGGCGCGAGGGTGTAGCCTCGGCCGCGCGGCTTGTCGGGCTGGGTCACGACGCCAATGACGTCCTCCCCCGACTCGACCAGCGCCTTGAGGGAAAACAGGGCAAAATCAGGCGTGCCCATGAACAGAATTCTCATATTCAATCGTCATCCTCCAGCATATATTCGGCGCTGTCAATGAACAATTTGCCGTCCAGATGCTCGATCTCGTGGCAGAAGGCGCGGGCGAGAAGGTCCGTGCCGTTCATTTCAAACTCCTTGCCGTGACGGTCGGTTGCGCGGACGGTCACGTACTTGGGACGCTTGACCATACCAAACTGACCCGGCAGGGAAAGACACCCTTCCGAGCCCTCCTGCTCGCCCGCCATGGCGACGATCTTGGGGTTGATCAGCTCGATCAGCTCACCCGGCTCGACCTCGATGACGGCGATGCGGCGCAGAATGCCCACCTGCGGGGCGGCAAGACCGACGCCGTCGTTGGCACGCATGGTCTCTGCCATGTCGTCCAGCAGCGTCAGTACATTTTTATTGATGGTATCTACGGGGCGGCAAACACGGCGCAGCGTGTCGTCGCCATATTGAACGATCTTTCTTTTTGCCATGGTATATGGACTCCTTTCGGGGTGTTATGATCATGTATTAAAGGGTAGAGGGATTGAAATCCATGGAAAGCTGGGCGCCCTCCTTGGCGGCCGAGAACAGGGTCAGGAGCGTAGCGAACAGCTCGCGCGAGCGCTTGTTCAGGCGGCACTTGACCACCATGCGCATGCGGAACTTGTTGTCCAGACGGTAAACGGGGGCTTCAAACGGCCCGAAGATGACCGTCTTAACGTCCGAAAAGTCGCCACCGATGAGTCGGCTCGTTTCCTCGTACAAGCGTCTCGCGGCCAGCATGAGCGCCTTTTCGTCCTCGCAGGACAGCGACAGGAGCGCCAGGTCGCAAAACGGCGGAAAGACCAAGAGCCGACGCAGCTTGATCTCGCGGGCGTAAAAGCTCTCGTAGTCCTGGGCGCAGGCCAGACGGATGACGTCGTTGTCAGGATTGGATGTCTGGATAATGGCCCTGCCGGGGGTGTCTCCCCGTCCTGCACGACCGATGACCTGGGTCAGTTGAGCGAAGGTGCGCTCGCTGGCGCGGTAGTCATCCAGATACAGCGAGGCATCGGCCGACAGCACACCGACCAGCGTGACGTCGGGGAAATCGTGCCCCTTGGTAACCATTTGGGTGCCAAGGAGTATGTCCGCCTCGTGGGCGCGGAACTGTCCGAGCATTCGGTCGTAGGAAAACTTGGACGTCGTCGTATCGGTATCCATGCGCAAAATGCCTGCCGAGGGGAACAGCTCGCCCAGCTCCTGCTCGACGCGCTGGGTGCCAAAGCCACCTCGCGTCAGATGCTCCGACTGACAGGAGGGACACTCGCGGGGGACCGGCTTGCGGCTGCCGCAGAAATGGCAGACCAGGTCGCCCTCGGTGAAGCTGCCGCGGCGGGTGTGGTAGGTCATGGCGACACTGCAACGCTCACACAGGACGGCCTCGCCGCAGGAGCGGCAGGAGATGAAGCGGTGGTAGCCGCGACGGTTCAAAAACAGAATGGACTGCTTGTCTACCTCGAGATTTTTGGCGATCTCGCCGCACAACAGCGTGCCCAAAGGCGAGGTGTTGCCCGAGGCACTCTCGCGGCGCATATCCGAGATGATGACCTCGGGGAGCAGTGCGCGACCGTAGCGGCGGGTCAGCTTGATCAGCGTGTATTTGCCTTCCACCGCCTTGTGATAGCTCTCCAACGAGGGCGTTGCCGATGCCAACAGCATCAAAGCACCCGTCTGGGCACAGCGGTAGCGGGCGATGTCGTGCGCCCGGTATTTGGGGCTCATATCGGACTTGTAGGTGTGCTCCTGCTCCTCGTCAATGATGATAGCGCCCAGGTTTTTCACGGGGGCGAACACGGCCGAGCGGGTGCCGACCACCACGGTCGCCTGTCCCTTGCGAATGCGCTCGTAAGCGTCATAGCGCTCGCCGGCCGACAGACCCGAGTGAATGACCGCCACGCATTCTCCGAAGTGAGAGCAGAAAATGGCGATGGATTGCGGGGTCAGAGCGATCTCGGGCAAGAGCACGATGGCGCCCTTGCCACTGCCCAGCAGATGCTTGATCAGGGCAAGCATGACCGAGGTTTTGCCGCTTCCCGTCACGCCGTGCAAAAGAGCCGCGTGCGCGTCTCCCGAATCGACGAAATCACACAGCGTAAGATAAGCGTGGCGTTGTTCCTCGTTCAGTTCAATAGGACGGGGCGGGGGCAGCTTTTCTATTTCATAGGGACGGCGCTCGTTGAGCTGCTTTTGCAGGGCAAGATAGCCGCGACTTGTCATGGTCGTGAGCACCGACGGGGTACATCCCGCGGCGGCGCACAGCTCCTTGTCGCTCATGGGCGCGTTGTTTTCCACCAAAAGGCGCAGCACCGTGCGGTGCTTTTCAGAGCGCACAGGGGTGTCAGCCGTTCCGTTGAGAAGGGCGTAGGCGTCTGCTTCGGAAATGGCCAGGGCACGGCAGGTGGTGTAGCTGGCGGCGTCTACGTCCTTGTACAGCGCGTCGCGGATGACGATGCGTCGCTCGCGCAGACGGCGCAGTGCCTCGTCCGTTGTCGTGCCGAACCGGCGGCGCAGCTGGGCTGTGGATACCTGTCCCGCTGTGCGGATATAGGCGGCCACCGTCTCATCCTCGGGGTGCGAGGGGTCGGTGGGCAGTGCTTCTCCGCCCGGCGCGGGCAGATAGATCTCGGTCATGCGGGTCAGGGCAGACGCGGGGATCATGGCCCGCACGGCATCTCCTATGGTGCATAGTGTCTGCTCCTTCATAAAAAGAGCCAGACCCATCATGTGTTCGGACAGCGCGATGCGATCGGTCGAGACGGACAGAAGGGGCTTGTGCTTGGGAAAGGGGGAGTGATCGCGCACCTCGGCAACCAGCGCCAGATGCTTGCGGTTGCCGTTGCCAAAGGGAACGGTGACAAAAGAACCGCGATGCACCACGTCGCACAGGGACCGGGGGATGAGGTAGTCGTATACGCGGTCGATGGCAAAGGGTGCATCCAACAGATACACACCGGCGTACGATGGCGTCATGCTCCAACCTCCCTTCGGTACAGTGGACGGGACACGCGGCTCTTTGAGCACAGCTTCCCCAAAAGCATGCAAGGGGACGATATCATATCAGGCCTGCTCTGCGACGGGCTCGTCGTCCTCGTCATCCTCGCAGTGATACAGCGTAAAATCTCCCGTGCGGATATGGTTGATGGCGACCTTGACCGCCTTCTCGTCTCTGTATTCCTTGTCGATCATATTGCACAGATTCTTGTCGCCGTCCTTAATGCCGGCAACTGCCTTCTCGGCCGCCTCTCTCTGGCGGACGTACTCATCGGTGACCATGCGGGCACACTTAGCGGTTGCAATGACAAGCTCATAGCGGTTGAAGTTACCGCCGGTCAGTTGATGGATGGTAGGGTAAAGCATGATAAATCCTCTCTTTTATAGTTATGTAAATGCAAAGTGTCGATGTTAATTTTGCCGACGGAAGTAATCCGAGGCGGCATTTGGACGGCGCTTGGCGGCCAGGCATTCGGCGTGAACGATGGTCTGGATCTCCTTGGCACACTCTACGGCGCATCCGTCGCAGTTGTAGACGATATAATCGTATTCATTCACCCGGCGCACCTCGAATTTGGTCTGCTCCAGTCTTGCTAAGATCTTTTCTTCTGTCTCGGTGGCGCGGCCACGCAGACGCTGCTCCTGTACCTCGTAGGAGGGGGGGAGAAGCATGATGAGCACGGCCTCGGGGTAGCGGCTCTTGACCTGCATCGCACCGTCGACCTCGATCTCAAGAATGAGATGCTTGCCGCTGTCCAGCACCTCCTCGGCTTCCTTTTTGGGCGTGCCGTAGAAGTTGCCGCAATATTGGGTGTATTCGAGCATGCCGCCCTCGGCGATTCGAGCGCGGAACTCCTCCTCGGTGATGAAGTGGTAGTTGACACCGTCCACCTCGCCCGGACGGGGCGCACGCGTGGTGGCCGAGACCGAATAGACGAACTCGCCGGTTTTGAGCAGCTCGGCGTTGACCGTGCCCTTACCCGATCCGGCAGGACCGGATACGACGACCATAAGACCTCTTTCCATTTACGAATCCTCCTCGGCAAGCTCGCCGTCCTCCGTGCCGTAGGCATTGCTGTCGCCTTCCAGACGGTTTGCGATGGTCTCGGTCTGAATAGCCGAGAGAATGACGTGCTCGGAGTCGGTGATGACGACCGAGCGGGCGCGGCGACCGCAGGTCACATCGATGGCGCGACCGTCGTCCTTGGCACTCTGAATCAGGCGCTTGATGGGCGCAGAATCGGGGCTGGCCAGCGCGACGACACGGTCGACGGCGACCATATTACCAAAACCAATATTGATAAACTTCATGCGGCACCTCGCTTGTATGTTACTCCAGATTCTGGATCTGCTCGCGGATCTTCTCCAGCTCGTTTTTGGCATCCACAATGCGGTGGGCGATCTCGGCGTCGGCGCACTTGGAGCCGATGGTGTTGACCTCGCGGTTCATCTCCTGAATGAGGAAGTCCAGCTTGCGGCCGACGGCATCGTTTGCGTTCATCAGATCCTCAAACAGAGCGAAGTGGGAGCGAAGGCGAACCAGCTCCTCATCCACCGCGATCTTGTCGGCGTGCAGGGCACATTCGGTCAGAATGCGGTTTTCATCTGCCGTGACGCGGTTGTCTGCCAGAATGGTGCGCAATCTCTCCTCCAGCTTTTTGCGATAGCCGCTGACGTCCTCTGCACTTCGTTCCTCAACACCGTCGGTCAGGCGGCGCAGATTTTGCAGCTTGGTCAGCAGATCGTCGCGCAGTCTCGCCCCTTCGCGCTCGCGGGCGGCGATAAAGGCGTCTGTGGCCTCGCAAAGGACCGGCAACAGGCGCTCCCAGCTCTCATCAAGGTCGACCTCAACCTGCTCCTGGGCAAAAATGGCCGGATTGGCGGCGATGCGCATGACGCTGATGTCATCGGTCAAGCCGTACTCGTCACGCAGATGGTACAGCGCATCGAGATAGGCGCGCACGGCAGTGTCGTTGACCGTCATGCCGCGGGGGGTCTGATCCTTGCTTTCCAGAGACACGGTGATGTCTACCTTGCCGCGGCTGATGCCTCGACTCTGCAGATACGGGCGGATGCGCTCCTCCAGCCCCGAGAATACGCGGGGCAATCTCGGCGAACAATCCAGGTAACGGTTGTTGACCGAGCGCATTTCCACAACGATGGTATTCAGTTCATCCGTGCGGGTGGCACGAGAAAAAGCGGTCATGCTGCGAATCATGTAAGACACTCCGTCCTCTCCTTGCTCCTTTAGGAGCAATACATAATTTATTTTACCCCATTTTTGCGAAAATGTCAACGGTTCGGTTGCATTTTTTCATATTTATAGCGGCCTTTTTGGGATGGCGATCCAAATCAATAAAAAAATTGTAAATTTTTTCGGGAAAATGTGCTCGGGGTATTGAAAAATCAAAAAAAATGTTATATAATGATTTGCAAATACTATTCACAAAGAGTTTAACTAACTGGAGGTTTCAAATGGTAGTAGCTGGTGATTTTAAGAATGGCGTTACGTTTGACATGGGCGACGGTGTCGTTTGGCAGGTCGTTGAGTTTCAGCACGTAAAGCCCGGTAAGGGTGCCGCATTCGTCCGTACCAAGATGAAGAACGTCATGACGGGCGGTATCGTTGAGCGTACCTTCTCGCCGACTGACAAGTTTGAGAACGCTTATATCGAGCGTCGCGAGATGCAGTACTCCTACGACGACGGTGACCTGTACCACTTCATGGACACCGAGACTTGGGAGGAGACTCTCATTGCACACGACAAGGTTGACGACAACTTCAAGTTCGTCAAGGAAGAAATGATGGTTAAGATCATTTCCTACAAGGGCAACGTCTTTGGCGTTGAGCCCCCCACATTCGTTGAGCTGGCTGTTGCTAAGACCGATCCCGGCTTCGCAGGCAACACCGCAACCAACACCCTCAAGCCCGCAACGCTGGAGACGGGCGCTGAGATCAAGGTTCCCCTGTTCATCAACGAGGGCGACGTGCTCAAGATTGATACCAGAACGGGCGAATATCTGTCCAGAGCATAAAACAAATCAACAAAAACACAGGAGGGAGAAGGAATACCGCCGCGCGGTGCGCCATTCTCCCTTTTTGTTCAAACGAAAGGAGAACATAACAATGGAACTGAAGGAAAAAGCTGCATATCTGAAGGGCCTGGCTGACGGTCTGGACTATGACAAGGAGACCAAGGAGGGCAAGCTGATTGCCGCTCTGATCGATCTGACGCAGGAGCTGTGCTCGGCGGTCGAGATGTTGGATACCGATATGGACGAGGTCGCCTGTGAACTCGAGGAGCTGCGTGAGTATATCGAGGAGATCGACGACGATCTGAACGACGTTGAGGAGTTTTTGGACGAAGAGGTAGAGCTTGACGACTGGGACGACGAAGAGGACGACGAGGATGAGGACTGGTGCGACGGCGAATGCGAGGGTTGCAGCGGTTGCGACGATTATTTTGAGATCGTGTGTCCTTCTTGCGGCGAGACCATCTGCTTTGATGAGTCGGTCGATCCGGAGGATCTGACCTGTCCTGCATGCCAGGAGAAGTTTGCGTGCATCGTAGAAGAGGATGACATGCAGGCGCTGGCAGAGGAAGAATAAGTTTGGACTAAAAAAGCGGACTTTCTTTGGAAAGTCCGCTTTTTTGTTGGGCGGGATTTGAAGCAATTGCTTGAAATTTAGTTTTCTCTCCTTTGTCCGCCGCACAACGCGCGGCGGGAGGTTTATGCTACTTCTTGGCGTTCCCCAAGAAGTAGCCAAGAAGGGAACCAAGGGGACACCCCTTGGGACCCCGCTGCCCGACGGCTTTCGAGAGCCGCCGGGGCTTTTGCTTTCGCAAGCCTCCTCCATCTTGGGCGCATGAGCGCACGCCCAAGATGGGTGCGGTTTGGCAAAAACCCTTGCTTTCTTTGCCTGTCGCTCGTGCTGGCAAAATTTGAGGCACAGCACAGGGAGCGTTTATGTGATCTCTCGTCTTCCTCTTTGAAGAGCGGCACGGGAGCAGTTTCCAAAGGCGGCAGCCTTTGGCGCGTTTTCTTGGTTCGTTCTTTGCCGCGTGGCAAAGAATGAACAACAAAGACAGTACAGCGAACGCGTGCGAAGCACAGTGTGAGCGTCAAAAGGAGAAGTTGCTTGAAATTCAGCTAAACAAAACAAACCTCCCATCCCACACATGCCGCGTGGGATGGGAGGTTGTCTATCTTTTTTACTGCGCCAGGAGCCGGTGAGTTCCTGCGCCGAGCTCGATCGTAAAGCAACCGTCCTCCAAGGGGAAGTTGGACTTTTGACTGTTGATAAACAGCGTGTCCGTGCCGCCGGCTACCGCAGGCAGATATACCGTCGCCTTGGTGTTGGCGGGAACGGTGATCTCTGCTTCGTATGCCTCTCGGTTCTGCCCCAGCGAAACTACGATCGCTCCCTTGACCGTCGGTACGCGAATGGAGGCGTAGGGCAGGTCGCCGATCTGGGGGCGAACCTCAAACTTGTGGAAGCCGGGTCGCGTCGGACGAATACCGAACATACCCCGCACGATCATGGAGGCGGGTGCCGATCCCCAAGGATGCGAGAAGGTCATATTTGCCTTTTCGTTTACGTTCCAGGCCTCGGGTGCGATGGTCACGCCACCGTTGTACAGCGAGGAGGCAAAGGAATGTATGCCGGGCGTCAGATCGCCGTCGGCAAGCAGAGCGGTCGCATACGCGCCAAAGCCGGCGTGGTACAAAGCATCCAGATGGAAAAATGCACCGTAAATGCTGGTGCGGATCGTCTCCTGACCAACCAGGTGGCGGCCCAGGGTGTCCTTCATCTCGGCGTCACGGTATACGCCGGTGCAAAGAGCAAAAATAGTTGCGTGCTGCGCGAAATGCTCGACCGGAGCACCCTCGCGGGTCAAACCGTCGCGGAAGGCCCCCTGCGTGCTGTCGTACAAGCGCTCGATCATATTGTGCCGCAGAGCATCGGCGTCCGCGCGGAAGGCGGTCGCGTCATCCTCCTTGCCGAGCACGTGCGCCATGATGGCCATGTCGCGCAAGGAAATATGCATCATAGCGTTGTAAACGGTGTTGTAATAAGCAGCCTGCATCTCGTAGCCATCCCGTGAATTGACCGGCCAGTCGACCAGAATGGAATTCCAGCCGTTGTGTGGCGCGGCCTTGCTGGGGAACAGCCCCACCTCGGGATCGGGACGCTCCGAGAGCATCATGTTGCGAAGCCAAGGGTAGGCGCGCTCCAGGAGCGAGCGATTGCCTGAATACAGATAATCCAGGCGCACCATATGTATAGGCATCAAGGTGTATTCGGCCGGCCAGGTGCGGTGCGTCATCAGATACTCGATGGAAAAGCGGGGGAGCGCCATGCTGGCCTCGTACGTGTAGGCGGACAGCATATTGATCAGGGCATCGCCCTCGTAGGCGCAACGCTCGCGCGATTGCGAGTCGACGTAAAGATCCTGATTGGTCGCACAAATGGCGTATTTGAAGGTGTCGTACAAGTGGCACAGCACCTCGTTGGAGCAGGCAAATGAGGAAGCGTCGGCATCAAAGGCCTTGCGGATGGCGATGGCCTTGACATCCTCTTCCTTCAATTCCGCCCGGCAATCGAAAATGTCGACGTAGCGGAAGGTTTTCAGGCTATAATTTTCCAGCGTCTGCACGCCCTCCTTGAGCGTCCAGTTCTCAAGGTACACGTTACTGGTGCGCATACGGTAGCGGACCGAGCCGTCCTCGTTCAGCTCCTCACCAAAGCAAAGGCGAATGGTGTGGGGTGCGTCAGCCGTCAGCGTCAGGCGCAGACCGCCGATGACCTCGCGGCCCAAGTCGATGAAATAGTGGCCGTCACCACGGTTCTCTACCAGAGCGACCTCTTGCTCGTAGCGGCCCACCGGATCGGACGGGTAGGGAGCGAGCAGGCGCTCACCCGAGATTTCAAGGTCCTCCCGCAGGACGGCGGGGTGCCATGCCGATGCGTCAAAACCGACGTTCTCAAAGCCGAAGGGATACTGCTCGGCGTTGATGTTCTCGGCCTCTGCCTTGAAATAACCGGTGCCGATGGACTGATCGGGACAGAAGGCCGCCTTGCCGTCCAGGGCGCGGAAGGCTTCCGCGTCACGCGCGCTGTTGAGCAGGATCTTCTTGTCTCCGTCGTCATAAAAGACGGTCAGCTGGCAGAGAAATCCTTTTTCTGCCATGGTATAGTTCAAGGCACTGATGACGTTGACGTCCTCGCGCAACAGCGAGGTGACGTCGTAGGTGTTGTAGTATAGGATCTCCTCGCCGTCGAAGCTCTTGCCCATACGGGTCGGGCCAAGGCCGACGAAGTGTCCATTGATAAACAGATGGTATACGTACTGACGGGAGGGCTCGGGAGAGGTGGCGGTGACGCTGATCAGCGCCCGCTCGATGTCTTCCACATCCGTGATGCGAACCTCGGAGCGGAGGAAAGAAAAGTTTCCGCCGCCCTCGGCATCCTCGCTCCAGATGCCACGGGTGCTTTCCCAATCCTCGCCTACAGCCGTAGAGAAGGGAACGGGATCGGACACGGCACTCTCCATGCCATTTTTATTGCGCAGCTGAACGGCCCAGTAATACAGCTCGTTGTCCCGGAGCAGGGTGTCGAGTCCCGCGATGCGGACGTTGCTGCACTCGTCGGTGGCGATCCAGCCGGTGTCCAAGAGATAGTCTCCCTCTTTCATATCCGACAGACGGTGCGCGATGAAAATGCGATAACTCGTTTGAATGTCCCCGACCTCACCCGAGCGCATGGCCCAGCTGAAGGTGGGCGACTGACGGGGGATGCCAAAGGGGGCGGCGAGCAGGTTGACCTGCAATTCCTCGGGTGCGGCAAAGCTGAACGAGGAGCCGGTCATTTTCAATTCGGCGTTCAAAAGGAACTCCTCCTTAAAATAGTTTTGCTATGTGCGCCTTGAGCGCCAAGCGATGGGAAGCACGAGATCTGGTACTACGTGCTACACGTACCATTATATCCCCTTTCTCCCCGTTTGTCAAGGGTCAGTTAGACGGAGACTGTTGTCGAGGCGAGTCAGCCCCTTATCATGGAGAAATGCGACAAAAAACGAGCCGGGACATCTTGTCCCGGCCCATCCTTTGAGCGATCAGGTTATTCGCCGGCTTGCTCGTCGGTCTCCTCGGTGGTTTCCTCGGGAGCTTGCTCGGTGGCATCTTCTTGGTTCTTCAGACCATAGATCAAAGCCAGAATGCCCTGCTCATCCATGCCTGCGATAAACTCGGGCATCTTGCCGTCCCACTGCTTGATGGCGTAGTATTCCAGCAGTACCTCGGTCAGCGACTCGGACAGTGCCTTGTTGACGGCGGCATCCTTCTGACCGGCGTACTCGGCGGCGTCAGCCTGGATCTGCAGAACCTCCTTTTCCGCCTCTGCCTGGATCTTGACGACCTCGGCATTCGCCTGGGCCGTGATGACCTGACGGTCAGCGGCGGCCTGCTCCTCCATGGTCTTTTGCTCCTGCTCGGTCTCGGCCTTCAGCTTTTCCTGCTGGGCGACCTGCTTCGCCTCGACCGCCTGGGTGAAGACGTCCGAGAAATCCATATCCTCGATCGCCGTGTTGACGACGTCGATATTGTAGACGCTCAACTCCTTCAAAAGGATGTCGGTGATCTGGGAGGAGAGCCTGTCGCGGTTCTCGATCAGCGTTTCGGCCGTGTACTTGGCGATCACGCTGCGAACAGCCACCTCAATGCGGGGCTGCATCACGACGTCGTAATACTCCTCGCCGATGGTCTTGTAGATGTTCTGTGCGTCGCTCTTCTGGATCTGATAGTTGATGGAATAGCGAACGGAGACCTCCTGGATGTCGCTGGAGAAGCAGCTCAGGTCAACGACGGACTTCTGGGTGCGGTTGTCCATCACGACGACCTTTTGAACGGGGAACTTGAAATGCAGACCGGCCTCCAGCGTGGTGTCCTCCACGCGGCCAAAGGTGGTCAGAATGCCCGTGTGTCCGGTGGGAACGACGGCAAACATGCCGCCGATCAACCACAGGCAGCCAAGCAGCGAGAGGAGCTGACGGGGACGCAGCTTCCACTTTTTCTCCGCAACCGAAATGCCGAGAACGATGAAAAGAACCAGCGCGGTGACCAGGGATAAAATGATAAATGCCATAGGTAACTCCTTCTGCCCGTGGGGCGTATAAAAATATCACGCGACCGTGTATCATAATTATAACACGCGGTCACGTGATTGTCAATAGGTTGTCAAAAGATTTTGAAAATTATTTTTTAGACCAAGCGGAGGGCAGGAACAGAATGAGGATGGGGAACAGCTCCAGACGCCCCAGCAGCATATTGAAGGAAAGTAACAGCTTGGATGCAACGGTAAAGCCGCCAAAGCTGCCACCGCCCAGAATACCAAGCTCACCCAGGCCCGGGCCGACGTTGTTCAGACAGGAGGCCACGGCGGTGAAGGAAGTGAGCAGATCGGAACGGTTCAATATCATCAAAAGCACCGTCGAAAGGGTAAAGATGAGCATGAAGAGAGAAAAATAGGCGTTGACACCGCGGATGGTATCGTCGTCTGCCGGCTTGCCCTCGACGCGCACGGCGCGTACCTCGCGAGGGCGCAGGATAAAGCGGAGCTCGCGGAAGGCGCTTTTGATCAAAATGATGAGACGGCTGATCTTCAGTCCGCCGCAGGTCGAGCCGGCGCAGCCACCGATGAACATGAGCAATACCAGGATAGCCTGTGAGAGCTGTGGCCAGGCGTCGTAGGTGGCGGTGGTAAAGCCCGTGGTCGAAATGAATGAGGAGACGGTGAAGGCTGCATCACGCAGGGCGATGGCAAAGCTATCGTATCCCGGCAGGATATTGAGTGTGACGATGGTGACCGAGGAGGCGACCACAATCAAAAACCAGCGAAGCTCCTCGCTCTTCAGCGCTTGGGACACGTGACCGATCAGTATCAGATAGTACAGGTTAAAATTGATCGAAAAGATCAACATAAAGGCGGTGATGACCCAGTGGATATAGGAGCTGTCAAACGCCCCGATGGAGGTGTTCATGTTAGAAAAGCCACCGGTTCCCGCCGTGGAAAAGGTGTGGAGCACCGCGTCAAACAACGACATACCGCCGAACAGCAAGCATACGATCTCGATCAGGGTCAGGGCTACATAGATGGCATACATAATGATCGCCGAGCGACGGATGGTTGCCACCACCTTGGTGGCGGTCGGACCGGGCACCTCGGCGCGCATGGCGTGCATCAGGCGTGCGGACTTGAACTGCTGCTGGGGCATAACGGCCAGAACGAAAACGAGGACGCCCATGCCGCCGATCCAGTGGGTCAGCGAGCGCCACAGCGCAATGCCGTGATCCAGATCCCCGGGCAGTGTGCCGACGGCGTCGCCCAGCACGGTCGCACCCGTGGTGGTAAAGCCGGAGACGGTTTCAAAGAAGGCGTCAACGGGATGGGGAATCGCACCGCTGATGATGAAGGGTAGCATACCAAACAGCGACAGCACCACCCAGGAAACCCCCACGACGAACAAGCCGTCGCGCACGCCCATGCGGTCGCGCTCTGCCGGACGGCGCAGCGTGAGCAGCGTGCCTGCGATGAGCAGCAGAAGGATGGGGATGAGCAGGGCGTGCCACGAGTCCTCCCGGTAGATCAGCGAGCAGGCAAAGGGAAGCAACATCAGTAGCCCCTCGACGCGCATGATCTGGCCGATGATATAAAGAATCAAACGTAAATTCATGAAGTAAACCTCAATCCAGAATGTCGTTCAGCTCGGACAGCTGGGGATTGGTGGTGACGACGATAACGCTGTCTCCAGCCTCCAGCGTACTGCCGCCGTGGGGGTAAATGACCTTGCCCGCGCGGACGATAGAAGCGATCAGGGTGTTGGGCTTGAGCTTGAATTCGGGGGACATCAGGGGGATGCCCGGCTTGCGGAAGTGGCGATCAACGTCGAACTCCAGCGCCTCGGCGCGGTCATCGCACAGCTTGTACAGCGACTTGATGCCGACGGAATGCTCCCGGCCTGGGTCTCCTTCCTCCCCGCCTCGTTTTTGTACCATTTTTTTGCCGTTCTCCAGGCCGCGCAGGTAACGAAGCACGGTGGTCGAGGAGATCTGGCGGGGGGAAACGGTGCAGTCAATGCCCAATTCGGGTAGCATTTTGATAAAGGACAGACGGTCGATCTTGGTGATGATGCGCTCGACGCCCTGCGTGCGGGCAAACATCGAAACGATGACGTTTTCCTCGTCGTTGCCGGTCAGCGCGATGCAGGCATCCATCTCGGCAAGTCCCTCCTCCTCCAAAATTTCTCCATTGGTGCAATCCGCCGCGATGATGGTGGAGTTGGGCAGCAGGGTGGAGAGATCTTGGGCGCGGGACTCGTCGATCTCGACGATGCGGGTGCGGATGTTCAGCCGGGTCAGGTGCTGTGCCAGGTAATAAGCGATGCGACCGCCGCCCAGCAGCATGACGTCGCGGACGGGCTTGCCCATCAGACCCAGCTTGCCGAAGAAGGAGGACAGATCGGTGTGCGAGGCGGTGATACTGATATTATCTCCCGCCATAATGGTGAAATCACCGGAAGGGATGAACACCTGTTCGCCGCGGCGAATGGCGCACACCAGCACGCGAACGCCAAACAGGGAGGATAGCGTGTACAGCTGCTTGCCGGCCAGGGGATGCCCTTCCGAGACGTAGATCTCGGCCATATCGACCTGCCCCTTGGCAAAGGCGTCTATTTTAAGGGCGGCAGGGAAGCGGATCAGGCGAGCGATCTCGCGGGCGGTATCGTATTCGGGATTGACGACCAGGTCAATGCCCAGGTGGTTACGGAGAAAATTATTCTCGCGGGAATATTCAGGGTCACGGACGCGGGCAATGGTGTGGGCGGCACCCAGGCTTTTGGCCATCATACAGCAGACCATATTCAATTCGTCGGTATTGGTGACGGCGATAAACAGATCGGCATCCGGGACGCCGGCCTCCAGTTGAACGGCCTGGCTGGCGCCGTTTCCTGCGACGCCCAGCACGTCGTATTGGTTTACAACGCGGTTGATCAGGGCAGGGTTTTTATCGATCACGGTCACGCTGTGGCCTTCGCCGGAGATATAGCGGACGAGGGTGTCGCCGACCTTACCGTCGCCTACGATTACGATGTTCATATGGGCTCCTTTGTTTGAAATGATGGGTGATGTGGGTATATGATAATACTTTTTTGGAAAAATTGCAATAGGTTTTGGGATATTTTGTTTTAGGGAGAATGAGGTTTTAACAACTTCTCCTCCCCACGCGCACCCAGCTTCGCGCGTGCGCTGTGCGAATGATGCCACTTCTTGGCACGCCCCAAGAAGTGGCGGAAGAAGGGCGCCAAAGGGCCTGGAGCCCTTTGAAAACCCGCAGTGCGTCTTTGTGGGCGCTACGCTCTCGCTCCGCGCAACACGACGCAAAAATCTACAGTTTCAGCGCTTGCGTTTGCAAGTTAAAAAAACTTGCAAACACGGAAGGTGCACGCAAGATGCGATAGTAAAAAGCTCTTGCTGTCGTTCAACGCGGCTTATGACAGCATAGCTTTTTCGCAAAACGGAAAGCAAAGCCTCTTGCTTCCTCCACATGCCGCTCGTGGTGACAAGAGTTGAGGCACAGCATCAAAAGGGTTTATGTAATCTCTCGTCTTCCTCTTTGTAGAGCGGCAATGCCGGGGGTCCCCAGGGGGAACGCCTGGGCGCGTTTCTTGGCTACTTCTTGCCGCGCGGCAAGAAGTAGCATCAAAAAACCGGTACACCGAGCGCGCGGAGCTGGGCGAGGCAAAAGAAGAAGTTGTTTGAAATTTAGCCATATCCAAATACTCAATAAAAAAACAAGGAAGACCCCTGCAAAGAAGTCTTCCTCCAATCATATTCAACGATAAAAATCTCCCACCGCGCGGAAAAATGCATCAATATTCTCCCACTTCGCCCGGGGCGGTACGTCACATCCCGACGAAATAACGAAGTTGCTGTGTGCCGAGCACTGCTCAAGCAACGCGGTCGTCGCCGCATATACCCCCTCAGGCGTTCCCTCGGTCAGCTGTCCCACAGGATCAATATTGCCCATCACCACAACGTCCGCGGGCATCTTCTCCAGTGCCGCCTTCATGTCAATGGCATTGCCAAAGTGATACGCCGCCGCACCGCATTCGACGATGGGATCGATCAGACGCAGCACCGCACCGCCGCAGTTGTGATAGATGACGATAAACTCGTCGTCCTGCACCGCGTCCACGATGCGCTTCATGTAAGGCGCGGCAAATTCCTCCATCAGGGCAGGAGAAAGCAAGCCCGCCAAGGGCTCGGCCACCATCACGCCGCCCGCTCCCGTCTTTCGATAGGCGCGGATGTAGCGAATGAGAAATTCAGTTGCCTTTTCCAGCACGACGTGCACCATGTCGGGCTCGTCGTAGCATAGCATCATGATCTCGGTCACGTCAAGAAGACGGCCGGCCAGAGAGAAGGGACCGATCACACCCGCAAAGACGGGACGGTCGGTGATCAGCTCGCAAGCCTTGCGAATGGCCTCTACGTAAAGCCCTGCCCGGGTATCCTCAATGTTGGGGAGTACCAGTGCACGCGCCTCGTCCTCGGTTTCGATGACGCGGCCGGTCAAGGCAGGGACCTCGTCCTCACAGACCTTAACGGGCGCACCCAGCGCCTCGGCCTCGACCGACAGGTCCATCATGCTCACCGCCGCGGCGCTGTTTGTGCGCTCGGCGATCAGCTTCATACCGTGCGCCTGCATCTCGGACGAGGAGATCAGATCGCGAACGGTCGTATTCATCAGTTGGATGGAAGGGAACGACAAAATGGGAAGCGCACGCTTAACGGAAGATGTGCGCAGGTCGTTGATCCATTGCTTCATATTCATGGGGAGATTACCATTCCTTTGGAATAATTGAGTCGCTTAGGCTACCACGGGTAGTATACAATATATTTTTGTGTTTGTCCAGTAGTTTATGGTAAAAAATCAAAAATAAAGGAGAGCCGCCCGCATATGCGGATGGCCCTCCGAAAAGAGCAAATTTATCGGGACTTGTTTCTTTTGGGAAGCAGGGCCAGAATGACCAGCGCCACTGCGAGCACAACGAGGATGGCGACGATCCAGCCGATCGGGCCGGATGTTTCGGCGTTTTCTGCCGATCCGTTCATCGTACCCGGATCCAGTATCTCGTTTGCTCCGTCGCGTGCCGGTGTCGCACCATCTTGGACGACGATGCCGCCTTCGCTTCCGTTACTTCCGTCTGCGTCCTCCGGCATTGTGGGTGTGCCGGGCTCATCCGGAAGAATCCCGTGCGCAAAATCGTCTTGCGCCGGTGCGCGGTCAGCGCCGCGCGAGCTGTTTCCGATCCGCCCGTCCTCGTCCGTCACCCGTCCGTCCTCACTCTGCATCATGACCGATTCGGTCGGATGTCCGTTGCTGTTGCCACGGGCCGCTTCAAGAGCAGACGCCGTGGGTGTCAGCAGTAAAACAAGCATACAAAGCGAGAGCAAAAGGGCAAACGGGAAGGACAGGTGTCCCATCGGTCGAGGGGATTGTCTCATGCCGTCTCGATTTCCTTTCCTTGTGAGAACCGCACGGCCGTCATCCGTGCGTCCTGATGCGGCCGATGCGAGATCTCACTGTCCGACGTGTTGCCGACCACGTCGGATCGACTCTCACGTCACTCATAGTATCGGAGCGGGGACGCCGATTTATGCGCGTTTATATATATGGAATAAAATTCCTCGAAAAAAGCGCAAAAAGTGCAAAAAAAGTTTGAAATCTTATGAAAAAACGCTTGACAAGACAAAAAGACTATGGTATAATCGTTCTACCTCTGCGCAGCAGGCTTTTTTGTTGTGCCCGGCGCCATCCGCCGGACGCGTCCTGCGGACGGGCATGCATACTCTGCCGGAGGGAGGTACACATATTCCGCCGCAAGGCCGGAATAAATCAAAGATTACAGGAGGTGCCGATAACTATGGCGAATGACGTAAGAGTCAAGGTCACTCTGGTATGCACTGAGTGCAAGCAGAGAAATTATGACACAAAGAAAAACAAAAAGAACGACCCGGATAGAATCGAGCTGAAGAAGTTCTGCCGCTTCTGTCGCAAGCACACGACTCACAAAGAGTCTAAGTAATCAGGGGAGGTAAATTCATGGAAGAAATGAACAAGAAGGCTCCCGAAGCCGCTGAAAAGCAGACCAAAGCAGCAAAGCCCGCAAAGAAGGACAAGAAGCCTCTGGGCGAGCGCATGGGTCACTTTTTCCGCAGCTATAAGAGCGAGATCAAAAAGATCGTTTGGTGTCCCTGGAAGCAGGTACGCAAGAACTCCCTTGTCGTTCTCGCCCTGGTGGTTGCCTGCGCAATCGCAATTTGCGCGCTGGACTACGCTTTCTCTCAGGCCATCTTGGGTCTTGGAACGCTGATCTGAGGCAGCAACTATGAGTGATATCAATCAAATGAACGTAGGCCCCCGCTGGTATGTGGCGCACACCTATTCGGGCTACGAAAACAAGGTTAAGGATAACCTTGAGAAAATCGTTGAGAACCGCGCACTGGGACATTTGATCTTTGATATCCGTATCCCAGTGGAAAAAGTCATCGAAAAGAACGGCGACGTGGAAAAGGAAGTCGAATACAAGATCTTCCCCAGCTATGTCTACATTAAAATGTGTATGACGGATGAGAGCTGGCACGCAGTCCGTAACATTACCGGTGTGACCGGCTTCGTCGGTCCCGGGTCCCGTCCTACTCCCCTTTCCGAGGAAGAGGTCGCCGCGCTGAACTTCGAGGAAGAGGTCCGCGTGACGCTGTCTTACCAGGTAGGCGATACGGTCGAGATCATCAGTGGCTTGTTCGAGGGCTACAACGGTGTCGTTCAGAGCATTTCTGACGACATGAAGACGGTTACCGTGCTTGTCAAGCGCGGCCGCCGTGACATGCCGGTTGAGCTGGAAGCATCCGTGCTCAAGCTGGTAAAGAACGCATAAGACAAACAGCTTATGCACACTGTACTTCGCATTTGCCGCGACGTGCAGGTGGGAGGGGGAAAAATTTTGAAGTCCCCCGGAATGACCACATTTGGAGGTGTATGAATTATGGCAAAGAAAATTTTGGGTTATATCAAATTGCAGCTTCCCGCAGGCAAGGCGACTCCCCAGCCGCCCGTTGGTCCTGCACTCGGTGCTTACGGTGTAGCTATCCCCGTATTCACCAAGGCATTCAACGAGAAGACC